>CAJTAL010000030.1 GCA_910574285.1 Lachnospiraceae bacterium | reverse complement strand
ATAACTTCTCGGAATCTTCAGCCTTGATTTTATAAGGCTTTCAGACCCCTATCGCAAAAAAATCACCCACTTTTTTTGTAAAAACACTTGACAAATCGCTCAAAATTTGCGGCGAAGCCGATTGATTATATTTTATTTCAATCGACTGGAGGCGATTTCTTTGTTACCTACAAATCCCGGCGGCCATGCCGCCTATCAGGATACTTTCGTATCCCAGTTTCTTAAATTTTATCCTGATCCCTTTGTGCTTCCAAAAAGCACCTGGGATTATATCGTGCAGTTCTGGTATCTCGATCTTTCCCAGACGGATTCTATCATGCGGGAATGTTACTCTGTTTTTGGCCCGGAACCAAGGCTCCCTTCCTGCATGCTGCGTTCCTATCTGCTTGCTTTGAAACTAAAAGTGTCTTCTATCACTGTCTGGTGCCGCATGCTCAAGGAAACTCCTCTTTATGCTATCCTCAGCGGTTTCTCTTTCGGTGATACCCCTGGTGTCGGTACTTTTTATGATTTCTTTTCCCGCATCTGGCAGGATGACTCCAACAACCTTTCCCCGAAAGACCGGTTCCCTAAAATGAAGAAAACTCCCAAGGGGAAGAAGAAAGGTGATAAGACTCCCTGCGATTCTTCCAGCACTGCTTCAAAACTTCTTCCCTTGCTGGAACGCTGGCATTTAAAGCCTGAGAATCCCTTTTTCCTCATTTTCCGGCTTTATCAGCAGCAGTTTCTGAACCAATCCATCCACAGGGGGTTGGTCGATCCCCGGCACTTGGCTCTTGCCGGTGACGGCACCCCTGTCCGTACTGCCGCACAGCAGCGGAAAAAACGCATTTGTCATTGTAAGGAGAAAGGCTGTTCTTCTTGTAACTGCAAACGTCATTATTCCCAACCCGACTGTAACTGGGGATGGGACTCCCACCGGGAATGTTATTTCTTCGGCTACCACCTCTACATGTATGTGGCTTCCGATTCCTTCAGCGACCTCCCTGTGTTTCCGCTTTTAGAGCNGGCCTCCCGGCATGATATGCTTTCCTTCCTGCATTCCTTTTTCACCATGAAAGCGTATCTTCCGGAATTCCAGATTGAAAAGCTCCTTCTGGATTCTGCACATGACGCTTACGCTGTTTATGAATACTGCAGACGGGAAGATATCACACCGTTTATCGACCTCAATCCCGGTCATACCGGGCATTTTACCTATAAGGACGATTTTACAATTGATGATGATGGTGTATCTGTCTGTAAGTTGGGCTTACGTATGCATAAAGATGGATATGAAGCTGCCAAACACCGGGCAAAATACCGGTGCCCGAAGTCAAACCGGAAACGTGGCTGCTTCTGTGAACACCCTTGTTCACCGGCGAAATATGGAAGAACCGTACACATCTTTACCGATGACAATCCAAGGTTATTTAACATACCGCCAAGGGACTCTAAAGCATGGGAAACGGAATATGATAGAAGAACTTCCGTGGAACGCTCCAACAAGCGCGAGAAAGAGGACTATAAATTAGAAGACGGCAGGCACCGCTCTACGAAGATGTGGTACTGCCGCCTCTACGGCATCATAATGCTCCAACACCTTGATGCCTGGGAAATGCCCTCTGTCGAGGCATTTCAAAAATCATTCTTAGGTTTAGCCGCCTAATAATGATATATTAAGCGATTCCATAAGATTTTTCAAGGCATAGTACCCGCTATGTCCAAAGTTTATGTCCATTTTTCTCTAATTTCTTTTCCTGCACGATATTCAGTTGTCAATCTTTGGTTAGAATCTCATTCATTGAGATTCCGAGAAGTTATGACATTCTTTCTTTTATCATAAGTCTGCTATGTTGTTTTGGCAACATATATTTAGTCATTCATTACTGCTTACTTGCCAGCCGTCTGCTTTTCCGGCTGCACAATCTGCGTACGCCAGAGTTGGTATGAATAGGAATCAAAAGATAAGATTATATTATATTAGATTATAATTGAGAAATTTTGAAAAAATATTCAATATATATGGTCAATATGGTGTATAATAGAATCAAAATCAAAAAATCTAATAAGACAGGACAAATTTTGCATGAATCAAGGAGGAGATTATGTTAGAGAAACTTGACTTAACAAAATCACTGGGCAAAACTGAATACAAGGAGAAGATTGCTAAGTTAGAGACGAGACTTGGCAAACTTCAAAGAGAATGCAGAGAGTTAGGGATACCTGTTATGATCGCGTTGGAAGGATACGGAGCGTCCGGGAAGGGCGTGCAGATCAGTGAGCTTATAAAAGCTCTTGATCCGAGAGGATTCGAAGTGTATGCGGTCAAGAACGAGACGGAAGAAGAGAAGATGCATCCGTTTATGTGGAGGTTCTGGACGAAGATGCCGCAAAAAGGACGGATTGCGATCTATGACAGCAGTTGGTACCGTAAGGTGCTGATCGACCGGTTTGACAAGAAGACGAAGAAAAGCGAACTGGCGGACGCGTATCGTTCGATCTGTTCTTTCGAAGAGCAGCTGACGTCGGACGGTATGGTGATCATCAAGATATTTCTTGCGATAGATAAGAAGGAGCAGAAGAAGCGTTTTGATAAATTATTGAGTTCTGACGAGACGGCATGGCGAGTGAGTGAAGGCGACCTGAAGCGCAACAAATCATTTGACAAGTACCAGAAAGTCAATGAGGATATGCTGACCCGCACGGATACAGAGTATGCGCCGTGGAATATCGTGGAGGCAGTGGACAGAAGGTTTGCTACGGCAAAGATCTATGCGATCGTGGTTCAGACGCTGGCGGAGAAGGTAGAAGAAGTAAGGAAGCAGAACAGGAAGAAAGAAGAAGTGAACCTCAGGAAAGACGAGGAAGAAGAATATACGAATGTATGGACGGGAGTAGAGAAGGAGTCCGTCCTGGGAAAGGCAGATCTAAGCCTTACATACACGAAGGAAGAGTATAAGAAGCGTCTGGAAAAGTTACAGAAGAAGATGGAAAAGCTTCACGGAGAACTTTACCGCAGGCGGATCCCGGTAGTGTTAGGGTTCGAAGGATGGGACGCGGGCGGTAAAGGCGGCGCGATTAAACGCCTTACAGAGAAGATGGATCCCCGGGGATATGTGGTGCATCCTACCGCGTCGCCGAATGATATTGAGAAAGCGCATCATTACCTCTGGAGATTCTGGACAGATATGCCGAAAGCAGGGCATGTGACGATCTTTGACAGAACCTGGTACGGAAGAGTCATGGTGGAACGGATCGAGGGATTTTGTTCGAAGCAGGAATGGCAGAGAGCATACAAGGAGATCAACGCCATGGAGAAGGATCTGACGGATGCGGGAGCGATCGTCTTAAAGTTCTGGATGCAGATTGATAAGGATGAGCAGGCAAGGCGGTTCAAAGCGCGGCAGGAGAATCCGGAGAAGCAGTGGAAGATTACGGATGAAGACTGGCGGAACAGGGAGAAATGGGATCAGTACGAAGAGGCGGTCAATGAGATGCTGATTCGGACTTCTACGCCGAATGCGCCCTGGATTGTAGTGGAAGGCAACTGCAAGTACTATGCGAGGATTAAGGTGTTAGAGAGTGTAGTAGAAGCGATTGAGGAGAGGCTTCGATGATCTTTGGCTGAGGTAAGGATATGTTTGGGAACGAGAAGATGACGATCAGAGAGCAGATGGAGCTTCAGGAGGAAGAATATTTAAGCAAGTATGCCATGCGAAGCCGTGATTCCGCAGGAAGGGAAAAGCCGGAGGAGGAATGTGATATCCGTCCGGTATTCCAGCGGGACCGGGACAGGATCCTCCACTGCAAAGCTTTCCGGCGGCTTAAGCAGAAGACGCAGGTATTCCTGCTGCCGAAGGGCGATCATTACAGAACCAGGCTTACACATACGCTGGAAGTATCGCAGAATGCCAGAACGATCGCAAAAGCCCTCAGGCTGAATGAAGATCTGGTGGAGGCGATTGCCCTGGGGCATGATCTGGGGCATACGCCATTCGGGCATGCGGGAGAATATGCACTGAATAAAGTCTGTCCGTTGGGATTTCGGCATAATGACCAGAGTGTACGTGTAGTGGAATGCCTGGAGAAGCAGGGAGAGGGTCTTAATCTTACATGGGAAGTGCGGGATGGGATCCGAAACCATAAGTTCAGTTGTACGCCGCATACGTTAGAAGGTGAGATCGTGCGTCTGTCGGATAAGATTGCGTATATAAACCACGATATAGACGATGCAGTCCGGGGAAATATATTAAAAGAAGAAGATATTCCCTGTGAATACAGGAAGATACTGGGGACGTCCACCAGGATACGTCTGGATACGATGGTTCATGATGTGATCATTCATAGTATGGATAAACCGGAGATACAGATGTCGCCGGAGGTTATGGCGGCGACGATGGGACTTCGGAAGTTTATGTATGAGAATGTTTATATGAATTCGGCTGCGAAGAGAGAAGAAGAGAAAGCAATCCATATGGTCACCAGGCTGTATGAATACTACATCCGGCATCTGGAGCTCCTGCCCGAGCAGTTTCTCAAGGTGATGGAGGGAGGCGAGGCATGCAGGGAGCAGATTGTGTGTGATTACATAGCAGGGATGACGGATACTTATGCGGTCAAGAAGTTTGAAGAATATTTTATTCCGGAATCATGGAAAAATTAGTGGAAATTTTAAAGGAAATCAAATACTTTTGTCGAATATTATATATGAGGGTGTAGATTATGTATTATTCCGATGAAGTAATTGAAGAAGTAAGATCTAAAAATGATATCGTAGATGTGATATCCGGATATGTGAAACTGCAGAAGAAAGGGAGGGACTATTTCGGGCTTTGTCCGTTTCATAATGAGAAATCACCTTCCTTTTCTGTCAGCAGATTAAAGCAGATGTATTACTGCTTTGGATGCGGTGCGGGCGGCAATGTGTTTACATTTTTAATGGAATATGAGAATTATTCATTCTTTGAAGCGTTAAAGTTTCTGGCAGACCGTGCCGGAGTAGAACTTCCTCAGCAGGAATATTCCAAAGAAGCAAGGGAGAGGGCGGATACAAAAGCAATTCTCTTAGAGATTAATAAGGCGGCGGCCCGGTATTATTATGCTCAGTTGAAGAGCGAGAGGGGTTCTCAGGCTCTTGCCTATCTGAAGAACAGGGAATTAAGCGGCGATACGATCAAGGCTTTTGGCCTGGGATATTCTAATAAGTACAGTGATGATCTGTATCAATATCTAAGAGGCAAAGGTTATTCCGCCGATATGATCTCGAAGGCCGGGCTGATCAGTGTGGATGAACGGCAGGGCGCTTATGATAAGTTCTGGAACCGTGTCATGTTTCCTATCATGGATGCAAACAGCCGTGTGATCGGTTTCGGGGGCCGTGTCATGGGAGACGGGAAGCCGAAGTACTTAAATTCTCCGGAGACGATGATATTCGATAAGAGCCGGAATCTGTATGGTCTTCACAGAGCACGCAGTTCGAAGAGACCTTATTTTCTGCTGTGTGAAGGATATATGGATGTCATCTCGCTGCATCAGGCAGGATTTACGAATGCGGTGGCATCGCTGGGAACAGCGCTGACGCCGGGACATGCTTCATTAATCAAACGATATGTAAGAGAAGTCTATCTGACATATGACAGCGACGAGGCGGGGACGAAGGCGGCTCTCCGCGCGGTGCCGATATTGAAAGACGTAGGGATTACTGCGAAGGTAATCCGCATGGATCCTTATAAAGATCCGGATGAATTTATCAAGAATCTTGGAGCAGACGCTTTTGAAGAAAGGATTCAAAAGGCAAGAAACGGATTTATGTTCAGCCTGGAGGTGCTGGAACGTAGTTATGATCTGAACGCTCCGGAGGGCAAGACGGATTTTATGAGGGAGGCGGCAAGGAGGCTTACGGAGTTCGATGAAGAGATTGAGCGTAATAATTACATAGAAGCGGTGGCGTCAGCGTATCACGTGGGATATGAAGATCTGCGGAAACTGGTGAGCAGGGTTGCCGTCCAGACGGGGCAGGCACAGCCGGCCAAGAGACCGAAGACGGCAGATGTTCATGCGAAGGAGAAAGAAGACGGGATGCAGAAGTCTCAGAAGATACTGTTGACATGGCTGATAGAGGATGAGGAAGTCTTCCGGCAGATCGGGCAGTATATAACTCCGGCAGATTTTTCCGGGGATTTATACAGAACGGTCGCGGCTCTGCTCTATGAGCAGTATGCAGAGGGACAAGTAAATCCGGCAAAGATTATGAATCATTTTACAGATGAAGAAGAACATCGGGAAGTTGCAAGCCTTTTTCATACGAAGATCAGGGAGCTTACGACACAGGGAGAGCAGGAGAAGGCGCTGAAGGAGACTTTGATCCGAGTAAAGAATCACAGTATCGACGAAGCCGTAAAAAGCCTGGATCCTATGGATATGAAGGGTCTTCAGTTACTGATGAATGCAAAAAGGGAGCTTAAGGACCTTCAAAAACTGCATATTTCTATTAATAAAGGATAAAATATAAGCAAGCGATGAGAGGATGGACACTATATGGAAGAAAACATAGTGAAATTTGAAGAGAAATTAAAGGAACTGGTCTCTCTGGGAAAAAAGAAGAAAAGCATACTGGAAGTACAGGAAATTAACGATTTCTTTTCAGATATGGAGCTTGAGCCGGATCAGATGGAGAAGGTATTCGAATATCTGGAGACGCACAATATTGACGTGCTGCGCATCAGTGGGGATGATGACGATGGTCTGGATGACGTTGATCTTCTGATCTCAGATGAAGACGATGTGGATATGGAGAAGATAGACCTGTCCGTTCCGGACGGGATCAGTATCGAAGATCCGGTGCGTATGTATCTGAAAGAGATCGGAAAAGTGCCGCTTTTGACTGCGGATGAAGAGGTAGATCTGGCAAGGCGGATGGCGGATGGCGATGAGGACGCCAAGAAGCGTCTTGCAGAAGCGAATCTGCGTCTGGTTGTCAGTATTGCGAAGCGTTATGTGGGGCGCGGAATGCTGTTCCTGGACCTTATCCAGGAAGGGAATCTGGGTCTTATTAAGGCAGTGGAGAAGTTCGACTATCAAAAAGGTTTCAAGTTCAGTACCTATGCGACCTGGTGGATACGCCAGGCCATCACGAGGGCTATCGCGGATCAGGCCAGGACGATCCGTATCCCTGTTCATATGGTAGAGACGATTAACAAGTTAATCCGTGTGTCCAGACAGTTATTGCAGGAGCTGGGGCGTGAACCTACGCCGGAAGAGATCGCGGAAGAATTGGACATGCCTGTGGAGCGTGTACGGGAGATCCTTAAGATTTCACAGGAGCCGGTTTCTCTGGAGACGCCGATCGGTGAGGAAGAGGACAGCCATCTGGGAGATTTTATCCAGGATGATAATGTTCCGGTGCCTGCGGAGGCGGCGGCTCAGACTCTTCTGAAAGAACAGTTGGATGAGGTTCTTGATACGCTGACAGAGAGGGAACAGAAGGTATTAAGATTACGGTTCGGTATGAACGACGGACGCGCGCGCACACTCGAGGAGGTCGGGAAGGAATTCGATGTTACCAGGGAGCGTATCCGCCAGATTGAGGCGAAAGCGCTGAGGAAACTCCGTCACCCAAGCCGGAGCAGAAAATTAAGAGATTATCTGGATTAAGAAAGAGGCGCCTATGGAACTATCAAAAAGACTTTATGCGGTTGCAGGTCTTGTGACAGAGGGCGCCTCTGTTGCAGATGTGGGAACCGACCATGGATACATACCGATCTACCTGATAGAACAGCAGATCGCGGTTAAGGCGATCGCGCTGGATGTTAACGGAGGCCCCCTTGAGCGTGCCAGGATGCATATTGTAGGGCATGGGCTTAAGGAGAAGATTGAGACAAGGATGTCGGACGGGCTTAGCGCACTTAAACCTGGGGAAGTGGATACGATGATTGCGGCAGGCATGGGAGGCGGCCTGATCATTCGGATTCTGGAAGAAGGAAAAGAGATCGTAGATACGCTCAAGGCATGCGTGCTGCAGCCTCAGTCAGAAGTCTGGAGAGTGCGGAAATATCTTTTAGATCATCATATGGATATCATTGAGGAAGATATGGTGGAAGAAGAGGGAAAATTCTATCCCATGATGCGGGCAGTCCGGGCAGTCCGAGGCGAGCCGCCGCAGTATACGGATTGGGAATATATCTTCGGGAAATGTCTTCTGGAGAAGAGACACCCTGTGTTGGAAAGATTTCTTCACAGAGAACTTGAGATTCGGGAAGGAATATTCAGACAGCTTAACCATCATGTCGGCAGCGAGAGCGCATTGCAGCGCAGAGAAGAGATCAGGCGGGAGATGATGATTATCAGCCGGGCGTTGGGCTGCTACTGTATTAATTCCGGTGCATCATTATAATTACTGGCACAATATAATCATTATATAGAAGAAGGCGGAATATTATTATGTTATGCAGAGAAGTAACAGATATTATAGAACAGAGATTTCCGAAGGAATATGCGTTAGACTGGGATAACGTGGGACTGCTTGCAGGAAGGGATGATAAGGAAGTCAGATGTATATACATAGCGCTGGATGCATCGGACGAAGTGATACATGCGGCGGCGCGGCAGGGGGCAGATATGCTGGTTACGCATCATCCGCTGATATTCAGCGGTATGAAGCGGATTACCAATCAGGATTTTATCGGAAGGCGTATTCTTGGATTGATTCGCCGGGATATCTCATATTATGCGATGCATACGAATTATGATGTGCTGGGGATGGCGGCTTTATCCGGAAGTATGATAGGCTTAAAGCAGCCGGAGGCGCTGGAGGTGACATGTGAAGCACAAGAGGGAATCGGGCGGATCGGTCAGCTTGAGAAAGCGGTTTCATTAAAACAGTGCTGCGAAGATGTGAAGCGTGCATTTCATTTGGAGTCGGTGAGAGTGTTCGGTAATCCGGATCGTACGGTAGAGAGGATTGCCATATGTCCCGGTTCCGGTAAGAGTGTGATCGGCGAGGCGTTAAAGAAGCAGGCGGATGTGCTGATTACCGGAGATATCGGACATCATGAAGGGATTGACGCCGCGGCACAGGGAATGGCTGTGATCGATGCAGGACATTATGGACTTGAGCATATCTTTGTAGAGGATATGAAGGATTATCTTGGGAAGAAGCTGGAGGGTGTTCAGATCATTACGGCGCCGGTGTGTCATCCGTTTGTGAATATATAATCTGAATAAAATCAAAAAAGGAGAGGTGGCATATGGGGAAAGAGATGTATCAGGTACAGATTGGCGGAGAGACCAGACTGTATGAGGAAGATACGACATATAAGACAATTGCTGAAGAATATCAGAAAGAGTATAAAGATGATATTGTACTTGTATTCGTCGACGGCAAGCTTCAGGAGCTCTTTAAGCCTCTGAAGAAGAATTGTTCCATTCGTTTTGAGACTACGACAGGCGTGATCGGGCACAGGACTTATCAGAGAAGCATGAGCCTGCTGCTGGTGAAAGCAATATATGATGTGGCAGGTCATGACTCTGTCGATAAGGTGAGGATTCATTTCTCGGTCAGCAAAGGCTATTACTGTACGGTGGAGGGCCGGGCCGTCGTGGATCAGGAATTTCTGGATAAAGTTGACGCAAGGATGCGCGAGATGGCGGACAGAGATATGCCGCTTCATAAGCGTTCCGTCAGCACGGATGAGGCTATCGAGTTGTTTGGCCGCCACGGAATGTATGATAAAGAAAAATTATTCCATTACCGCAGAGTATCCAAAGTAAATATATACAGCCTGAATGAATTTGAGGATTATCATTATGGTTATATGGTTCCAAGTACAGGATATCTGAAGTACTTTAAACTCCATCTGTATGATGAGGGTTTCGTCATGCAGATGCCTGTAGCGGCGTCTCCGAAAGAGGTGCCGGCATTCGAACCTCAGAATAAATTATTTCATGTACTGAAGGAATCGGTTCAATGGGGAGATATGCAGGGTATCGAGACGGTAGGCGAACTGAACGAGCAGATTACGAAGAATGCCGTCCATGATATTGTGTTGGTTCAGGAAGCGTTACAGGAGAAGAAGATCGCGGAGATTGCCTCTCAGATTGCGGCGAGACCGGAGATCAAATTTATTTTGATCGCGGGTCCGTCGTCTTCCGGAAAGACCACGTTCTCCCATAGATTGTCTATCCAACTTCGGGCAAATGGACTGACGCCGCATCCCATCGCTATGGATAATTATTTCGTGGAACGGGAAGAGAACCCGAAAGATGAGACAGGGGCTTATGATTTCGAGTGTCTGGAGGCTGTGGACGTTGAATTGTTCAACCGTCATCTTCAGGAACTTCTTGCAGGCAAGGAGGTTGTGCTTCCGACTTTTAACTTTGTGACAGGGCATAAGGAATACGGTACACAGACCAAGAAACTGGGGCCGAACGACGTCTTAGTGATTGAGGGAATCCATTGTCTGAATCCGAAGCTGACGAAAAGACTTGCAGATGAGAATAAGTTCAAGATCTATATCAGTGCTTTAACGCAGTTGAATATTGACGAACATGACCGGATTCCGACTACGGACGGAAGGCTGATTCGGCGTATTGTAAGAGACGCCCGTACCAGAGGGTCATCCGCGGAGAGAACGATAAGGATGTGGGAGTCCGTGCGGCGAGGAGAAGAGAAGTTCATCTTTCCGTTCCAGGAGGAGGCGGATGTGATGTTTAACTCGACGCTTATCTATGAGCTGGCTGTACTTAAGATATATGTGGAGCCATTGCTTTTCGGGATCGACAGAAACTGTCCGGAATATCTGGAAGCAAAGCGGCTGCTGAAATTCCTGGATTACTTTGTGGGAATCGGAAGCGAGAACGTACCGACGAATTCACTGCTTCGGGAATTCATCGGAGGCGGATGCTTTAAAGTTTGATATTAATTTTGTTATTTTATTTTCAGCAGAACAGATGCTTTGAAGATCTGATTCTGGTATTCAAATTTGGATATTCCGTTATATTGTTCCGTGATATTAAGGACGGAGGAGATTCCTATCCCCTTGCGTCCTTTTTTCTTGGAGGAAATGAAAGCATTTCCCAGTCTTTGTATATCTCCTTCGTAGCTGTTTTCAATGATGATAACAAGGAGAGAATTGGTGGTTGCAGATATCTTAATATTGATAAATCTGTCGGAGGATTTCATACGTGCACAGGCTTCGGAGGCATTCTCCAGCAGATTGGAAATCACGGCGCACAGATCCATATCGGGCAGAAGAGGCTCTTTTGGGAGGGATATGGAAACCTGGAAAGCAGTTTCTATTGTTCCCGAGAGTTCTTTATAATACCCGATCAGAGAATTCAGAGCAAGGTTCTCACAGAAAATGTCCGTTGCAGGTGTCAGAGAGGAGCGGTAGTTCTCTATATAAGTATTCAGTCCTTCCGTATCTTTTGTCCGGATATAGTTATCTATCACAAGAAGGTGGTGGCGTATGTCGTGCCTCTGCCGGCTGGTCTGTTCAATCTGCAGTTGAAGGACTTCGGACTGTTTGCGCTGAGAAGCCAGGACGGTCTCAGAGATATTGAGCTTTTCGGAAAGGTTCGCGTTTTCAATAATAATAAGAACCGTTTTCATAATGAGGAAATAGGTTGCAAATGTCAGAATTACCCAGAGAGGCGGAATATAGTAGAAGAATTTATCCGGCGTGGAGTCAGGGGAGGAAATATTCAGGGAAAACAACAGGTTATGGAGCAGATTGTTGCAGATCGGAATGATCCATACCTGATTCCATATGGAAAAGGAAGCCGTATAATCCAGGGCAGGGCGCAGGATTTTCCGGAAGAAACGGTATATCAGCGGGAATGTAATGACAGTCAGAGCAACCGTAATTCCGGTGGAATCAAGAGCATTATAAGAAGGAAGGCGGCCGTAAAGCAGGAAGTAGATGTACATGCACAGGAGTGTGACATTTTCCGCATAGCTTTTGGCGATGGCGACGATAAAAATACCGTGTCCCAGGCGGTATCCGGTTGCCATCTCAAAGATGGCCGCTCCGAGAATGATAATAAACAGACCAATTGTGAGATATTTTAATGGAAATGAGATATAACTGACATATGTACTGGAGCCATAGAAGGTAATTACCAGATATAACAGGATAGCTATTGAAATATGTATAAAGACAGGTGTGCGCAGATGGTCCTTGAAGGTAAGGAGAAGAAGGCTGAAACAGGGGAGGATAAAGCAAAGCGTATTGAAAATGTGAGAAACTGTCATGATATTGTACCTCCGTTTACATAGTCAAAGATATAGTTGGCGTAGGCCTGAAGAATTTCTTTCCTCTGGGATTTGAAAATGGGCAGACGTTCTCCGTTTTTGAGAATGAAATCATGATCTTCCCAGGTATCCACATAATCCATATTCACCATACAGTTCCGGTAGCACCATAGAAACTGCCTGTAGGGAGACAGCATCGGAGAAAATTCTCCAAAAGACATGTAAGACCGAATAACCCTGGAATCGGTGTGTACCTGGATGTAATGATTGTGATAATCCACATATATAATATCAGTGATGAGGATACGCGTCATACAGCGTCCTTCCTTAAGATCTATATAATGTGCGAATCTGGCGGCAGCGTCCTCAAAGCGATTAAGGGAGTCCTCAAGCTGGGCATAAGTATATGGTTTTAACAGATAATCCAGGGCGTGAAGACGGAATGCTTTGACGGCATGGTCTTTGCTGGAGGTTGAAAAGATGATCTGGCATTTGGGATTCAGTTTCTTAACTTCCTTTGCAATCAGCATTCCGCTTTGTTCCTGCATGAAAATATCAAGAAAAACAAGATCATATTTTTCGTTTTTAAGTGTGTGAAAAAAAGTCTTTTCCTGGGTGAATTGTTTTATTGACATATGTACTTTGTGCTCGTTACAATAACGGCATACGTATTCATATAGGAGTGAAATGTCTTTTGTAGAATCATCTACGAGTGCGATTGTCATAACAGCCTCCGAAACATAATAGTAAGGCATAGTAAATGCCTTTTCAATGTATCTTAATATTAACATATTACTTGATTCGGCAGGATTATTCAATTAGTAAAAATGTGTCAAAAATAGTAAAAAGGTTTTTTTTGGCTTCAATAAGGTGTATATAGTTTAGAAGCGCATGTTGGTATGTCTGTGATGCGTAGGAGATACGCCGGGATTGTATACAGATCCGGCCGTGTCTTTGGGAGTATTTAGGATAAATTACGGTGGAGGCAGCGACTTATATGAGTCGCCGCCTCTATTGTATTTTTATCTGTTTAGCCGAAGCAAAAAGGAGCTTGAGGAATTACAATGAAAAGATAAGTTTAGAAAGAAGTGACTTGATTTTAATGTCATCCTGTTTTAAAATAAATTCCATGAGGATTTGAATAATCTCGAAGAGAGAATTAGGAGGCAGCTTTATGAGGAGACGTATTTTAGTAGTGGATGATGACTCTATGAATCTGGTGAGGACGAAGATGATTCTTGGAAAGTATTATGACGTACTTTTTGCGGAGTCAGGAAAGGAAGCGCTTGATAAGCTTAAGAGCGAGAAGGTTGATCTGGTTCTTCTTGATATTGAGATGCCGGAGATGAACGGAATCGAGACATTTGAACATATGAAGGATATTCCTGTTGAGGTTCCGGTGATCTTTCTGACGGCGTCGGGAGACGAAGAAGATGTGAAGAGCGCTATCAAACTGGGCGCGGTAAATTATCTGAAGAAACCTTTTCAGCCTCATGAGCTGATGAGACGGGTTGCAAAGGAGTTTGAGATTTAATGGGAAAAGATGGGCAGACAAGTCAGCATCTGCTTCTGGCTGTCATTATCACGGTATTTAGCGGGATGCTGGTTCTGATTACAATGGTCATGTCATGGGAGTTATGGATGATCCCGCTGATCGTCACCGGTAATTTCAGCGTGTGGTTTCTCCATATTGGAAGATTTGGTTCGGGAACGACTTATGAGAATCTATGTGCCGGAGTTATGATGGCCGAATTCTTTTTCTTCGCAGTACATAGATCCAGTCTTTTTGATATGTCCGCAGTAGCATGTATTATGGTTCTCTCGCTGTTCATGTTGAATAAAAAGTGGATGATGCATATGATAGAGGCGCTGTATCTTTTGGGCCTCTTATATCATTTGCTGGTTCTTCGTACCATAACTGGTTATATGGGGGCTGAGGCGACGGTGCGCTTTGTGTTGGGAGCCGTGGTGACATTGGGCGGGACGGTGCTTTCAAGATACTGGATCAATAAACGGCGGGAACAAAGGAAGAGATATGAGCATACGTTTACGGAGTTGGAGACGGCGGGGCGGCAGAACGCAGAGTTCCTGTCGAATGTCTCTCATGAGCTTCGGACTCCAATCAATATGGTCATCGGGCTCAGTGAAGTGACATTGGGAAAAGATATATCTCCTGAGATCAGGGAGGATATACAGTCAATTAAGATGGCGGGCAGGCGGCTCTCTAATCAGATCAGTAATATGTTGGATTATACGGAGATCGTAGAGGGTACGCTGATGTCTGTCAGAGAAGAGTACAGGATCACATCGGTGCTTAATGATATGGTCACTATGACGGCGATGCAGAGTAATGTTCATCAGTTAGAAATGGTGTTTGATATCAATCCGAGGGTTCCTTCGGTGCTTATCGGCGATGCGGAGAAGATATCCCATGTTCTTAAGATTCTGGTGGATAATTCCATCAAGTTTACAGAAGAGGGAGGCATCGACGTCCGTATCGACTACCGGCAGGAGATTTACGGAATCAATCTGATCATAGATATTATGGATACAGGTATTGGTATGACAGATTCGCAGCTTACGCAGGTGTTTGATGATTTTTACCAGGCTGATACTGGAAGTGACCGTTTTGCGGGCGGGCTTGGACTTGGGATACCTATCGCGAGAGGACTTCTCAAATCTATGGGCGGATTCGTGCATTTTGACAGCGAGGGGAAGCGGGGGCTAAAGGCTCATATTGCTATCCCTCAGAGGGTGACCGACGATCGACCGTGCATCGCTCTTTCGAATGTGGAGAAGCTTTGTATTGCCTGCTATTTTAGGCCGGAAAAATACAGTTGTGATGAGGTTCGAGAATTTTATGACGGACTGATCCTTAATTTGGTAGAAGGTCTTGGCATTGAAGGATACCAGGCTCATAATTTTGAAGGTCTGCTTAAGCTTCAGCGTACATATGAGCTGACTCATGTATTTATCGCGCAGGCGGAATATGAGGAAAACAAAGAATATTATGAGAAACTGGCGGGCACGCTAAGAGTAGTTGTGATCGCGGAAAAAGAGTATCTTCTGAGTGAAGAGAGCAAGCTTCTGATAATTCATAAGCCTTTCTCCGCGCTTGTCGTCGCGAATCTCTTAAACGGCGAGATTGGAAAGAATGGTTTTGAGGAGGCTCAGGCCGCGGGTCACAGACCGTTTACCTGTGAAAGGGTTCGGGCCTTGGTGGTTGACGATGAGGAGATGAATCTGGTAGTTACGAAAGGCGTACTGGGCAGTTATGGGATAGAGGTAGACACTTGTTTAAGCGGAATGGAAGCAGTGGAACGATGTACCGACAATTACTATGACGTGGTATTCCTGGATCATATGATGCCGGGCTTTGACGGTGTGGAAACACTTAAATATATTCGTGAAATCAATGAGGGGATGTATGAGGATCTTCCGGTGATCGCACTGACGGCCAATACAATCAGCGGTGCAAGAGAGATGTTCCGTATAGAGGGCTTCACGGAATTCATTCCAAAGCCGATTGAACGCACCGTTTTAGAGCGGATACTGAGAAAAGTCCTGCCAAAGGATCGTGTGCGATACGGCGTCGTCGAATCGGCAGATACAAGAAGCGAGGAAGAGTCGGTACAGATTGAGGAAATGAAGAAAGCAGAGATTCCGGCGCAGGTTGATGAGGAGATTCCGGCGCAGGTTGATGAGGAGATTCCGGTAGGGTCCGTGTTGCCTTATGACCGGCTGACACAGGCAGGCATTAATGTACAGATAGGGCTTGACTACTGCTGCGGTGAGGAAGATTTTTACCTGGAGATGCTGCGTATGTTCTATTCCCAGAGTGAGGCGAAGAGGGATGAGATCGTTGCGCTGTATACGGACGCTAACTGGAAGGATTATGCGATCAAGGTCCATGCGTTAAAGAGTACGTCGCTGACTATTGGGGCGGAAGAACTCTCCAAACAGGCAAAAGAGCTGGAGCTGGCGGGAAAGAAACAGGACGTGGGATATATTCAGGATAATCATTCCGTGCTGCTGCGTATGTATGAAGAGGTCTGCGAAAGTATTGCCGGAGTATAGAGTTTGTTCTGAATGTATCTGCATGCCGAGAGGAGGAGGCTTTGAGTGATAAAAAAATGGTTTGAAATTATCTCTGACCACAGGATCAGCTTGCGGGAGCGGATGTTTCGTGTCGTCACAGGTATCTGTATGGTGGCGTTGGTCTTTATCCTGCCTATGGGCAGGAATATTCTGAATCTGCTGATATTAGCCGCCGGCCTTGTTACGATATCAGTGATTGTGAAGCTTAGTATTCGAAAAGGGCGTATCAATTGTGGGGCTACGGTCATATCGTTGCTGCTTCTTTTGCTGTTCTTGATCAGCTTTTTTTCGGCGGGTGGTTTTTACAGCGGAATGCCGGAATGGTTTGTGCTTTGCTTTATTTATATCTGTATAACCCTGGAGGGCAGGCGGAAGGCCGTTTTTTTTGGGCTGTGTACGGCGGAGACGCTTCTTTGTTATTATATTGCCTTTTATTTTCCGGACATTGTCGCGTACAATACAGAGAGACATTCTTTCTTTGATTCGGCTTTTTCGGTTGTAATGGTAGGGATCCTGGCCAGTGTGCTGCTTATGTTTCTGAATAGGCTGTATGAGGAGGAGAACGAGCTTTCAAAACGCCAGAAGAAGGAGATCGAGGAGCTTAATAAGGCTGAGAATCATTTCTTTTCCAGCATGAGTCATGAGATTCGTACGCCGATCAACACGATCATAGGATTGAACGAGATTATTCTTCGTGGAGATATTCCAGAGGATGTTGCGGAGAATGCAAGGAATATCCAGGGAGCCAGCAAGATTTTACTTACCTTGATCAATGATATTCTTGATATTTCAAAGATTAAGTCAGGAAAGATGGAGATTGTTAACGTTTCTTATGAGACAGGAGCGCTTTTTTCTGAGATTGTCAATATGATATGGATCAAGGCGAGGGAAAAAGGGCTGGATTTCAAGCTTCATATAGATTCCTCTATTCCCAGTATGCTCTGCGGCGATGAGGTTCGGATCAAACAGATTCTCATCAACCTGCTGAATAATGCCGTGAAATACACAAGCGAAGGATCTGTTACATTATCTGTGCGGTGTGAAAGGTTGGGACTTAACCGTGTGCGCGTCTGGTATTCCGTGGAGGATACGGGACAGGGAGTGAAGAAGGAGAATATACCTTATATCTTTAATGCTTTTCGAAGAGTGGATGAGGAGAGGAACCGTCACATTGAAGGCACCGGATTGGGGCTTAGCATTGTGCAGCAGTTAGTGGAGCTGATGGGCGGCGAGATCAGCGTCAACAGCATCTATACAAAGGGATCGAAATTTATCGTTATGCTGGAGCAGGATATTATTGACGATAAGGAACTGGGAGTCTTTACATTGACCTCGCATGTGAGGACGCATGGCGGAGAACAATACAGGCAGAGTTTCGAGGCGCCGGACGCGCATATACTTGTGGTGGATGACAATGATATGAATCTTGTGGTGGTGCGGAAGCTGCTGCGTGAGACAAAGATTCAGATTGATACGGCGTCAAGCGGAGAGGAATGCCTGAGACGGACGCAGAACCAACATTACGACTGTATTCTTATGGATCATATGATGCCGGAAATGGATGGGATCGAATGTCTTCATGTGCTGCGTATACAGCCGGGCGGCTTGTGCCAGGAGGTACCGGTAATTGCGCTGACTGCCAATGCGGGAAGTGATAATCAGCTCCTTTATCAGAAAGAAGGATTCAGCGGTTATCTGGCGAAGCCGGTCAGCGGCGTGCTGCTCGAGGCGGTGGTACTCAGCGTCCTGCCCAAGGAGTTGGTTAAGCTGAACGATGAAGTCAGTCAGGCAGAGATTGCGAAAGATGTCATGATCTTCGAGCAGGCGAAGAGACTTTCTCTCATGGTGACAACGGACAGTGTGTGTGATCTTCCTGAATCACTTAGGAAGAAGATGAATATAGCCGTATGTCCGTATTATGTGTATACGGACGAAGGGAGATTCCAGGACGAACGGGAGATTTGGGCGGATGAACTGTTGATTCATATTGCCGAAGGATGGAGCGGGTATTCCCAGCCTCCTGAGGTGGAGGATTATGAGAGATTTTTTGCCCAGAGGCTGACGGAAGCTCAGAATGTAATACATATTACTATGGCAAAACATGTCAGCCAGGGATATTACAACGCCTTGGAGGCTGCGAAATCTTTTGAAAATGTTACGGTGTTTGATTCCGGGCATCTCTCCAGCAGTTTGGGGCTGATGGTATTGTGCGCCGTCTATATGGCGGAGCATCATGCGACGAAGGCGGAAATTATCAAATCATTGAAAAAGTTGAGAGGTTCCGTTTCCTCTGCTTTTATCATCGACAGTACGCATATGATGTGTCAGTCAGGGAGGATACCAAAGAGAACGCAGGTGATCTGCGACGCGCTGCTTCTTCATCCGATCCTTGTCCTGCGCAAGAGTAAAATGGTGGTCGGCAGTATGGAGATGGGGAATTTTTCTCATGTTGCGAAGCGTTATATCAAGAAGACGCTCCGGGATCCAAGGAGTATTGATCGCAGAATCCTGTTCATTACTTACGCGGGAATAGAAGAGGACAGACTGCTGCGCATCCAGGATATGGTACAGCAGTATTGTCCGTTTGAGAAGATATACGTACAGAAAGCGTCTTCTGCGACTGCCAGTAATTGCGGCCCGGGATCTTTTGGGCTGTTATTCATGAGGAAAGATGAATCCGTGTTTTCTTTTTTACAGGCATTAAGGTCGGACGGAGCAGATTAATCTGCTTCGTCCGTTTTTGTTTTCGCAAGCAATGAGCCAAGCGGGCATCCGCGTTAATCAGCGGAGTGATTGGCGTGGGAGTGAAAAGTAACGACTGATATTCAAGGACAAAAAGTTAATTATTACATGTTGGCAAAGTTGATAAAATTCGTTATAATAAAATAGACCCAGTGTAGCCAACATATTAAATCATTAATAAAAATCACTGGATTTTAGAGAAAGGAAAATAAGATGGAAGACAATATTTTTTTGAAAGAGAGGAAAGAGCTTTCACTTACAGATTATATGAAAGCACAGGAGAACGGCAGGGAGAATCTTGGTGCGGAGCTTCCGGTCGCCGTGTACAGACTTTTGGAATACTCGCTTCGCGAAGAGTTGACTGCTAGGCTTGGAAAAGAAGAGCAGGTTAGTATTTTTCGAAGCGCAGGATTTCGGGCGGGGACATATTTTGCAGAGAAGTATCTGGATTCATCTTTATCTATCGCTGAGTTTACGGCGCAGCTTCAGAAGCGTCTGGAGGAGTTTAAGATGGGAGTTCTTCGGATTGAGAAATTTGACGTGGAGACAGGTAAGATGGTACTTACGGTTTCGGAGGACGCCGATTGTTCCGGCTTGCCACTTCTTGGAGAAACAGTGTGCAATTACGACGAGGGATTTTTTGCCGGAATTCTTACTTCGTATACAGGGAGGTCCTATAACGCGACAGAGGTAAATTGTTGGGCGACCGGGGATAGGGTGTGTCGGTTCCGGGCAAATATAGAGGAATAAGGAGGACGGGAATTTGGGAACAGATGCGAATAAGGATTGTGGGCTTTTATTTGAATATTTGAGAGGGATATTATACGATAAGCGGATGGAACATTTTGACATCGACGAACTTGGCGAGCCTTACAAAGATCTCGGGCGGGGACTTCAACATTTGGAGAATGAGGTGAATGAGCTGGTCGCATATTCTGCAGAACTGTCGAAAGGTAATTTGTCGGTGGAGATTCCGAAGGAATATAATTTCTTATGTGAGAATTTGAAGAATCTTCATGCGAATCTGAAGCATCTTACGTGGCAGGCGCAGCAGGTTACAAAAGGGGATTATTCCCAACACGTGGCTTTCTTAGGAGAATTTTCCGAAGCATTTAACGAGATGACGAAGCAGCTTAAAGAGAGAGAAGAACAGCTTAGGGAAGCAGCAGAGAAAGCGAAGCGTCGGGCAGAGATGATCGAAGGCTATAACGGGCTTCTGGCGGAGATGTTAAGTAAGCGTAAAGAATGGCTTCTTGTTGTGGATAAGGACAGCAAAGAGATCATATATTGTAATAAGCGTAAACAGATGGGAGTGACGGACCGTTCATTCTGTCAGACCTGCAAACGGCGCCTTTCCTTCCAGTCGGAACTTTTAAAATGGGAAAGCGACGAGCAATATAAGGTGTGGGAGATGGAAGGAGAGGCAGGTACATACTTCCGTGTTACTTCTTTTCAGATGGAATGGGAGGAGCGCTTTTCTTACGTGCATGTCGTGATCGATATTACGGATGAGAAACGCAACGCGCGTAATCTGACCAGTACAGAGTACCGTGACCCGTTGACGGGAGCCAAGAACCGGCTGTTCTTTGAAGAATATATGGGAATCGTCCTTCGCGACGAGCTGGAGGCGACGCTTTGCTATCTGCAGTTAGACGGACTGGAGTATGTGAATGAGATGTTCGGTCATCAGGAAGGAGACGAGTATATTCAGAATTTTGTGGAGATTGTCAAGAAGAATTTCCGAGGCGGCGATACGTTTGCGCGGTTAGGGGGAGACGAATTCTGCGTTGTTCTTTCCGGTAATATGGCGGAGTTGATCAACCGGAAGCTTGCCGAGATTATGAAGGAATTCCAGGAGAAAGTTTATAGAAAGTACCAGTGCAGCTTCAGTTACGGCGTCCTGGAGATCAAGGGAAAGGATAATAAGCTGACTTTAGAAGAGATTCTTGAAAAAGCGGACGATGTGGTGTATGAATGCCGGCTTAGGAATATTGCAAAATATCCGCTGATATTTTCGACGCTGGTAGAATAGAGGAGAGTCTGAGTATTTTGATTGATCAGCAGCGAAGCAGGAGGTAAGACTATGGAAATGGTTCATATTGACCATTCAGGGAAAAAGGAGCTTTCTCCAACGAAACGTTTTGGAGAGGATAATGCAAAGAAGGTATTGGCTTATCACAGCAGTTTTCCGGAGTATCGGGAGACGCCGCTGACAGAATTGAATAATTTTGCCGAATATCTTGGAGTGGACAGCTTCTATGTCAAGGATGAGAGTTATCGTTTTGGCTTAAATGCGTTTAAAGTACTTGGCGGAAGCTACTGTATTGGAAACTATATTGCCGAAAGGCTTGGAAAAGATATCTCAGAGCTTCCCTTCGAAAAGCTTGTAAGTCCGGAGATTCACAAGGAATTGGGTGAGGTTACATTTGTTACGGCGACTGATGGAAATCACGGGAGAGGAGTAGCATGGACAGCGAATCGAATCGGACAGAAGAGTGTTGTCTTTATGCCGAAGGGCAGCGCAAAGGAACGTCTCCATAATATTCAGGCATTCGGTTCAGACGCATCTATAACAGATATGAATTATGACGACACAGTCCGTTATGCAAATGAATGTGCTGAAAAATATGGCTGGATTATGGTACAGGATACTGCATGGGAAGGTTATGAAAAGATTCCGGGCTGGATTATGGAAGGATATACAACGATGGCTTTGGAGGCTGTTCGTCAGATGAAAGACAAAAGGCCCACGCACGTTTTCCTTCAGGCAGGCGTCGGAGCTATGCCCGGAGCGCTCACAGGATTTTTCAGCGATTATTTTAAAGATGAAAAACCAATTATTACAATTGTGGAACCAGATAAGGCGGATTGTATTTTCAGAAGCGCCAAAGCCAATGACGGCAAACCGCGTTTTGTATCCGGGGATATGAATACGATTATGGCAGGACTGGCCTGCGGAGAACCTTGTACAATTGCCTGGGATGTTTTGCGGGATCATGCGGATTATTTTATATCCATGCCGGATTATGTCGCGGCAAAGGGAATGCGTATTCTTGGAAATCCACTGAAAGGAGATGAGAGGATCATTTCCGGCGAAAGCGGCGCTTCAACGACAGGTTTCGTAGCGGAAGTTCTGATGAACCCGGAGTTTTGCAACCTACGGAGGGAATTGAGACTTAATGAGTCTTCCAGGATTCTCTGTTTTTCTACAGAAGGGGATACAGACCGCGATAATTACAGAAATATTGTATGGGACGGACTGCATCCAAGTTTTTAGCAAAGAGGATGCGGGGAGGAGAAAAGGCGATGTGTCCAGAATATAAACCCAATGGGATTAAGATACCCGAGACAAGATATCATAAAACAATAAAATGGCTTTGTATTGGTATTCAGGCAGGAGTCGTCCTGTATCTGCTTTCCATATGGAAGTCTCTGCCGGACAGTGTTCCGATGCATTATAATGCTATAGGAGAAGCCGACAGTTATGGAGGGAAGTGGACGGTTTGGATTACACCGGCAGGTATGCTGCTGATGTATCAGTTCCTGGCCCTCGTAGAGAGGCATCCCGACTGGTGGAATACGGCTGTCACAATCACAAGAGGGAACTGTGAAAAAGTATACGGTATGTTAAAAAACATGATCGTATCTGTGAAATTTATTGTTATGTTGATTTTTGGATATTTGAGTATATGTGTAGGATTTGGAGAGAAGTTGGGAGGCTGGTTTCTTCCGGTTTCTTTGATCCTTACATTTGGCTGTATCATTATTTTTTCTGTTCTGCTTGTTAAAGTATCCAAGGATTAGAGAAAAAGGAGGCTGCTGCACTAAGATAATTCCTTAATGCAACAGCCCTTTTACTCTTATTAATTTCGAATTGGAGAGAAGACAATATTTTTATATTTCCGTAACGCAAAATACAGTGCAAGTCCAAGTACTCCGCAGGATAATACTTCGCCGATTCCTACTGTAAGCATCATAAAGGGAATCGGAAGAGCTATACCGTAGCCGAAACGCAGCACGAAAGGTACGATGAGTGTATTCGCGATAATCGGAGGAAGCGGAGCCAGAAGCGGACGGTCTCTGAATAAATGATAAGTGAAGAGAGCGCCCAGTAAAGTGGCAGTACTTCCGAAGATAATGTCAGGGAGTATTGCGCCGCCTAATATATTGCCGGTCAGGCATCCGATAAAAAGTCCGGGAACGGCGGCGGGAGTGAACAGGGGAAGGATGGTAAGCGCTTCTGCGACCCTTACCTGAATCTCTCCGAAAGAAAATGGTGCGAATACGTAAGTAAGCACCACGTAGACGGCAGCGATCATGGCTGCCTGGCTTAGAAAAGCTGTGTTTGTTTTTTTCATGTTTTTTCTCCTTTAGTTTTGTTTTGCGAGTGGAAGGTCTCGAACACTCGGCACATTTTACGGCGGTGACCGCCGGAAAGCCCTATAGACCTTGGTTTTGACGGGCTTTGCAACGATTGAAATTATAACATGGTTTTAGTTGAAAAGCAAGAAAAGATCTCGACACGTTTATCCACGTTTATCCAACGATCAGGAGAGCGGCCCGAATAAGCAGTAATGAATGAGCAGTTATGAAGTCAGGACGATGGATATAGAAAGGAGAGAGACAGAATGTCAGAGAAAGTATTTGAATCTATTTATAGAGAAATCTTCCCGTTTTGGGAAAAAATATCGGATGAGGACAGGGAGTATATCTGCAGGAATTCCTATGATGTTACATATCCGAAAGGAAAGAATATTCATGACGGAAGCGAATGTTCTGGCGTGATCCTTGTCCGTTCGGGAAGCTTGCGGCTTTATATGATGTCAGAGGAAGGAAAGGACATCACTTTGTACCGCTTGCACAAAGGCGATCTGTGTATGCTGTCTGCTTCCTGCGTTCTGAATGCCATCACATTTGACGTATTCGTAGACGCGGAACAGGACAGCCAGTGCTGTATAGTCAGCGGACCTGCTTTTGCGGCAGTGTCGGAACGGAATCCGGATATCCGTATATTTGCGTTGGAGACTGCGGTCAGCCGTTTTTCAGACGTGATGTGGGTGATGCAGCAGATTCTGTTTATGAGTCTGGACAAACGCCTGGCAATCTTCCTTCTTGATGAATCGTCCAGAATCTGTTCAGATACCATTGAATTGACGCACGGGCAGATTGCCCGGTATATGGGTTCTGCCCGTGAAGTGGTATCAAGAATGCTGAAATATTTTGCCGGTGAAGGGATTGTAGAGGTTTATCGGGGCGGAATCAGAATCCTTGATAAGAAACGTCTTCGCGGACTAACTTTCTAACAAAACTGTTGACATATCTTTCCATAAGAGTTATACTAATACCAACCTAAATGGTAGGTGTTATAAAAAGGAAGGAGAACCCATTATGCTTGATTACAAATTCGAAACTATACAACTCCATGCAGGCCAGGAGAATCCTGACCCGGCAACTGATGCCCGCGCAGTTCCTATCTATGCGACGACTTCTTATGTGTTCAGGGACTCTGCCCACGCGGCGGCCCGTTTTGGCCTTGCTGATGCCGGCAATATCTACGGAAGACTGACAAACTCCACGCAGGATGTGCTGGAACAGCGGGTGGCGGCTCTGGAAGGCGGTGCGGCGGCGCTTGCTCTTGCATCCGGTGCGGCGGCAATTACATATACGCTGGAGGCTCTTGGACAGAACGGCGGTCATTTTGTTGCGCAGAAGACCATATATGGGGGGAGCTACAATCTGCTGGCTCATACACTCCCGGCGTTCGGTATAACAGCCAGCTTTGTGAACATCCATGATCTTGCAGAGGTCGAAGCATCTATTCAGGATAATACAAGGGCTATATACATAGAGACGCTTGGAAACCCTAACAGTGATATTCCGGATATTGACGCTTTGGCAGAGCTTGCGCATAAGCACGGCCTGCCGTTGGTCGTAGATAATACGTTTGGAACACCGTATCTGATCCGGCCTATTGAGCATGGAGCAGATATTGTAGTGCATTCGGCTACGAAATTTCTTGGAGGACACGGTACGACTCTTGGCGGTATCATCGTTGATTCCGGCAGGTTTGACTGGACTGTTTCAGGCAGATATCCGGCGATTGCCGAACCCAATCCGAGTTATCACGGAGTATCCTTTGTGAAAGCGGCAGGTCCGACGGCGTTTGTAACCTATATTCGTGCGATCTTACTTCGCGATACCGGCGCGTCGATCTCTCCTTTTGCCGCATTTCTTCTTCTGCAGGGAATAGAAACTTTGTCTTTGCGATTGGAACGGCATGTGTCAAATACGAAAAAGGTTGTGGAATTCCTTGAATCTCACCCGCAGGTTGAGAAGGTCAACCATCCGTCTTTGAATGATCATCCGGATCATGAGCTGTATCAGAGATACTTCCCGGAAGGCGGCGGTTCCATCTTTACTTTCGAGATCAGGGGCGGTGTGGAAGAAGCACACATGTTTATTGACAATTTGAAAATCTTTTCTCTGCTTGCAAATGTTGCCGATGTGAAAAGTCTGGTCATCCATCCGGCAACTACGACTCACAGCCAGCTTACAGAGGAAGAGCTTGCAGATCAGGGAATTAAGCCGAATACGATCCGGCTTTCTATTGGTACGGAGCATATTGATGATATCATAGCCGATCTGCAGAATGGTTTTGATGCAGTAAAATAAATGGGAGGTACTGTTATGTCAAATATTTACACGTCTGTCGATCAGATGATCGGCAGGACGCCGCTGATGGAACTGACTCGTATCGAGAAGGCATACGGTCTGAAAGCAAGAGTTCTTGCGAAGCTTGAATACCTTAACCCGGCAGGATCCGTAAAAGACCGTGTTGCGAAGGAAATGATTGATGAGGCGGAGAGGACAGGGAAATTAGGGCCTGGCTCCGTTATCATCGAACCGACTTCCGGTAATACCGGTATCGGTCTTGCAGCCGTTGCCGCCGCAAGAGGGTACAGGATTATTATTGTGATGCCTGAGACGATGTCCATGGAACGGCGTCAGCTTATGAAAGCTTACGGCGCCGAACTGGTACTTACCAAGGGCGTAGAAGGTATGAAAGGCGCAATCGCCAAAGCAGAAGAATTAGCCGATGAGATCCCCGGCAGTTTTATTCCGGGGCAGTTTGTTAACCCTTCCAATCCGAAAGCACACAGAGAGAGTACCGGTCCCGAGATTTATGAGGATACGGACGGCAAGGTGGATGTTTTCGTTGCAGGCGTAGGAACCGGCGGGACCATAACGGGAGTCGGAGAGTACCTGAAATCAAAGAATCCTGCCGTCAGGATCGTCGCCGTTGAACCGGCTTCCTCCGCCGTACTCTCATCCGGTGAAGCCGGAGCGCATAAGATTCAGGGAATCGGAGCAGGATTTATTCCGGAGGTTCTGAATACGTCAATCTATGATGAGATCATCCCTGTCTCCGATGAAGACGCGTTTGCGGCAGGAAAGTCTATTGGCAGGAAGGAGGGGATTCTTGTAGGTATCTCTTCCGGCGCGGCGGCTTTTGCTGCAATTGAGCTGGCTAAGCGTTCTGAAAATGAAGGAAAAACAATCGTTGTGCTTCTGCCTGATACAGGAGACAGATATTTGTCTACGCCCCTGTTTGCAGAGTAGGAGGTAATCTTTATGATGATTTCAACGAAGGGAAGGTATGCGCTCCGGGTGATGATCGATCTGGCGGAGAATTATGGAAAAGGCTATATTCCTATGAAAGAAGTGGCCCAAAGACAGAATATTTCTTTGAAATATCTGGAACGGATTCTTCCTGTCTTAACAAAGAATAAGATGATTGAAGGACTTCAGGGAAAAAAAGGCGGTTACCGCCTGGCGGCAGAGCCTGAAGGATACCGGGTCGGGGATATCCTTCGTCTCACGGAAGGGAATCTTGCGCCGGTGGCCTGCCTTAGCTGTGAGACGAATACGTGTGAGAGAGTCAAAAGCTGCAGGACATTGCCGATGTGGACTGAATTTTACAGGCTTACTAATTCATATTTTGACGGAATTACGTTGGCGGATCTGATGAATTCATACAGCTCTGATTGTTAGGTTTCCTTCCGCAGATGATTCTTATATTCCTGAGGTTCATCCATCATAATTTCACTGATATAAAACATCTTCTCATCTTCATGTAAAAGACGGCGCCCTTCTTATCTCCATATAAGAGGCGGCGCCCTTTTTATGCGCAGCCCCGTGCAGAAGAAGTATGCCGCTAAGGCAGCGCACGGGGCGCGCGGCGAGTAGGGAAAAGTCTTCCCTGCTCGATTCTCCATTTTTAAGAGGCATCATTGACAAGTTTAAAAGTTTCATGTATGATAAAAATTAATTAAATCAAGATAGATTAAATTAAATAAATATAATATGGTTTATTGGAATGAGAGGAATATATGGCGAAGGATGTAACTTTAGCGGATATAGCAGCGAAAGTCGGAGTAAGTAATGTCGCGGTTTCTAAGGCTTTGTCGGGAAAGCCCGGAGTGAGCGATGAACTTAGGATCAGGATTAAACAGGTAGCTGACAGAATGGGATATACAACAAGCGCTTCGGGGAAAGCGGCTGTTGCGGAGACGGGTAATATCGGAGTAATTATTCCGGAGCAATATTATGGATATTCACTTTCCTTTTACGGACAGTTGTATGAGAAGGTTGTAAAGGCATTGTATGATAATAAATATTATGGTATCTTGGAATTACTTGTAAGAGAAGATGAACAGGAGGGAAATATTCCCAAAGTTCTGCGGGACGGAAAAGTTGACGGATTAATTTTTATGGGGCAGATGGATGAGCGTTATATCCAAAAGATGGTCAGCCAGTCAGAACTGCCGATATTTTTCCTTGATACTTACAAACCGTCCATTGCGCTTGATACAGTAATCTCTGACGGATATTACGGAACCTATCTGCTGACGGATTATCTTATCAGATATGGGCACAAGAAAATCGGTTTTGTTGGAAACGTAGAAGCGACAGATAGTATTGCGGATCGATTCTGGGGATATCGAAAGGCTCTGAGAGAAAACCATATAGAGTTCGAAAGTAAATGGGAAATCTCGGATCGAAGTAAATATGGAAAAACCGGAGATAAGATATTGTATGGAAGAAGCGATCTGGAAGCCTATGTATGTAATTGTGATTATACGGCTCAGATTGTAATTCAGGATTTGGAAGAGAGGGGGTATGATGTCCCGGAAGATATATCCGTTGTCGGGTTTGACGACTTTCTTCCGGTAGGCAGAGGAATGGAAGAGGACAGAATTACATCCTACAGCGTTAATATGGAACGGATGGCGGAAGCATGTGTCGAATCTCTGATAAAGAAAATAAAGCATCAGAGATATATCGAAGGGGTTCAGATTGTGACCGGAAATATAGTCTGGAAGAAAACGGTAAAAAAACGTAATATATGATGAAAGAGAGGTATCTTCAATGCAGATTTCAAGCAGGTTTACTCTGGCAGTTCATATATTTGCCTGTATAGATGTATTTAAGGACGATTATAAGGTGACCAGTGAATTTCTGGCAGGCAGTACGAATGTAAATCCGGTAATCGTACGCAAGATACTGGGGCAATTGAAAGCGGCGGGACTTGTGGAGGTGGCCAGAGGTTCCGGCGGCGCTTCTATTCCGAAGCCTTTAGGTGAGATCTCCTTCCTTGATATCTATAATGCGGTTGAATGTATTGAAAAAGGAGAGTTATTTCACTTTCATGAGAATCCGAATGCAGAATGTCCGGTGGGAAGGAATATTCATGTAGTATTGGATGATAAGCTGATGCGGGTACAAAAAGCCATGGAAGCTGAACTATCTTCTATTACTTTGGAAGACGTTATGCGGGATACAAGGAAGCTGATCTGAGATGATGGTATTTTGGGGTTTTGAGGTGATTTTCAAAGCCTCAAATTTTTTTTGGAAATTTTCAATGTAACTATTGACATTACAACAAAAGCGTGGCAATAACTAGTTGTAATAAATATGATTACAATAAAACCATAAAACATAAAAGACGGAGGATTTCATTATGAAGATCGCAGTAGTGTGTGCAAATGGTAAAGCAGGACAATTGATTACAAAAGAGGCGTTGCAGCGGGGGCTTGACGTAACTGCAATCGTCCGGGGAGAGAACAGATCGGCGGCGTCTCAGTCAATAAGCAGGGATGTACTGGATATTACGGCAAATGATCTGAAAGGTTTTGATGTGGTTGTCGACGCGTTTGGTGCATGGACGGAGGATACGCTTCCGCTGCATAGTTCATCCTTAAAAGTTTTGTGTGACGCGCTGTCCGGTACAGATACCCGTCTGCTGGTAGTCGGCGGTGCAGGGAGCCTGTATGTGAATCCGGAACATACGGTTTGTGTTGCGGACGGCCCGGATTTTCCGGACATGTTCGAACCGCTTGCAGCGGCAATGGCAAAGGCACTTTCCGAGCTCCGGCAGAGAGATGATGTTAAGTGGACTTACATAAGCCCTGCCGGAGATTTCCAGGCGGAAGGCGGACGCAGCGGTAACTATATCCTTGGCGGTGAGGAACTGACGCTGAATGAAAAGGGTGAGAGTGTCATCAGTTATGCGGATTACGCTGTTGCCATGGTGGATGAAATCATGGAAGGAGGGCATATAAAGGAGCGGATCAGCGTGGTTCAGAAATAGAGCGGGTTTAACAATCTGTATGTAAGATGATTTTGTCTAAAAGGTTAGTCTACCTTGGGTGGATTAACCTTTTTTGTATCTGATAATTAATATATAAAACATTTATTAATCTAAGATATGGTTTAAAAATACATATATAAATTTGAATTTATGGTTAATATACACAAAAAGCAGAGTTGAATTTTGTAAAATAAGGCAAAAATAAATTATATAAGCATAATATGTTGACTAAATATATTAACTAGAATATAATTAAATTAATCTAAATAGATTAATAAAAGTAAACAACTTCGAACTCATTAGGAAGGAGAGACTCTGTTATCAAGACGGCAGAGGCATTGGGATATGATGTCCTCAAGATATCGCGGGAGAAGGGAAAGCGAAAAAGATATTAAGGTCTTAAAGCCTTAAAATAAAACAAAAGCAATGAGAGGTGTGAAGAGTGAAGAAATTATCAATTGATCATCCCTTTTTTGAGTTTATGGGCGGGCTTGGCGACTGGATGATACTGAATGTCTTGTTTGTGGTTACGTCTTTGCCGGTTGTCACGATCGGTGCGTCGCTTACGGCTATGTATCGGGTTTCCCTAAGGCGTATCAGGAAAGAAAGCCGGTATGCGTCAAGAGAATATATGCAGGCATTTCGGGAGGAATGGAAGGATAGTACGAAGCCGTGGATGATTTTTCTATGCACAGGCGGTATTTTGTTATTTGATATTCTATATGGAAAGAATCTTCCAAAGGTATTGAATCTTGCCATCGGGTGTCTTGTGGTTTTGTGGGCATTTGCATTTACTTACGTATTTCCTTTGCAGGCAAGGTTCAAAAACGGTATAAAAAATACGTTTGTCAATGCATTGTATCTTGCTTTTTGTAATCTTCCGGTTACAATTATTATGACGGCGCTTAACAGTATTCCGGTTCTCTGTGCTGCATCGGGAGTGTTTGTGGTAATGGCGGCGATGCCGATCTTCTGTATTATAGGATTTGCGTTGATTATATGGGTCAACAGCCTTTGTCTGACTGTGATATTTGCCAAATTTGCCAATACTTAAAAAAGGCTTCCTGTTTTGCTGACAGGAATTTCGTTAATTCACGAGAGAGAGGGAAGATTATGTGGATCAAGATGAATGATGTAAGGTTATCCTACAGCGGAAGAATTGACTGGAGCGAAAAGGAATGTCCGGTTTTTATCTATCCATGTACAGGAGTGAATCTGCGTTTTACAGGGCATCGGCTGAAGCTCCATGTAGAGAATCACCGGGCATACTGGGATAATTATCTGGGATGTATTCTGGATGGAAAGCAGACGTCCCTGCTTCTTCCGAAAGACGGGAGGGGAATTCTGGAGATTAGGGCCGGACAATCAGAGACAAAAGAGCATGAGGCGCTTATTTTTAAAAGGCAGGATGCCTGCCATGAGGTGAAGCTTCTTGGAATAGAGATGGAAGACGGCGCCGTGCTCCTTGAACCGCCTAAGAAACCGGAGAGAAGAATCGAGGTGTACGGAGATTCTGTATCTGCAGGAGAGGCGGCGGAAGCTGTGGATTACATCGGATGTGAAGACCCGGAGCATAACGGGGAATATTCCAACAGTTGGTATTCTTATGCATGGATGACGGCAAGGAGATTAAATGCACAGATTCATGATATTGCCCAGGGAGGCATCGCGCTTATGGATGGTACAGGGTGGTTTCATGCTCCGGATTACATAGGGATGGAGACGGTATGGGATAAGATCCGCTACAGCCCGGAGTTTGGAAAGGTATTGGACTGGGACTTTCGGACATATATTCCTCAGCTTGTAATCGTTGCGTTCGGGCAGAATGACAGCAATCCTAAAGATTATATGAAAGAGGATTTACATGGAGGAATGGCGGAGAAATGGCGCCGGCATTACAAAGAATTTCTGGAGAATATCAGAAAAACCTATCCGTCTGCACGTATTATCTGCTGCACAACACTTTTGCACCATGATAAGGCATGGGATCAGGCAATCGGTCAGGTGGTGGAAGAGTTAAAGGACGAGAGAATCAAACAGTATCTTTTTAGAAGGAATGGGGAAGGGACTCCGGGACATCTGCGGATACCGGAAGCGGAAGAGATGGCGGATGAACTTTCGGCATATATTGAGAATCTGAATATTGAAGGATGGAAGTAAAGAATGGGAATAAAAAGAAGGGGACAGGTTGATTTGACAAGATTAAAAAATTGTATGTGCAGAGCCGAGAAGGGAGAAAAACTGACGATAGGATTCTTCGGAGGATCTATTACACAGGGATGCCTGGCGACAGAGCATGAGAAGGCATTCTCTTACCGTGTGTTTCAGTGGTGGAAAGATACTTTTCCGCAGGCAGAATTTTCTTATGTGAACGGAGGAATCGGGGGAACAACGTCTCACTTTGGAGTTTCCAGAATATGGCAGGATCTTCTGATGTATCAGCCGGATGTGGTTGTGGTGGATTTCAGCGTCAATGACAAAGAGGGGGAGGATGTGTTCTTCCAGGAGACTTATGAGGGCGTGATTCGAAGGCTTCTGAGCTGTCAGTCCAAACCGGCGGTAATGATTTTAAATAATGTATATTATGATTCGGGAATCAATGTTCAGGAATGTCATAATGAGGTGGGGGACTGGTATCATATCCCTCATATCAGTATAAAGGATACGCTGTACCGGAGGATGAGGGAAGGGGCGTATTAGGAAGAGGAACTGACACAGGACGGACTGCACCCTAATGATAAAGGACATGAACTGGTAGCCGGTGAGATTATCTCATTTCTTCGTGAAGTAAAGGCAGGAATGCATGAGTGCAAAGAGGAGGGCTGGCTGCCGAAGCCTATGACGGCTAATGCATATGAACACGCCAGAAGGCTTACGGCGAGGGAAGTTCTGCCGGAACTTTCCGGATTCCGGATTGATACGGAAGAGAAACGGGACATCTGGATATTTTTAAGAACGGATGGATTGGCAGCAGGCCGGGGGACAGGATTGTGTTTGAGGAAGAGGCGTCATGCATCGGGGTACAGTTCCGGCAGACGATCGCGAGGCCGGCGCTGCGGGCGAAGCTGATACTTGACGACGATAGAAGTCACGCCCGTATACTGGATGGAAATTTTGAGGCAGACTGGGGAGATTCTGCGCAGCTAATTCCGGCACTGCATCATGGAGAGTGGAAAAAACACCGCATTGAGATCGAAATATTTGACGATAAGACAGAGGAGGCTACGCCGTTTTATCTGATGTCGTTGATTCTTGCATGACGGATATGCGGGGTGGTGGGGGGTCAGAAGCTGACTGTTGTATTGAAGACGGCGAAGAGAGGTTATAGGAAATTCAAAGACGGAGCGCTGAAAGAAGGAGGAGCTATTAAGAAATGAACGCGAGGAAGATATATAAGTTCTGGCTTACAGATTCTTATTTTGACGAACAGACAAAGGAAGAACTGCGAAGTATCGCAGGGGATGAGAAAGAGATAGAGGAACGGTTTTACAGAGATCTTGAATTTGGGACAGGAGGGCTTCGGGGGATTATCGGGGCAGGTACGAACCGGATGAATATCTATACGGTGCGAAAAGCAACACAGGGACTGGCAAACTTTATTATGAAAGAGAAAGCGCAGGAAAAGGGAGTGGCGATTGCCTATGATTCTCGGAATATGTCCCCGGAATTTGCGAAGGAAGCGGCTCTCTGCCTTGCGGCAAATGGAATCAGGGCATATATTTTCCCGTCTCTGCGTCCCACGCCTATGCTGTCGTTCGCCTTGCGGGAGCTTGGATGTACCGCAGGAATCGTAGTGACGGCCAGTCATAACCCGCCGGAATACAATGGCTATAAGGTATACTGGGAAGACGGCGCGCAGATTACGTCTCCAAAGGATAAGGAAATTATAGGCGAGGTCAATGCGATCACAGATTATGCACAGGTGAGGACAACATCACGGAGGGAGGCTGAAAAAGCCGGTCTTTATCAGGTGATCGGGGAAGAGATGGATGATAAATACATGGAAGCGCTGAAAAAGCTGGTCCTTCATCCTGAGATTATTAAGAAAGAGGCGGAGAATCTGAGGATTGTCTATACGCCGCTTCATGGGACAGGGAATCTTCCGGTCAGGAGAGTGCTTCGTGAGCTGGGATTTGCCAATGTGTATGTGGTAAAGGAGCAGGAACTGCCGGACGGTAATTTCCCCACCGTTTCTTATCCGAACCCGGAGGATAAGGATGCGTTTGCCCTGGCATTAAAGCTTGCGAAGGAAGTAGACGCGGACATCGTGCTGGCGACAGACCCGGATGCAGACCGTCTGGGCGTATATGCGAAGGATACGGCGACAGGAGAATACGAAAGCTTTACGGGGAATATGTCTGGGATGCTGATTCTGGAGTACCAGCTTGCCCGGAGAAAGGCGCTGGGGACGCTCCCGGAGAACGGGGCTGTCGTCACAACAATCGTATCCGGAAAGATGGCAAGAGAAATCACACAGGCTTATCAGGTGGAATTGATTGAGACCCTGACGGGATTCAAGTATATCGGAGAACAGATCAAATTCTTCGAGCAGAATCAGGAGCATGAATATGTATTCGGCTATGAAGAGAGTTATGGGTGTCTTGTCGGTACTCATGCCCGTGATAAGGATGCGGTTGTGGCAGTGATGGCGCTCTGTGAGGCGGCGGCATACTGGAAGAGCCAGGGAATGACCCTGTGTGATAAGATGCAGGAACTGTTTGAGACCTATGGATATTATCAGGAGAATTTGTGTACAGTGACTCTGAAAGGACAGAACGGGGCGAGGCAGATTGCGGAAATGATGGAAAATATCCGCGCACATGTCCCAAAGAGCGTTGGCGGGTTAAAAGTGGTACAGTTCCGGGATTACAGGGAAGATGTGAAGCTTGATATGGTAAGGGGCGAAAAGACCGGCACAGGACTTCCGAAGTCTAATGTGTTGTATTTCGAATTGGAAAAAGGTGCTTGGTGCTGTGTACGTCCGTCTGGTACAGAGCCTAAGATTAAATTCTATATTGGCGTAAAAGGAGAAAGTAAAGAGGAAGCAGAAGATAGGCTACAGAATCTGACAGAGGCAGTGAAGAGGCTTGTATAACCGATAGATAAAACGACTTTGTGTAATATTGGAGGATATGATGGGATTTTCTAAGGATTTTGTTTGGGGCGCGGCGACAAGCGCCTATCAGACTGAAGGGGCTGTAAAAGGAGAGGGAAAAGGAAAGCATATCTGGGATGTCTATACCGACGAGCCGGGGCATGTGTTTGAAGGGCATACGGGAGAGACGGCGTGCGACCATTACCACAGGTTCCGGGAAGACGTCAGGATTATGAAGGAGATCGGGCTTAAGGGCTATCGGTTTTCCATCGACTGGTCAAGGGTGCTGCCGGAAGGATATGGTTCTGTCAATGAGAAGGGAATTGACTTTTATAATGCTTTGATCGACGAGCTTCTGGCAAATGGTATCGAACCTTATATCACGCTTTACCATTGGGAGCTGCCTTATGAGATATATAAACGGGGCGGATGGATGAACCCGCAGATTGTGGAATGGTTTGGAGAGTATGCCCGTCTTGCTGCCGTGCGGTTCAGCGACCGGGTTACACACTTCTTTACATTGAATGAACCGCAGTGTTTTGTAGGGCTTGGATTCCTTACGGGAGAACATGCGCCAGGGTTAAGATCCCCGCTGTGCGATACCTTCGCGATGGCTCATAATGTGTTGAAAGCGCATGGGAAGGCGGTACAGATGCTGCGGCAGTATGGGAAACAAAAACTTACCGTCGGTTATGCGCCCACTTGCAGCATGTGTTATCCGGAGACAGAATCGCCTGAGGATATCGAAGCTGCAAGGCGGATGATGTTTGCCATGCAGCCGGAGGATTCTAACTGGACATGGAATATTTCATGGTGGTCGGATCCGGTGATTTTAGGACATTATCCAGAGGAGGGGCTTGAGCGTTACGAAAAATATCTTCCGAAAATCACGGAAGAAGACATGAAGCTGATTGCGGAGCCTATTGACGTATACGGGCAGAATATTTATAACGGGAGATGTATCCGCAGGGGAGCGGACGGGAAGCCGGAGGAGGTAAAAAGGTATGAGGGCTTTCCTAAGACAGCCATTGACTGGCCGGTAACGCCGGAGGCGCTGTACTGGGGACCGAAGTTTCTGTATGAGCGTTATCAGAAACCGATCTATATTACGGAGAACGGGCTTTCCTGCCATGACGTAGTATCTCTGGACGGAAAAGTACACGATCCGAATCGGATTGATTTCCTTGCGAGATATCTCCATGAATTAAAACGCGCGGCGGGAGAGATCGATCTGCGGGGATATTTCCAGTGGTCGCTGATGGATAACTTCGAGTGGGCGAAAGGTTACTCCGAGCGTTTTGGATTGGTTTATGTGGATTTTAAGACGCAGGAGAGGATGTTTAAGGATTCGGCATACTGGTACCGTGATATGATACAGAATAATGGAGAAATGTTATGAGTATATTGAAATTAAGGCCAAGCTGCAAGGATTATATCTGGGGCGGAAGCAGGCTTAAAGATGAGTATGGAATAGAGTATGACGGAGAAGTGCTTGCCGAGGCGTGGGAACTTTCCTGTCATCCGGACGGGCCGTCTTATATTGTAAACGGCAGATATGCGGGTAAGACTTTGCAGCAGTATACGCAGGAAGAGGGTAAGGATGTCCTTGGAACCCACTGCAGGAGATTCCGGGATTTTCCGATCCTGACAAAGTTTATTGACGCGAAGGATAATCTGTCCATCCAGGTACATCCGGATAATCGTTATGCTTTGAAGAATGAGGGGCAGTACGGCAAGACGGAGATGTGGTATGTTATGGATGCCGGAAAGGATGCATTTTTATATTATGGATTCAAAAAAGAGATCAGCCGGGAAGAATTTGCAAGACGGATTCAAGAGGATTCTCTTCTTGAGGCGCTCAATGCGGTTCCGGTGCAAAAGGGAGATGTGCTGTTTATTGAGTCGGGGACGATCCATGCCATCGGAAAAAATATTCTGATAGCAGAGATTCAGCAGAATTCCAATATAACATACCGTGTATATGACTATGGAAGAATCGGAAAAGACGGAAAAAAGAGGGACCTGCACATAGAGAAGGCTCTTGCGGTTACAAACAGGATTCCGATTGTCAGAGACAACAGCAGCTACCCGCATGTCGCGGACTGTGACTATTTTACCGTAGATAAATTGAATCTGGACGGGAAAGTGATGCAGAAGCTTACCGGAAAGGTTTCGGAAGAATCTTTTGCCAGTATTTTAATACTGGATGGGGAAGGAACAATCTCCAATCAGGGAGAAACGCTGGATTATAAGAAAGGGGACAGCTTCTTTCTGTCGGCCGGAAGCGGGAAATATACGATGAAAGGAACCTGCGACGCTTTGAATACTACGATTCGTGCAAAAGCCGCGCAGGTGAGGATAGGGATTGATATCGGCGGGACAGATACCAGGATTGGTCTGGTAGATGTTCACCAGAAGATTATAGCGAGCCAGACCATAAAGACAAATGCGGCGCGCCCGGCCAAAGAGGTGATTCGGGAGATTGGAAAGACTGTTCTTGCGCTTTTAGAAAAACAGAAGATTGCAATGGAACAATGCGTGGGGGCCGGAATCGGCGTACCAGGCACAGTGGATAGAAAACGAGGAATCGTTCGTTATTCGAATAACATCAGATGGGAAGATGTAGATATTGTTAAAGAAATGGAAGCTTATCTGCCGATACCGATCTATATTGCAAATGATGCGGACTGTGCTGCTCTGGGAGAGACGATAGCAGGCGCAGGCAGAGATTATCAGGATGTTATTATGCTTACGCTCGGAACAGGCGTGGGAGGAGGAATTGTTCTGGACGGAAGTATCTATGAAGGGAAGGGGATCGGCGGAAGCGAGCTGGGACATATGGTAATAGTGGAAGACGGGGAACAATGTACCTATGGGAGAAAAGGGTGTCTGGAGGCTTATGTCTCTGCAACAGCGCTTATCCGGGACGCCAGGCGCGCCGTGGGTAAGGAACTGACCCCGGAAGAGATCTTTTCTATGGCAAAAGAAGACAGGGAGCTGAAGGAGGTTACAGATTCTTATATCAAAAGGCTTGGGACAGGGATTGTAAATATTGTGAACATTTTTCGGCCGCAGCTTGTGCTGCTTGGGGGAGAGATATCTGCTCAGGGAGAAGTTCTCACAGAACCATTGACGGAAAGTCTGGCGCAGAGCTGTTTCGGAAAAAAGAAGAGTAAAATTCCGGAGATCAGGGTTGCTTCACTTGGAAATGAAGCAGGAATGATTGGCGCCGCAGCAGTCGAAGGCAGAAATGCGGCACATTCCACAGCGTCCGGATAGTATTTCACAGCAATTCGATTGTCTTGACGTTTCGGGCAGACTATAATAAAATATCTGGTATATCAGAGTATTTCAGTCGTTAGAATTGGAGGGAAAAAGTGGATAGGAACAGAGTTGGTTTTGGAACAGATATTGAGGCAGTCATTACAAGTTTTAATCAGGGAACAATGATTCTTGAGGCCGTTGAATCTTTGTGTGCCCAAACATTATTACCAAAGAAAATTATAATTGTAGATGATGGTTCTACAGATGAATGTTCCATGCGCGTATTAAAAGATATTGAGAAGAAGTCTGATTTACCGATTCCGATAATGATACATTACCAGGAAAACAGGGGAGTATCTGCTGCGAGAAATGCCGGCATTAAGAAAACTGAGGCGCCGATGGTCTTAGTTCTGGATGGAGACGACAAACTAAAACCGGAATATACAGAGTATGTAAGCCGGCTGCTTGGCTGCAATCCATCTATGGTTGCAGCATCCTCCTGGATGCATACATTTGGGGCGTTGGATTCTATTGTCTGTCCTGCCGGAGGGGAAATAAGCGCATTTTTGTCCCGTAATTGCTGTCCGGCGACACACATTCTTCGTCGGGATATATTTGAACGATGCGGGGGATATGATGAAACCATGCGTTCTGGTTTTGAAGATTGGGATTTCTTTTTAAGCATGCTGGAGACCGCTCCGGAATCATGGATTGGAATTGTTGATAAACCGCTGATCGAGTACCGTACGGCGCCTGCTTCATCGAATATAAAAAGCATGGATAAACGGCTGGAACTTATGCGTTTTATGATCGAAAAGCACGTCGGCAGCTATCACGATCATATCGCAGACGCACTGCTGGGAATAGAAGCCATTTCAAATTTAAGGTTATATAATTGGGAAAATGAAGTAACTCACACAATAGCAAATCATCAGGAATTAAGTGAGTCATCAAAGGAATTTTTAAAAAGTCCGACATATGGCGACGGCGGAATGGCTTCAGCCGTTAGGATTGTGTCATCTTGACTTTATGAATCTTTGTTTTCGTATCAACAGTACTTCTCATTACGGTTGCTGCCGCAATCGTCCTGCTGGATAATCTTTTGTTGTTAATATTGTTTTTATTGCCACCGGTCATTGCGGCTGGTGGTTTTCTTGTGTTCTTTTTTAGAAGACAGAGGAGGATGAAGTTTGATGGAGGTGAAAAATTAAGGTAGATTTAAGATACAAAAAAGCACTGCCTAAGATAGATGATCTATGCTAAAAGCCAGGTCATTTATTTTTTATGTGCAGCCCCGCGCAGAAGAAGTATGCCGCTAAGGCGGCGCACGGGGCGCGCGGCGAGTAGGGAAAAGTCTTCCCTACTCGATTGTCCTTAAAAAGTGAACGAGGAGGTTTTGTATGGAATTACAGTTACAGGATTTAAGAAAACAGTACGGGGAAAAATGTGCCGTCAACAATGTGAGCGTTAATTTAGCCCCGGGGGTATATGGGCTGCTTGGCGCCAACGGCGCAGGCAAGACGACGCTTATGCGCATGATATGCGGCGTCTTGAAACCGACTTCGGGCAATATCCGCCTGAATGGTAAGACGGTGGAACAGTTAGGCGAGCAGTATTATACTCATTTAGGATATATGCCGCAGGATTTTGGCTTTTATCCGGATTTCACCGCCCGTGAATTTATGCTGTATATGGCGGCAGTGAAGGGGCTTGATAAAAGACTGGCAAAAAAACGGACAGAAAATTTGCTTCATATGGTCAATCTCTCCGATGTGGCGGATAAGAAGATCAAATCTTACTCCGGCGGCATGAAGCAGCGTCTTGGAATTGCGCAGGCAGAATTGAACAGCCCGTCTATCCTGATACTGGATGAACCTACGGCAGGACTTGACCCAAAAGAAAGAGTGCGCTTCCGTAATCTTATTTCTGATTTTGCAAAAGAAAAGATTGTGATTCTGTCTACACATATTGTTTCTGATGTTTCTTATATAGCGGATACGATATTGATGATGAAGCAGGGGCATTTTCTTCTGCAGGAGCCGATGAGTACGGTTACAGACAGTATCAGAGGCAAGGTATGGGAACTGTTGGTTGATGAAAGGACGGCTGCAGAATACAGCAGGAAATTTTCAGTTGTGAATCTTCATCATGAAAACGATATGGTAAGGTTACGCATGATAGAGGAAACGGCGCCGGGGGAAGATGCACAGATGGTGGAGCCGGGTCTGGAAGATTTATTTTTGTACTATTTTGGCGAGGAAGCAGGGAGACAGGAGGAAAGGTAGTATGTTGGTAAAATATGAGTTTTTGAAAATAGTTCGTAAAAAATCTACGTTAATTGTGATGGCAGTCAGTCTGATTTTAACAGGATTTCTTTTTGGTCTGCCCATTATGCAGTACCAGATTTACAATCAGGACGGCGTCATAAAAGGGACAAAGGGTATCGCGTATGAAAAGGAGCAGTTTGCAGATTTATCAGTTCCTTTATCCGAGGAATATGTAGCCGAAACCATCAGGGAAGTGCAGGGGTTGTTTGAAAATCCGGATAATATCGGAACTGACGGAAATGAGCAATTCTTAGTTGGCGATGCCTATTGGAATGGAATCGCGCCAAGGGAAAAACTGCTGAACTTGATTGCAGATACTTACAGCAGTCCAAATGACAGATGGGGCTATAATCATCTCCCTGATCTGGATGTAAAAGAGGGAAAACCCTTTTACCAGGCGATGAAAGGGAAGATTCAGACCCTGCTTGACAGTCCGTCCCGGGCATTGTCCGATGAACAAAAAGAGTATTGGGGCGGTATGGCTGACAAGGTGGATACACCCCTGCAATATGGATATTACGGAGGATGGGAGATCATTATAAGCAGTTTTGAGCTTCTGATGTTTGCACTGCTGGCCATCTGCATTGTGACTGCCCCTGTCTTTTCCGGCGAATACCAGGCGGGGACAGATGCGGTGATTTTATCAGCAAAGTATGGTAAGACAAGGCTGACAACAGCAAAGATCGCAGCATCGCTTCTATTTGGAACGGCGGCATTTATCCTCCATGTTGTTGTGGCATGCGGCCTGCCGCTTGCAGCGTTTGGGATAGATGGATGGAATCTGCCGCTTCAGATTGCAAATACGACAGTTCCTTATCCATACACGTTTTTGCAGGCTGTACTGATCAATATTGGCATTATTTACCTGGTACTGCTTGCAATGATTGGGCTGACACTTCTTTTGTCTGCAAAGATGAAAAGCCCGTATCTTGTACTGATTATCCTTGTACCGATATTGTTCATTCCTATGTTTTTAACACCCAACGGAACGACAGGAATATATAATTTGCTGTTGTTTTTGATGCCCTATCGTTCGGCAATGCCGGAATTTGACAAATACATTTCGTATCAATTCGGCGGTCTGGTTTTGGATGTGATCACTGTAAGGGCAGTGTTCTATGCTATTTTAACTGTAATCATGCTGACGTTAGCAAGGTTAGGATTTAAGAAACATCAGGTTGCGTAAGGTAACGTGGCCATTGTCCGGGAAACTGTCACACAGCCGGATGGAGAAATCCGGCCTATAAGTTCTTAGAAATTTCATTCCATTGACCGGGGATATGCTGTATAATAGAATCTGTTATGTAAGACGATCAATCAAGGAGATGGAAAAATGATTTGTAAAATAAGAAAATGAGATCTGGCAGATGCGGCAGATCTGGCGGCGGCTCTTTCCAACAGAAAAGTACAGGATAATCTCAGGGATGGGCTGCCATACCCTTATACGGAACAGGACGGAGTGGATTTTATTTCCGCTATGCTGTCTGCGGATGAAAATGAAACTTTTGCTTTTGCCATAACTGCAGATGGACGGGTGGCGGGAAGTATCGGTGTTTTCCGTCAGGAAAATATTCACAGGCGGACAGCCGAACTGGGATATTATATTGGTGAAGAATACTGGGGAAAAGGGATTATGACGGAGGCTGTAAAACAGATCTGTGGATATGTTTTTGAGAAAAGTGATATTATCCGTATTTATGCAGAACCATTTGCATATAATACGGCGTCCTGCCGTGTACTGGAAAAGGCGGGTTTTCAATATGAGGGAACATTAAGAAATAATGCTGTAAAAAATGGGAAAGTGATTGACATGAAAATGTATTCCCTGCTGAAAGAGGAAGGGGAACTTTTTAATGGATAAAGATTCTTTCCGGTGCAGTACAGTTTTTTCTGGACTTGCATAATGAACAGAAGCAAGTATACGTATAAAAAGCAAGATACATTCATAAGTGCAAATTCCAATTAATGTAGGAGCCAGACAGAGAAATATGGTATCGAGAGGAGGTGCTTGATTATGGCAATGTGGAATCCGTGGCGTGGCTGCCGCAAACATAGCGAGGGGTGCAGGTATTGTTACATTCATAAAGGCGATTTCAAGCGTGGGATTGATACAAACAATATTGTAAAGACGGATAACTTCTATGCCCCTGTCGCCAAAAATAAATCGGGAGCATATAAAATCAAATCGGGGCAGACCATAAATCTGTGCTTTTCTACGGATTTTCTGATTGAGGATGCCGATGAATGGCGTCCGGAATGTTGGCGGATGATACGGGAGCGCTCAGACCTGCATTTTCTGTTTTTGACAAAGCGTATCGAGCGGTTTATGGATTGTATCCCTGGGGACTGGAACGATGGATATGATAATGTTACTGTCGGATGTACGGTAGAAAATCAAGACAGAGCTGATTACAGGCTTTCTATTTTCAATGAACTGCCTATCAAACATAAAGATATTATCTGTCAGCCTTTGATTGAAGAAATAAACCTTGCCGCCTATCTTGATCATGTTGAATTAGTTGTAGTCGGCGGCGAATCAGACAGGAATGCCAGACCGCTTGATTATGCGTGGGTGCTTTCCATACGGGAGCAGTGTATCGCCCGCAAAGTACATTTTGAGTTTCGGCAGTGCGGGACACATTTTATCAAGGACGGGAAAAGTTACACGTTATCTACCCGTGATTTATGCAGTCAGGCGAGAAAAGCAAATATCAATTATTGACATCGGTGTTTTCCGAATGGTAGGCAGAAGAGGTGACTAATATGAAAACAAAATCTAAGAAAAAAATTCTCATTATTGTATTTTCGGTCATAATTGCGCTAATCCTTGCCGGAGATTGGGCATTGTCTGTGAAAATATACAATGAGAATTTTGATCAGCGTTTTGAAAGTGATGAGCCGTTCATGCAGTATGTCGATGATTTTGACGGATTGCAGCGAACGAAATATGAGTTTGTTTCCAATAAAGGACAGAAATTGACGGGATATATGTATACCACTGAGGAAAAACCGCACGGTATCATCGTAATGGCTCACGGATTTGGCGGCGGCGGACACAACTCTTATATGGACTGTGCGAATTATTTCGCACATCATGGATACTGTGTTTTTGCTTACGACGCTACGGGAAATGATGAAAGCGAAGGTGATGGAGTCGGCGGACTTCCACAGGGAGTAATAGATCTTGACTATGCAATCACATTTGTGGAAGAAAGCGGGAATTTTCCAGATCTGCCGATTGCTTTATTCGGACATAGCTGGGGCGGCTACAGTGTTTGCAGCGTACTTACATACCATCCCGAAGTAAAAGCAGTTATAGCTTGTTCTGGTTTTAACTCTTCATCAAGTCTGTTTGAAGCCGAGGGGAAAAAACAGGCAGGAGACGGTATCTATCTGATGCTGCCGTTCGTGAAGCTCTACGAGAGAATGAAATACGGCGGCTATGCCTCAAATACTGCAATGGATGGCTTTTCAGAGAGCGATGCCGCCGTTATGATCCTGCATAGCTTTGATGATGAAGTTGTTCCTGCCGAATACGGCTACGACATTTATTTTGAAAAGTATAAAGATGATTCCCGGTTCAGGTTCATACATTTTGACGATAAGGGACATAATTATTTCAATGATGAAACCTATAGGGATGAATTTAATGCGGAATTTGATAAATGGCTTGAAACGCTTGATTACGATTATAATGCTTTCGAAAACAAGGAACAGTTTTCGAAGGATAGAGCTGACTATATACACAAAAACCTTGACAGGGAAAAAAGGTTTAATTCATTGGATTTGGAGCTGTTCGGGGATTTTGTTGATTTTTATGATGAAAATATATAGATGTACTTGAATAAAAAAGCTGGTAAACTATGATTTTAAAAGTTTGCCAGCTTGTATATTACTGTTTCTGTGACGTAGTCACGTTTTTTGCTTTGCATATAAGCTGTGTCATTGTTCCCATGGGGCAGTATACGCACCAGGAGCGGGGTTTGAATAAGGCCATGGTCAGGAATCCCAGTACGGTGGAGGTGAGCATCACGCTGTAGAAGCCGAAAGCAAACTGGGCGACACCGTCAGAGAACAGGGTGCCATGGTATGCCCAGTGCCATGGGAGTTTGAATGTCCACAGCAGTGTTACTACGGCACCAAGATTTTTTGCCCCGGCGAAGACCAGCCAGGTGTTCCACAGCATAAGGAAGAACATTACAAAGAAGAATATCAAAAATCCATATCGGAAATAACCCGATCTTATCCAGCCGGGGATATCCTTTTTCCGTGACAGCCCGAACCTGCCGCCGACCAGGGAAAATAGCTGGCCTCTGCCGCAATATTTGTTGCAGTATGCCTTATTGCCTTTTATAACCGCTATGGCAAGGGGGATAAAAAAGCAGAAAAGACCCAGCCATGCAAAGAGGATATTAAAAAATCCAAGGATCAGGTAGGTCAGTGAGGCAATCCAAAGGTAATCATACCATTTCTTTTTTCTTTTCATTATTCTGTCACCTCCAATGAGATAATACTTGCGGGACATTCCTTTACGCATTTCCCGCATCCTATGCATAATTCCCTGTTGATGACCGCATGGATGCCGTTGGGAACGGTGATCGTGTTTCGTGGACAGACTTTTATGCAGCATCCGCAGGCAACGCATTCCCGGATGCTGACAGCCGCTTTCTTTTTTGCCATGGTAAAACTCCTTTTGTTTTTCTTTATTATACAGTGAGAAACTGTTTGATTCTGTGACGAAGTCACATTGTTGCTGATTCCCGATAAACCAGGAAGGGAGCAGGTTCTGCTGACAGTGAATGAATTTGAGGCAGTCCGTCTGATCGACCATGAGAAGAAGACTCATGAGCAGTGTGCCAGGCAGATGGGGATCTTGCGGAATGAAAGCGCAGATTTGGATTTTTTCACGGTTAAAATAAATTATTCACCGCTTCTTACAATGTACAAATTTATACTGAATGAAATGGGGACGGGTAAGATATACTCTTTGTAGTGCTTAAAAAGATGGTGTTAAAAAAGATCCTAATGTCATATATATAAACTTCACCTAATAAAAATAATGACTTGATTTAATGAAAGGATAGTGATATTTTGAAATATATCTCGGACTTCATTAAAATAATTTGTCTTTAAAATCAAAGGTTCTAAAGTTAGATGTAAATCGGACTGATTTAGCATAATGACAATATTAATATTTCATGGAACATGCCCTTGTCATCGCTCATTAGAGAAATTTCAGAATCTCATTGAAGATTTTTGGGCAATGAACAGGGATGTGCTTTTTTATGGACCAAGATGTTAATTTGTCAATGTATTCAATGGTGGAAGATTTGAGAGATAAATTTAATCGCTGTCATGGTAAAAGATTATAATTATATATAATTTGTTGGTGTTTTATAAAATTAGAAGGGGAAAAAATGTATAGGATAGCTGTATGTGAAGATGAAAAATACATATTAGAAGAATTACATAAAAAAGTAGAGACATATATAAAACAGAAACAGTTGATTGCAAATGTAAAGACATATATGTCTGGTGAAGACTTATTAATGGAAAAGGGCACCCATGATATTGTTCTTTTAGATATGATGCTTCCTGGTTTAAGTGGGATTGAGGTTGCAAAACAGCTCTATCATAAAAGTTGTATTATTTTTATTACTTTTTACGAAAAGTATGCTTTGGATGCATTTGATGTGGATGCCGTACACTATTTAATAAAACCTGTTTCAGATGAACGGCTTTATTTAGCGTTGGATAGAGCGATAGGCCGATTGGAACAAATAGATCATAAAATGCTGACACTTATGAAGACAGGAAAAACGAGAATAATTGATATACATGATATTTTATATTGTGAAGTATTTAACCATCAAGTACTCATCCATACGACGCAAGATACTTATGATTATCCAGGATCATTGGATATGTTAGAGAATGAATTGGATGGAGGCTTCTTCCGTTGTCATAGAAGTTACATTATAAATATGAGGTGTGTGATAGGACGGGAAGAAGGAGTAGCAATTATCTCAAGTGGAGATAGAATATTGGTTTCGAGGCGAAAACAAACAGAGTTTATGCAAAAACTATTGAAATTTTAAAAAAAGGAGATAATATAATGGGCTATTTACAAATTTTTCTCATAGGATTTTATATTTGGTGGTTATTTATTAACGGTTGGCTTTATACTGCAGAATTTAATTTTATACGAAGTTTTACGGGGATAAGAGGTAAAAAGTATATGATACCATATGTTTTGTTAAGTGATATGCTTACATTTTTAGTGATGTACTGCCATAGTATAGGTATATTCAGATTGATTTTGCATATGGGACTTATATTTTGTTTTTGTAAGTTCTTGTTAAATATGAAATGGATAGATACAATTGCTCCAACAATGATTGTTTTGACGCTTTCTACTTTTATGGAGGGATTTCAGACAATTTTTATGCGTTGGTTAGTAAAGCAGACTGTTGGAGAGTACATGGGAATCGTAATACAGATGCTTGTATCAGGGACGCTAGCTCTTTTATTTATTATGACATTGCAACTTATTACTAAAAAGTATGCCTATACAGGGAAACAAAAAATATCATCCTATCTATATACACTGCTTCTGCCTTGTATATTTATTGTATGGGTAATCCGTAGTGGACTTGGACTGGACATGTGGATGAATCAGTCTTTTAAGGATCAGTCAGATCTATGGGCTTTAGTATGGATTTTGGGTGCATGTGTTATTTTTTTTATTATTTTGAGATTAGTTAGTAAGATTGTTACATTATCCATAGAAGAAACAGAAAAAAAGAGGCTACAGGATCAAATAAAGAAGCAGTATATTTATATGGAAGAAGCAAAAAAAGAAATGAACAGTATCGTATGTTTCAGCATGATATAGATAATCATTTTTTAGTTTTATCTGGATTGATTCATGAAAAAAAGTATAATGAGGCTGAAGAGTATTTTAACAAATTACATGAAACATCTGATAAATTGCTTATTGGTATTGAAACTGGGAATCCAATTGTAGATATTCTTTTAAATGAAAAGATTAATTTTGCGAAATTAAATAATATTGAAGTGAAACAAGATATACAGGCTTTAGAAGACTGTTCTGTAGAAGATATGGATTTGTGTATTATATTGGCAAATGCAATTGACAATGCGATACAAGCGTGTATAAAAGAAAAGAACGTCCGGCCTGAAATAGTAATCACTGTGCGTAAAAGGCATCGTTTTTTAATTGTGGAAGTAACAAATACGATGATTCCAGATAATTATACATTCGAATATGGAACTGGTTTGGAAAACATTAAGCGCATTGTTGAAAAATATGAAGGAACAATGGAAATAGAAACAAGTGAAAATTGCTTCAGACTGTCAATATTATTATGTTTGCTGCCGTTTACGAACGTAAAATGACCGTTTGCGAAATTAGGCTTGTAAAAGTAAAGTTGAATCCGATATACTAAGCAAAAATGGAGGTAAAATTCAATGATTAACAATATAAGACCTAATTATATCAATCCATTAACGATGATGAAAAATAACAAACGAGCAAAACCTTTAAGTTTAGATAAAGCAGAAGAGAAAAATCAAAAAGCTTTAGAATCAGAAAAACAATCGATACAAAATTCATTATTATTGATGAAAGGAACTTCTGGTAATGGAGAGACATCAGAAGAGAATATTAAATTATTGGAAAAGAAGTTAGAAGAAATCACTACTGAGATTAAGACAACCAAACAGGAAGCAATAAAAAAAGTGCCAATTGATGAAAAACAGTTGGAGGAAAGGTCTATCATTCAAGGAGCTTTTGATACATTTAGACAAAAAGGATATGAAGAATCACCAGGTTGCTACAGAGTTGTAAATGATAATGATAAAGGATATAAAGTAGAATATGATGATCTTGATTGAAGAAGTTAAGAAAAGGATAAGATTGTTTTGAAATATAAATTAAGTAAATACAATTATCATTATATCGCAGAAAATGACTTTATAGTTTATAACAATAGTGGTGCATATGCAGAAAACAATTTTTTCTAAGTCGATGAATACAGTTTCAGTTGCGATTGATCCAGATACAGGGAAGTTAATTGATATTGTAGAGTTTAATTACTTTTATCAGTTTGCCGTAGGTGGTAATAGTATTACAATTGTTTATCCATATACACTACACTTTTTCTATAAATAAAAAATAGGAAAGGAAGAATATTAAATGAAGGTATATGGGAATTATGATAATATCTTTGCAGACTTGAATCAAAAATGTAATGGAAGTTTGCAGAAACCTGGGACTAAGAGAAACTCAAATATCATGGGAAAAATACATGAGTTAACGATATTTGCTAATCAAGTTTCAAAAGACAAGGTTCATATTTCGCAAGAGGGTCTTGATTATATTAAAGGAAATTTACATAAGGGAGAAAACGTACAAAATTATATGCCAATGCCGCAAGAGGAGCAGGAAGTGTATGATTACATTCAGTCTCATCTTAATGTCAATACATTAACGACATGCGATAGTACGGAGATTATATCTAAAGATTTGCGGAAAATGTATGAAGATTTACAATCAAAAGAAGCAGATTTTTTAGATATAAACGGTCATGTCAGAAATATGATGAATGCATATGCATATATGTATAATAAGATTATAGATGGATATAATGATGGCACCAGAGAGGTATGGATAAAAGATAATAGTATAGGTGATGACTTTAACGGGATAGAATTTATGAATAATGGAAGAATTGAACGTTATAGAAAACTCACGATGGAAGAAGAACTTGCTACATTAGATCAAGCTTTTGAAAAGCATGCGAGGGATATTGAAGATGCTGTGAATTATGCAATTATGATTGACAGAGTATCTCCAAGCGTATTAAAGACAATGGAAGAATTGAAGAAGATAGCGGAGGAAAGGCATAATCGAAATATAATCCAGGAATTGGAGACAAAAGAAAGTATAACGCAGGAACGTGAACTGAAAGAAATTAAAGAGAAATATGAACGCCCTAAGAATGTGCCGATATATAGGATGCTTATGGATGCGAGATTAAAGTGGATTGAACAGGGAAGAGTATATAAATAAATTTGTATGCGGAAAAATACTTTATAGTTATGATGGTTTGCAAGAGTGTTTCACTGGTCTGGTTTTCCGATAGCACAAGTGTAAAAGCCTCGGCGTAACTTGTCACGCTTACTGTCTTTTTTTCCTCAGGAGGGCAGGTTCTTAAGCAGAATTCAAGGATATTTATGACTATTTGGCAAAATCTTAATTCTAACTAAATATTAAGTGCAAGTTAAAAGTGGTCGAAATACTGTAAAGCACTATTCGGGGAGGTCATGTAATGCAAATAAATACCAGTTCATTGTTTGTTAATCTAAATGGTAGGCCGCCGGCACTTCATAACGGTTTCTTTAAGTTGGGTGATAAAAAGATTCATTCCTTTTATGGAGGCAATACGGAACTTACAAAGGAGAATGCACTTTTGTATAGATACCGGATGGCGAATCCGATTAAAATTTTTGAGAAAGATCAGAAATATAAGCCTATTAATGATATTTCTGACGTGCCACGTGAGTTCCTGGCTCAATTAAATGAAGAAAAATATTCATGGGATGAATTCCGGTTTCAAAGTGCATTTGACATTGAATGGGGCGGTGACTTAGATTATATCGTGAGCAGACTTGCGGCCTCTTACGTAACCGCGTCCGAGCATTTAAAGTTTCATTTTAACGGCACAGAGCTTGAAGAGCACATGGATCAATTAGATGCAGCAGTTTCTAAGGTCATGAATCAACGAGCAGACGTTTTTGCAGAGAATGTAGGCGGTTTTTTGGAGAGCAATGGATTTGTTGGTGAGAAAGAAAAAATATATGACACCATTGCATTTGAATACAACAATAAAATTCAGCAATACAGTAAGTACATTCAGCAGAACAGTGATTATGCGCACCTAAAAGGAACAGAGTATGAATGGTTGTCGAATGATATTGCATATATGGCCCAGGAGCTGAGGAAAGCCTGTGATACGGTGCAGGATCCAGGTGCGTCAGAAGAACGGTACAGTTTGGAAGAAATATCTCTAGCCAATCGTCTTGTGCAGGATTTATCATTTGATGGGCTGTTTGACAGCCTTGGAAATGAAGAGAGCTTTGGGTTGGATGCAGGAATGCTCTTATTAAAGACACAGTTATTTGCTGAGAATAATATGGTGTCAAAGCATTTTGCGGATAAGATGACAAGTGCCGTAAATACTCGTATAGATGATATCATTAACAAGATAAATAATCGGATACTGAGGTTATATGACGATCCTTATTATGATAAGGAGAGATCACCTATATATGATAAGTCTGAAATCTATGATGTTAGCAGGATGATGTTGAAAATTTATAAAGAAAAAGGCAATTATTCGGCAACCATTTTGGCCAGTATAGAATATGCTCTGAATAGAAGCAAGAGCAAGGAAGATAAAAATGGAATTATTGACAGATATAAGATGAATTATTATTGGAAAAGATTTTATGATAATTCAGATTGTTACCGGCAGTTTTATTATTCTGAGGGGATTGACAAGAGGACGTCTTATCAGAAATTGGTAGATTCATGGAATGCTTATGCTTATGATGTTTCAAAATTTAATGATTGCCAGATAAGAGCGAACAGGCTGTCTGTATTAGCATGAGAATTTCAACAACATTTTAATCCGATTTTATTTTCTGAATGTAATATAGGATATTGCATTAAGGGACTGTCGGGAAATAAGTAGTCGCCTCAAACGCGCTGGGCTACTTATTTCCCGATAGCCCCTTTTTTCCATTTTAGGGAAAAGTTCAGCGAGAGCTGTGACTACATTGGCCACAGCTCTCGCTATTTTGGGCTAGTCATTTCCCGACAGCCCCTTTTGGAAAGGGGGTTTTCAAATGGGTGGTAACTATGGGAAAAGCGTCTATAATCAGCTCATGGATGTTATGGCTCGCTTAGACGCCATGGAAGCGGAGCATAAAAGTGACCGCAAAGAAATTGCAACTCTGAATGCAGAAGTGAAAAGTCTCCAAAAAGAAAACTCTCGCCTAAAAACAGAATTAGACACGGTTGAAGCTGATAACACAGCGCTTCGCGAAGAAAATGAGTAAGCGATGAATAACCCACCGTCATCCATCGCTATAAAAAATTCGTCGCCAAAATAGAGGACTTATCAGACTGGTATCTGCCCCCGATTTTCAGGCGTCTCAGTTTCTGTACTCATTACCCCTGAACAACGCTCCTTTATGAATTCACTCCATG
>CAJTAL010000029.1 GCA_910574285.1 Lachnospiraceae bacterium | reverse complement strand
AGTTTCCTTGAGCATGCGGCACCAGACAGTGATAGAAGACACTTTTAGTTTCAAAGCAAGCAGATAGGAACGCAGCATGCAGGAAGGGAGCCTTGGTTCCGGACCAAAAACAGAGTAACATTCCCGCATGATAGAATCCGTCTGGGAAAGATCGAGATACCAGAACTGCACGATATAATCCCAGGTGCTTTTTGGAAGCACAAAGGGATCAGGATAAAATTTAAGAAACTGGGATACGAAAGTATCCTGATAGGCGGCATGGCCGCCGGGATTTGTAGGTAACAAAGAAATCGCCTCCAGTCGATTGAAATAAAATATAATCAATCGGCTTCGCCGCAAATTTTGAGCGATTTGTCAAGTGTTTTTACAAAAAAAGTGGGTGATTTTTTTGCGATAGGGGTCTGAAAGCCTTATAAAATCAAGGCTGAAGATTCCGAGAAGTTATTGTCAAGCTAAGGAGGAAAAGAGCAGATGAAAATAGTGGATCCATCCATAATACCAAAGGAAAAGCTATATACAGGCGTGGAGATCCCCTGTGTAGGAATGGGGACATTTGGCTCTGACCGGGTAACGCCGGAAGAAGTCTCAGAGGCTGTGGAAGGCGCGGTTCGCTGCGGATACCGCCTGTTCGACTGCGCCGCCTGCTATGGCAATGAAGCGCAGATCGGGCAGGTGTTCCAGAAAATAATGGACGAGAAGATCGTAGAACGGAAAGAACTATTTATCATGTCAAAAGTGTGGAACGATATGCACCGGGATGTAGAACGGGCATGTAAAAAAAGCATTGCTGATCTGGCGTGCGGTTACCTGGACGTATATTTTATCCACTGGCCGTTCCCGAATTACCACGCGCCGGGATGCGATGTGGACGCGCGGAATCCTGATTCCAGGCCATTTTGCGCGGATGAATTCCTGGACACTTACCGTCAGTGCGAAGAATTAGTAGATCAGGGACTAATCCGGCATATCGGCATATCAAATATGACGATTCCCAAGATGGAGGCGGTGCTTCCGAAGCTTCGGATCAAACCGGCGGCGGCAGAGATCGAGATGCACCCCGCGTTTCAACAGCGGGAGATTCAGGAATATCTTGATGCGCGGGATATCGTTCCGGTAGGATATATGCCCATCGGTTCTCCGAGAAGACCCGAGCGGGATATCATGGCTGAAGATATCGTAGATCTTGAGATGCCGGAGTTACAAAGAATCGCCGAGGCTCACGGAGTGACTCCCGCAATTGTTGCGCTGAAATGGGCGCGTCAGAACGGACAGATCCCGATCCCCTTCTCCGTACATCATTATTATGAGAATCTGAAATGCATGACAGAGAACCCTCTGACAGAAGAAGAGATGGCTTCCATAGCGACACTGGAACGCGGAAACAGGCTGGTGAAAGGACATGTCTTCCTGTGGGAGGGCGCGAAGGACTGGCATGAACTCTGGGATGAAGAATATTAAAAGAATCCTGTATCAAAAATCAGCGAGTATTATATTATAACCCGCACTAAACAGCCTTATGTTTTATATAAACATACGTCATTTTTCATTTCAAGGAAATATCAACCTCTATGATCTCATCAATCGGTATCCTTGTTCCGTCCGTCAGAACAAGGATACGTTGATACTCATCCACTTTCTTCACGCATCCTGCCGCAGTCTCATAAGAACCTCCCGCTTTCTTCGCATCCGGCACAAAATATGTGACTGACACAACAGGCTGCTCTGCACTTAACTGTTCCTGTATCTTCTGTAGTTTCTCATCTATAACAGCCTTGCAATATTCATCCAGTTCAATTCTCTCATCGGTAAGACGCGCGGTCTCTTTCACTGCTTCATGGTGACCTGTCAGCGCCGCAAAAGGCGCAAACTGAGCTGCTCTGTCTTGTACCGGCATGGGCGGATGAGTCCTGGATACATGATGAGGGAGATTGAGCATGTCCCTGTATTTATAGCTTTCTTCCTGATTCATGAATAATTTTTCTTTTTTCTTCATGCCTTATGCCCTCCAATCTGATTATTCCGCTCCATAGCCGTTGCGCCCTCTATCAGATTCGTTCCTTTCAGGATCGCATTCTTTCCGTACTTTTTCTTGATCTCCAGCATCGCCTGCTGCAATTTCCTCTCCCGGTTCAATTCCGCTTCTTTTTCTTCTTGCTCCTTTTTAAGCGCCGCATAATCGGTAAACAAATCAAGCTGCCGGAAGACCGGCTCATTCCTGACCAGCGACTCATCCACTACATGATTGGCTCCGATTGTAATTCTCCTGACGAGAAAATTCTTATGGATAATCTCGTCATACAGGTTAAGAACCGCCTCCACAATCATCTTTGTAGAGGATGTCTGCCCCTTAAGATTCACCGTTCCGTGGGCATGTTTGGGAACACTGCGTCCGTAACGGTCTGTCGTGATCTGTCCTTTGTAAGATTTCTTTACTCCTGGATCAGACAGGTTCTCTCTGTCATACCCCACCGTCAGCACCATCTGATCTGTAACCAAATGCCTATCTACCATATCCAGTACAAGCTGTTCCGTCATCTCGCGGACTACCACTCTCGCTTTTTCCGCCGTATAAGGACAGTGCAGGACCTGGCCCGAACCGATACTGTTCGCAGACGGCTTATATGCCTTGATATCCGCCATGGTACACGGTTCCCATCCCCAGGCATGGTCGATTAAGAGTTCCGCATTCACCCCGAACAATTTATAGAGCAGATCTTCGTTATAATATTCTCCCGGTTTTCCTATCGAACATCTCGCTATATCTCCCATCGTATACATCCCATGTTCTGCAAGCTTCTTCGCATAACCTTTCCCGACTCTCCAGAAATCTGTTAGCGGCTGATGCGCCCACAATATCTGGCGATAACTCTTTTCCGTCAGCTTCGCGATACGCACGCCGTTCTTATCCGGCGGAATATGCTTCGCCACAATGTCCATCGCTACTTTACAAAGATACAGATTCGTCCCGATTCCTGCCGTGGCGATGATTCCCGTCTCAGCATGGATATCCTGAATGATCTTTCCCGCCAGTTCCCGGGCAGTGAGCCGGTAAGTATCCAGATAATGTGTCACATCCATCATAATCTCATCGATCGAATATACATGACAGTCCTCCGGCGCTACATATTTTAAGTAGATCTCATAGATCCTTGTGCTGTAGTCTATATAATGCGCCATTCTCGGCGGTGCAACGATATAATCCAACGCCTTTTCAGGCGAAGCCTTTAACTCAGTATCATCATAGGAAGAACCTTCAAACTGCCCCTTCGGCGCCAGACTCTGTCTCTTTGCATTCACTTCCTTCACCCGCTGTATCACCTCGAACAGCCTCGCCCTCCCCGGTATTCCATAAGCCTTAAGCGACGGGGATACCGCCAGGCAGATCGTCTTCTCCGTACGGCTTAAGTCCGCGACTACCAGGTTCGTAGTCATGGAGTCTAAACCCCTCTCTACACATTCTACCGAGGCATAGAATGATTTCAGATCAATTGCAATATACGTATGATTATCCTGCGCCATAACTGCCACCTCACTGTCGTCTGTAAAAATTCCAACCTCCTCATCTATTCGCAAAATCTGTGCTATCGCACTTTTGCGTCTGCTAACGCAGCCGTACAGTTGGAAAAAATTCAAGAATCAAAAAAGCAAACACAAAAAAAGCAAACGTCCGTTCTTATTTATTATATCAGAACTTACGTTTGCTTTCAACTGTAAAAAATGGCCAAAATTTACAAGTGAAGTTACAAGCTGCAATACCCCATAACAACTTGTGAATCAATCTTAAAAGAATGTATTTTCTTTTTTTCGGTTCAGCCGATAATATAAATATAGAAATGCCCTAAACATACAGAAATATATAGAATGATAAACGTTATCTGTACTGCAGGGAAAATGTCAGTTATCGTATTATGAAAGGAGTGTTTTGTAATGAAGATACCGCCGTCTGCTTATCAGACAAAAGACAGCGCCGTATATCAGACGCCTGCCCTAAATGAAGATCCCGAAATCATCGACGAAAAGACAGAAAATATACAGTCAGAGACAGATCAGAAAGCCTCGCAGAAAATATCTGAAAATACTGACAGCCTTAAAATCTCCTGTTCAATACCGGAAGATTCTACAGGACAGCTTGCCGCCATGCTTGCCAGGGCAGAGACAAAGATCGCCGTACTGGATGTTTCCTCTAAGGCGACCCGTGCATTAAATTCTCTAAAAATGGCAAGCGCACTTGCCGAAGGCGACGACGCCAAAAAAGTAGCGCAGATGATACGGCGTATGGAAAAATTGATAAACCGGATTCATAAGAAACAGCAGCATCTGAACAAAGAAGAGATGCTGGAGCTGCAGAAAAAAGCGGCTGAAAGCAGAAAAGAAATGGAAAAAGCATCCAAATTGGACGACGAATTACGCGGAAAGCGAACCAAACGCCGCAGAGATGAACGGAATTATGCTCAGAAGGAACTTGCAGAAGACGAGAAGAACAACGCGCAGGAAATGATGGCAAACCTTCCACACAGCGGTACTTCCGGCGCTTCCGGTGTTCCAGACATTGCTGCCGATCTTCCTGTATCAGTGGATCTTGGAAGCGCAGCGCTGTCTTTCCCTGCTGTAGAAAGCATTTCCCTGGATGTGACGGTATAGACTCTGGTCTGCCGTCACATCAGAATCTTTTCTTTTTTGATAAAATTGCGCCACTGTCTCTTCCAGTTACCTTACCATTATCCACTAAACAGTATCGCAGCTTTCAGAAAAGGATTCAATAGCAATCTCGTCCCCAAAAATTTGCTTATCTTGCCTTCCGCCACACAAACCGATCCACAATTCCCACATATGACTGAATAATTCCAACCACTTTACCGCTGACATTTATATCCTGATAATCCGGAACCGGTATCCCTTTGACCCCCTCTTCTTTCATTTGTACCGCCAAGCTGATTGCCTGAAGCATCCCAGTCGTATCGATCCCAGACAATACAAAGCATCCTTTCTCCAATGCCTCCGGTCTCTCCGTGCTGGTCCGTATGCAGACTGCCGGAAACGCTTTATCAATTGATGTAAAAAAGCTGGACTCCTCCGGTAAAGTCCCGGAATCTGAGATCACCGCAAACGCATGCACCTGCAGACAATTATAATCATGGAAGCCCATAGGTTCATGCGCGATGACTCGGCTGTCCAACTGAAACTTCCGTTCCTTTGCCATTTGTTCCAATCGCTTACGGCTCCGGGGATGGCAGGAATAGAGTATTGGCAGCTTATATTTTTCTGCCGCTGCATTGACTGCATTAAATAGTGAAAGAAAATTCCTTTCCGTATCAATGTTTTCTTCCCTGTGGGCAGACAATAAGATATACTTCCCCTGTTCGACCTTCACACCGGTCTCACTGCTCAGTCTTTGGTGAATATCCGAATGTAGAATCGCGTCCAGATTATTTTTCAGAACTTCTGCCATCGGAGAACCGGTCACGTATGTCCTCTCTTTGGGAAGTCCACATTCTGCAAGATATCTTCTTGCATGCTCAGAATAAGCAAGATTCACATCACTGATGATATCCACAATCCTACGATTCGTCTCTTCCGGCAGGCATTCATCCTTACAGCGGTTCCCCGCTTCCATGTGAAAGATCGGGATATGCAGACGCTTCGCACCAATAGCCGACAGGCAGCTGTTCGTATCTCCCAGAACTAATAACGCGTCCGGGGAAATAGCATTCATTAACTGATAGCTCAATGCGATTATATTTCCCATGGTAGCGCCAAGATCATCACCTACCGCATCCAGATAGATATCCGGATCCGCCAATCCAAGATCTTTAAAAAATATTCCGTTCAAACTATAGTCATAATTCTGGCCCGTATGACAAAGAAGCGTATCAAAATACTTCCTGCACTTTTTGATCACTTCTGATAAACGGATGATCTCGGGTCTTGTACCGACAATGATCAGGAGCCTTAACTTCCCGTTATCCTTCCAACGCACTTTACTAAAATTTATTTTACAATCCATCTCTCTTACTCCCCCTTTCTAAAGCATCTATACTATCCTACAGACAATCCGAAAACTTATTCCTCTATTTCGTCCGGATGTTTGATCACACAGAATGATCTGTCAGAATCTCTACTCCACTTTTTCAAAATATGTATCTGGATGTTCCGGGTTAAATGGTTCATTCGCCCACATCACCGTAATCAGATCTTCCGTATCTGACAAATTGATAATATTGTGCGTATATCCCGGCAGCATCTGTACGGCTTTCATCTGCTCTCCTGTGACTTCAAAGGAATGAACTGGATAGGGTTCTCCCTTTTCATCTCTGCCAATCTTCCGTTCCTGAATTAAACCATGCCCGGAGACAACTATAAAAATCTCCCATTTAGAATTGTGCCAGTGCTGCCCCCGGACATTTCCCGGACGGGTGATATTAACACTCACCTGACCGCCGCCGACTGTCTTAATCAACTCTGTAAATACTCCCCTGCTATCCACATTCATAAACAGATCATAAGAAATATCTCTTTCCGGCAGATATGAAAGATAGGTACTGAAAAGTTTTTTTTCAAATGAACCCTCCGGAATCTCTGGAATCAGCAACGTATCAGGCATTTTCTTAAAAGATTCTAACAGATCAACAATCTCTCCTAATGTCACGTGATAAGTAACCGGAACATAGCAAAATCTTCCGTCCGGTTTCTCTGTTCTACGGATCTTACCAATGGCATTACTATTATCGTTACTACTATGATTACAACTATAATTATCACCATAATCACATCGATGCTCTCTCCCCTCCAGTGCGTCGAGCATCTCCTCGATCAAATCGTCAATATACAGAAGCTCCAGTTCTGTGACAGGATCATTCACTTTATATTCTTTATCATTTGCTATCGCATTACAGAAAGTCGCTACAGCCGAATTGTAATTGGGCCTGCACCATTTGCCAAAAAGATTCGGGAAACGATAAACCAGAATCCGGGCGTCTGTTTCCTGCCCATAACGGAAAAACAACTCCTCCCCTGCCAGTTTACTTCTGCCATATTCAGAATCCGCATACCTGCCAATTAAGGTCGCCTGGATAGAAGAACTCAACATCACCGGACAGGTGTTATGATGTCTCTTTAACGCGTCAAGAAGCGTGGAGGCAAAACCATAATTCCCGCTCATAAACTCTCCCTGCTCCTTTGGCCGGTTGACTCCGGCAAGATTAAAAACGAAATCACAATCCCTGCAATAATTATCCAGCAAACTTTCTTCTGTGCTGATATCATACTCATAAATGTCTGTAATATTCAGTTCAGGTCTTGTAAGGTTCTTACCGTCACGGATATTCTTCAAGTTCTCTGTCAGGTTTCGTCCGACAAAGCCTCCACTGCCTGTCACAAGTATTTTCACATTTTCACCGCCTTTATTTGCAACTAATTCATTAAGCTAATTGATCATTTGATCCCTTGACTGCTCCCTCACATAATCCGTTGTGAGTATCTTCCTCATCGTTCCTTCTACATCCAAAAGTTTCGTATTATGGCTGGTATATGCCTCATCCGCTTCCGTCATCACCTGGCCGTTGACAAAATATTTGTCATAATTAAGATCCCGTTCATCTGCGGATACACGGCAATAATTTCCCATATCCTCAGAACGCAGCCGCTCTTCTCTGGTCATCAACGTCTCATATAATTTTTCACCATGACGTGTTCCGATAATCTGAGTTCCGGTATTCCCAAAGATCCGTTGTACTGCTTCTGCAAGCACCCCGATCGTACTTGCATCCGCTTTCTGGATGAACAGATCCCCCGGATTCGCATGCTCAAATGCAAACTTGACCAGCTCCACAGCTTCATCAAGATTCATCAGGAAACGTGTCATATCCGGATTTGTAATAGTGATCGGCCGACCGCTCTTGATCTGATCGATAAAAAGCGGAATAACTGACCCTCTGGAACACATTACATTACCATAGCGTGTACAGCATATTACTGTATCTCCCCGCTCTGCCGCCACACGGGCGTTGGCTCTCACGATATGTTCCATCATCGCCTTACTGGTTCCCATGGCATTGATCGGATATGCCGCCTTGTCCGTGGAAAGACAGACTACTCTCTTCACCTTCGCTTCAATCGCCGCATGGAGTACATTGTTGGTTCCCTCTATATTCGTCTGAACCGCTTCCATGGGAAAAAACTCACAGCTTGGCACCTGCTTAAGAGCTGCAGCGTGAAAGATAAAATCCACACCCGGCATAGCATCATGCACAGACTGTGGATTTCGGACATTTCCTATGTAGAATTTTACTTTTGACGCTGCCTCTGGATGTAGAGATTGAAGCTCGTGGCGCATGTCGTCCTGCTTCTTCTCGTCCCGGCTGAATATTCGGATTTCCTTGATGTCAGTTTCAAGGAAATGCTTTAGGACTGTGTGACCGAAGGAACCGGTGCCTCCGGTGATTAGTAAGGTTGAATTTTTGAGTTGTGACATTTAAAACATCCTTTTCCTAAATAATTTATATCTGTTTGTAGCTAAACCACCATCGGCTAAGGTCGAGGGGTTTGGACTGGCTGCTAAAGCAGCCTAAAGTTATCTCACCTCAAAGTTATCACTTTTCGCTCGTTCTTCTAAATCTTGATTCTCTATATATTCCTATATGATCTTATCTCCCCCATTTATATTATACAGATAATTAAGAAATTCCCAAAATTCAGGATCTGACAATTCGATCAGAAGGAAAACTTCGTTCTGGACAAATATGCTACCAACATACACCATAAAAGAAAATGTGTTATGATATTTTATCTGCAGAAATATATTTTTCATTTTATGGATCAAAATTCCAAATTACGCATAACACAATTAATTTAGTAAACGCATGAGATGTCAGTAATCAATGAGGGCACTGAAAAACTTCCACTTTTTTGGTGGAAGTTTTCTTTTTCCATTTTGATATTCCGCCATCTCAGCAATACCCGTAACAAGATTCTCAGGTACAAATGTCTGGAACTTTATACAATCAACCGGTGCTGTTTTCGCTGCATCTGCCAGTTTCTTTGCTGTCCGCAACGACCCGTTATGGTTAATCCCTGCTTCCGCAATCACAAATGTATGCATAACTTCTTCATCTTACATAGCTCATATTTTTATTCTTCTAAGACTTCTTTTACAGTTTTGGCCACATACTCCAATTCTTTCGCAGTAATATTCGTAGAACAAGGCAGTGTCAATATACGGTTCCAGAGATCAGATGCCACCGACAGATTCTCTGCTCTCAAAGCCTTCTCATATGGTTTCTGAAGATGTACCGGCTTCCAGAAACTTCTTGCCTCTATCCCTTTTTCCCGGAGTCTTTCACAGAGATTACGTACTTTCTCAAGTCCACCCCGCTTCAATACAATTCCGGAAAACCAACAGGCGCTCTTTCCATAATCCATATCCGGAAACGGTGATACCTTATCCATCCCTTCGAATTCCCGATTATAAAAAGCCCTGATCTCCCGTTTCTTTTCAACAAATTCTTCCAGCCTCTCTAGCTGAGCACATCCCACTGCAGCCTGAATATTTGTCATACGATAATTATAGCCTACCATATCATGATCATATTCAGCCGTTACTCTCGCTGTAGTAGACAGATGTTTTAGCTTCTTTAGCAGTTCTGCATCATTTCCAACTATCATCCCTCCGCCCCCAGAGGTTACCGTCTTATTCCCGTTAAACGAAAACACTGTCAAATCCGCGATTTCACCCAATGCTTTTCCTTCATATTCCGCCCCTAAAGCTGCCGCTGCATCTGCGACAACCGGTAAGCCATAATCTTTTGCAATCGCATTAATTTTTTCCATATCAGGTATACTGCCCAATGTATATACCGGCATAATGGCTGCAACCCTTTTTCCGCTATCTTTGTGAATCAGCCGATTATTTTCCCATACTGTTTTCTTTTCCAGTTCTGTTTTCAATTGTTCAGAATCCAGCGTCCATGTGTCTTTTGAGATATCCATAAGCCATGGACATGCATCACAATGTGCAACTGCATTAGCTGTTGCAATAAATGTAAATGTCGGAATAATTACAATCTCATCGCTTTGAACACCGCAACCTGTAAGCGCCAGATGCAGGCCAGTAGTTCCTGAAGATGTGGCGACTGCATAACGGCTTCCGCTTTTTTCAGCAGCCATTTCTTCGATTTTATTCACATATTCTCCTACAGATGAAACAAATGTCGTATCAATACATCTATTTAAATATGCCCGTTCATTTCCTGTCAGATTTGGCACCGCTAAAGGAATCATTTTGCACTCACCTCATTCCCTTCAAAAACATACTTTTTATACCAGTCAAATGTCTTTCGAATTCCTTCTTCCAATGAAACCTTGCCTTGATATCCTATACAGTTCATTGTTTTTTTCATGTCGGGGCATCTTCTGGAAGGAGACCCTGCCGTAGCCGGCCTGGCATCAATCTCCATTGGTTTATTCACCACTTTTATAACCGTTTCTGCTGTTTCCAAAATAGTAACTTCGGGGGACTCATTGCCGATATTAAAAGCTTGTCCTTCTGCCTCCCTGCATTCTGCTAATTTGCGTATCATCATGACTGCGTCACTGATATAGCAGAAGGTACGTTTATGATCCACAGAGAAAACTTCTAATTTTTCACTATCTTTTGCAAAAAAAGCTTTTTTCAACAATTCCGGTATTACATGTGACATTCCCATTCTCGGGCCGTAAAAATTATGGGGCCTGATAATTGTAAATGGAAGGCCGCTCTGTTGAAGAAGCGCTTCGCCATATATTTTCGATAACATATAAGATGTTCTGGGATGTTCAAGGGGTGTAATCGTCAAAGGCGTCGTCTCTGGTGTCGGTATTTTCATGTCATAATACTGCAATGTCCCCGCATAAATCTCACTTGTCGACGCAAAAACAAAACGTTTTAAATTCTTCTGTGATTTTGCAAAATCAATCATATGAAGTAATAACTGTACATTTTTTTCCAGAACATCATATGGATGATTCAGGACATTCTGCACCCCTATCATCGCTGCAAAATGGTAAATATAGTCAAAATCCTTACTCATTTTCATTACATTTTCTTTCAGCATAAGATCTTCAAGGACGAATGTTACTTTTGGATTTTCTTCTAATTCCTTTAAAAAAGTATCTTCCACTCCCCGCGAAAAATTATCTGCTAATACAAGATCGTACCCTTGTTCCAGTAATTCTTTTGCAAGATGATAGCCTATAAATCCGGCTCCTCCTGTTATTAATGCTTTCATCTTCCTCCTCCTGTTTCCTATCTCCCGATACATGCAAATTTGATATGATCTAACTGTTTAATATCCAATCTCTGTTTCTTGTTCAGTACACAGTTTGCATCAAATATTAACAATTCCTCCTTTAATGGCAATGCTTTAAAATCAAGAGTCGCGTACAACTTATGCTGGACCGTAAATACAACTGCGTCATATTCATGAAATGTCGGAATTTCAGTCAGAACCTGCATATTCATTTCATTCCAATAACTCACCAGTGGATCCTGACAGGTAATCTCTGCTCCTCTATTTTGCGCCTCTTTTACAAATATCTCCGTCGGAGAATAACGAGTATCCCCTACATCCTGGCGATAGCTGACTCCTAATACTAATAATTTCTTTCCTTTTAAATTCCCGCCAAGCAACGATTCAATCTTATCCAGACTGACAAGCGGCATTGCACGATTTGTTTTTACTGCTTTTGTACTAAATGGGAAATCCATATTGCCTAAACCAAATATTTCCTTCGCCGCCAACGGTGCAAAATAGGGGTCTTTGGTCAGACAGTATCCGCCTACGCCAAACCCCGGCTGCCTCATATTAGAATGTGTCGGCCGCATGCGTATCGCTTCAATGACCTCAAACAAATCCACATGAACCGCCTCGGCAAAACGTCCCCATTCCTCTATAAACGCAATTGTTGCTGCGCGATAAGAATTCTCCAGCACCTTTGCTATTTCCGTGGCCGTAGTTTTTTCCAATCTCGTAAGGGGATAATGCTCCGTACTGATCACGCTTTCCAGGAATCTCTGACATCTGTCTGCCGAATCTTCGTTGATTCCTGAATATACCCTCCAAAAGTTTACAATAGAATCAAAGTAGTTTTCTCCAGGCATCACCCTTTCATAAGAATGCGCAATGAATATCTCCCGTTGATCTATATTCCTTTTGGTAAATTCCTCGGATATAATTGGATATACAATCTTTTCACATGTCCCCGGCGGTACCGTTGTCTCAACAATCACAAGTGTTCCCGGCTTAATCTGCCGACCAAGCGTATGCATCGCCCCTTTAAACAATTCTAAGTCCAGCAACGGCTCTTGTTTTTCCGTGTATTTTACATCAAGATTAATGTCTACCACTACAACGTCCGCATATTGAAAATATTCATAATCTGTAGTCGCCCAAAGATTTCCATTCCTATACGCATTCTTTTGTGCTTCTTTTAATTTCTTATCATTATTTTCAAACGGAAAAATCCCCTCATTAATCGACATTGCCTTTCTATATCCGGCTTCATTCGGAACATCGACGCCGATTACATTATATAATGGTTCTCCACAATTATCTTTTGCGCTTGCAATAGCCAGGGCCATTGCGGAACCGACGAATCCGAGTCCCTGGACACAGACTGTCTTACGGTTCATTTGAAATTTTTCTGGCAGCTTTTTCACATTGCTTTCCTCCTATTCTTCTAAAAACCGTATATTATAAAAACTTTTCTTTAACTCAATCCCCTGCTTTAATGCTTCCTTAATATGCATCAGGATTTTATCAGAAACTACTCCGTCCCCGTACGGATTCTCAGTGCTTTTTACGTATTGTCTGAACTCCGAACTCAACGCCTTTTCAATCGAAGTACATATTTCTGCTTTTTCAGGAACACAGTTCAAAATATTCTTTGCCTGTATCCTCCCCTTCTGCCTGTCCCCTATATTTACCGTCGGCACCTTAAACGAGGGGGTCTCAATAATACCGCTGGAAGAATTCCCTATTACAACCGCCGCATAACGTAACGCCGTCAAATATCGAACCATTCCCAAGCTAAACACGGCAGTACACTTGCTTTTATATTTTTCTACATATCTGTCGATCATTTGATTAATGATGAGTCCGCCGCTATCCGCATTTGCTTTTGTGAATATTATTTTTAATTCTGGGAAACAATCCAACGCATTCAGGAGCTGGGTGAATTCTTCTTCCGCAGTTCCTTCTTCTAAAGTAACCGGATGAAAAGTAATAACTGCAAACTTTCCTTCTAGGAGAAAATCCAGACTATTCTCCAATTCTTCCAAAGACATAAGTCGTTGCCGCCGTATATTTTCTAATCCGATAGCTCCTACATTGAATACCCGGTCAGGAGACTCTCCTAACTGAATCACTCTTCTTCTATATGCCTCACAACTGGTAAAATGCAGATAACTCATCTTACTAATCGCATGGCGGATACATTCATCAATAGCTCCCTCCGTCGTTTCTCCTCCATGTAAATGAGCAATCGGTATTTTATAATTCATTGCCACAATAGCCACAGAGAGCAATTCGTAGCGATCACCAAGAAGGAGCAGAATATCCGGCTTCACTCTCAAAAAATAATCACTGAATCCAATAATTGCACGACTCATAGCAGTATTAATATCTTTGAGATTATCCTCCTTCTCCAATATGGAAATCTTTGCATCTATATGAAATCCGTCTTTCTCTATATCCTGATATGTATTCCCGTATTTTTCGCTTAAATGGGATCCTGTTACTGCCAATATAAGCTCCAAATCTTCATCCTGTCTAATCGCTTTCATAAGCGGAAATAATAAATGATATTCCGCCCTCGTACCGGTAACTACACAAACCTTGCTTTTCATTATAATACTTCCTTTTTCCTTACCGAATTTTTATAATTTCATCATATTTCTATTAATTCATCCTCTTTAAAATCGCGTATAGCTTTTTCCCCTAAGATCTCATTCCATCGCATAGGAGAAATCCCGTTTCCAGGGCGTTTCGTTGTAATATTCTCTATTGAAAAAATATCGCCTTTTTTTATATTACAGGCAGCAACAATACTCTTCCGCGCAATATTAATATTTTTCTCTTCTGATTTTTGTAATATTTTTATTCCATTTCCTAACGCAGTCCCGACGTTTCTAACTTTTTCGACCAATTCACACAACTCTTTCGGGGTTAAGCTTGCTTTATGATCAGGCCCCGGCATATCTCTATCTAAAGTAAAATGTTTCTCTATAATTACGGCGCCAAGCGCTGTTGCTGCAATCGGAATTTCTATACCCGGCGTATGATCCGAATAACCAACATAGCATTGAAATTTTTCCTGCATTCTCTTCATTGCCATAAGATTTACATCACAAAATGGTGTTGGATATTCCGTGTTACAATGAAGTAGTATCAAAGTAGCACTGCTATGCTTTCTAATAATATTAACCGCTTCTCCTATTTCTTCTAAATTACACATTCCTGTTGACATTACGATCGGCTCTTGATAAGATGCAACTTGAACTAAATATGGATAATTCGTGATCTCACCAGAAGGAATTTTCCAAAACTTACACCCTAATTCATGTACAAAACAAACACTTTCTTCATCAAATGCTGTGGTACAAAAATCTATTCCATGTAATGCAGTATACTTTGCCAAATTACGGTAATCATCATAAGATAACGCAAGCTTTTTAAGCATACTCAATTGGCTTTCATCCTTATCAGTAGAAGCTTTTTGATAATCTGCTTTCTCAGCATACCTGGATACCAACTTTTCCGGTTTAAATGTCTGGAACTTTACGCAGTCCGCTCCTGCTTTTACTGCTTCATCCACTAATTTCTTAGCCAATTCAAATTCTCCATTATGATTTACTCCTGCCTCAGCAATAATATATGGTCTTCTTGCCATACTTAACACCTCTCCAACCTGTCTCCTACTTTTATTTTTCCATCATACTTTGTTATTCTGATATAACTATCTTTTGTTTTAATCAAGAAACTATCTCCATCTTTTGCAAGTACCTGCCCTGGTATTCCTTTATATATCGGAGCATTCGGAATCATTTCAGCAGAAATTATTTTAATTCTTTTTCCGGCTATAAACGAAGTTGCACAAGGTCCTGGATTTGTAACGGCCCGAATAAAATTAAAAACTTCTCTGCTACATTGATCCCATTCTATTATTTCATCATTCTCTTTCCTCTTTCCACAATATAGACCAACTGGATTAATATCATCTTGCTTAATGACTTGAACCCGGTCTTTCTGAATTAATTTTATCGCCCTGTACAAAATATCCGGACAAGCCTCATAAGCTTTCTCTAATAATGTTTTATAGGTATCACAATCTGTAATAGGATATGTATCTTGTAAAATTATGTCTCCTGTATCAATCCCTGCATCTACATAATGAACCGTAATCCCAAATTCTTTTTCATCATTAATAAGCACCCAATTTAAAATATTTCTCCCGCGATAATATGGAAGTTTTCCTGCGTGGCAATTAATCACTGATCTGTTTGGAATTTTCCTGATATTCTCTTTAAAAATTTGATCAAATGACATTGATACATACAATTCTGAAGAATACTTTCTTAGTTTTGATAAAAAATCATCCGAATTAATATTTGGTGCATATAAAACGTCTATACTATGTTCTTCTGCCATTTTCATAAGGATAGAATCCTTCTTATCATATCGCACACACACAAAATCAATTACAAGTGACATGTCCTGTATAATAATATCAAATGCATTATGTGCCCACGGACCATCTGCAAAATATCCAATATGTAATTTATGATCTTCCATCTCATTCTCTCTCCCCTACTATTTAAAAACAGATTACTTTTTTCAAATCGTTATTTCCCCATATGTTTCATTGTATTTTAAAATAGTCTCTGCATATATAAAATCTAATTCTGTATCAATATCAATACTTCTTGTACTGCTCATGATATACGCATATGCTCCATCTCTATATATAAATGGATCCTTTTCGAAGGTTTTTACATTTGAAATATAAATTGCACCATTGATTCTATAATATTTATCCAATATCTGTCTTTGTCGAATATCATCTCTACCCACGAATCCATCCAAACTGTATGTATCATCCAGCTTATTACACCATTGTAAAGAATGCTCAACTTCACAGACTGATACAATGGCATTCGCTCGTTTTTTGAGATATAAACTATACGCCTTTTTTATATCTTCTCCTGTCCGAAAAGGTGATGTAGGCTGTAATAAACAAAATGTATCGAATTCCTCCCCTTTTTCAGAATATCTATGTAGCACTTCACTCACCGTATCCCATGAAGATGCTGTGTCTTTGGCATTTTCTTCGCTTCTCAAAAAAGGAACCGAAGCACCCCAGCTTCTTGAAATCTCTGCATATTTTTCTGAATCTGTAGATACCATAACTTTTTCAAACATTTTAGAATTTAAAGCTGCTTCTATCGTATAAGCAAGCAGTGGTTTATTTCCTAATAGCTTAATATTTTTATCGCGGATCCCTTTTGAACCTGATCTTGCGGTGATAATTGCTATATTTTTCATTTCTCAACTCCAAATTTAACTATTCTCTTAACCGTCATTTATTCTATAGAACCATCATTAATCCGTTCTTCCATCTTTTTCATTTCTTCAAATTCTCCCATATCAAGAAAGGAATTCTCACTAATAGGATACATCCCTACCTTTAATCCTTCAGACATTAATTGTTCCGTAAGGTTTGTCATATGATAAAATGTATGGTCCGGAATTCTTGTGATATACTCAGGATCTATGATATACATTCCTGTATTAATAAAATGTGAAAGCTGAGGTTTTTCTTCAATAGAGGCAATCACTCCATTTCCCTTTGGATACAGGACTCCATAGGGAATGATCGTATTTTTTAACGAAGATATAATCGTCATTGCATTTCCCGATTCTTTATGAAAACGAAATACCTTCGCATAATCCGCTTCAATGAGAATATCACAGTTTGTAATGATTACCGGTGTATGAAATTCTTTTTTTATAAGTTTTATGCTCCCTGCTGTTCCTAATGGCATATCTTCTTCTACATAATATATTTCATAAGGAGGCTTAAGATCATTGAAATACGACTTTATCATCCCTTTCTTGTAATTCACAGTAAGATAAAATTCATCAACTCCATATCGATGAAACCTGTTTAAAATACGCTCTAATATTGGTATATCACCAATTGGTATCAATGGTTTAGGAAGTATCTTCGTATATGGATATAACCTTGTCCCCTTCCCTCCCGCCATAACAATCACTGGTATACCTTCTAATGAGTTTGAAAATTTTATACCTTCATTATTTATTTTTGTATCAAAAACAATTTCGACAACTCTTCTATCGGAATCTAATAGAGGAACAGCTGTAATCCTTTTTTCCCTCATAAACAGACTACATTTGAAAGCTTCATCTTCGAAAAGAAAACGAGGACTTTTTAGCATTATTTGATCAGCAGTCCCCCTTAAATCCCCGGTTTTTATAATCCATCTGCGAATATCTCCATCTGTCAAACTTCCAATCAACCGTTCTTCTTTATCTATGATAAAAAGAATTCCTTTACAATTATCATCTATTTTCTGCATTGCTTCAACAATTGTAATCTCTTCTGTTCCAATATACTGATTTAACTGTTCATTTTTCATAAGTCGATTTCCTGCTATTCGCTTTACTTTCTTTATATCTACTACATAGGATTTCCAAAATCCTACTTTCTTGTGCATTTTTTCAAACAGTTCTATACTGTATAAAGAATCAACAATATTCTAAAATTCTATGCATCTACCCTTTCATACCTATAACCAATATTCTCTTTTATTTTACTTCTCCAGTAATACCTTCCCTACGAACCTATCTTTTCTAGTATAAAATCAACTATTTTACCAACATCATTCATCGCATTGACTTCATCAATATTAAACTTTATCTTAAACTCGTCCTGAATAGCAACAATAAGATTTATCTGTTCAAGGCTATTCCAACTTTCAATATCCGCAGATGAAGTCTCTTCATTAAGAATAATACCCTCATCATCAAAATTATTACGGAAAATTGTGTTTAACATTTCAAATACATCTCTTCTATTCATTTTACTCCTCCACTTGAATATATTTATTTTTTTCTTTGTATGAATCATTCACAACATATGACCAAACAGTTTCATCTTCCTTCTCAGAAACCAAATCAAAGTTCATCATCTTATAAAAAGACTTTACCATTCCATTTTTTTCAGTTGGATAATAGTACCCTCTAATTTCCAAAATCCCCCTCTGTTGACACTTATGTATAAATACATCCATCATAGCATATTCCATTTCCCGTTTTAAAACACGGCAACTCATTAGCCACAAATCTATGTGACAGATTTTGCCATCAATTTTTCCTATGCATACAGATACAACTCCATTATCTCCAAATTTATCCTTCAACTTCCCATATAAAGTGATATAATTTTTGTCGTATAATATCTCTTCAATCTCACCTTGTGAATATCTTTTAGTCGTCAAATTAAATTGATTGCTTTTATTTGTCAACTGTGCAATCCGTGCATTATAAATTAATTCAAAAGGCTTAATAACCGCTGTCATTTCCAATGATTTAAGATATTCTCCATAATTAGAAAACTTTGCTTGAAGTTCAATGCGCTTTACATTTTCTTGGTACATCACATTTCTTTTCAAATCATCTTCTGACAGATAGGTGACTTCAAAAAAACCATTTCTATCTATATTATGAATGTACTGATGCGACTCTCCAATTTCCGGCGCACATACGCCTGGTAACTGCTGATTGACGATATCACGCTCCGCAGGATTATCGTCAACAAATATAAGACTTTCCGGAAGAAGAGAAAGCGATTTTGCTATTTCAATAAAATTTCGATCCTTTGATTCCCAATTAGCTCTTATTTCTATGAAATCATTCAGTGTAAGAACACTATCCGGATGTTTTAATCCTTTTATAGCATTTTTCTCATCATTCTTTGAATCTATATTCAACAAAATACCCAGTTGTTTTTGTAATTTGATATACTCCTGAAACTCCGAATATACCTGACCTGACGACGTCTCTGGTCCGACTTCTATATTTTCAACTCCATCATCCCCTATAACGCCTCCCCAAAGTGTATTATCAAGATCTAATACCATGCCCTTCTTATTTTTTCCAAAAATAGACTTGATAATATTAGATATATTAAAAGATAAGTATGGTATTGCGTTGACATTTAGTGCATACTTGTACATGTGCCAATAAAACGGATCATTCCATTCTTTAAGTCCATAATCCGCTGAAATAAAATTTATATCACAGATAAAAAAATCTTTATGATTATTAGCATATTCATAAAATCTTTCATTCAATCTAGAAAGAAAATTTATTGATCCACGATAATCATACGCATCCTTATTTCCGAAAAGACGATACAAAGGCATCTCGAAATTATTTTGGATAATTGGACAAGAATACTTCTCCAGTAACTGATCCCAGATCATAAGAAACTTCTGCATCTGCAAATCCAATAAAGTCTCCACCTCTTCCTTTGTATTTGTTAATTCAGGAAAGGATGCCACATTACGATTTGATGTATGGATATATATAATATCCGGATGGAACGCTTCTAATTCTCTATTCTCGAACACGGCGTCCTCATAATACATACCATATTCTGATTCATAAAATGATGCTTTAATGCCATTGTTGAGTAAAAACAATTCCATTATCTGAACAATATCCTTTGTGGTTGATCCGCCAAGAACAGCTATTTTCTTTTCTATTAAGTTTTGATTTGTATTCAATAAATTTTTTCTGATTTTTCTTCGATTAGAAATAATCCATACTGCATTAAACGGATATTCCAACTCTTTCATATAATCCCCCTTTAATTAGGACGGTCCATATCTCCATCCCCTTTAAAAAGAATAACATCCTCTATATCTGACATATAATAAATATCAATATTACGTCGTTCAAATGGTGCGAAATAATCTGGTATAATATTTCCAGAATCTTCAACAAGTTTCCATCCGCCATTTAAAAAAAACAACTCTTCTATTCCTGATTCATAACAATCTACATATTCACAATTATACTTTAACAATAGATCGTCCATTTCTAGAGTAAAATATTGTAATAATCTATGATCTCCTATACAGTCGATCACTCGCATTATATTCACCCCATTATAATGCTGAATCCGAAGAATAATGAATAATTTTTCAGTATCTAAAACAACCCCGTATTTTATATATTGGTATACTGGATGGTTAAAGTATCTGCGTTCTATGAAATTCATATTTTTCTTTAACTGCTTATCACGATCCAAACAATCAGCAAGTCCAAAATCTTCTTGAGCCTGCCTAAAATTTTCAATTCTACATATTTCTATCCCATCTGTCTTCAAAGGCACTGGAATGTCACAATCTATAACTTTTGCAATTTTATAATTAGAAAACTGATATAACCTATACCAATGTTTCATCTTTCCAGTATGCATTCCAAGAAATTTATAAGTTGGAATAGTTTTTGGATTTATCCCTGGGGCTGATATAGTATGAGCATCTGCATTTTCCCGTAAAAAATTAAAAATATGTATTCCCAACATGGTTTCATTTGTTTTTATAGTTTTCCATATAGCAAGTGTAATATCCCTATCTGATCTACCATAAGGAATATATCCCAAAATTCCCGTTATCTCCCTATTCGTCTCAGAAATAACAAACGCTGTTTCCTGATCCCATTGATGTTGAAAATCAAAAAGTCTTCTATTACGACTCATAATATGACCTTTGCACCAATATATATCAATAAAATTCATGATTCTTGGAACATCTTCAATGTTTGCAAACCTTATCATAGAATAATCTCCTATCCAAAACTCTACCTATTCACTTATCCTTACATCAACTTCTGATAATTTATACTCTTAGGCGGAAAATCGTTGCAATCCAATCTGGGTAATTGAAGCGGTTGGTCGAATCTCAGATCTGCCACACGCGTTTCTGTCGTTAACCCTATACATGCTCCCTTTTGTTTAATAAACTCCAATACATCCTGATTAAAATTTCCATACGGATAATTCATTACCCATTGTTCACAATCAATAAATTCATCCATTGATTCTAACGCTTTTACAATATCCTCCTGCATTTCTCTCTTGCTAAGATTACCAAGCCAATAGTGATCATAACCATGGATACCAATATACATTCCATGACGCTTTAACATTCTAATTTGGTCCAAAGATAAATATAACTCATATGATAACTGTTCTTCTGAAACACATACATATTTCGCAAATAATTCTGATGAAATTCGTCTACGCAACTCCTCCGGAAGTATTGTCTGCAAAATACGTTTGATAAATACAACTTCTTTACAATCCATACGGTTAGCCCTTGCGTATTTGTCAAAAAGTATATGATTAGGTAAATAATTGAACTCTTTCCCACGATAATAGTCCAACCTTTCTAAAACATCTTTTAAAAGGTGCTGAATATCAGCACTCGCTAAAATATAATGAATTTTATTTACATCTAATAACTGATGCGTCGAAAACGTTTTTCCGGGAATAAAGAAAGACCCTTGTAAATCATATTCCTCTAAAACAGGAAACGCGAATGTAAAATTATCAGCATATCCATCATCAAATGTAAGTAATAACGCTTTCTCAGGCAAAGGATCCCCTCCTTTTACCTCTTCAATAACTTGTTCCATCCGAACAACATTGAAATTTTCTTTAAAAAATTCAATTTGTTTACGAAACAACTTTACATCTAAACCCTTAATTTGAGGATACCGGCTATGCATTAAATCTCTTGTATAATGATACATTGAGATATATAACTTACTATTATTTTTTGTCACTGCTAAACATCCCTTCATTTAATATTCTACATAACGTTAAATACGTATTCCCTTTACTATTCCTTACCTTTACTTTTCTTTAAGAAATTGCATTTAATAAATCAGTAAATTCATTACACCACTGTTGAGAAGAAAATTTTGATAAAAATATTTTTCTTGATTCAATACCCATTTGTACTAAATTATATTTTCTTAACAGTACAGCCTCTATAATTGTCACTATTGAATTAACCTCTGGCTCCATTAAAATACCATTTACATTATTAATAATAAGTTCATTTATAGCGCCAACATTTGTTGAAAAAATTGGCATTCCAATACTCATAGCTTCTAAAATACTCATTGGTAAGCATTCATCTCTGCTTGTCATTAAAAAAATATCTTTATCTCCATATAATCTATAAGGTCTTTCAACTCGTCCATATAATTTCAGACAAATCTTTTTTAACTTTTGACTTGTCTTTTTCAACATTTCAAAGCATATCCCATCTCCATATATATGAAACTCACATTTACCCTGTATAATTTCATCTAATTGCTCTAATATTTTTATTAATAAATCCATCCCTTTTCTTTCGGTTAACGATGACGCCATAACAAATTTAATATTTGAATAGTCAACTGGCTCCCTTTCAATCCGAATATCTTGAACTGAATTATATATTGTTCGAATATTTTTATTCTTGAGATTCTTCTCTAATGAACTTTTAGCAGAATTGCATATAGTAACAATTGCATCTGATCTTTGATAGACATACTTGAAAATTTTCCTCATTTTCTTTTCAACTATTGTTCCGCTTATTTTAGGATACGTCATCAAAATTTGTTCCATTTCGTCGTCATGTATATGAGTCATATACACAATTTTAGGCAGAATAGTCCTCTTCTTTTTCTCTCTACATTTTAAATAAAAATATCCCATAAAAACATCCTGGCATATAAAAATATCACTATTATTTCTATCAATAAATAACTTACAAGTTATTCTCCCACGCAATATCCTCTTAAACATAATGAGTAGTGTTTCAACAATCAAAGTTTTATAAAAAAAAGTTTTCTTTAAATTCTGTTTTATTTTACATTTATAATCCAATCCATTACTCCTATGCCTATTAGGAATAGATGTATAACTAGCATGATAATCATACACTGAACATATATTTATATTTTTACTTTCAAATATTGTTTTATTATAAAAAAACTGATCAACAACGCTATTAATCCCCTGTGATAGCAAATAATTATCAACACAAATAGAAACATTAATCATATTTGCAACTCCTTTTCTATATATTGCCTAATACTATTCAACGATTCACAATATAAAAATGGATATTCTAAAAATGTATTTTTTGACTCATTAGAAGTAAATATAATTTTAAAATCTTTTTGTTTTTTATAATAATCTAATGCAAGTGTCGAATTTTCTGTAATAAGCAAATCAATATTTATGATTTTCTTACTTGTAACTTTTATTTTTGAATTTTTTTTATATTTATATTTGTTTTTTGAAAGAGGATGCAACATTAAAATAATTCTAATATTCGAAATTTTTAATAACATATCTATAATTCTACTAGTCCATTCGTAATTATCTTGTTCAGCGATTCCTATATAATAATTATTAGGCAACTTGTCTATTCTTTCAAAATGAACATTTGATGGAAAGTCATATAAATAATAATTACAAGATTCGTTTCGTATAATTTTGCTCCGAAAAATATTTATAGAATATTTATCAAATGCATAAAAATTATTACATTCAATTCTGTTTTTCACATACTCATTAGCAGCCACCACCCCATGTTGATAAATTGAATATATAAATCCATATTGGAATGACAAGATACCTAACCATGTTGCATACTCATCATAATGGCCTCTTGATATTATTTCTTCTACTGATGAACAACGAATAAAATTCTCCAGTACTACATACTCTAGCCAACTACCAAAATCGCATATTTGATTTTTATTTATGAAATATGTTTTTATTGTTTTAAAAAATAATTCAATTCTTTTTTTTCTAGAACATATAGAATACAATGTCGGCTTATTAAAAATATCAATAAAATTATTATATACATTACCATGATAAATCTTCAAAACATCCTTTTTAAAAAAAGAGGACCTATTCTGACTTTTTCCATTGATAAAAAATATTTTTTCACAGGAATAATTTATTCGAGGACTAAACAATATTACAGCAATATTATAAATAAATATTTTTATTTTTCGGAATAGTGATATCTTACGATTAAGTACAGTTTCTCTATTAACCACTCCTGCAATACAGTTATCAATGCTAGAAGAAAAATCCATTTTTAATACCACCTTTATCATTTTACCAAAAGTAAATTTTTTAAAAACATGACTGATTCTTTCATATCTGTATTCCAAAAATTTAAAATAATATACATAAAATTAGAAACAAAAATACATATAAATTCTTTCATAATTAAACCAACTATTCCGTCAATATTAACAAAGGAATTTAAAAAACAAACACTAAAAGCAATTATCATTATAATCAAGGCATATAATGTATGTTTAATGTAAAAATACCTAGGAGAAACATGAAAATATTCTTTAAATAAAATATTGGTTCGTAAAATGAAACTAAAAATAAATAACGTCATGATTGTTGCTATTAATATTCCTGACATGCCTATAAACATCCCTAAAAAAATATTTAAAAACAAATTTCCAACCGTCTCAAGACAATATGTGTATTTTCCTTTATCCCATAATCCGCATCCATCAAAATATAAATTTCTAATATTACACATATTTAATACATAAAAATATAGACAAAATAGGAACATATTTATTTCTGAAATACATAGTTCTTTCCCAACCCAAAAAATCATAAAAGGCTGATATAATGATAACAAACTTACAACACAAAAACATATTAGCCATTCAGACATAAATGTAAATTTAAACAAATCCTTCAAATTTTTCTTTTTTGATTCGCATACCAAACTATTCCCAATACTGGATTGTATACCTTGATTTATTGCAACCATAAAACTATATATAGAGCTATGGATATAATAATAATTATTGTAAATAGCCACATTCGTCAATCCCATTATAGATGATATAATAATGCTATCAAACGAATTTCTGGAAGTCTCACTTATTCTGGATATAATCAGCCCCTTCACTCTACTATATAATCTTTCTTTCTGAAAATTGGATAAAACTCCAGAACATATATATTCTGGATATTTTCTTTTAGTAATGTACGCAATCAAAAGATTATAAATTACAGAGAAGACAGGTGTTAAAACAACATAATAATAGTAATTTTCAAAAACAATCAAAATTAAAATTTGAAACAAATGCTGACACAATAAAACTGCTGACTGTATATTGTTCGATATATCGATTCTCTGAAAAGCATCTAATAAAGCACCTTTATATGCATAAAGAAAATAACTACATACTGTGTTAAATAAATAAACCAAATATATAATATAAATATTAATATCACCAGGCAAATCACTATGAATTAAGAATTTCAATATAGGCATAGAAATGATACCAACTGTCATTATTACTATACCTGTTATAAAATAAATCTTCTTAAAATAAGATAAATATGCACATATAGAAGATTTATCATTTTCAGCAACTGGCTTATACATGCAAAAAATAATTGCATTGGAAAATCCCAAATCCATAAGACTCAAAACAGTTAATACTGATGTAAACAAACTAGTCAACCCTAGATATTTTGCTCCCAATATATACAATATTATTGTTCGAATAAGGAATTGTAAAATAATAGACTGACCTTTTCGTATAAAACCGCTGATTATATTTCTTTTTGCATTTTTACTTCTACTATCCATATACTAACCCTAATTTTGTAAGGCATATACTCTCATACTATTTTGACGAATATTGCACTATCTCCGCTTTAATTCATCAAATATGAATTATATGGTAAATATCCTTGATATGCATTACTCTCACTTCCTGGCAAAATTTTACATAAATTCATGAAATAAATGGAACATAGCAATAAAATCAAAACATAAGTTATCACACTATTTTTAGACTTCCTTTGTAACCGATCAACTGCAAACAACTGACTAAAATAGAAGAATTTAGTTCCTCGTGTAGCCAAAATAGGAAACGAAAAGAAAATCTCCATTAGCATCAATCCATACCAATAGCTTTTGAGATATAAGGTGTCTTCTTTCTCAATTCCATTTTTGTAGTATCCATATAGCAATAATAAAAATATCAATAATGTTTTGGCTAACGTAGAATATGTATATGACGCCTCGTTCGTAATGTAATATGATAATTTTTCTTCAATTCTACTAAATCTCATAAATCGAGAAATCGCCAATAATATTTTTCCTACATTACAAAGAGCAAAAGGAGATACTAATGCCGTAAATATCATCATACCTTTATATGATATTTTTATTTTTCCCAACCAATACATTGGAATAATTAATATAGCAATAACTTGAAATAAACTTCCTAACAAAACGCATAAAAAAAAACCAATTTTATGATTTTTTTCTACTGATATAAGAGCTAATAACATAAAACTCATGGCAGTTCCCTGTCGCATTACTCCCATATCATACGACAGATATATCTCACAAAAATACATAAAAAAATATAAAAATTTATTTTCCGTATATACAGTGATGCAATAACATTTAATCCCCACTCCTATCATAGCCATCAAAAATAACATCATGTTATAAGAAGGGACTAAAATATTCAAGAAAATATAAAAAGGGTCTGCATCATATGATTTTAACGTCATAAATATATTCTGACTCAAACCATATCCTCTATTCTTATAAATATGCGTTAATTCGTAAATATTTTTATACCCTTGATAATCTAAACCTATCTCATATCTTGTCCCTGCAAAAAGTACTAAAAAAAGCGATGCCAAAAAACATATAATGAAATATGTCCTGTCATCTATCTTAATACCTTTCACTTCTGATATTATATAAAATGTCAAGAAAAAAAAAGCTATTCCCAAATAAACTACCATATAAACACCTTCTTACTTATATGAGTTTTCCATATTATTATTTAACAAAAACCAACCACCTTATTCTCATCAAGTTTACAAACCAAACAAAAAGAAACTGTAAAACAGAACATAAAAAATTATCAACCTATGCGGTTAGACTTACTAATATACAGTAAAATTTAGTATCATGATTCTACATTCGTTATTCGACAGCAGTACAAAAACTAGTGTATATTGAGCAGAACTATAAATTGTACAAAAAAAAATTGCTTTGCACATACTATATATAGATATAAACTAATGGTTGCTCTATAATTTTCTAACATAATTTCCATATTATTTAGATAAATATATCCCTTGCCTTTACAACATTCAAAACTGTAGTCAAAAAATCATCAACACATTTTTCCTTTGATGCATTATTAATCACATATTCCCTTGGGTTTATCTTAGTAAATCTCTTTGCTTTCCAATCATTATATATCTGAAGAAGAGTATCAACCAACATATCCACACTCCCTGGTTCAATACATATACCAGCTCCAGATAATTCCAAAATATCTTTTAAATCACTATTTTGATCAAAAGAAGCAACAACATATGAATTACATGCAAGAATGCTCCATGTTTTACTTGGCATACCGGAATTTCCAATTCCAGGCTTACAAGTTATCAATGTAATATTACCTAAACTATAAACATCGGATACCCTATCCTGTGGCTGCAATGGAAAAATTTTCATGTTACTTAGTTCCTTTGATTTCTTGCTAATCTGTTGATATTGAGATCCTCCACCGAATAAAATAAATTCTATTTCCTGCTTATCCTCCATCTTCTTTGCAGCAGATAATATTAACTCTACTCCCTGAATCTCTCCCATATTTCCTGCATAAACAATCAAAAATTTCGATTTATCTATTTCTAGCTCTTGCATTAAAGAATTTTTATCTCGATGCACAGGATAAATTTTATCTAAATCTACCCAATTTGAAATTTTAACTATTTTTTTCTCATCGACACCTTTATTTTTTATATTCTCTCTAAATGATTCCGAAATAACTATTATTTTTTCTGCATTTTTATATGTATATTCTTCCATTTTATGCCCTACTTTCCAAAGAAATGTTTTCTCTTCTATCATTCCAATATTAACAGCAGAGTCTGGAAAAATATCTTGCAAATGATATACAAATGGAACTTTCCTTCCAGTTTTCTTACTAATCCTTTTTGCAATCATTGCCGCCATAGCGCCTTGAGTCGGTGGTGTGCTTACGGCTAGCACAACATCTGTATCTACGTCTTTAATCCCTATCATAAATTCTCTTATATTACAATACAAATATCGAATCATTCGAAAAACATAATTTGCTTTTTCAATCGGAGCATAAAAACGTGTTACAAATACCCTTCCATTATATAATTTTTCATAACGATTTTTTTTATACTTATATCTAACTTCTTTGCTGACACCCCTAGTCGGAATAGGCGTAATCACATGCGTTGTGATTCCAGCATCTGAAAAAGCCGTTAATAAGTCATTTTCTAAATGTGAATATGCAATTTGTTCCGGTTGAAAATATGCATTTAATAAAAGTATTTTCATAACTATTCCTCATAACAAGTTAAAGCCTATATGACTAGTAATATTTCAAGCCACATCTCAATAGCACTATCAACTATCAAAATACTCTAAATACGTCTCATTAATTTTTCTATTTTTGATAATATCTATACTCATTCATCCTCCGCCCTTCAGCAGTTGTATACTGTCTAATCAACTCAAATCCATTTTTTATGTAGAATCTGTTTACACTATCATTGCCATCGGCATCCGTTTCAAGATTGATAAAGGCATATTCATTGAAATCAACAACACTTTTTAAATAGTCTATCATTTGCGTTCCTACACCCCGACTCTCCAAACACGGATTTACACAAATTGATGCTAGTTCTACATATCTTTTCGGTTTAACAACAGAATCACTCTTTTTAAAAGCCCCCAATAATCGTCTAATAAAAGATGGATGCCTTATAACAGCTCCAGCAGAGTAAAAAGCAAATTTTAAAAGATGATGTTTGATAAGCCCCTTGTAAAAATTAGGATAATCCTTAGAATATGCAATAATACCTACTATTTTATTTCCTTTTTCTGCTACAATAATTCCAGACTGAGAATCTTCCAAGTACCCTCTATAAAGGGTACTTAGAAAAGGCTTCCCCAGTTTAGTCAAAAAAAAATCTGGAAAAGCCTCTCTATGTAATTCTGAAATCTTTCTAACCTTATCTTTTTCTATCAGATTAATCTCTCGTATTGATAGATTTTCATTTATTTGTACCATTTTAAGTTTTATAATCTCTCTTTCCAAATACTCTTCTATACTCCATCGGAAATTCTATTTTCCTAGATGATAGCGATGTTATTAAAATCACATATATTGTGCGTATTATAATCTCCACATCATAAAGCAAGTTCCAATGCTCCAAATAATATAAATCCAATGCCAATTTAATATGCATAAACTCTTTCACATATATTTTATCAATATCCTTTCCTTTCAAATATTGATCTCCATGTGTATAATTAAAAATACTTCCAGGGCATGCTAGTCCTGGCAATACATTTAAAGTCGTTTTTTCTTTATCTGTATAGTATTTTTTCACTATAGATATATCTTCCGGACGCGGTCCAATAATAGACATACTGCCTTCTAAAACATTAAAAAGTTGAGGCAACTCGTCGATCTTTGTCTTTCTAAGAATGTTACCCCATGGGAAAATACGATCATCATCTATGGCTGTAATTGCACCTTCTTGTTCAGTATCCATACGCATTGTACGAAACTTATATATAATAATCGGTTTTAAATCTTTTCCCATTCGTTTTGCTTTATAAAGTACAGTTCCTTTACTAGACAATTTAATTCCGATGCATGCAATTAACATAATAGGACTCAATATAATTAATGCAATCCCTGCCACAATTTTATCTGCAATATTTTTTATCTTTCTCATTTATTAATTATCCTCGAATCGTCCTTCGTATAGTCATTAATACTTCTGCAGACTCCATACAACACTGATTTCCCCAAAAAAAGCTTTGATATCTTAAAGAATTAGAAGATCTTGGATGCGGATATTCCCTGATTTCTGAATGGTACTTTTCAAATGCTTTAATTTTATCTTCCAACTCTTTTGAAATATCAACCCATGTATCCGGAACAAAGTTTCGAGGAACTCCCCATTCAGTGCTGCTGCTTGTATAGAAACAATAGTATTCTTCAATCCATTTATTGGTAGGCCGAAACGCAATGTTTGCCGCTTCAAATAAAATCTTATGATCTCTATTCGCATCAGCCGCCGACTGACAATATATAATATTCGGTTTAAATTCTTCTGATATCTTTTCCAATGGTACAATGATATCCACTAATGTATATTTATCTAGCCCTTGATCCGGAAAATGTGGAAGATATGTATATTCGATCCCCAAGACTGCTGCAGCTTCTTGCGTTGCTATACTCTGTCCAACATCATGAGAATATCTCAAAGATTCCCCTTCACACATTATTACACTTCTTACTTTATCTCCCTTTTTCGTATGCTTTCGAACAATTCCACCAACTCCTAATACTTCATCATCAGGATGGGCTGCGATAACAAGTACTTTGCTCATCTTTAAATATTCCTTTCAAATCCAAACTATTTAAACCATCTCCTGAATATTTAACTCCTTGATCGTCCTCTATCTCTGTTACTAAAAGTATTTCACCTTTTGTACCAATTAAAATACCATTTGTAGGCATTGAAAATCCATATGCATTCCCTAAAATCTCACCAGGTTCTAATCCATTTCTTTCACTCAATACCGGTAACAATGTCGCTTTCCAGATAATCCATTTCTTTCCGCCTAAAAAAGTAAAAGCCCCTGGATATGGTTCCGTCAAGGCTCGAATAAAATTATATATTTTTTTACCGTTCTGATTCCAATTAATTACACCGTCTTGAGGTCTGCGTCTTGGCAATATTGGTTCATCCATTTCATTTTTTACAGGAAAAGAAAGTCTGGTTTCTTTCTCTAGATTTTCAATCAATTTATTTAACATTTCCATGTTAGTGTATGCAACTTGATCATATAAAGTCTTACACGTATCATAAATAGTAATAGGAAATCTCATCTGATCAATAATCTCACCTTTATCAACTTCTTTATTCAGCCACATCATTGTATTTCCACTTATCTGCTCTCCACGGATCAAGGCCCAATTAACCGGCGCACTTCCTCGATTATGAGGCAATAACGATGCGTGTGTGCCAACTGTTCCAATGGTTGGAATATCCAATATACACTCTGGAAGAATTTCACTCCATCCCAATACCACAAGAAGATCTGGTTTATTTATAGAAATCAATTCATAAGCAAATGATCCTTTGATGCTATTAATCATGTAATAAGGAACATCATATTTTTCACAATATTCCTTATATATACGACTTCCTGCACTTCGTTTTGAATATACCACATCATCTAACGTGAGAAATGCCTTTATTTTTCTGCCACTTTCTAAAACTGACTTAAATGCCAACACTCCTTCTTCATGGCATCCAACCCAAACTATATTCATATCTTTCCTCCTGAAGTTTCTTAGTAATCCTCAATAACATTTCTTAATATCTCACAAACATACTCAACATCCTCATCAGAAAGTAACGTATGTAAAGGCAATGTTATCAGATTGTGATAATAATCATATGAATTAGGATAAGCAGAGCAATCAGCACCATAAGCTGTCATCATCGGTAATGGTTTATAGTGAACATTTGTAGTTACTCCTTTTTCTGCCATAGCTTCTATAATTCGATTTCTTGTTTCTTCATTCACTCCCGGCACGCGTATAAAATATAAATGATTAGAACTATCCATAACTTCAGTATGATGAACCAAATGAGTTATCCCTAATTCATCGCAAGTCTTATCGTACTTTTTAATAATTTCTTCACGCCTAAATAGTAGCCCTTTATACCTATCAAGCTGCCGTAAACCGATAGCTGCCATAATATCTGTCATATTACATTTATACCAAGGTCCTATGATGTCATACTCCCATGCTCCAATTTTAGTCTTAGCTAATGCATCCTTATTCTGCCCATGAAGAGACATCAATTGAAATGCATGATAAATTTCGGCATCAGCAATTCCCGGAATATTTAACCATGTACTCGCTCCACCTTCGGCTGTCGTAAAATTTTTAACAGCATGAAATGAGAAGGCTGTAAAGTCGGCAATGGAACCACAATATTTACGTTCTTTTTTTTCTAACGTTCCACTTCCAGTGCGATAAACAATCCTACTGGCACCCAGACTATGCGCACAATCTGCTACAATAGGCACACGACCAATAGCATATTGAATACGAGATGACAAATCACCAAGCAAAGTACCATCAGATTCAAGAGGTCTAAAAAGATTAGCTTTCCTTTCAACAATTTCAAATACACGATCATAATCACAAACAATACCGCCAAGATCAACCATAATTATTGCTTTGGTATTCGAACTAATAGCAGCTTCCAAAGCCTCATAGTCCATCTCAGGTGCATGTGTTACATTATCTCCATCTTTTTGAATATCAATAAATTTTACCGCTGCACCGCAATGGATCGCCGCACTTGCACTTGCTGTATATGTATAAGCCGGAACAATAACCTCATTCCCTTCCTTTATCCCCAGCACTCTCATATTCAGCTCTTCCGCAGCTGTAGCAGAATTCAGACAAACAACTCTATTTTCATATTCATCCAGATCTATAAGATCCGTTCTACCAGTATCTATATAAGCTGCCAAACGTTTCTCAAGATCTTTCGTTTTAGGCCCTGTTGTTATCCAACCTGAACGAAGAGTTTCTGCAACTTCTGTAATTTCAAGTTCAGAAATATCTGGAGGACTAAATGGTATGACTCTCATGTTAATCCTCCTAAAAGAATGGGATTTTTTATAATTTTCAATTTTAACAACTCCTCACAAAATTCATTTTTAAGCCAGCTTTACTATATTAAACATATCGTTACTTTGTAAGACATTACAATGAACAATGATAGTTGACAATAACACAATTATTCTACCTTCATATATATTAAAAAGATAAGGAATCTCATCCAAACTCTTCATCTTTTTGGACTCTTTTTCTTCTTTATTATATCTATTCCAAGATATATCATCGTCTTACGATTCATGAAATCAACCTCAACTTTCGCAATCCTCCTATGCAGATCAATCTTCTTAATACATCCTTCCACATTTTTCAGTGGCCCTGACAAAATCGTAATCACATCATCTTCCGATACAGACACCTGAGATAATTGCACCTCCATATTCTGATTCGACGAACCCATAATCTGTTCAAGCCACTCTACTTCATGTTTTGGAAGGGGGATAAATTGTTCGACGTCTTTTCCTAGTATTTTCGTAAAAGCAGGTACACACCTTAGCTCTTGATACAATTCCTGAATGCAATTACTCGTTATAAAGACATATCCAGGAAGCAATTTATCATGTATCTCTTTCCATTCTCCTCTGTATTTTTTCTTCACTCGACGCATTGGATGGAAACAGAAATCATATAATCCATTCTCTACTATCGTCTTAACTTGTTCTTCTACTTTATTTTCTGTTCCTGTAGCTACCTGTATTACATAATACAAAATAATCCTCCTCTTATCCGGCATCCTGCTACGACAGTATAATGGCGAAGCACTTCCCCGATGGGTAGGCTTCGCCATCCATGCCCTCAGATATTCTTCTGCTGCCACAGTGCCCTGTTCGTCTCACTGCAGATTATCAATCTGTCTGCAGATACTTTCAGACGCCGAATATGTCATACTTCCGAATATCCAAGTGCCCCTGCTGCAAGGATATTCAAATAGTAATCCTGATCATTTATCTTCTATTCTTATAGCTTCTCCACAATCTCTAGCCCCGCAGCCTCACCCGAAGCTTATTTCGCGAGATACTTGAACAAAGAATTCTTTACCATCTCTAATCTCTACACTGCTTCCTTATAGTCTTCGAATCCTATTCTTCTCACACTATTCTGCTTCCCACTATCAGCCTTTTGCCGCTGGCTTTCCTGATTCTGCTCTATCTTCTTCTGCAGCCCCCATTCCATCCCAATCGCCTCAAGTCTCTGTACCTGATCTTCCCTCAGAGCTTTCTCGCCGCGTTTCCCGGCATATATCTGCTTCTGTTCATTGACCCATTTCGCAAGCCAAACCCCATCTGCCCGATATTTCGATGGAATATTTAAGTTCCCATACTCTTCGTAATACGCCTTCGCAAGCCCATACCGCACTTCCCACGGATCCGGCTTTATCCAGACCATTCCAATTTCATCCAACTGCTTCTGACGTTCAACCGAGTGTTTCCCTCGCCCTTTCTCCCGTCTGTCCGCGATCCAGCTTCCGAGCTTATACCCTCTCGGGCTCACATAAGCCACCGGCACATTCAGATTTCCATATTCCTCATAATAAGCCTGCGCTTCTGCATAACCCTTATCCCACTTCTGCTCCGGTTTTGTCTTCCAAACCATGCCAATAGAATCCAATCGTGCTATCTGTTCCGGCGTAAGTTTAGCTCCCTTAGTCTTCCCTTTGCAAATCAACCTCTGCCTGCGGAGCCACTCGCCGATCTTAAGCCCTCCTGGCGAAATATACGCATTCGGAATATCCAGATTCCCCTGCTCCCGGTAATACCGCAGGCACTCCGCGAAATTCTCTTCCCACAGATAATCCGGCACGTCCCAGATCATCCCGATCTCATCCAGCGCCTTCACTCTCTCTTCTGTCAGATAGTTTCGCTGTATCCCGCTCTTGCGGTAAGTCCGAAGCTGGCAGATCCATGAACCAAGCCGCAGTCCGCAATCCGTCACCATATTGACGCTAACATTCAAGTCGCCATGTCCTTCATAGTAACTCTTCGCTTCCCTGAAATACCGCTCCCAGGCAAGATCCCGGTAATTTCCCCAGACCATCCCGATCCGGTTCAATTTTCGAATCCGATCTTCACTGAGCGCCCCGTATTTCTCACCGGCACGAACTCTGCGCTGTGTAAGAATCCACTGTCCAAGTCCATACCCCTCCTCCGTCTGATACCGCACCGGCACCTCCAGATTCCCATGTTCCTGATAATATCGGCCTGCACACTCATACATCAGCTCCCACGAAGCCGTCAGCGTCTCATCCAATCTTTTAAACAGCGCCCTGCAATCCTGAACCTCATCGGTTACTTTGAAGTGTTCATGGACGATCTCTTCTTCCCGCCCCATGAAATGATAATATGACGCGGCAATCTGCATCTCTTCTTCGATGGTTCCGATGCTATACAAATTTTCTATATTCAACACGATATCGAAGATAACCGCGTCCTTCCTCCTGCTTGCCGATAACGCCCGCCCGATCTGCTGTTTGTAGATGATAGGCGACACCGTAGGCCTAAGCAGGATCACTCCTTCAATATCTTCCACATGGACTCCTTCGTTGAGCATGTCGATACAATACAACAATTTCAGATGCTCACTCTCATCCGATTTAAAATCCTCAAACGCCTTACTTGTCGCCGGATCGTCAGAATACACAGTATAGATATGCGGTTTCGGATCCACCTTCGCGAACCATTCCGGCGCTTTTCCGATCATTTCCTTCATATGATCATAATTTGCACAGAAAACAATATACTTTCCTGCATTATTCTTTATATGCTTGCAGAAGATTTCATCCAGCCCGTCCGCCTGCTCCAGCGCGCGCCTGAGAATCTCCAATTGCTTTTCCCCTTTATCTCGAACCACTTTACTCTTCGCCATTCGCACCCGTTTCTGATATTTTTCCAGATCCTTCTGATAGGAGAAAACGGACAGTACATACTTCGGCGGATTTAAGATTCCCCGTACAATCGCCTCGCCAAGGGTCATTTCCGAAGCTACATTTCCATCGAAGAGCTCATCGGACATATCACGCTGATTATCCAGATATCGGATAGCCGTTGCCGATAGCCCTAATACCGGCGTATCGGGATACATAGCAAGCAGATTCTGTACGCCCTGCCCCCAGACTCTCGCACCGCATCGATGAAATTCATCCAATATAATATAGTCAGGATTCATCTCCTCTAATTCTGCCTTAGCCATGGACATCAGTTTCGCATACGTATAAAATATGATATTCTGCAGACCATTCTCCGCCGAAAAGTTCCCATGGCTCTCTTTAGCAACATTTACCGCAACATTCTTATAGCACTTCCCAAATGCTCCGCTTGCCGCAAGATTCTCTATCTGCGTCCGGAATATATATTCTGACGGCGACAACCAACAGATCACTTTATCTGGGAAATCCTCACATAATTTAAATCCAATAAATGATTTTCCCGTACCTGTAGGATGTACGATCGCCGCTCTTCCTGTCGTCTTCATCATAGCAAGAGCCGCATGATAAGCTGTCTGATTATGTTCGAATAATTCAATTTTCATATCCACGACTCCTTTCTACCGTCATTCTTCTGCTGGCAAATGTAATGAAGTACATTACTTCATTACATTTGCACCGCTATGCCGCTGATTTCCTGAAAATTTCTAATTTTCTGACCAGAATTTTGACTACAATCAGACAAGAATCTACATGAATAATCTTGCAGATATCCCACAGATTCCGGCTATTTTAAAGGAAATAGTTTGACACCGATTTTGACTAGAAATAGAATCATAAAAAAAGAAAATCTCTCAAACTAACCGAAATTTTTATGTTTTATCAGGAACTTTTTTCAAAAATACCAGCAGAATCCAGTAGAATCCCCTATTCATCCCATTTCAGAATGTTGACAAATCCGTTTTTGCGTGGTAAGATAACGAAGATAAATGAAATTTAGATCTTTTTTGTATAAAAGAAAGTGTAATGAAGTAATGTAATTCATTACATTTTTTATTTTTCTGAGTATAAAAGAGCCGAATCTATAATAAATCCGGCTCTTTTTTGCTATAAAAATGTATCAATAATGAATCAGGTCTCCTATCTGCCAGCCATCTGCTTTTTCCGCCCTTCAACCATATTCACAGGCAACAGGTGTCAAACCGGCAGCTATTCTGCCTGCTGTTCACAGAAATTAGCATGAGACGGCGTCAGCCGCTCCATCTGCGTCTTCTTCTGCTGAATCGACGGGTGCACATACACGGATAGCGTAGTATTAATGTTGGAATGCCCCAGGATCTCTGCCAGGGATTTTGTATCGAATCCCATCTCTACACACCGTGTAGCAAATGTATGACGAAGCGCATGAAAGGAGTAGTTCTCTATTCCATGCTGTTTCAGATACTTCTGATAGCGGATATAAAACTGATGCGGCTCCGTATGTCTTCTGTTTCCCGTCAACAGATAGCATTCCGGTCCTCGTTTTCTCATAGAAAGATATTCGGCGAGGAACCTGGGAAGGGGAATCTCACGAAAAGAGTTTTCTGTCTTTGGTTCACTGACTACGACCTTCGTCCTCGAATTCACTTCCGGATCCAGATCCGCGATCCTCTCAACCGTCCGGCTTATATGAACCGTAAGGGAGTGGAAATCCACATCTTCCCAGCGCAGCCCGCACAATTCACCGATCCTCACTCCGGTAAACATAGTGAAAAGAATTCCGAGGCTTGTTGTATCCTCGGAGCTTAGCAGTAACTTTTCTAATTTCATTCGGTTTTCTTCTGTCAGTATTTTAATTGATTTGGATTTTTTCTGCGGATAATGCAGAAGACTGGGTTCAGGACATGGATACGCATGATTTTTCCCATATTGGAAAATGGATTTTAACACGCACAAAATATCGGAAACTGTTTTGGGAGCCAGCGGTGTTCTCTCTATACCTCCCTCCGTAAGCAGCTTCTCGGGCAGGCCTCTTAAGAATGCCACATCAATCTTCGAAACGGACTGGCTCCCTAAGTGCGGAAATAGATAAAGCCGTACAATGCGGTGATATCTGGTATATGTGGATTCCTTTACTGTGATCTTAGTATCGGCAAGCCATACGTATGCCAACTGTTCAAAAGTTGCCAACTGCTTGACATGGTGAACGGCGCTATTCTCCGGCAGCGCCTGTTCCGCCTGCTTCTTCGCCTTCACTTCTACATAACTCGTCCCGTAGATGTATCGGTATTTTGCTCTTCCGTTCTCATAATGATGTATATAGCGCGCTTCCCACCGTCCGTCTTTCCTTCTGAAAATATTTTCACCTCTTCGTGCCATAAAATTCCTCCTTTGTACTTTCCGTTATTTGCCTGCTAATCAAGGTAAAATCCACGAATTTTGGCACAGAATCTTTTGTATTACCCCCTCTTTGGCAGAAATAATACCGCCGATTTTTTACAAATGCCTTTATATTTGGCAAAAATATTGACAAATCTCTTTAGCGTGGGAATATAACCAAGATAAACAGAGTTTATGTGGGAATTTTATCATGAATCTTCTGCGTAATGAAGCATCGTGCTTTACTACAAAACGAAAGACATTAACGACTATATTCGCTAATGTCTTTTGCCTATCTTAATATGACAGATACCTGTCAAGCACCGCCTTATCTTTATTCACCACATACCCGCTTCCCCCAAGTCCTTTTACATTCTCCACCATACTGACAATAAGAACCGGTTTCGCAGCTTCCCTGCTCTCCGTATATACGGCAAACCATCCGATTTCGGTTCCTTCGGTATCGTCCACAGAATCTTTGATCTCCGCCGTCCCGGTCTTTCCCGCAAGGACGATATCCTCCCTGTGCGCCGCATACCCGGTTCCATTCGGATCATTCACAACGCCTCTTAACCCTTCCGCAACCTGTGACACGGCGTCCATGGAAAATGCCTGGGAGAGCCATACCTCTCCTTTCGGGTTCTCCTGATACTTAAGATATGGCTGAATCACATTTCCTTCATTTACAAACGAAGTATAAATACTCGCCAGATGCAGCGGATTAACCAGGATCTGCCCTTGTCCGTACCCGCTGTCCGCGAGCTGTATCTCGGATTCAATCGTCTCGCTGTTCGAGTACTGAGACTTACTCATCACGATGTCAAAGGGTATCTCTTGATTAAATTCCAGTGCATCCAGGGAACTCATCAGTGTATCCGCGCCGATCTTCAACGCCGCTTTCGCAAAGTAGATATTATCTGAATAAATCAAAGCATTCTTCATAATGACAGGCGTGTACGCATGGAGGGTCGTCACATGATAAGAACCCCAGGAAGCATCTTTCTGCCAGGAGAGACCTTCATTCCCGAAGTCTTCACCCGGGTCCAGCGTCCCCGTATTCAGCCCGATCGCCGCGACAACCGGCTTAAAAGAAGAACCCGGACACCACACCTGCCGAAACCGGTTATACATCGGTTGTTTCTCGTCTTCATTCAGGGAATTCCATCTCTGTGCGGACATCCCCCTGATAAAATCATTACAGTCGTAAGAGGGCGTGCTCACCAACGCCAACACTTCTCCGGTATAAGGATTCATCGCCACGGAACATCCTTCATCTTCCTGAAACTGCTGATACAGCATCTGCTGCAAGTCTGCGTCGATCGTGAGCTTAACATCTGCTCCGTCTTTTTTCTCAATTCTTGCTATCACAACCTTCATATCGCCGTTTTCGTCAATGATACGTACCTCATGACCGTCCCGTCCCCTTAATTCGGACTCAAAGAGCGCTTCGGCGCCGCTTCTTCCGATGACGCTTCCCGCACTGTACCCCTCATCCGGATGCTCTTCTAAGTCTTCCGCGGTTACCTCCTGGACATAGCCGGTCAGATGTGAAGCCGCCGCCCCCAGGCTATACGTACGCACCTCCGTATCCGACAGCATGACACCCGGAATGGAGAGAAGCTGTGTCTGGCGATCCTGCTCTGCCAGGACAGACTCATCGACATCCAATGCTCCGAGATCCAACTCATTGATCTTAGGGATCGTCGTGACCGGTACAAAAGAGTCTTCTTTTACCCAGGCGGCAGACAACTTGCTTTCTATGGATTCAATATCTGTCTCCAGAAGCTCTGACATTCTCTGAAGCGCCGCAGCCTTATCTTCCAGTTTCCCGGGAACTATCCCGACAGAGACTGCAGCCGCCTTTCCGGCAAGCAATTTGCCGTTCCTGTCCAGAATGCTGCCCCTCTCTGCAGAAATGGTATTCACACTGATCTTGTCCTCCGGCGTAAGAACCGGAAAGATCAGACTGTCATCCCATTCCAGCCGGTATCCGTCCTCCGTGTCTCTGAACACAGCCTCCTGATCAAAACTTACCTCCCCTCCAACCGTCTCAAACGCCATATGATATGTGACACTGACCTTCTGATCCTCTTTCTCGCCTATGACGATACCGCTAAGTTTAACATCCCTGGCCTCCATACCTTCGTATATCTTAGAATTCCGTTCTATAAATGCTTCCTTGTCCGATCCCTTCTTTCCTTCCAGCGTCGTCATGGCATACATCTCTTCATATTCCTGTTTCTCTATGTGCTCCATATATTCTGTAAGTAATTTCCCTGGTTTTTCCCTCTCAAGCTCCCTGACATGCATCAGATAACTTACACATCCCGCCAGGCAGGACAGGATCACGATACAAAGCAGGACAGAGAGCTTTATCCCTGCTCCGCGGCTTTTGTGGTTCTGCTTCTTTTCTTTCCTGCCTCTTTCATTACGAACAGTATGCATCCGGTTCTCCTCTCTTTGATATATAATTCTTCCGGCAAACTCATCTACAGTTCTTTCTCCTTCAGACCGTTCACCAACCTCACATAAAATTCTCTCACATCAAAATCTTTAATATTCTCCCGGTTCAGATCAATCATATCACCATGGGAAATCCCCCTTTTCCCGCAGGTCGTAAGAAAAGTATAATCCTCTCCCCACGGAAAAGAACTCTCCGCTACCAGTCCATCGTTCGGCCCGTCAAAATATTTCACAAGCTGATGAGAAAAATTCAGGGGAAAACGTCCTCCCGACGCCACATTAAGCTTCGACCCAACGCTCTGATAATAGACACCCGGCCTGTCCGCCGCCTTCTTGTTGAATTCCTTACAGGCAGAAGCCGTAAGATCTGTCACCGCCGCCATAAAATCCGGAGTCTCATCTCCCAGCACCTTAAGCGCAGAATTATAACTCTCCGCCACCTTATCCTTCGCTGCCCCAGGAATCTTGTCCAGAAGATAATCTGCAAAGATACATCCTCTGTGCGGCGTATTGATGGTCGTAAGAGACGCGACATACTTGTCCATTCCAAGACAACTGACCGCATACCTCGAATCCAGCCCGCCCTTCGAATGCGCAATGATATTAACCTTCTCACAGCCGGACTCTGCCACGATCTCTTCTATGCGGCAGGCAAGCTCCCTGCCGCTGTCTGCAACAGAGGCTGCCGACTGATGATTTCCATAATATATCACGGCTCCGTGATTCTCAAGCTCCTTCGGTATCCGTCCCCAGTAGTTAAAATATTTAAAATCACGGAAAAATACCCCATGCACCATCAGTATCGGATATCTGGTCCGGCACAGCAGTTCATCCTTTCTCTCCTGAGCCTGCATGATCTTCCCGCTCTCGAATTCCCACTCAGCCAACGCCATCCTGATGATCTTCATCAGCACAATCAGATGAACCACAGGTATCCATCCGCACACCAGTCCGATGGTCCGCCATTTGATCCCGATCTGAGCGGACGTAAGATACACTCGGATGATTCCGCCCCAGAAGACAGCCGCCTCCACAAGGATTACACAGAGCAAATTCCCGAGCCAGATCATCTTATTATCCGCAAATACCATCGGCAGCGTAACTAGCAGGCATATTACCGACGCCGTCACAGATATCAGGAAATAAATCAGAAGCTCGCACCCGTCCGCGCAGACCTTAAGCCTCTTACCCGGAATCCTACGATGAGAAAACGCCGGGACTACATTGATCACGGCTACTCCCAAAAACAAAAAGAAGATGAAAAGAATTCTCCAAAGCTTCGGAAATACCATTCCATTTAATGACAATACATAATTCAGCATTGGTACATTCGCTGTAAGAAAAATGAAAAATGCACAGCATATTCTTCGGATATATTTCAAAATATATTTCATTTTTTCTTCCTTTCTTCCCTTCTGCGTACCTGCTTTTCCTTCTCGGCACAGATTAATGTACCGCCCCGTTCTCTCTCATAACCCGGCAAGGATTCCCATATGCTATTGTATTGTCCGGAATATCCTTTGTAACGATGCTTCCTGCTCCGATTACAACATTGTTTCCTATTGTAACTCCAGGCATAATAATAGCTCCTCCTCCAATCCAGACATTATTTCCTATTGTAACCGGTGCTGTTTGAGTTTTACAAAATTCAAAAGAGCCGTCTTCTTTCGGTTCTCCGAATCGGTCAATTGCATTTGTTGGATGAAATGCTGTATATATCTGTACATTGGGAGCAATCAAGGCATTATCTCCAATACGAATGATATTATCATCTAAAAATGTACAATTCATATTCACTTCGCAATTATTGCCAAAATAAATATTATTACCATAATCAACATAGAAAGGCGCCGTGATCCAAAGATTTTTACCTTTTCCTCCTAATAACTCATTCAAGATTGCTTCTTTCTTGCATGCATCCGCAGAGTCTGTCTGGTTATAATCTCTTGCCAGATCCTTTGCCTTATGCCATTGTGCTAATAATTCAGCGTCCCCGCAATCATAAAGCTGCCCTGCTAACATTTTTTCCCTTTCTGTCATAATCTACCTCCGCCTTTCTGTTTACTCGTTAGTTCTATTATACAGATTCAACTTACAAAAAGGAACAGGTTTTCTAAAAAGATTGAAAATCCGAAAATATATGGAAATCATCTGCTTTCCGCAGGAATCCTCCGACAGAGCGCAATAATACCTAACTCATAATCGCCTCTATATCCTCAACCGTACGCGGGATATCTTCAGAAAGATTACGGCAGCCTGAATCCGTGATCAGGCAATTATCCTCCAGCCTGAATCCGATTCCCCACTCTTCATGATAGATACCGATATCTACACAAAATACCATCCCGGGCTGTGTCAGTACGCCCTCCACATCTACCATATCATGAACATCAAATCCTATATGATGCGCTCCGCCATGCCACATATATTTCCCAATCTCTTCATATGACTTACATACTCCGGCTTCTTTAAGCTGCTCATAATTATATTTCCGTATAATCAGATCGACTTCTTTCATAGGAATTCCTGGTTTTAATATGTCAAACATATGCTGTGAGGTTCGGTATGCACATTCAAAAAGTAATTTCTGTTTTTCTGTGTATTTCCCGTCACACGGCCACCCTCTGGAAACATCCGTAACCATATGCCCCCACCGGACTCCAACATCATTCAGCACAATATCTCCTGCCTTGGCCTGTCCCATATAGCCATAATAATGGATACAGAAATTATTCTTACCTGCACTGATAATTGATGTAAAACCAGGCTCAAGAACCCCATGTTGGGCTAACGCGTAGTCATATTCTGCCTTATACTGATATTCGTACATTCCGGGTTTCGAATGTTCCATCATTGCCACAATTCCGTCCCTGGTGATCTTCTCGGCATGCTCCAGAGCCTTGATCTCACAGTCCTTTTTGATCAGGCGCAGTTTTTTCAAGATCGGCAGGGCATTTCTGATCTCAATCTGAGGATACCCGGTTTCGATATACTGTTTCATCCAGTCTGCACTGTTCCAGTTGCGCCGGTCAGATTTGTGATCCAGATCAAGATATATTGTCTGCACTTTTTCTTTTTGGATCATACTTGCAAGCTGCATATTCCATTCATCGTAATACTGTATATTTTCAATTCCTGATATCTCTGCCGCAATTTCCGGCCTGATCCGTTCCCCGGTCCATCTCTCTGCCATCATATCCGAAGGCAGGATAAATAAGATCTCTTTATAGCCTTCTGCATTTTTATACAGCATCAAAATCGAATCTCTTTGCTCAATTCCTGTAAGATATACAAAATTTCTGTTGGCATAAAACGGATAGTCGTCATCAGCCGACTTGCGGAGTAATTCTCCGCTCATGAACACAGACAATGTTCCTGTCTCTACTTTTTCCATAAATGCTCTTCTGTTCTCTTTATAAAAATCTGCTTTCATCTGTTTTCGTTACACTCCTTATCTCTTTTTTAATTTATATTGTGAAATCCATGCATCCATTCTGTCTTTAGCTTGTCAAAGACCCAATAGATCTTTCTTCCTTTCGCTCTCTCAAAAGGCTGGAAAAATCGTGCAAATAACTCTCCCTCTCTTTCCGCGTCAGTCTGACAAACTCTCCGAGACAACCAATACTGATATAGCCTGCTGAAAATAACAGCTCCGTAAAATCCTTCTTGGAAAATCCGTATTCCTTCTCCCATTCGCAGATCTTCTTCATTCCGTAATAATAGCATGTAAAATATCCCGGTGCATTCTGGTGCGCCTGTACCTGCTTCCTGGCCGTCCCCCGCTCGAATCCAAGTTCCTTCTCATAGACCTTCACCGCTTCCTCAAGTGTCGCTCCATAATAGAACAACATCAGATCCACATAGATCCTTACAGAAGCATGATGACGCCGATAAGCCACGAACAATGGGAAGAAAGGATCCTCCTCAAAGACAAATTCAAAGGCTCTCTCCGTACGCAGGCATGTTCCTTCCAGTACCGGAACCAGCTTTGCGCCGATCTTAACTGTCTCCGGCGTCTCATCGATTTCAGCCCGCACATATTGAACATGGTGTCCGGGGTAAGCCTCATGAAGTGCATTCAGCTTGATCCATCCATCTGTGATATTCTGATAATTATGATGATTCAGGAACATCTGCCCTATGATTGGACGAACGCTGAAATCTCCTCCCTCATAGCCTCCCCATGGATAAGAATCCTTACAACTGTCCGGAACGGTCACACAGATACAGTTCTCGTCCTCTGGCAGTTTCACATATTCATGAGCCAAAACGCGGGTTCTTTTCAGATACTCATTGGCTTTCTTTAGCATCTCATCGGAACTGCTGCATGGACCCTCGTATTTAAACAAAATATCATTTACCTCAACCATATTCTCAGGCGCCGGTTCAGGGATGTCAAGCTTCTCTGCAATTGCAAATACTTCAGCACGTGTCTTCTCTATTTCTTCCTTATGCCATGCCAGAAGTTCATCCAAAGAAACCCCAAGCTGCTTATGAAGCAATGTACGGTAATCGTCTTCTTCCATTTTTACTGTCAGTGTAAGATCGTCGTCCCGTCCTTTCAAATCCCTATTCCCCTCATTCGACAATACCTCTGCCAATCTCCCAAGAATAAGGTCAAACCGTGTCATCGACACGTCTGCAATCTTGCACTGCTCTTTCGTAAATGTCGGAAAATATTCTCCAAGCTTTGACCTGGCAGTTTCTATATCTGTCTGTTCCTGAAGCAGAGCCTTGGAAATCTTCTGCAATTCTTCCTCTTTTCCTACATTCTGCGCCTGGATCAGCCCAAGAAAGACATCCTCTGCTTCACAGGCTTCTTCAAGTCGGCGCACCAGCTCCCTGCAGCGCTTTTCATCAGACTTTCGACTCAGACGAGATATATTCTCAATCATCCAGTGCATCTGTACGAAACAGTTTTCCGGGTGCTTTTCGGCATTCTCTATGGTATATTCCAGAGAATCCAGGAAATCCTCAAAATGATGTTTAAGTAAGGAAAATACCGCATTCGGCTCTTCAAGAGCCTCTGCCCTTTCTTTCAATTCTTTCCATGTATTCCTCACCCTCGCCATATTGTTCTTGTCGGGAATGAACAGCTTTCTTGCGCCCTCTTCTCCTCCCGATAATTCATAAGAAAGCCTGGCACAATCGCGATCCAGCTCCCGGTATTGCCTGCGCAGCTTAAAATTCTCCATAATTTTAGTCATTCCTTTCGCTTCGCTCAGGCACAAACAAGAGATGAAAACTCTTGTTGTGACACCTCTTCCGTTGATTTATAATACTGGTATGGATAGCAATATACTACAGAGCACGGAGAGGTAAGTGGCGAATGTATTTTCGACCCCGCATAATTATATGTGCCGCCATCCTTTCAAGCACAAACAAGTGGGACTTTGAGCCCGGACTCTTATCATTGGTAATAAACCATGTTTATTTAGTCACAGGATGACAGTCAATGTTGCTATCCTTTTTTTCAGAAAGGGCGGTGGCTTTTATGATGAAACTTGCCTACCCTAAATGCTGTGGAGCCGATATCCACAAAAATTCAATCGTTGCTACCATCGTAACTACTGACAGGGACGGAATCTCTGAATATCTACAGAAAACTTTTTCCACCATAAATTCAGATATTCAACGTTTCCACGACTGGTTAATTGAAAATGACTGTAAACATGTGTGCATGGAATCCACAGGTAAGTATTGGATTCCTATTTTTAATTACCTGGAGCATGACATCCATGTCTGTCTTACCCCCTCCCAAATATGTCAAAGCAATCAAAGGCAAAAAGACGGATAAAAAGGACTCCAAATGGATTGCTGACCTTTTTAAATTTGACCTCGTCCGCAGTTCCTTCATCCCTCCAAAAGATTTTCGCCAGCTCCGTGAAATCGCAAGATACCGCTTCAAGCTTGTCTGCATGAAAGCCTCGGAAAAAAATCGGATCCAAAACTGTATGACGGTGTCCAATATTGGCATTGCCAGCGTGCTTTCCGACCCGTTTGGGAAAACGGCTACAGAAATCATGTCTTATCTTCTGGAGCATACCGCAGAATCCATGGATGAAAAAGCTGTCCGCAAACTGATTCGCAAAGGTGCAAAAGCAAAATCGGATGATATCATTGAAGCAATCAAAGGTTCTCACCTGTAAGCGGCTTCATGAAATCATTGATGATACGGCTTGAAAGTAAGGTTGTGAACCGAAACCAGTTAATCTTTGCATTATTGAGGAAACGATAAACGGTGTTTTTGCAGAATGAACCGTCAAATGTGCCGGTTTTCCGCTGCATATACATGCTCCGATTCGAGAAAATGAGACAAAACAGGTATCGAAACACTTCGATTACCGGGATTCCTTTTGCTTTTCCGGCATTACATTTGAAAAGAAGCTTTCCGATTTGGAATCTATTCATAAAATTTGTGACTGAATTGGAAATCTCGTTTTCGTTTTCCTCAGAATGTGGTATACTTGACATGGCATAAATCTCCTTGCTGTGTGATTGTTTTTCGCAACTCAATTATACCATAAGCAAGCGGTTTATGCCTTTTTTATGGACTAAAGTATTGATTTTTCAAGGTTCAGCACACCAAATGGTGTGGGAAGTTTGAGTAAAAAACATACATATGTTCTCGCTGTATAGGTTTCTTAAAACCCCTTGGGAAAGTGCGCCCAAAAATTCACTTTATTTTTCACTCTTCACAACCTCCTGATTTACCTTTTCGATATGGATGCACCTTCCAAATCTAAACTAAATATTCTGAAAACATTTTTGCCACTTCATCAATAGGAACCTTTTCCCAAGTGTAATGGTTCATTTTATCTAACGAAAATGAAACGGAATGTATGTTCTTTATTTTCATGATATATCTACTCTGCTACCTAAAACAATTCCAACAATTGAACGTACTTTGTCTGATCCACATCGAATACCGCTCTCCAAAAATCTTAAACCTATTTTTGTCATTCTGGTAAAATCCCAAAAGCTTCTGTCGATCCTCATCTCGCCCTCTGCATCCATAAGGAAATATGTAATGGACATTTTCTTTTTTGCAAATTCAATCGCATTATGCCATACAAAATTTTCAATTTCTTTATTAATCACAATCATTCAGGGAATTACCGATATGTTTCAAGTTAGTTTAGTCAAGTGCTGATTGCATGGGTTCAAAACCAAGCTTTGCAAAAATCTCAAGATCTTTCTTCCGGGTATTTTTGAGATTCCATACATTACCACGTTTTTCCATTTTCATGCACCTGGCCATAAGCAGGATATCTCGTATCGATATCGTATTATCATGTAGTAATTTTATGGCTTCTATCATCTTTTGATGAATTTGACCTGCTATAAGCATAATAAATGAAAAGCCTTGCTCCTTGTAGTAATCCTGAAACATAAGGTCGTTGTAATCACCACGATTCTTAAGATACTGATAAAAGGTTTCGATACCCCAACGTTTTTTATATCCGGAAAATATTTCTTCGGGAGTCATTGCACTATTACTTTGAAGGACATATACACCGAAATACTCCTTGTATTTCTCAAACCCTTCAGATGTGTATCCGGATTTGCCAAGCCCTATGCTATGCTGATAATTGAACCGACTTTTTCATTTTCGTCTATATCACGAAACACATAAATATAATCCGTTTCCGAAATCCTTTTTAACATATATTCAATCCGTGCATGTTTCTTACCGGATCTATAATAGAAACTATCGGTATATTTCAACGACCGCATCACTTCTTTATAGACATTAATATGGGCAGGAACAGGAATGATATATGTGTTGTCGTTCGAGGCAAGGATTTCAAGGTTCTTCGCACTGTAAAAACCTCTGTCTATAACAAACAGTATTCCTGAAAATTTTATCAGGTCAGTGAGATCCTCGATTGTCGATTTATCATTGCAGGCGCCGCGATACATTCTTGCAAACAACGGAAGTCCTGTATTGACATCATAACCCATAAGGAGATTAACCTGATCTTCTTTTAGGAGATGAAATTTATATCCTGATTCTCCCAAGTCATTTTCTTCTGAACAGGAACGGATTGCATGACCATCAATAGCGATTGCAGAAGAAGATTTCTTTACAGCCGCTATTTCATAATTAGAAGCCCTTTGAGTCCTCCTCCCAAGATGATCAAGGAGAGTTCCCAGGGCGGTTCTCCCCATATGAAAGGAGAACGTTTTATATTCCTGAGCTAGCCAACTTTGCTCATAATAGTTTTGCACCTGGTCAACATGAACAAAGTCATTTGCAAACAGTATGCTTGCATACACAAAGATCTGAGACGCATAATCAATCGGGAAGAATTGTTTCAAGGAATCCAGTATGTCCTTCGCAACTGTCTCTATCAAGGTCCCCTTTAGTAACAATATGTCTGAGAAAGACCTGAGGATCTGTAAAAACCGGGAAAAGATGGCAGGTGGGTTCCGAAACGGGGATGGAAGGCAGATGTATTGTGACATCATCAGTTTTGTGGAAACCGTAAAGCGGAAAAAGAAAAATATTTTTGAGAGTATCAAGGCCCTTATAAATGGCACACCAGTCATTGAATGACTGGTGTATTATCCATGTTTTTATTTAAGGGGTATCTGAACTGTTACGAGGAAAATGCAGAGCATAAAGAAAACAAAAAGAAAACGGTTGACGTGGAAAAATATAATACGGAATCGGAGAAATCCGCACCCCATCCATCCAATCTACTGCAAGAGGAAGCTGTATCAATCCTGTTTATCAAGTCAGATTTGCGTCTGGTAGTTAATCTGCAGGACTGCGTAAAGGCACAGCAGAATACCGCCTACGCTAATAAGGTGAAACTTTCCAACCTGAAAGAGATGGCCAAAACTGTCGCTTATATACAGGAGCATGGGTATGATACAAGAGATTCCCTGGAAGATTCTTTTTCAGAGATTAAGAACCATGCTTCCACTTCCAGAAAAGATTTGAAGTCTGTGGAAGATAATCTTCGGAAGGTAAATGAGCAGATCCATTACACAGGCCAGTACTTTGCCAATAAACCTGTCTACCAAAAGTTTGTGAAAGCAAAGAATAAAGGGCAGTTCCGGCAGGAGCATCCGACGGAAATCGCACTCTATGAAGCCGCACGGAAATTCCTGAAAGAGCAGTCCGCAGACGGGAAGCTCCCATCCATGAGGCTATTGAAATCAGAAAAGGAAAAGCTGCTCCAACAGAAAAAGGATGCACAGAAAACCTATCATTACTACCGGGATTACCAAAAAGAGTTGAATACCGTCTGCTCCAATGTCGATAAGATCTTAGGGCAGACGCATACCCGACAGCCGGGAAAACAGAAAAGCACCGACATTTCTTAATCGTTCTGACCAAAAAACAGCCGCAGGATTCCTTTACAAAAATTCTGCGGCTATCATTTTTCCAATGAAACAGCCTTCTCTTTCTTTAACTTTTCCACCCTTTCCAAATCCACATAATGCGTTGCATATGCTTTTTCAATCTCCGGGTTTCCGCTCTTGCTGAACCGCAGGGGGATTACCGGCTTATGCCCATGCCTTTTCTTCACGCCCCACCGCTTGTAATAGCAGAAGGACGATTTCAGGTTCGATTTCTTTGCATAGGAGCGGATCTGTTTCATAATAAAGGAGAGCTTCTTTAAATTACACGTACAAACCGCTTCCAGATACCGTACTTTCCCAAACCTCCAGTCCTCATATTTCTGCTTAGGCAGAACTCCTATATCAACCAACACATCTGCAGGGGCGGCATATCCCCTTTGCTGGCACTGGTGATAGACAGCGGAATGTACTTTTCCTATCAGTTCTGATTCCTTCACTTTATCCTCCATGTGAATAACCCCGGCTGTATCCATTTACAGCCGGGGATTCTATTGATTTTTCTCCATTGTGTCTGTGTGATGACAAGTATTATATCGTTTGATGCAATCCTTTTTCAATTTCCAAGACATCCTCCACGGAAAGCTCCATAAAATACCCGGCGATTTCCTCTGCTGACATTTTCCCGGTCTTTAACATGTTTTCCGCTGCTTTCCTTGCCGTTTCTTTCTTTTCACTTGCAATATGGGTACGAATAATCTTCTCTTCATCAAATAGAGCCATCATAATAGATATAACCTCCTTTTCCCTGCCTGCCAAAAACTCACGGAGCACGTCCCTGTCTTTACAGATACGGATGGTCTCTGTGACAGCCTTCCGGCTTCTCTTATACTGTTTCACCTGTTCATTATACACTTTTGTAAAATCTACATACTGGCTGATAATGTCATTTCCTTTGCCACCATAAAGCACTTTCACCTTTACTTCAATGGCAGATTCCTTCCCACCGAAAAATTCTTTGGAAAGTGAAATCGTTTCCGGCCTGTCGGTACGCTCTCCTGTGAAAATCATGTATAATTCCGGTTCTGGTACATGAACTTTCTTACTTCCGTATAAGTCTGCATCCTGTTCCTCAAAGTAATCGTGGTAAATCTGCGCTAAATACATCAGCACACGTATAATGATATTCATCGTCCATGAAGATTGATGCTCGACCAGGAACATGACTTTATCCCCAACTCGGAAACACAAATCATTGTAGATTCCATTTGTAAGGACATTCCTTATTGTAATATCTGTAAGCGCATCTTCCGTTGTCTCCGCATCCTCCGGGTGGAGCGCATGGTATAGCTGCATCAAATACTTCTTATCCCGAAAAAGCGTTGAAAAAACACTGTCTTTCGCCGTATATTTTGCAAATGCCTCCTTTTTCTCCGCTGTTTTCCCTTTTGGTTCTTCCTGTAATGTTTCACCCTGCATAATATCACCCCAGTTCCGGTTTTTGCCAATCGGCCTGGCAAATCGGCTATGCCCTGCCTGCTATGGTTTTATTATACAGAGAAAATCCCTATTGTTCAAGACATAAAAAGAGAGAAGCATCTGGCAGCGTTCGCCAGACACTTCTCCATTCCTTACTTCCGTCTGCGCTCCATATCCTCTGCCATTGCCATCTGCTGCGCAGGCTTCCCATACCGCTTTGCAATCTCCGCCTGTTTGCGGCGCAGCTTTGCCAGGACAGATGCCCTTCCATCCTTACCTTTGGGGAACATATTATTCCGCCTGCCATTGCTTCTGGAGCCTATAAATACTTTAATTAAATTTGAATTGAAAAATTCGCTTATTTGCCCATCTGTTTTGCGAACTTTCCCTTTTTACGTCCCGGTCGCATATCCCCGGAACTATGTATTTTACTGGCTTTGCAGTGATTTTTGACTGCTCTAAGCCAGCGGCTTTTCAACCGTATCCCCCAAATTTTATTTTGGGGAAAATTGATTTTGCTTTCTAAAATTTCCGACTTCTGATTTTTCAAATTTGGGGGATAACCATTTTCCATTTGGGGGAATTTGGGGGTAAGGTTCTTCCCCCAAATTTTACTCAATTTAATTTCTAAACAGATATTTAAGAGACATCAAAAACATTTTTTCATCAGTCCTCACTATACTGACTTCCAAACTTATCATAGTATTTGTTAGGATCATTTAAATATTCAATAAGTTCTTCCAACACGATACAATAAAAAACTCTCTGATTAGAAGACATGCTATCAAACATTTCATGGGTAATACCATGATATGGTCGCCTATCTCTATAATCGGGCAGTAAATAAGATATTGTCTGAAATCTTTCTTTCCATCTTCCTTTTCCCATTGTCCACACTACAACTAAACCCAAATCCTTTGGATGCTTATCCTCATTGTCAAAATCCTGTATAAGTGCATCAAAACTAAATTTGTATTCAAGAAAACCAGGGGCTGTTTGTATCCCGGATTCAATAATGGCTTCTGGTTCCACTCCTAATGGATTACTTATTTCATTAAAATAATGATTTTCCATTGGTTCTAATACACGTATTCTAAAAACTCCATCATATTTCACAAATGTGCTTGCTGCCATTAACTCAATTGAACGTATCACATCACCCGCCAGTAATTGATTAAATAGAACCACTACATCTTGTTCACTTATTGGAGTTGATGTCATAGAAATCTTTTTAGTAGGTAAAAAGAATACTTGATTTTTAATGAGTAAAGGATTCTCTTGCTCATGATTTTCTATTTCTCTTATATAATCATGTAGTTGTTTAGCATCGTTATCTCTACGATTATATTTTCCATCGGCAGATAGAAGTCGTTTCCAACCACTTAATCCCAAACTTACAATCATAGTAGAAATTTTTTCTGACAACACTTTTAATTCTGGCTGAAATCCTTTTCTTCCTAAATCCGGTTCAGCCCCTTCAAAATGTACTATAACTTGAGATTGTTTTTGATGTCCAATACTTGAAGTTAATGGAATTTGCAATGCCGAACCTTGAATCATATGATCTGTAGCTAATTGTAACCCATACGATACACAATTTGCTCCTTTCCTGGCTTTAATAAATTTTTCATTAATATCTGACCATCTGTCCACTGAATTACAAAAAAATCCATATGCCATAATATTATAATCCAATGTTAACAACCTAACTCAAGCAACTACAACATATTGTGTTTTTACTTTTAATTGGCACGGGGTTCCCTGTGCCTTTCTTCATTCAAGACCACTATCTCAATTAAAATATTGCACAAATTTTTCGTCGAAAAATCAGCAGATTTACTATTGACAAAA
>CAJTAL010000028.1 GCA_910574285.1 Lachnospiraceae bacterium | reverse complement strand
TGAGCGCACCTTGTCCAGTGCCTTTGCAATAAAATAGTCGTGGATTAGGAACTTCTGGGCGTTGTAGCGGCTGTCGTTGACTTTGAACTCCCCGAACGGGATGTTGCCAAGCACCACGTCAAAATGATTGTCTGGGAGCTTCGTTTCCTCAAACCCCTCAATAGCAATGCTGGCTTTCTGGTAGAGCTGCTTCGCAATCCTGCCCGATAACGGGTCAATCTCAATGCCATGCAGCTTTGATTTCTCCATGCTGTCGGGTAACAACCCTAAAAAATTGCCCGTGCCGCAGGACGGCTCTAAAATATTCCCCTGTGAAAATCCCAAATGGTCAAGTGCTTCATACATCGCCTTAATGACAATAGGCGGCGTATAAAAAGCTGTCAGCGTGGATTCCATAGCGGCATGGTATTCCTCATCGGAGAGTGCTGATTTTAATTCTTTATATTCGTTCTCCCATGCCGCATTATTGCTGTCAAACGCCATCGACAGACCGCCCCACCCGACATATTTTGCAAGGGTTTCCTGTTCTTCGGGCGTGGCAAGGCGGTTTTCTATCTGAAGGTCGTGGAGAAGCCTTATTGCGGACATATTGTTTCGGAACTTTTCTTTTGCGCCGCCAACGCCTAACGTATCATCGGTAATGCGGTAGTTATGGCAGTCGGCGGAGAGGGGGAGCAGCTTATAGGCGTTCAGAGTGCCTTTCTGGTAACTGTCCGCATATTTGCGGAACTCATCATCGGGCATATACGCAAGCTGTTTCAGCCATTCGTCCGAAGCAATCCCCACAAGGCTGTCGCCGTTCTTATCCATGAAAAGGGTGTCTATATCCTCTTGCAATGCGGCATGTCCCGCACTGTCTTTTGCCCTTTCCAGTCTGGAGCGGAGCGTGTCTGCCAGATTCTGGCTCTGCGGTTTCTGCTCTGGCTCGTCAAAGCGTATCTTCTCCACCACAATGTCATAGGGAAGCCCGTTCTCCACGGCGGGGTATTCCGCCACGGTTTCCGTGGTCGGCTCTGCGGGGGATTCTGTTTTTTCTTCGGATGGTAATTCTTTCTCTGCCTGCTCCAAGAGCCTGCGGACATAGCCGACTTTCTCCACACGGTTTATCGGGAAGCCTACGTTGTTCTGAAATGTGATGTCACGCATGGAAACGTCGCCGCTGATTTTCCCGACGCTCTCAATAAGATAACGGCGGTTGTCAATCATAAGCTCTTTGCCGATAAGGTCAGAATTATCCTGCTTTTCATCCGTCCCAGACGGGGCAGACTCTGATTTCTGCTGTTCCTCACGCTCCGCATCTTTCGCTGCAAATAGCTCCGTGATATGCTCCGCACTGTTTAAGGTGTCGGCGTATTCCTGTGCTTCTTCCTCGGTTTCAAAGGTCTGGTAGATGCCGCCTACGTCGTAATATCGGTCGGCACTGTCCTCTGGGGCTTCATTATTCCGTATGATAAATGGGTCAGCAAAAGCATCGGAAGTCTGCTCTACCGTGTAATGGGGCTTCTGTTCTGTTTCATCAGAGATGATGTCTGGGCTTGGGTTTTCAGCCGCCTTTTTGTTTTCCTCCCAATAGAACGGCTCAAGCTGTTCCTCCGTCAAGGACACTAAATCGTGGTAGTACAGATTGGAAAGTGCGTTCTGGATAAGGTCGGCAAGGTCATTATACTGCGTATATTCTGCAAGAACGCCGTCCACATACGTTTCCATGCGATACTGCAAGAGGTTGACGGATACCTGTATCCCATGCAAGCCGTCCTCGGTATTCTGAAAGGCAATCTTGACGTTGGATAAATCCGTATAGTCCACTTCGGCGTCGCCGCCAAACTCCGCATCGCAGTATGCGTCAATGCAGCCTTTCGCCTGTTCCAATAGTTCTTCCTCGGTGGGTTCTTTCCTCCTGTGAAACCAGTCCTCCTCGGTAGCCATTATATCGCCAAGCCGCTTTTCATCCTCTTGGGTCAGCCCCGTGTTCCGCTCCAAGAATGGGATGAACACGTCATGCCCCAGACGCAGGGATTCCATTTTCTCTCGGTAATAATCTTCGCCCTGCCGTTTCCATTCTGGGATAAACGGGCAGTCGGGGGAGAGGGAATATTCATAAAAATTTCGGATATGGGCGATTAAATCCCCCTCGCCGTCGCCGATGTCAAACCGCCCTTCATAATTAAATTCCTCGCCGCCGATGACGGCATGGATTTCAAAATCGGTCTTATGATACCATCCGACATGGTTCTCCTCATTCTCCCTTTCACGGTTCTGTTTTTCGTCCAGAATGCCGAGCAGTTTATTTCCCAGAGCGAAACTCAAATCCGTAAATCGGTCGTTCAGCTCCTTGTCATAAAAAGCGGGATGCTCGGAGAAGCCGATTGAGAGGGTGATGCTGTCGGGCTTTTCCTCGGCAAGTGTTTCTGTTTTCTGGCTTTCGGTGATGACCGTTTTTAAATGGTCGTTCGCAGGGTTCTCCTTTAATTTCTGCTCAAAATCCTCCCTGCTAAACTCTTTTCCGAACAACGGGAACTCCGCATTTCGCAGGGACACGGCGTTCTCATCAAAGGCGGTAATCTCATATTTGTCCGCCCCGATATACACCACGTCGCCCTCGTGGTAGAGGTAGCGGAGAGGGTACAGCTCCGTAAGCTCCTGCGAGAATCGCCACGCATTGCTGCGGCTGTAAACGCTGGTCGTCTTTTTCTGCACAAGGGAGAGGAAGTCTAACAGTTCCTGCACGTTGTCGGGATGCTGTAATGCCTGTTCCATAAGGTCGGCGGGCATATCCGCAAAATCCCTGCATCCAATCACGCCCAACAAGTCTTTTTCATAGCCGTCCAAGTCACGGATGAAGTCGGAGAGCCGCAGGGCGAGCGTGTCCCGCTTGTCCGCAGGGGGCAGCTCCCTTTTTTCCTCAATAAAACGCTGCCTTGCCAGTTTCCTCTGGGTGTCGATTTCATGCTGCGGGGCAGAGATGCTTTCCAGATAGTCGGCGTAATGGTCTTTCTCTTTGGGATTGAGGTAGCGGTTATCCTTAACCAGCTCCCGCAGCCGTTTTTCCGCTTTCGACCAGCTCAAAACAAGGTCGTGTTCGGTGGAGATGCCGTCACGGTCAATGGAGATGCCCTTGCCGCTGTACCACACATACCCCTCCGTGCCGTCTGAAAAATTAACAAAAAATCCGCCCGTGCCATATTCCCTTTTCAGAAAATCAATGTTCTTCTTTTTATCTTCCTGCTTCTGGAACTGGTGGTAAATGCGGTATTTCCCGTTCGCAACGCTGTTCCCTTTTACAAGGACGGCATCAATGTCCTCCTGTGAAACAACAAAAGCAGAGGCTTTTTCGTCCTCTGCTTCAGCTATCCTTTCAATCTGTTCGTCTACGGTCGGGAGATTGACGGCAACTTCTTCCTCGTTGGCAACGCTGCCTTTTTCCGTCTGTCCCTCTGGCTCTGCGGTCTGTGCCGTGTCTGTTTTATCTTCCTGCCTGCCGCCGTCCGACTGCGGCTCTGGTTCTGGTTCTGAATTTTCTAATTGTAAATCAGTTCGCTCAAGATGGTTTCCTCCGCTTGGCTGCGGATGTTGTTCATCATGCCGAGCCACTGCATCGGGGCTTTCTCTTTCAGCTCCTCCGTCACTCCCTGCTCGGCTGCTAACTGCTTCGTCAGAAGCTCTAACCTCTGCAACGCCGTCTGCTCGGTCTGGTAAAGGTGTGCGTTCAGTCTGCCCGCTGTCAGCAGATTGAGATAGGTCACTCTTTTGTGCTGTTCCAGATAATCCCTGTGCATCAAAGCGTACCTGCCAAGCGGAAGCTCTGGCTCTGTCGGTAATGTCAGGTCGGGTATAAGGTAGTCCGCCTGTTTCGTGTAAGTGATTTCGCTCATTATTTTCGCTCCTTTCGGGTTGTTTCCTGCCTTTATCATACTGGCTTGCAATGTTCCTTGCAAATGTGCGGTTCTGACATTTTGCTTCGATTTGCACATTTCGGACTGCCGCAGAGATTTCCCTTAACGCCATCTCGGAAATGTCACTTGTGGCGATGCCGATGGCGTTCAATGTCTGGGGCGTGTTAAAATTTATAATCTCCGCAAAGTCCTCACGCTCAAAATATCCTCCCGCATCCAGACCGCAGCGGCTTAACAGCATATAGGCGACGCTGTTTGCGGCAAGCCGTTTGTAAATCACTTCTATATTATAGTCGTCCAGTTCCTCTAAAAAGCTGTCTTTCGTGCAGCCCTTTAGCTGTGAGAGGTAATCGGGTAAATTGCCCTCCACGGCGTTCTCCGCTGTCTGAATTAAAAACGTGGCAAGGTCGCCGCCCTCCGTGCCGCCGAACCTGTCCGCAAGCCGTTCCATGACGGGCTGCTCATACCGCTTATCCATCTGCCATATCGGGACGGCTCGGCTGCCGTAGTAGCCCTCATGGGTGTCGGAAACGTCAAAATAGTATTTCAGCGTGTTCCTGCGCCCTTTCGGGTCAAAGACCGCAATCCCCTTGCTGTCCTTGTTCACCCAACGCTTAAAGAGCCTGTTCCATGTGCCAATCTCGGCTACGGCGGTGGCATCGGGGCGTTGGGCGTAAATCAAGAGCTGCTCGTCAAAGCGGCACTTGTAATTGTGGCAGGCAGAGGATAAAAAGCCCTGCCAAGCCTGCGGGTTCTTTGCGACCGCCATTCCCGTGCGGCGGTACAGCTCCGTAATAAGCTGGTACTTTGCAGCCATAGGCTCACACCTCCTTATCGTTCCAAATCTTTGTTTTTCTGCTTCCTGTCGTATTCCCCGCATCTTTCAGCGATTTCGGAATACATCTTTTCCCGCATGTCCCGCTCATAGGCTCGGTACTCCTTTGCCTTTTCCGTGGGCTTGTACCAGACGCTGTTCTGGTCGGCTTCGTCCATCTGCCCGTAGCGGTCGTCTATTTTGTCCATATATTTCTGATAAATGGCATGGGCAGCGGGGGCGTCCTTTGCGTAGCGGTAACGGGCAAGGCTCTTATGCGTCCCACGAAGCTCGGCATACTCATAGAGCATACGGATAACCTCACGGTCAAGCCCTTTCTGACCCTCGGCATCATAGATTTCCGACAAGCCCTTGCACCTCCATGAATGGTAGGGCGAGGTGTCGTTGGAGCTGTGGGAAGATACATACACGCCGTCTTTTTTTACCGTGATGCGGTTGATTAACTCGGTACTCACTCTTTATCACCGCCCGACAAAACAATCTGTTCCATAAAAATATCAATCCTCCTGTTGTCCATGCCCCACATTTAAGCAGGGGCATAGTTGATTTTATTTCTTTCCATTCGCCTTGCGAACTCCCGAACGGCGTACCTTACGCCGTCAATCTCTGCATGGGTTTCGTCCAGATAGCGGCAGACGGCAAAATAATCCTCCCCGTTCCCATAAAACATACGGATGATACCGCCATCGGGAACAGAAAAAAGCGTCCTGCCTTTGCTGTCCGTCATGCAGACCTGCCTTGCTGCGCTCATTCCATGCCACCTCCCAGAAAGGAGATAACCTTGTTCCCCTTGATGCTCTTTTGCAGCTCGTTGATGAGCGTGATGTCCGCCACTGTGATGCCCTGCATGGAGAGAATGTCGTCCATCGTCATGGCGGCGATGGCTTTTTCTTCGGTAAAGCCTGCGTCCAGAACCTTGTTTAAGGTTCTTATGGCTTTTGGGTTGACTGCCATATCCCATACCTCCTATCGTTCATGGTCTTTGTCTTTTGGCTGTAAAAGGGGAAGCCTGCCGCCATTCATCTCTTTTACCTGCTGAACATATTCCTTTTCCTTATCCTCAAAAATCTCATAGAAAAAATCGGCAAAGCCCTCACCGTCTTTCCTCTCTGGCGCATCTTCAATGCCATCGCACCACTGCCGGCAGGCTTCCTCCAATACCATATGAAAAACCGCTTTCTTTTCCTTGCTTTTTGCTATATCCTGAATATTCATAGTCACATCTCCTATCGTTCATGGTCTTTGTGTTTCGGGGCTTTCTGTGCGGACGGCGGCTCTTGCGGCTTCGGCTCGCAGCTATGCCCGTTCCTTTCCATACGCTCGGCAAACTCGCAGATATGGTAGAGATTGCTGCCCACCTCGGTATGGCATTCGTCAATGAAACGGCAGGTCTTTTCCGCCTTTTCTCCCCACGCATAGTTGATAATGATTTTCCCGCCATCGGGGATGCGGAACAGCTCTTTGTAATGGGGGTCTATAAAGTGGATTCCCTGTTCCGCTCTGGATATATGCTTATCGAGCCATTCTTTCACATAGCAGTAGCAGTAAAAGTTATAGTCGCCCTTTGTCGGGTTGCAACGGAGCAGGAAAGCGTGTTTGTCAGTATCTACACGGAAGCCGTACTCAGTACAGTAATTCCCCATAAAGGCGGCATCGGGGGATTGCCTTGCAGCCGACGACATATCACGGCGGCTGTGCAGAAGCCCCTTATCTTCACGCAGGGCGTTGATTACATCGTCAAGCCCTGCCTTAAATTCATCGGTTTTCCACTGTTCCCTTGTGTCAGACCAATCGGTATGAAACTCGTTTCCAGAGCCGCCAAAGTCCCCACGGAGATGACCGATGCACCCCGTCTGCCCCTCAAGCTGCATACTCTGGGCGTAGGTGTATTTCTGTTCGGATTGCGTCAAAGCCCGTACCTCCATCAGCGTTCCTCCCTGCTCTTTGATTTTTTCGCCTTTTCCTGTTCCTTGATTTTTGCGAGTGCTTCCTTTGCCCAGACGGGCATCTTCTCTGGCTTGATTTCCCCAAGCACGTCGCACCGTTCCCATCGGGCGTGCTTGCCGTCCGCAAGGGAAGTGCCGAACACCGCCTGCCCCCTGCCGCCCAACGCTCCGTGACCGCCGTCCGCCAGTACAAGCTGGTAGGCGGAATGCCTGTACTCATGGCGGTTGACCTCGGCATTGATGACAACGACCTTGCCCACAATGCTGCCGCTTTTGTCGTCTGGGATGCAGTCGTCTATGGTAAACGGGGTCATGTCAAACTTGAACTGTTCCTGCTCGGCTCTTACACTTTCTATCTGTTCCTGCACCCTGTCGGTAAACATCTGCATGGCTTCCAGATAGTCGTCAGAGCCGACCGCATCGGTCACCCATTCTGCGGACAGCGGGTTGTCGTAAGTGCAACAGCAGACAAGATACGGGTATTCCTCTTTCTCATCTATGCCGAACACGACTTCCTTTTTGCCGATGTGGATGCTCTGCGTGACCTCATAGGAGCTAATCATCCGTTTTTCTTCATTCTCCATCGGGCTTCTCCTTTCTTTGCTTTTTCTCCCTCTGCCAGTCCAAAACCTTTCGGATGCAGACGTCGCAGAAGATAACACGGCTGTCCTTATATCGGGGGTAAGGACAAATCGTGCAGTCATACTTCTTGTTGTTTTCATTGCTGCCCATACTACCGCTCACGCCCATCGCGCTGCTTCGCCTTTTTATCGTGCTGTTGGTTATATGGCATCTGGCACTCCGACTGGTAGCGTTCATTCAACTTTTCCCTCGCCGCTTCGAGTGTGTTGCAGTAGCAGCCCCAATAGTAGTTGTCGCCGCCCTTGCAGTACCAGCATACATAAGGGTTCGGGGCTTTCGGGTGATGCCCGATGACAAGCTCCGTGTTCCCGATAGTGCAGCCCTCTATGATTTCATAGCCCTGATTGGAGCGTGTTTCACCGTTCATAGGCGTTCCTCCTCTCTTTTTGCTTTTCGTCCATATATTGCTGCAATTCATACTGGCAGGGGACGTACAGCCTGCCGTTCTCCACGCAGCGGAAAATATCGCACTTCCTGTCCGTGGATGCAGCATAAAAATCATCATAAGAATAAGGGAATTTCTGGCTTCCCCTGCCGTAATAGTCGGCGGCGAAAAAGCCAAGTTCCCTATCTGTCTTTAATCTGCGGGTAATCTTAAAAAAATCATCTTCCCGCTTTGTAAACTGCCGCTCTGGGATAAAATGATGCCCACCATATTCAAAAGACTTATCCTGCATCTTTCACCTCACGATTCTTTTGCATATCTGCGGTATGCCTTTTCGCCTTTGGCTCTGACTTTCTGCATCCGCACGCTCCCTAAAAGCTCTGGGCATTTCTCCTGCAATTTGCGGCGTGTCCTGCCCACGCTCTCAAAGCTCGGCAAGCCAAGCTCCTTATGGTTCAAAAGTATCTGGGCAAGCGGCATAGCTCCAGCACCTTTCAGATAAAGATTGCAGAGGGCAAGGTACAGCACCATGTCGTCATTTCTGGCGTCCTCATTCTCTTGCAGGACGGCTCTGACTTTGCCCTCAATGGTTTTCAGACTGTCCATAATTACCTCCATACATGAAAAGAGGGCGGTATCTTCCAACCGCCCCGATCTACATCAATCTGTCTTAATTTATTTCTTCCTGTTACGGATTTTCAGCCATACCGCCGCACTTACCATGAATACGGCAAGAATGGCAGCAATGATTGTCTTTGCCCTCATCCCTTAGTCCTCCTTTTTCTTTCTTCCGCACTGGTAGCCTGCAAACCCGAAGATTCCCGCACCGACTGTAAATGCCGCCGCAAGGCTTACCCACAAGCCGAGGTTAAAATCGTCGCCTGTTTTTGGTGTATCACGCAGCTCGTTGTGCATGGTTACGGTTGCCGTTTCGTCCGTCTTGATGGTCACTTTCTGGTCGGCGGGCAGGATATAGCCAGAGGATGCCTTATCGCTGACTTCGGACACGGTGTACTCGCCGATACGCAAGCCGTCAATGGCGATTTCGCCGTTTTTGTCCGTCTTGAATGTCTGGTCGTAATCTTTTCCAATCACACGGAAAGAGAAGCCCTCCACTTTGCCGTCAGAGGATGTCTTGACGATTTTTAATGAGCCTTTCTGCGCTTCATTTAAAAATCCTTTGCCCGCTTCATTCTCCACGTTGTAGGTCTTGCCGTTTTCCTCGATGGATACGGGATAAACATTCTCGTCCAGAACAAAGCCTGTCGGGGCGGTTTTCTCACGGACAAGGTACTTGCCGTATCTGAGGTCGCTCATCTGGTACACGCCTTTTTCCACCTCGCCCATCTCGCCGAGCAGCTCATCTTTCTTGTCCAGTTTTCCGTCGCCGTTGGCATCAGAGTAGACCTCGAATACCGCACCTGTGAGCTTGTTGTCGGGATAGTCCTTGTCTACTTTTGTCAGAGCAATATTGCCTTTGATGAAATAATTGACAAGCTCGATTTCCACAACCTCATCTACTTCGCCGATTGTTACGCTGATTTCTTCCTCGGAGAGTACATATCCTTTCGGGCTTTCGATTTCACGGATTACCCATGTGCCATACGGAACTTCGCCAAAAGAAAAACTGCCGTCATCCTCAGATGTGGCAGTCGCAATCGCATTTTCCTTTGTATATTCCGTTGTCCCCGTCTGAAAGATGCCGATTAACGCACCGCCTAAATCCTCACCGTCCTCGTTGGATTTCCTGCCGCTGACAGAGCCGTAAATCAGTTCGTTTTCAATGGCTTCTCCCTCATTTGCCGTGATGTTCACGACGGCTGTTTCCTGTCCTGCGTACTCAAAGTCAACAGGGTATTTCTCATCGCTTACAAGGTAAGCTGCGTTTGTTGATATTTCCTGCACATAATAGCTGCCCATCGGCAGGTCGCTGATTGCCTTTCCGTGACCGTTCTCATCAAGGAAGATGACTTCAATCAATCCGTCCGCAGGGATAACAGAGCCGTCGGCTGCGGTCAGCTCCTCGGCTGCATACAAACCAAACGTGACGTCTTTGATTTCTCCGTTGCTGCCTACGCCGTATGCTTCGTCCACCTCAAGAGTTTTATTGAGGTCGATTTCCACACGCTGACGCTCATTGTAAAATTCCGTGCCTGTTTCCGTCACTTCGATTTCCTGCCCCGCATACACAAGCTCCACGGCATGGATTTCATCGTTTAATACCATGCCATACGGGGCAGTCACTTCCTTTACCTCATACTTTCCGAGATAAAGCTCTTTGGATTCCGCCGTACCATCTTCCCCTGTGGTAAGCGTATCTACGACTTCGCCTTTCTCGGCTCTGACCGTGCCATCGGTTGTAATAATGTCCTCGGCTGCGGTAATCTCGTAAACTGCACCCTCTAAATTATCCACGGCAAAAATCGGCTGGTACAGCCCCTTGTTTCCTGATACCCTACTGAATACCTCGCCAGACTTGGATACTGTAATCTTTCCTTTCTGTGCCATATTGGAGCGTTCCACCTTGACAATGGTAATACCGCTTTCCTCCTCGGAGTTTTCCTGCTCCACATCAAAATAGACTGGCTCGGAGTCGAGGACATAGCCGTATGGAGCTTGCACCTCAACGAGAGAATAGCCCTTGCCGTATTCCAAAGTCTGCGGCGTGATAAGACCGCCGTCTGCCGTGGTGTAGAACGTGTCAATCTCCGTCACTTCTGGATAAGTGAATTTCATTGTTACAAGGTTTCCCTCTGGGTCGTAAATCTGGAAGCCTGCCCCTGCATAGGGGATAACTTTGCCCGTTTCCACGTCTTTCTTAACAATTTTAATATAGCTCTCGAAGTTGGCGTTGTTGATAAGGTAGCGGTAAGTCTGGCTGTCCTTGCAGATGAACACGTCAAAGTCTTTCATCAGCTCACGCCCGTCCCATCCAGAGGTCTGGTGTACGGTGTAGATGCCATACGGCATATCCTTTGTCTGGGCAAAGCCGTTTTCATCGCAGATAAGCGTGTCACGCTCGGTTTCCTCCGCCGCATCGAAGCCGCCTGCGGATTTCAGATATACCTCAAAGACAGCCCCCTCCTCTGGCGTTTCAATCTGGGTTTCGCCGTTGTCGGTGTGCTTGATGATGGCGATATTGCCTTTGATAACCTGCTCGTTTACATCATTCTTGGCAGAATTATATTCCACGGTGTAAAGCTCTGGCTCTGCCCCTACATGGTGGATTGTAGTATCTAAAAGATAGCCCTCGGACGGGGTAATCTCACGGATGCTCCAATCGTTCCCGCAGATATAATACTTCGTTGTGAACTGCCCGTTTTCATCGGTGGTATAAGTGTCAACTAATTCCTCGCCCTGATAGATGCCGTAAACCGCACCTGCAAGGGAAGCGTCGCCCTGCGGCTTCTTCCCCGTTTCCATGTCGGTCTTTAATACCGTGACATTGAATTTCTTTAAGATGTTGGTAAAACTGCGTTTTGTGACCTTTTTCCACTCAATCGGGGCGGTCTGGGATGCGGGGACAACGTAGCGGATAGCCGTGTCCACTTCCTCAAGGGTGTACGGCGTGCTGCCGCTGATAAGGACATTCTCAAACTTTGCCAGCCCGTTCTTATCGGTCACGGCGTATTCATCCACCGCCAATCCGCTTAAAGAAGTGCCGTAAAGGTGGAACTTCACGCCCTCCACAAGATTGTCCTCGGATGTTTTGACGACTTCCAGACTGCCACGCTTCAAAGTATTGCTGAATGTGACCGTAGAAGTCTTTCCCCCGATAATCGTCACGGTCTGGGTTTTCTGCGGCTCATAGCGGTCGATGGACTGCTCCGTGACGGTGTAAGTGCCGGGGAATAAGCCCTCCACCGTGATATTTCCGTCTTTATCTGTCTTTACGGTCTTGTTGAAGCCGTCGCCTTTGATGGTAAAGGAAATCCCGCTGACAACGCCGTCCTCGGAAGTCTTTTTCAGTGCGACCGTCCCTGTCGGCGTTTCCACGTTGATATACGCCGTCATGGTGTCCACGTTCTCCACGCCTGTAATGACATCCTGCAAGTTCGGGTCGCCATAGGCAATCATCATCGCCCCGCTGCTGACCGTCGGCGTATTATTTCTTGTCGCCGTAATCCTCGCCTTGCCGTCAATGGCTTTCTTTGACGTGATGGTGAGCTTGTTCCCAGACTTGGAAACTTTCACATTGCTGTCGGAGCTGGTAAAGGAATACTCGGAGAGGGAATTATTTTTATCCGTCAGCGTCAGGCTGTATTTCCCGTCCTTATAGGCAAGCTCCTTTGTAATGTCTTTCTTGCCTGCTGACATAAAACTCGGAATTGTGCTGTGCCTTGTCATGAATGATACAATCTGGTCGTAAGCCGCCCTCGCCCCGCTGTTGGCATAGTTCGAGCCAAAGTGCAGGCTGTAAACGGTCGTGCTTGTCTGGCTGTACGGGCTTGCAGAATTGCGGCATCCCGTGACGAACTCCCATACAAGGGTCTGGGTGGCAAGCCATTTCTCGTCATCGCTTCCAGACAGATTCCCGCTGTTGCCCTGATAGCCGTAAAGCAGGGCAAGCCCCACCGCCTTTTTCTGTTCTGCGGAAAGGGAGTTCCAAGCGTTGGAAGACGCTTTTGCAAGCGTATTTCCTGTTTTCAGCGGCACTCCTGGCTGAAGGCAGAACGCCGTTTCCCCGTCCACATACATGCGGTACTTATATTCGCCCGTCCCTCCTGCGGTATGACCGCCGATGTTCGCACTGGAATTATATCTGATTGCGTTCCCTGCGCCGTCGTAAGTGTGGGTAAAGGAAATCGTGCCGATGTCGCCTGCCGCAAACGCTGTCGTGGCAGGGACGGCGGACAGTGCCGTGACCGCAGCTAAAGCAAACGCCGCAGCTCTCCTCAATAATTTACATATCTTCATTCATTACCTCCTGTTCGTTCTCATGTTGATAGCTGACTTTCTGGCAGAAAAAAAGCCGCCCATCTGGACAGCTTTTAATATTTCTTTTCTCGGATAGTTACTGGCAGTATCTAGGGGGAGAGGTGTGGAGAGGGGGAAGTCAAAAAATTTTTTCTGTTTCCCAAAGGGCAGACTTTCCCCTCGGCGTCCATCTCCAAAATCCCTATTTTTCCTGCCTTACCTCTCGTGAGCCTTGCTCCGCTGTAAGTGGCGGTTGTAAAACTCCAACGCCTTTACGACAAAATCCGTTTCCTGCCCTCTGGGAATGGATTTCGGTATGAGCTTGGTTATCCGCTCGTCCTTAAAGGCGGGTTTTTCTTTCTGGTTTGGCTTTTCCTCCTGCATGATGCTCTGGATAACCTCATCCGTGAGCTTTCCCTCCTGCATGAACTTTTTCATCTTGATAGCCTGTGCAAGAGAGGGCGTCGCATCGTTGTAGCCCATCGCTTCTAAAAGCGTATATTGCTGTTCCTCGGACAAATAGGAGATTTCCACCGCAGGGCGGAAAGCAATTTGGCGTTCATCAACCATTTGCAGGATTTCGGGTACAAGCTCGGTCAGACGGATATAGCGGAAAATCTGATTTTTACTTTCCCCGACTTTCTCGGCAAGTTCATCTGATGATTTTACGCCTTGCAACTTGTTACCCACTGGGGAACAAGTTAAATCTGTACGCTGTCCTTGTCGCTTCATCGCTTCAAGCCGCATCTTATACGCAAAGGCTTTCTCACTCGGCAAGATAGTAGTCCTTTGGAGATTACTCTCAACCATGACGATAATCGCTTCGTCACGGGTCAGCTCCTTAACTTCGCATTTGAGCGTTTCAAGCCCTGCAATCTCGCAAGCCTTTTTCCTCCTGTGACCGCTGATAAGCTCATACCGCCCATCCTCTTTCTGGCGGACAGTGGCAGGGGTCATCACGCCGCTCCGCCTTACGCTGTCCACAAGCTGCTCCATGTCCTCGTCCATTAAGACCTTGAACGGGTGGTCTGGGAACTCGTCAATCTCCGCAATCGGGATTTCCCTTATTTTGCTTAGATTCGCTTCCGCACGGCTCTCGTCCGTTTCAAAGAGGTCATCGTATGCGGTCAGCTCGATTTTGCTTTCTCTGCTTCTCGCCAAGCTCTGCCACCTCCTTTCCGAACTGCTCGTAAGCGGCGGCTACCTTGCCGCCCTTGTCGTAGGCAAAAATGCTCTTTCCCTCTGCGGTGGCTTCCACAGCACGGATGGAGTGGGGTATCTGTGCATCGAATACCTTGATTCTCTGCCCGTAGGCACTTTTTACCGTTGCCGTGATTTCCTTAGAGATGTTCGTGCGTGGCATTACCATCGTCATAAGGATGCCGTCAATCCGCAGGTGCGGGTTAATCTGCCGTTTCACTTTAAACACGGAGCGAAGCAACAGCTCTAAGCCTTTGGCAGAAAGATAATGGGGCTGTGTCGGGATAACCACGCTGTCAGCAGCCGCAAGTGCATTGATTGTCAGCATACCCAAGCTCGGCATACAGTCAATGAGGACAGTATTGTAATTCTTTTTCACTTCATTGATGCAGGTTTTCAATACGCTTTCACGGCTTATGGCGTTTATCAGCCTTACTTCCAGTCCCGACAGTTCAATGTTGGACGGGAGCAGGTCAACGCCCTCGTCATGGTGCAGGATGCTTCTGGAAACATCGACGGGCTTATCATCAATGATGTCCTGCATGATGGTGGAGAGTGTGTCGGGCAAGTCGTCTGGTCGGCTGTAACCGAGCGACATGGTTAAATTTGCCTGTGCATCGGCATCAATGAGCAGAACTTTTTTGCCCTGCTGTGCCAGAGCCACGCCCAGATTGACCGCCGTGGTGGTCTTGCCAACGCCGCCTTTCTGGTTGGTTAAAGCGATTACTTTGCAATTTGACATAGGGTGCGTCCTCCTTTCGCATAGATTTAGCCACTTTGTCAAGGTGGCTATGTAAAGGATTCATGGCAATAAAAAAAGCCGACTGGCTGTTTTATTTGCTAAACTACACCAATCGGCTATGTAAAAATCTATTCCGTTTTATTCTCTGCCTTATCTGTTCTTTTGTGATAAGGCTTCTCTTATTCTCTCCGTATCCCATTTTTCTGGAAACAATACCGCCATAATATGAAACGCATCCATCAGTCCTGCAATATACGCATGAGTGCCGTATTCAAAATCCTGCTTTTCCCTGCAATCTATAAGATGTTGGCAAACTTCCCTCTGTTTCTCCGTCAAATCAAGCTGGTTAAAGGCATCCTCCGCATATCCCTCATCCTTACTGTCTTTTTGATAACTTACATCGGCTTGTAGCAGTTTCAATACGGATTCGTCTTTTAATTTCTCTGCTGCTATCTTCACCAGTTCTTTAAATTCCTTATCGTACATCACTTCCCCCTACAAGCTCTACTCTTAATTTTTTTATAGGTGCATGGATAACCTTAAAAATAAGTTCGTCAACGCAGTCTGTATATCTGCCTTGCTGTATGAGCTGATTTTTCAGTTCCACAAGGCTATGTAACAAAATGCTCCGTTCCCCACTATCCACATACAAATGATTTTTCTTTTCTCTCATAAAGTCCACCATCCTTTTTTGATTTCATTATATAGACGGATAGCAGAATGTTCAAAGCTGCAAATTGGATCAAAAAAATAAGCGTACCACTATCTCTAATGATACACCTATCCCGTTCAATTTCTAAGAGCCTGTTGTCCGCTTTTTATCAGCAAGGTGGACACTACATAGACACGTTAATTGCCCAAACCCTTTATTTTCCGTTTGTGTTCCCACACCCGATATCAACTACCACCGAAACGTCAAAGTAGTTTTTGAGGTGCTTATTTCGGATTTTTTCACCCTCCGAAGTGAACGTGAAATGCTTCGCAAAGTGCCTAAAATAAAGGATTTCTACGAGGTTTTCTTTTGTATCAACACAATAGTCTCTACATGGCACGAGGAAATGAAAAGTACGTCATTTCCTCGTGTCTGTTCTCGGTAACATATCAACCGACTTTTTTCGTTTTTTTCTGTTTGCGGAAACATAGCAACCGCTTATCATATTACAAGAACAGATTTATTTTTGGTGGTAATAGATAGGCTTTGCCCGTCCTGTCTCGTGAAGCATTCTTTAGCCCCATTCCTATTCCCATCCCAAATGTATAAGCTTCTGGTCCATGTAAATTGGCATAAAAGGTATATGCCATCTGTGTTTCCTTGTCCCAGGCATTCCATAACTCTGGACTTAATACCATATTCTCCGAGTATAACGGAAGCACCATATTTATGTAAAATCTTAGCTTATCATCAGTTGCCGATGATAATTGTTCAAAAAAGGTTTTGTATATTGTATCTTCTTCCTTGAGGCAACTAACCAACAGCCAAGATTGGTTTACTTCAGGAAAAATTGTAATTGCCACTCGATGCATAACCCCACGGATGGTATGCTTGATTTTCCTGCCGTTCAAATCATAGTCAGGCGCAATATATGCATAGTCAGCAAACTTTATCTGATATGGAAGTTTGACCGCGCAAGTTGTTACTCCATCATATGTGTTTGCAAGAATCTGAGAATCAAAATGCTTCTTTACTGGCTCAAATTCCTGCATCTTCAATTGTAGCATTCTGTACATTCCAACCATATCAGGAGACAAAAATGCATTAGGGTTATCTTTGAAGTTTTGCCGAAAAATATCAAATGCTATTTTCTGCTTATAGTATTCAAATATAAAGGCTTTATAAGCATATACAAATTTCATATCTTCTCTCGACTCATCAAAATCAGGAGCGCCCTTTTCGATTACGGCAAAAGCGATATTGTCATGCAAATCGCAAAAACATGTTTCAGTTGTTGCATCATTTGCACTGGTTCTGCTCATTTCAACCATAGGAACAATCTCTCCTGTATCCAACGGCACAAGCAATGGTTGTTTTTTTGCATCTATCATATAAACATGGCGTTCTTCACCTGCCAGCAGTGAAATGATTTTATTGTTCTGCAAAGCATGGGCAGCCTTTATTTTCCCCTTGCAATTTGCCTGATCTGGATGCAGGCAACATTTTTTCATTGACCGCCTCATCTTCTCCATTACCTGAACTTCGGGCGGCTTTTTTGAGACTTTAATCTGTACTTGTCTCCCCTTGCAACAATCCTTATATGCCTTTCCGCTTCCGCACGGACATGGCTCATTATCCGTTATTTTAAATTTTGACAAACACACAATTCTCACCTCTTGATACTTATTTTTTCTCCATCCTGCAAGATAAACGCTTGTTCATAGCCTACGCCCAACGCCTCCGCAATCGCCACCATCTCCTCAAAAGAAACCGTGCCGCGTTTCAGCTTCTTATTAAAATTCTGTGGTGTCTGCCCGATACGTCTGCAAAGCTCTGCCTGGCTGATATTCATTTTCTCACATAACTGCCTTATCATATCTGATGTTGTCACCACGCACCTCCATTATCATGTTTCTATTATAAACCTTTTGGTTGATAAGCGCAAGAGTCTATGCAAAACAAGAAACACCCTGCCACCTGTTTCCAAGTCGCAAGGCGTTAACTGTTCCGTTCCTACAGCTCCACTTTCGTACCATCCAATGGAAATAATAAGCATAGAAACAGATGAGCCTTATTTGTATAATAGACAGACTATCTATTTCCCATTTAACTTTATTTTATAACAACCATAGATTCATTATATTCTATAACAATATCAGCCATACGGATCAAATCATTCTTTAATTCCTCTTTCAAGGAAATAGGTTCCATAATCAAGGATACCATTCCATAAGATTTTTCGGAAGAAATAACATGCCGCAAAAACAAAAAGTAAAGTTCTTCACTTGAAAACCTTATCAATGATGACAATGTATCATAAATTGTTCTATGCGGAATTCTATACATATTTTCTTCTGATTCACAAACCTTTCTAAATCTATACCAAGAGTCATTAGCAGCTGTATGAATTTCGGCGAATGAATCAGCTTTAAAAAATTTATATCCTTTATGTGTGTACTCTTCTTTTGCAAATTTTACCACTTTATCATCGAACGCATAGTGTGGAGTAAAACAATCAATGATTGACAATCTTTTAGTTACCTTGGATACCTGCTCATCCGAAAAAAACGAACATAACTCTACAGGACTTTTATATGTTGTGATAAAATCAATTGTTTCTCCATCCGCAATAGTCTCTGCAATATAATTTGCAAGCATATTTCCATACTCTACATTATCTTGATATAGTACCAAAATAGTGCCGCCATGCTTTACTTTCTGTAACTGTTCATCAGAAACGCCAGGGAAACTATTAATCTTAAAAACAGTACGTTCCCTATAATTTTTTTCGTAGAATGTTTTATGCAAAAACTTTTCGTAAAACCAGCCAAAGAATTTGGTATATTTCAAAAAACGTTTTTTGCGCAAATGATACAAACTACCAAAAATTTTATAAAAGACCTTGCATAAATACAACCAGCTTGCTACAAATACAATTGCGAATATATAGAGAAAAACTGTTTCTACTTTACCTAAAACGGATTCTATTCTCGGATGATTAGCTGCAACACTTCCTTGTAGCATTTCAAAAAACAAAGCGCATGAACATGATACCATTGAAATTAGCTGTAACATTACAGTTGTCCAGAATTTTGCACCAAACTCTCTAAATTTAGGATTATTTGACAAAAAAGTATATAGTGCAACACTTAATGCTAAGCTTGGAATAATTATAGAAAAGTAATCTTTTATTGTGATATTACATCATCTCCATTTCTACTAATTTCGGTATCACAAACTTTGCTAAGACACTTCCTAATTTTATTCCATACTCTGCATAGTTCCGGTCAATCCATACCAATTCCTTAATTTCACTATCACAATTTGGTTCCCCTGTAATATTAGCAAAATATACTTCAATATGAATAGGAATATTTTCAAAAACAGCTATATCATCAAACCCTCCAAAAGGGTCTGCAGTCAACAGTTCTACTTGTATTTCCTCCTGCAGTTCTCTTTTTAAGGTTTCAAAATCCGTTTCATTTCCTTCACGTTTACCACCAGGTATAATATATTCTTCACGATTATCCTTGGTTCTCTTTTTTACTACCAAAAGTTTTTTGCCTCTTAAAATGATACCACCAATTTTATCGATTTTTTTCATATAACATGCCCCTTTCTATTAACTCATTACACAACTGTTTCTTATCATTTAAATATTGCTCAATAACTTCATCTGACGCTATTGAGAACGTATTACTAAACAAGCAGGTATCCTCTAATGGCTGTATTGTCATCCCTCTATCAAATAATCCATACTTTATCTCTTTCTTTTCCAAACTATATACTGGATTCTCATATGTAATTCCATGTTCACTATACAATCCTTTGAGAAAATCTATCGTCACTTCTCTTTGCTCCCCATATCTTTTCTGACGTTCAGTTGAGCCATCTGCCATATATTGAATCTTATTTTTTTCACAGAATATAATACTTTGTATATGCATTGCTAATTTACATCCAACACAAACCAAGCTTACATTGTATTTTTTTATGTCTTCCTCTAAAGAAACCAAGGCTATTCTCCTAAACAATCCACTTACATTAAAAGAAGTTATGCCTTTAATGCAATCAGAATATACCTTCTTAAGTTCATTGTATCTTATTAAAACTAAATTATTTGAAATCAATGCACCTTGATCAAAATGTAATAATTCGGTTCTATATCCTTTCTCAATCATTTTACAAACAGCTAAACTTGAATCTAATCCTCCAGAAAATAGAATACCACAGATTTTTTCCATTTTATCCCCCCTTTTTATAGCAGTACCATTCGGCGAAATAAATGTCTGTTCATAATTTGAGCCCAATGCATCCACAATCGCTATCATCTCCTCAAAGAAAATCGTGCCACGATTCGGCTTTCTGCTAAAATGCCTAATCTTATCTAATGCCATTACCACGCATCCCCAGCATTACATTTCCATTATAAACCTTTTGGTTGACAAGTGCAAGTATTTTCACAAAAAATTACAAATATCACCCTGCCACCTGTTTCCAAGTCGCAAGGCGCTAACTTTTTTGTGTCCTACAGCTCCACATCTGTTTCCAGCCCCGATTTGAATTCCACCGCAACTTTGTCTTCATACACCGTCACTTTTTCAATCAGCCGTCTTCCCAACTGTTCGTTATATTCTAACGGTGTGTCTGCCTTCTCCTGCAGGAAGTCTTTCATTTCCTCAATCCGTTGCCGCCTGCCCTCCCGGTCAGCTTCCTTCATCAGGATACCCTGCCGTTCCTCCCGGAGCCTATCTATCTCATCCGCCACTTTTGAATAATCCTTTTTTGCGTTCGCCAGCTTCAGCAACTCTTTCTGCTGTTCTGCCAGCCTACGGTCAATCTCTGCAATCTCATCGTCCACACCGCCCCCAATGACCACCTCTATATTCTCCTCTAGGAGCGGAAGGAAAATCTCCCTGCCGCCAAGCATATCGTTGATGGCTTTTGCCACCGCATTCTGCAGGTCTGATTCTTGGATGGTCGGCGCGTCACAAGCCTTCGGACCATGCTCCACTCTGGTGCAGCACCGCCACACTGTGGAGTGCTTTCCCCGGTTCTTCCATGCAATCCGGCGGTAAATATCCCCGCATTTAGGGCAGTAGACGATGCTCGATAAAGCATACTTACTGCTGTAAACCCGCTTTTTCCTTTCCGAACCACTGTGCAAGTTCGCCCTCCGCACCATCTCCTCCTGCACCTGCATATAGAGGTCGCGGGGAATAATCGCCTCGTGGCTGCCTTCCACATAATATTGTGGGACGATGCCAGTGTTCTTGACCCTCTTTTTTGAGAGGAAGTCCACCGTATAAGTTTTCTGAAGCAGAGCATCCCCGATGTACTTTTCATTTCGTAAGATTTTCTGCAGAGTGGTCGGACGCCACTGTGCTTTTCCCGCCGCCGTCAGGATACCGTTCGCCTCCAGACCTTTCCCGATCTGTAAGAGGCTTGCGCCCTCCAGGTATTCCCGATAAATCCGCTTTACAATCTCAGCTTCTTCCGGCTCGATGACCAGCATCCCTTCCTCATCCTTCGTATAGCCGAGGAAACGATTGTGATTGACCTGCACAAGCCCCTGTTGGTAACGAAACTGCAAGCCAAGTTTCACGTTCTGGCTTAAAGACTGGCTTTCCTGCTGTGCCAACGACGCCATGATGGTGAGAAGGATTTCACCCTTTGAATCCATCGTGTTGATGTTTTCTTTTTCAAAAAACACCGGGATATTTTTGTCCTTTAGCTGCCGGATATATTTTAGGCAATCCAGTGTGTTCCTTGCAAAACGGCTGATGGATTTCGTGATCACCATGTCGATTTTGCCTGCCATGCACTCCTCAATTAAGAGATTAAATTGCCCGCGTTTTCGGGTGTCAGTGCCGGACAGCCCGTCATCTGCGAATATGCCAGCCAGTTCCCATTCAGGATTTTTCTGAATGTACGCCGTATAATGTTCAATCTGTGCCTCGTAGCTGGTAGCCTGCTCATCACTGTCCGTGGAAACACGGCAGTAGGCGGCAACACGCAGCTTCGGTCTCTCCTCATCTTTCTTTCGATTCCCCACACGTTGCCGCGCAGGAATTATCGTCACATTTGCATTCCTATTTGCAGCCATCCTCTATCCCTCACTTTCTATCAGGCTGTAGGCATATTCCGCCTGCAGGAACGGATCATCATACTTTTGCTCCATTGGGCTAGCGTGGAAAGAAACTGGAACTGCAATTTTCTCCTGTCCCTCCGGCTCCCGTATTCTGCCCAGGTATTCCGCCCTCCGCAGACGCTCCGCCTCCGCTTTGTCAAAAGTCTCCCTGTCGATAATCGCCGGGTAATAATCATCCCCAAGATAATGTGGGTTTTTGAGTATCCTAGAGACGCCGCCATGAAGCATTTTCAGTCCTGCCTTGCCAGCAGCCGTGGTGAGGCTTTCGCCGGTAAGGTAATACTCAAAAATCTGCCGCACCTGCTTGGCGGTCTCTTCATCAATGACAGCTCTGCCACCCTCAATTCTATAACCATATGGTGTGTGTCCCATCTATCTCACCAGCCTTTCTCTCAATGTTAGACCGCATTTCAGCTCAAAGCCGATTTCCGTGCGGGAATATACCACCACCCTGTCCACATATTCTTCAAACAGGTCTCCGTTAAAAGCTACTGCCATTTCCACTTTAGCGGCAAATTTCAGCAAGCGGCTTACTTCCGCCGTTTTCGCTAAGTTCCCATTCAAAAGTCTCGAAAGGGAATCTTTCTGTCTCTGCAGGCTCTCCATCTCCGTTTCCAGCGCATTCTTTTCCTTGTTGAAAAGGGCAGGTTCCAGATAGCCTTTCGTCATCAACCCCGTCAACACCTGACTCCGTTCCACTGCCCCTTCCATCCGGCTTTCCAGCTCCGCCACCTTGCGGTAAGAATCTGTGTCATTTACACCACGCAGGGCATTAAGCAGAGGGCGCAGGATAGCTTTTTGCCCATAGATCAACTTATTCATCATAGTTACGAATGCCGCTTCCACTGCATCATTCCGTATGAACTGCATGGAACACTCCTCAATCCTTTCAATATGCCTGGAACAGCACCATGCGATGTATTTCTGGTGGGTGGAGTAATGGATGCGCCGTTTGAAGGTGCTGCCACATTCCGAGCAGATAATTCTGCCAGAGAACGGATATCTATTCTGATACTTGCTACCCTTTGTCACACCCTTTTCTTTGGCTCTCTGACCAATAACCGCCGCCACCGCTTCAAAGATCTCCCTGCTCACAATGGCGGGGTGATGGTTCTCCACGAAATACCTATCCCTCTCACCGTAATTATGGTGCCGGTTGAACTGACTGTCCGTGTAGGTTTTCTGGAACATGATGTCCCCGGTGAACTTCTCGTTCGTCAAAAGCCCCCGGATAGTCGTGGCCGTCCAGCTCCCACCTTTCTTTGCTGGAATGCCGCTTTCATTCAGCTCTGAAGCAATTCTGTGCGTCCCTTTCCCAGCAAGGGCCTGTGCAAACATCCAGCGCACGATTTCAGCCTGCTCCTCGTTTACCACCATCTGTCCGGCCACATTATCATAGCCATAAGGCGGATAGGCAACCTTGAACGTACCGTTTTGGAATCGCCTTTGCGCTGACCATTTGTTGTTTTCCGAAATGGAAATAGACTCGCTTTCCGCCAGGCTGCTCAAAATGGAGAGCATCAGCTCGCCTTCCATCGACTGCGTGTTCAGGTTCTCCTTTTCAAAAAAGACGAACACCCCGATGTCGAGCAGATGCCGGACAAGCTCCAAGCAATCCAATGTGTTCCGTGAAAAACGGCTGATGGACTTTGTGACAATGAAGTCAACCATCCCATTTTCGCAGTCGGAAATTAGCCGGAGCAATTCGTCTCTGCCCTCCGTCTTGGTTCCAGTCACACCCCTGTCATAATAGATTCCGGCAAACTCCCATTCCGGGTTTGCTTTGATGTAGGACTCATAATGTGTTTTCTGCGCCTCAAGGCTGACAAGCTGATCATCACTCGCTGTAGAAACGCGGCAATAGGCGGCGACACGCAGCTTTGACACTGCCAAGGCGCCTGCCTCGTTTTGTTCGATTTTCGTTATCCTTTTCATCAACTCACCTCGCTTTCGGTAGGTCACATATTCGCTCTAAACGCCCATAATATCAAGTCATTTTTGGCATAATCTCAGCTAAATATGGCGAGAAAGTTTGGCGGTTTTTCTCGGTTACTTTGTTGAATTCATCCACAGAGAGCATTCCCTTATCAAGCATTGCTTTTAACAGTTTCTGAGCCATATGGTATCCATATTCCAGCCGGAGTGCCTCTGTTGTGGCCTTTTTTATTTCTGGAACGGGAACTGATTTTTTCTCTGTAATCTTTGTCACCTGCATGGCTTTCCTCCTTTGGAGGACTCCGCATTGCTTTCAAAATCCGCCCTCCATATCTACGGAGATTTCCGGGCAGGTTTGATGAGGTTTTTTCTATAAAACGGCATAAAAAAATTGCCCACGGCATTTTTTACGTGCCGTGGGCTTATCAAACTCCCTACAATTACAATTATACTTTTCTGGCGTAATCAAGCGAAATCCAACCGTCCCGGTTTTTCTGGTAAGATTTCAGAAGTCCCCACATTGAGGCTCCCTTTCCATCCGCTTCCTCAACAATGGTAAAAACACCCTTGCCTGTATATTTCCCGGTTTTAGCGCAGTTCGTCCCAGGACCCTTGCGGATATTGAGGTCAGAAACCTCTACCTTTACAAGATATGGCTTAAATGTTGCGGTAGAAGTATATAACGCTTTCCCGGATTCATCGAATACGGAATAACCGGGATTTTCGTCCGCACATTTCTTTGCATTGGAGTGCGACTTGAACGCCCCTTTTTGTGACTTGGCATCTGACCAAGTCTTACGAACACGATACCACGCCTCAGTAATTTTGTCCGTACCTCCGGCTGTAGCGAGGATAGCTTTCAGGATAGTAAGAATTTTCTCCCCATACCCGGTGCCTGCCGCCCAGCCTTTCCCGTCCGGATTCTCCTGCTGCCCAAGCCACTCCACATATTCTGCACACCCCCTCGTGACATACTTGAAGCGGGGATCGATACACTCATTTTTCAAAGCCGCTTTAGAAGCGTAAGCCTTCAAATGCTGTATCTGCGCCCGAATGCCGTTCTTCGGGGTATCAAAGGAATTTCCCTTCATGCCGTTTGAAGTCACGCCCATGCCGCAGAAATTGTTCTGGGAAAGCGTGACCGCAGAGCCGGAAAAAGTGAAATTCCCCGTCTCAAGGCAGGACTGTGCAAAGGCGATGTCGCCACGCACTCCCTCCGCTTTTCCTTCCGAAAGATACAGCGGAACCATATCAAGAACAGACTGCGCCACCTTCGGATTCTTCGCTTTGAGGTATGCCTTCATCTGCTCCGCCGTTGCCGTGGCGTTCCCCATGATTTTCGTATACCTATCCGTGTCGGAAGACACGCCGCCCATAGCCGCCTTGACCGCCTTGCGGAATCCATCCATCGTGTACCCCGTCCCAAGCTGCGTCCACAGATGTTCTGGGTCTTCGTGGTTGCTGGCAATGCCCCGGCTGTGGCCTTCCCTGTGGCTAATGATGACACCATCTGCAAGCGGATTCAGGCTGTATTTCTTACAAAGGTATGCGAACAGCTCCACTGCCGCCTCATAGGTCCTCTTTGCCACCGCTTTTGCCGTGGCGGTATCGGAGCAGGTAAAGTTAGAGCCTGCCGTGTACTTGATACACGCAGGCTCGCACATTTCTACTCCGATATGGGTATTGTTCCCGCTCCCTTTATTCCCACTTCCGCAGTGCCATCCTCTGTGGTTCCACGGGAGCGTCTGATAAACCGTCCCATCGTTGCCGTCAATAAATCCGTGGACGCACGAACTGTCGTGCGATGGGCTGTTCCATGAATTGATGAACACGGACGCTTTTGGCTGCGGACAGCCCACAGAATGGAGCATCAGCCCCTTCACCGTGATCTTCCGCCCCGCCGTGTAACACGGATTTCTTGTCATGATTGATTCCACCAGTTTCATGGTTATTCGTCCCCCTTCCCGTTCTCTGCCCTATCATGCAATTGTGCTAGGATGTCCTTCAGCTTTTCCGGGATGGGCAGCCCCAGGTGTCCGGCATTCTCCAGAAGGCTCACGCCCTCGTTGGAGATATAGAAAAAGATAATCGCCGTCCGCAGGACAGAGCCGCTCCCGATGACCTGCACATCGAGGATGTTAGCAATCCCCACCAGCAGGAAGATCAGCACCTTCTTTGCGATGCCCTTAAATCCCACCTCGCTGGACAGCTCCTTGTCCGCCACGGCACACATCACGCCCGTGACATAGTCCACCACCACAAATGCGATAAGCGCATACAGCAGTCCGTCGCAGCCGCCGAGGAACCAGCCGAGCCATCCCCCGATGCCAGCAAAAATGAGTTGAATCGTGTTCCAGAATTCCTTCATAGTGAAGCCCTCCTTTAAAAAGTTTTTGTGTATGAAAAAAGCGGCTGCCCGCAATGGACATCCGCCAGTTTCCTTAAAATATTCTGTTTTGAATTAAAGCCTTGTTTTCCTCCCGGTCAGCACATTCACCATCGTTGCCCCTTCCCCGAAGGCCGCCCTTGCCTCCGCAAGCGCCTCCCCGGAAAGCCCCCTGTCGTTCCTGCGGTATTCCGCAAGGCTCTCCTCATTCTGTGCCTCCCGTTTCCTTGCCGTTGCCTCCCTGTCAAAAGCGTAGCCTGCGTATTCCAGCTTTTCGCAGAAATCGTCCATCAGGTACCGCCCGTTGCTGTTCCATTTGATTGCGCCGTCCGCATCGGCCGTGGCCTGCGTGTCTGCCTGTGCCACCGCTTTCCTTACTTCCTCCTCTGCATTCTTCTTCCAGAATGCCCCAAGGCTGCCGCTGATTTCCCTTTCAAATCTTGTCATTGTGTTTTCCTCCGTTTTCTAAGCCGCTGGCTTTGTTTTCCCTTTCGGTAGTACACATATTCGCTCTGAATGCGCATTTTATCAAGTCAATCCGGGGCATAAGCTGCACAAACATCCGGGCGGGAATTGTGTAGTTTATATCTGCTTCGGCAGCCACTCCCACAGTCTCATGTCCTCCTGCCCAAGCGACCACATACACATCCCCCGCAGCTTCCAGCGGTACGCCGCCTGGTTCGCCCAATAGATGAGAGAGTCCACGTCCTGGTAATAGAGGATGGAGAAACCGTCCGCATCCCCAAGGAACAGACGGGAAATCCAGATATTGATGTCCTTCGGTATGACTTCCGCCGTGTAATTGTTCCCGCAGGACAGTTCCATCAAATCTGAGTGGAAAAAATCATAATCCATGGAAATGTCCTCGCTGCGGGTAGAGCTTTCCTCCACATCGGAAGTCAGCGTGAACACCTGGAATTCCTCATCCCATACCGCACTGCTCCTGCTGATCCGGCCGAAGGACTTAAAACCGCCGTCCGGCATCCGCACATCGAACCGCTCATACGGCTCATAGGTCCATGCATCCCCAAGCCTCATCAGTTCGCAGACGGTCCGCTTATCCGAGCGGTATCCGGCATAGCCGCCGGAAAAACCGCTGATTGCCGCCGTGAACCGCAGCGTATAGGAAGCGCCGGAATAGACACGCACCCGGTTCCCACGGATGCGCATCTCCACGGTGTACATCGCGGGATTCCCCCGCAGGTCAGCATTCGGTGTCCGGCTGATGGCCTGGCTGTAGCTGCCAAGGAGCGTGGAGCCTTTGTAAAGCTCCACCCGTTGCGTATCGATATTTAAGCAGCAGAACACATCCCCGCAGAACACCCCCGCCTTGCCGCTGCCGTCTGCCGGGAACGCCAACCTTGCCCGCAGATGCAGTTCCTTGAAGCCGCTGTACTTCCATGCAAGCTGCCCGCTCCCCTCAAGCTGTGAATACGGCCGGTTCTCATAGCCCTCCCGCCACACCTGCCACTTGCCGGAGAGCGTCGTCCAGTAGGTTTCCGGCAGGGGATTTTCGTCACGGAAGTCCTCATACCAGATGAGTGCAGAATCCGGCTTCCTGCGGAGCATTTCCAGCGTCAGCTTGAAGCCTTTGTCCGGCTGTGCCATGTTCCCGTCCACATCTTTAAATTTCCGCGGCGCAAGCGTATAGATGGCAGAGCCGGCGCTTGGTTCTTCAGAAAAGGACTGACAGACACGGAAGCCGTAAAACTGCACACCCTTCACATCCACCGAAACCGTGACGGTATGCGTCCCTGCGGAAAGCTGTATATTTTCCGCAAGGGAAATCCAGAAGGTAGCCCTCCAGTACGGCCACCACAGACGGCTTTCCGTGAAATGCTTCCTGCTCCCGTCAATGGAGATATATATCCCATTTTTATCCCAGAAGGGGAAGCACAAGCGCACGGCAATATCATAAGTCCCTGCTGTAGATACGGAAAATTTATAAGAGGCGGAGCCGTTATCCCCCATTGTCACCATGCCCTCCGACACGGACACGATGCCGGAATAGCTGTCCGGGCTTCCGCCGCTGCGGTCAACAATGATGTTTTCAAATTCCGTCTTCTGCTCCTTGCCGTAGGCGGTCAGGTAATGCCTGCGGTTGTATGTGCCGGAAAGCAGCGGATAATCATAGGAAACCGCATCCCGCCCCTCCATGTAGTCGTACACATGGGGAAGTGCCCACGGCACCTTGTCGTAGTCGTCCCAATAAGCCACAATGGGGATGAAGGGCTGCGGCGGCTTGTCGTCCGTGAAGTTGTAGCCGCCCTTTATCCAGAGCTGCGCCGCATAGTAAGTGTTGGAAGTCCCCCGGTAGGTCACGCCCATGTTCTTTGGCGTGTCGTGTATCCGCCAGTTCCACCCGTAAGCGGGCATCCCCAGGAACACCTTATCCGGGTCCATGACCTTCACGGCGTAATCATAGATGCCCTCCAGCCAGGAACGCGGGGAAACCGGCCCCGGTGCGCTGCCCGCCCATGCCATGCCGTAGCTCATGATGGAGGCCGTGTCGCAGTAATTGTTGAGGTCGCCGTAGATGCACCAGTTCTCGCCGCCCACAGAGCCATTGATGCTGTCCATCCCCGGCAGGCAGATGTTCATCAGCTTTGCCGGATTATAGGATTTCACGGTATTGTAGATATTGCGGAACATGGTCGTGGACTTCGCCGCTGTGGAGTAATCGTCCCCTTTTTCCAGGTCGATGTCCACGCCGTCGCACCAGGGGTATTTCTCCATGATCCGCACAAGCTCCGAGAGGAACTTATCCTGCGCCCCGCCCGTATTTTCCCGCAGCGCCTTGAAGATGCTGTTCGTGCCGTCGTTCGCCACGGTCAGCAGCCACTTGATGTGCGGCCATTTCCTGATATACGTCCGCATGGTGGAGCCTTCCGCAATGGAAACGCCGCTCTCATAGATTTCCCCAGTTGCCCGGACCTTGAATGAAAAAAGACCGATCTGGCTGATGCGGTCGCCGTAATCCCGGAGCGCCTGGTACATCCTCGTGTTACCCATGAACGTCCACACCATGATCTGTTTCCCTTTCAGTGTGTCCATGCAATCCCTCCTTAAAATTGGGCGGAAAAAAGCGCCTGTTTCCAGACGCTTTTCATACATACCTTCTATATTAGATTTTCAAAAAACAGTGCCGTTTTGGTTACTCCCTGTTATTTTCTCCCCAGACACATAACTGATCCAAAACATCCATCAGGGACCTGCCCCTGTCACTCAGGCTGTATTCCACCTTCGGGGGTATCTGCGGGTATTCTTTTCTGATAATAAGCCGGTCCGCCTCCAGTTCTTTCAGGTTGCCGCTGAGTGTTTTGTCTGACACATTTTTCAGATACCGTTTTAACTCGTTGAACCTGACAACGCCAAACTCCATCAGGCAGTAAAGAATGACCATTTTGTGCTTGCCGGATATCAGGGACAGCGTATAACTGAATCCCGTATCCTCAAAATTCGCCTCGCCAATATAATTCTTTATCATCTTACGCTTTCCTTTAAGATAGTACTTGTTTTTTCCCCGTTACCTGCTACAATTATATGCACAGACGCTGGTTCTGTCAATCCCATATAGAAACGAGGTAATCACAATGAGAAAAAAACTCAGCATAACAGAAGGCATCTTCCCGATGCCGGTCTTAATGGTAGCAACCTACAACGAAGACGGCAGCGTGAATGTCATGAACGCTGCCTGGGGCACCATGCAGGAAAGAGGCAATGTCGCCCTCAATCTGACAGAAACGCACAAGACCGTAAAGAACATCAAGGCAAGGGGCGCTTTTACGGTAAGCATCGCTGATGCAGCCCATGTGGTGGAAGCTGACTATTTCGGTGTTGAATCCGGCAACCGGGTTGCAGGCAAATTCGAGAACAGCGGCCTGACCGCAAGCAAGGCAGAAACCGTAGATGCCCCTGTCATCAACGAATTCCCCCTCTGTCTTGAATGTGAGTTTATTGAATACCAGGATGGGGAATACGGATGCGGCGTCATCGGCAAAGTGGTAAATGTCACAGCAGACGAGAGTGTCATGTCCGGTGACAAAGTCGATATGTCCCTGGTAAACGCAATCGCCTTTGATCCTTATACACATGGCTACTATAAGGTAACCGAAAGGGTAGGGGAAGCATTCAAAGACGGCCTACAGCTCAAAAAATAATATTAATGCACCGCAGGGGTTCCCAGAAATGGGGGCTCCTGTTTTGTTTCATTTTATTTCAGGAAGTCTGGTACTATGGAAAAGCAACAGAAACCCCTTTCAAAATGTCCCACCCCCTTCCTGCATCTCCTGTATCGTAAATAACAGCCTCGCCGTTTTCCCGCTCTCCAGCGTTACCTTGTGCTTGGAATCCCATGCGGCGCTGTACTGGTAAAAACCGTCTTTCTTAAATGCTGCGCCGTTCCGTGTACACTCCCTGCTTTCAGCAAGCAGTGCGATGTCATCCTCCGCTTTCACGGCCTCCGGGAACACCGCCCTCTGGCCGCCCACGCCCTGGGCAAGCCGCACCGTCCCCGCTGCCATATCCGACTTCGGATAGATGTGGATGTCTAATGGTGCAGAGGTCTTTCCCATATTGAAAAGAACCACCGTCTCCTCCGAACGCACCACGCCGTTGAACCACACAGGGGCTTTTATTTCCCCATTCTCCCGGAACTTCTGCAGGCAGGTTTCCGTGTGCGGAGCATAACCGCTTAACGCAGAGCCTTCCTGCAGTTGGAGATCGGTAAACCAGATACGCCCGGAGCAGTCGGCAATGGTGGGGATTACCGTCACGCTCACGATACGCATATCCTTTTTCTTATTGACCACTTCCGCAAGCCGGACAAACTCAGCCATCCAGCGTCCACCTCAGTTCCGAGGGATGCCCCACCCATCCCATTGCCACCGGCCCGCCCTGCAGGAGGATGTCCGTGATGTAGAATTCGCCTGTGCAGTCTGTGATGCAGACGCGGACGGTGACGGATTTCAGCCGTTCAGACGAGAAATTTTCCGGCGTAATCTTTGCTATCGTCCTTGAAAAATAAGCCACGCAAATCCCTCCCATCAGTACAAATCAATGAATCTTGACTCCGTGCTGCCGTCCTCATATTCCAGCACAATCTCAATGCCAACCTGCGAGTTGCCGCTCAGTTTCTTAAGGTTCTCGGACGCGATCTGCGCCGAGATGGTGTAGCTGTCCCGGTTAGCAGGATACACCGTCTGCGACAGGCTCTTGGTCATCCCCGCCACGCCTTCTGCCTTGAAAGAGGCTGTGCCGCTCGCCCCGTTTTCCCCGTCCGCCTCGAAGCCGGAGGACACCCAATAGGCAAGCCCGTCATCGGCGCGGGAATTTCTAAGGAGGTTGAACGGCACAAGCTCCGCGATGTCCTCGCTGGACACCACGCTGACGCCCTCTAGGGAATCGGCGGCATTGTCCCACTTGCTCGTGGAGCTGCCCAGGTTCTTTAGCACCGTGGAAAGCTCCAGCACCGTATTCCACGGCTCCTGCAGGTTGTATTCCCTCCGCACAATCCTCGTGGTGACCGAAAGCCCCAAATCCTTATCCTCCACCCGCACATAATCCCCAAGCTCCCACGCCTCATGCTCATATCCCGTCAGCACAGACAAATCCATGGCATTCAGTACATAAGAAACCGTCGGCCTGCAGTAATCCGCAAGCCTCATACGGGTAAATTCAAGCATCTGGTAAGGGTTCGTGAATGCGGAACAGTCCAGGGAAGATACACGCACCTCCTTGGAATAAGTGAAATCCTCCACATAGGGTTTCCCACCGTTGATGCTGGCAAAGGTCATGCCGTCCGCGCCGACGGCATACAGCCTTGTGACAAGCCCCGTGGTGTCCACCGTCCGCTCGATGTCCTTCATGTTCTTCCCGTACATGAACAGCGCGCCGCTGTCCTTCCCATTTAAGGTAAGCAGATGCACCAGCCGATTCGGGCAGTCAAAGACTAAATCCCCTCCATGTAAATCCGCCACGTTGCGGAGAATGGAGAGCGCGTTCTTCTCCGTAGAAGTCCATGTGCGCTTCGTTGTGACCGTGACCGTCCCGACCTTCCACTCCGTGCCGGAAAGGGCGTAGGCCATGGCCGCATCCGCCGTCTCTGCGTCAAAGGCTTTCTCCTCCTTCCGGACGGAATAGGCAAGGTTGTAAAACTCCGCCTCGGCGTACACCTCCGTCACGGCGTTGCCGGAGGCATCCTTGCTGTCCGTGACCGTGCGGATGGTGTACACGTCATCCACGATCTGGATTTTCTTCTCGTTGTCGATATACCTCCGCTTTTCATCGGCAAAGGGAATGGAGAAGGAAAGCGTATCCTCGCCGTTGACCTCGCCTGTCACGATGATGCCGTAGGCGTTTTCCAGCACCGCCTCCCACGCACCGCTGCTGTCCAGAACCACAGGGCGGGCATAGCCGATTTTGTCATAAGGCGACTTCGGTATGTCAAAAATCTGAATGTCCGCCAGCTTCGGCGTCCTCGCCGTGTCCGCTGTCGTGAGCGTAACACGGAAACGGATGTAGGCACGGGCAGGGGACGGCATCTTCCCGTCCGCTCCCACCGCCGCCCAATCGCTCCAGCTAATGAGGTCGCTGCTCGTGGAGGTCTCCACAAGGGGAATGTCCGTCACGCCGGGGATGCACTCACTGGAAACAGACACCTTGCCCGCACCAGAAAGGCCGTATTCCACGGCTCGTGTATAAAGCACGCCGCTTTCCAGGTATGCACCGTTACTCCCCTTCCGCAGCGTCACGCCATCCGGAATAGAGAGGGCATCCACCGGTCCCGCAGTATCGCCGCCGTTGGCAAAAATTGTGGCACGGAAATAATCCGCCAAATTCTCTGCCGTAAGCTGCGAATCACAGTCTAAAAACCAGTCGTCAAAGCCTCCGGCGTACCAGTAGGAGCCGGCGTGCATCCCCATGATGAGGTCCGCCGTGCAGGAGCGGTTCAGCTCCCCCGTAAAGGACAGCGCCGCAGAAATCCACACCGCCCCGCTTCCCCGGTCGCCTACGACATACTGTGCCTTTTTATTGTCCGGCTCTATCACACAGGCAATAAAGTACCACCCGTTGTTCACAAAGGAAAAAGGCGGCGTCACCGACTCATCCAGTATCAGGGAGCCGGAGGAATTGTAGAGCATGATCCTTGGCTTTCCCCGGATGAGGGAGAGGTAGAAAATCGGCTGCCCCGGCCCCTGCCTCGTATTAAAAATGGGCGTGTAAGTGTTGCCCACAGAATAAGTGGTGGGGTTCATCCAGCCTCCCACAATGATCCGCTCCCCAAGGCTCTGGAAGATGGAGCCGTCATTCGCGGCCTTCAGATAGATTTTCTCCGAAGCAGGGTTTGTAATGTTCATACGGAAATGCCGCCCCTTCTGCCCGTTGCGGAAGCCAGCGCTCGTACCCGACCAGCCGGAAACAAACATCTTCCTGTCCCTGCCGGAAGAATCAGCGAGCATGGTATCCGCATCTGGGGCGTTCTCATTGAAACGCCATAGTCCGTCCTTTGCATATTCCACTGGGAACTCTCCCGTGAAATCCGTCTGTGTATTTAAGACTGCCTGCAATCCCATATAAATCACCTCCAGCGACTCTTTGCCTGTATTTCAAGTTCCGTAAATGCGGCGTTCGATGCCGCCACCTCCACCGTATTCAGCCCCGCTTCAAGCGTGGGGAAGTTCAGCTCTCCAATATATGGCAGGGCGTTGCGGAGCGTGTTCCCCTCCGCATCCTCCACCCATGCCGTCATTTTCGCTGTATCCGCCACCAGCGTTTCCGAAGCGGATAAAACCGCATTGGCAATCCTCAGCTCCGCCCCGTTTGTGGTGATGCTGATGTACCTGCCCGCCCCGGATGCCAGGACGCCTTTCAGCCGGTACACGGGATTGGAGTATAGGTTGCCAAGCCTCCGCCTCACCGTGTGGCTTCCCGCTTCCGTGATGGTAAAGACCTCATCCTCCGCAGCGTAGCCGAAGGGGTCAGGGCAGAAAAAGGCAAGGTCAAAGGCCGCCGCAAGCCGCACCACCCGCTCAAAGGTGACGCCGCTCTGAAGCCTTGCGTAATACACCCGCCCCGGCTCCGTGTCCAGTTTCAGCTCACACACGCCTTTGTCCGGGCTTAACCAGCTTACGATCTCATCCTTGCATTCCAGGAGCGCCGCCATCGTCCTTTTGGGAGGGATGAAGCAGGAAATTTCTATCACCCGCTCGGAAAGGGATGCGCCAAGGTCAATGAGGCCGTCCCTTCCCGCCATGGAAATAGTGCGGTTTTTCAGTTCCGGCACCCGGTTCTCTTCCGTCATCCGGCTTGCGATGCCCATGCTCTTTGATGTGACGCCGTCAAAAGAAAATCCCATCTGCCTGCCCCTCCCTTCCTACGAATATCCGTTTGCCCGCCGCCCCTGCTGGAGCTGCCGGTAAAGCTGCTGTGAAATTTTGCGGATGTCCTCCTCGCTCCTCACGTTCATTTCCTTCACTTCAATCAGCGGGCCGTTTATGGAGCCGCCCTGCGGCACACCGTCCACGCCGTTTCCGGATACGGAAATCTCCTGCACGGCTGCGGATGGATTTAAAATCATGTCTGCCGCCACGCCGTCCATCGCCCTTGCCACCATGCTTTTGCTGTCCTCAATGCCCTTTGCCAGCCCCTTCATGAAATCCGGCATCCAGCTCTCGTAATCCGTCAGCGGTCCTTCGTCCGGCACGGAGAAGTGCAGAAAGGATTTAATCTTATTCGCCACGCTGCTCACGGCATCGCTCACAGCCCCGATGCAGCTCTTGATTCCGTTCACGATTCCCATGATGATGTCCTTGCCCCACTGCAGGGCTTTGGACGGGAGGCTTGTGATGAATGAAATCGCATTGTTGAAGCCGGTCTTTATCACATTTACAATATTGCCCATCGTGCCACTGATAGAGGACTTGATATTATTAAACACAGTGGAGACCGTATTTTTAATCCCGTTGACCACTGTGCTGACTGTGTTCTTTATCCCGTTCCAGGCTGTGGAAATCACATTCTTTATGGCATTTACCACAGTCGTGACCGCAGCCTTTATCGCATTCCACACCGTGGTGATGACCGTCTTTATCGTATTCAGGACGGTCGTGACTGTATTTTTGATGGCGTTCCATGCCGTGGTGATAAAGGTCTGGATTGCCGTCACCACCGTGGTGACCACGGTCTTTATCCCGTTCCATACGGTCGTGAATACCGTCTTTATCGCATTTAAGACTGTGGTGATGATGGTCTTGTAGATATTGAAATAGGTGGTTACGACAGTCTTGATTGCCTCCACCACCGTGGTAAATATCATTTTTATCCCTTCCCACAGCCCGGAAAAGAAATCTTTTATCCCGTTCCACACAGCCTGTGCCGTGGATGAGATTGCCTCCCATGCCGCCGAAAGGAAGTTTTTGATTGCCTCCCATACGGCAATGGCGACCTCCTTCACATTCTCCCAGAGGTTGATCCAGAACTGCCGGAAATCCTCATTCGTGTTCCACAGATAAATAAATGCCGCCACCAACGCCGTAATTGCTGCAATGATGATGCCGATTGGATTGGCAAGCATGGTGGTGTTTAAGGCGGCAAAAGCGGTCTTTACGGTATTGATGACTCCCGCCACCTTCGGCACAATCGTCATAATCGTGCCGACCGCAGACACTACCTTCCCGATGACAATCAACACCGGTCCCAGCGCTGCCGCCAATAAGGCGACCGTAGTGATGACTTTCTTTGTCCCCTCGTCCATACCGTTCAGCCAGTCCACGAACTGCTGTACCCATCCGACAATCATCTTTATCGCAGGCATCAAAAGCTCGCCGAAAGAAATAGCCAGCCCCTCTAAGGCTGACTTTAAAATAGTGATCTGCCCCTGCAGGTTGTCAAGCTGTGTATCCGCCATCTGCTGCGCTGCGCCGCCGCTGTCAATGATGGACTGCTGCAGGTCATCCCAGGTAGTTCCGGTATTGGCGAGTAGGGCGTTCACGGAGGACAGATCGGTCTTGTTGAAAATCTGCCCGATGATATTGGACTTCTCCGCCGCCGTCATGCCGTCCATGCTCGTGTTCAAATCTCCGAGGATGTCATTGAGGGAGCGCATATTCCCCTCGGAATCGTAGACATCCAGCCCAAGCTGCTCCATGCAGGCGGCCGCCTTGTCGGTGGGGTTCTGTAATGACAGGATGACATTTCTAAGGTGTGTGCCGCCCTCTGCACCCTTAATGCCATTATTAGCAAGAATGCCAAGTGCTGTGTTCAGCTCCGCCGTGCCGCCCTTTACGGTCTTTGCGGTCGCACCGATGGTGAGGATTCCCTCGCCGAGCTGTGCTACGGAAGTATTGGTGGTGGATGCTGTCTTCGCCATCTGATCCACCATCGTCCCCGCCTCATCCACGCCCATGCCCAGGGCGGACATGGCATCCGTCACCATGTCAGACGCCGCCGCAAGGTCAATGTCGCCCGCCGCCGCAAGGTTTAAAACGGTAGGGAGTGTGTCGCACATCTGCTGCGTGTCGTATCCGGCAAGTGCAAGGTAGTTCAAAGCCTCCGCACACTCCGAAGCCGAAAACGCCGTCTCGCTGCCCATCTTCTTTGCCAGCGCGGAAAGCGTATCCATTGTGTTGACGCTCTCGCCGTTGACCGTGGACATGGCGTCCTTCGTGATTCCCATCGTCGCCTGCACCTGCGACATGGAGCTTTCAAAATTTGCCGCCGTGCTGACCGCAGCCGTGCCGAGTGCAGTCACGCCCGCCGTGACAGGGAGCAAATTCTGCCCTGCGGAGGAAATGTTGTCCCCCACAGTTTTTAGCTTTTCCCCCGTAGCGGAGATTTTCTGCAATGCCACAGCGGACTGCCCTGCCTGACGTTCCAGGTCACGCAGGTTATTTTCCGTTTCGATGATTTCCCTTTGGAGGGCATCGTACTGGTCCTGCGAGATTTCCCCATTGGCAAGAGCCGTGTTTGCCTGCTCCGCCGCTGTTTTCAGTGTGGCAAGTTTCTCTTTGGTTTCATTTACGGCATCACCGAGAAGCCGGTGTTTCTGCGCCAGCAGCTCCGTGTTGCCTGGGTCTAATTTCAGCAGTTTTTCCACATCCCTCAGTGCGGACTGCGTATTCCTGATTTCCCCGTTTACACCTTTTAAGGCAGTCTGTAGCTTAGTGGTATCCCCGCCGATCTCAACAGTGATACCCTTGATTCTGTTCGCCACGGCGGACACCCCTTCCTGTTAAACTGCAAAAATATGCCCAGGGGACGCCGCCTAAAATCGGTCGAAATCCTCCTGGGTGGCAATTTCCTTATAGCCCTTGTATTCGTCATTCCTGCTCTCCGCGAACATATCGTTGACCATCCCGATGGTGAGCAAATCCAAATCCCGGATGGAAAGCCCAAGCTGCACACACCGGAGCAGGAACAGCGGCGTTGTCATTTCCCGGTCAGTTGGGCGAAGTTTTTTTTAGACTGGACATCCGTCTGCACGTTCAGCCCCCATAACTGTATTAGCTTCGGAAGCACCTGGTAGATGGAAAAGGTGTTGAATTCATCCAGCCATTCCTCCGGGCTGTCCGGGATGCCGGGGTCCGCGTGCTTCGCCATCACATAGGCGATGTTCTCGAACATCTCCAAAGAGAACAGGTCGAGGTTGGAACTCTCCTCGTCCCCGTCACCGATGGACTTCTCAAGGCTCCGTAAATCCTTATAAATATCCCGGTGGAACTTCATCCGGTAAATGCGCGGGATGGCAGCGGATGCCTTAAACGGCACCTGCTTCCCGTCAATCTCGATATTCTGTTTCATGCTCATAAATTACACCTCCCCTTCCGTATCAGTCGTGCCGCCTGTTTCCGTATCCGTACCGCCGCCCGTTGCCGCATCCGGCAGGTACACGCTCTTGTACCAGTTCTGGTAGACCTCATCCGTAGTGCTGTCCCCGGTCTTTGCCTTTACATAGCCGCTTGCCAGCGGGGCCGCCGTGATGGACAGCGTCTCGGTCTGCACCTCGATCTCGTCCTCGTTGGTCTGGGACTCGATGGTCGGTCGTGCCGCCGAGCAGTTGTACAGCACATGGCGGATTTTCCGGACATCGCCGTCAAACTCAAACAGCAGGGCGAAGTTCTCCGTCTCTGCGTTGGCGTTCTCCAGAAGCACCTTATTTTCATCCAGCGACTCCTTCAGCACGTCGGTGCGAAAGCTCTCCGGCACCATGGCAAGCTCCAAATCCCCCTCGTAGCCCATGTTGTTGCTGACCGTGTAATAGGCGTAGCCGTCCGCATAGAAATTGCTCGGCTCGCCGTTGGGGTCCAGGGAAAGGGAAACGGCGCCGGGCATCGCAACAGGCGTGCCGAAGGACACCGTCCCGTCCACACCCAGCGTCAGCAGCGCGTAATGCACGTTGCAGATGTTGAATTTCACTTTATTCTTCTTCGGCATCGCAAACCACCTCCATATCGAATTGGTAGAGGACCTCGTACAGCTTCTCGCTGTCAATCCAGACCTCCGACTTGTTGTAGAAGATGCGCCGCTTATCCAGCGCGTCCTCCAGTTTCTTCTCCACCGACAGATCCTTGGTGTCGGTGTATAATTCTATCTTCACGCCGCTTGCCTTGAAGTACACCATGCCGTCAGCAGCGAAGTTGTCGCTCTGCGACAGGAGGTAGCAGACAAACGGCGGCTCCGGCGACTCGCCCTCCGCAAAATGGTCATAGGCGAAGGGGATGCCGGTTTCCTTCAAAAGCGCCAGTAATGTTTCCAAAGCCTATCCCTCCAATGCTTTCTGTATTTCCTTTTCAAGCTGCCGGGTGCCGGCCTGCTCCGCTGCTGCGATATGGGGCTTTGCCGGGACACGGCCGCCGCCCCTCTTGGCATGGCCGTGTTCCAGAAGGTGCGTCAGTTGGTAGCGGTTCCTGGAATGCACCGTCACCTCCAGCGAATTGGAAGTTTCCTTCGTGGTCTTCACCGCCCATGACTTTGCATACTTCCCGGTGTCCTTCGGTGCGTTGGCTTCAATGTCCCTGCGCACCGCTGTCCCGGCTTTCTTCACCGCCTTTTTCACATCCTCCGTGGCAAGGTCCGCATATTCTGTCAGCCCCCTCATGATCTCCTCTGCCATCCGGTCGATAGATACGCCGTTTGCCATCGTCACCGCCTCGCTTTCCTGCACTTGAATTTGATGCATTTCTTTTTATAATTCATGTGGTCAACGGCGAGGATGTCGTAAATCCCGCCATCAAATACCACACGGTATCCTGTGGAATCAACTGCCGCCGCTTTTCTACACCAGCGAACCGTAAACGAAACATCCGATTCATCCGCCACGGTCCCGGCCACATTTGTTTCACTGGTCTGCTTCCCCGCCTCGCCACTGGCTGTGGCATGGCAGGAATAATAATCCGTCCATGTGTTTTTATGGTTGCCGATGCCGTCCACCGCCACGGCATTCTTCTGGAAGGTGATTCTCACATTCAATAGCGAAACTTCCATCAGAACGCCTCCTTTCGGCTGCCGGAAAGGAGCGCCCGCAGCGTCAGCATCATGGCATGGTGGTCTGCTTCCTCCCGGTGTTCATAGAGGTAAGCCGTGGCATACAGGACAGCCGTCTTTGCGTTTTCATCCTTTTCCAGCACGCCCCTGTCATCCGTCCGGATGATATCCATGCAGATTTTTTCAGCCGACTGCAAAAGATGACTTATGAGGGCATCATCGTCATCGTAATCCACACGGAGGTAGTTCTTCATTTCTTCCAGCGTCACCACCATGCCCGCCGCCCCCTTCCTTTATAATTTCAAAACCTGCCTTTCTTTTTTATGTGCCGGATGCCGCTTTCTGCACCAGCACTTTGACCGCCTCCGCCAGCACCAGCTTGCCGTCAACGCGCTGCGAGGCAAGGAAGCCCACCTGACCGGTGGCTGCAAACAGCTCGTTCAGGCGTTTGAAGCTGCGCCCCTGCCTGTCGGCAATCCAGTAATAGGAGAAGTCCCCGAAAGCGATGGTCTTTGCGCCTGCGGCAATGGCCGGCATATAGGCGGAAGTCCTGACCGGCCGGCCGAGGATCATGTCAGGCGCGCCCGCCGTGATGCCCGGCTGCCACAGGTACTGCCCGTTGCCGTCCTTCAGCTTGCGGATTGCCTTGACCGTGGAATCATTCAGCGTCCACACGGCATTCTTACGGTACGGGGATTTCAGGCTGTAATAAAGGTCAATCAGCTCGTCGGCAGTGACCGCTGTTGCAGATGCCGACGTGATGCCAGTTTCTGCGCCGCCCGTCGCCGCAAGGATGCCCAGCGGCTTCCCGGTGCCGTTCCCCGTAAAGAATGCCTCCTCTTCCTTGGAACCGATGCGGCGGGCAAACTCCCTGGTAATATAGGACTGCAGGTCAAAGACGCTGTCATTCAACAGCTCCTCGGAAACCTTGATCATGGTACCCAGCTTATATGCCCCGATGGACACCTGCCCGAAAGAATCATCGCTTTCCGGGTATGCACCCTCCTCATCCATCCACGATGCCGTACCCTTGCTTGCCACTACGGGAATCTTGCGGTCGCCGCTGGAGGTCTGGATGATTTTTGCCATCTGGCGGAAGACGTTCTCTTCCTCCAGGGCTTCTACCAGCGTGTTCTCAAATTCATCCGGCACCAGGTAGCCGCCCTCGGAGTCCGTACCGATCTGCAGGGCGTTGGTGACGTTCGGCGCCGGAGCCTTGGAGCGCATGGCGTTCCAGAAATTCTTTTTATATTCATCAGAAGCGCGCCCCGTCTTCCCCTCGCCGTCATCCTCCAGCCTGCCGTTCATGGGCTTTCCCGTGAGGGGCTTGTTGACCGGACGGTTCAGTTCCGCGTCAAGCGCCTCCTGCCGTTCCAGCCTTGCAATCTCCTTCCCAAGGTCGGTGATCTCCTGCTCCATCTTCGTGTATGCGGCGTCGTCCTCCGCGGAAAGGACGCCGTTCTCCTTCCTGTGGGAATCCAGAAATGCCTTTGCCGCCTCCCATGCCTTCGCGCGTTTCTCACGCAGTTCAAGAATCGTCATAATGAAATCCTCCTTCTTATCGCTTTAATAAATTAAGCCGCTCCATGAGTGCGTCCACGGAACGGCCGGTTTCTGTATCCGCAGCAGGGATTTTTGCCTGCGCCTGGATATCTGCCTTCGGTTTTTCCCCGCCATACTTGGCGGCCATCTTATTCAGCAGGGCATTGGTGACCGCCCTGCGGGAATACAGCATGGAACTCGCGGGAGGCGGGAGCTTCTTTTCCTCCCCGTCTGTATCCCCCTCGCCTTCCTCCGGCTCCTTTTCCGGCTCTGCTTTTGCCCGCGCCATGATCTCATCCGCAAAGCCAAGCTCCACCGCCTTGTTTGCGTCCATCCACGTTTCCGCATCCATCAGGTGTGACAGCTTCGGACGGGAAAGCCCCGTCTTTAGCACATAGGCATTGATGATAGACTCCTTCACCTCGGAGAGCATATCAATGGCTTTCTGCATCTCCGCATGGTCGCCCCAGGCGATGGTGGCGGGATTATGGATCATCAGCATGGAAACCGGGGATACCAGGACGGTGTCGCCCGCCATGGCAATCACACTGGCGGCACTGGCGGCGATGCCGTCTATTTTTACAGTTACCTTGCCTTTATAGTTGGAGAGCATATTGTAAATCTGTGCCGCAGCCACGCAGTCGCCGCCCGGCGAATTGATCCACACGGTAATGTCTCCCGTACCGCTGTTCAGTTCATCCTTGAAAAGCTGCGGCGTGACGTCATCGTCAAACCAGCTTTCCTCTGCGATGGTGCCGTTCAGCTCCAGTATCCGCTCTGTCACTTCCGGCTCCTGGTTCTTCACTTTCCTCCAGTTCCAGAACTTCTTCGTTTTCATCGGATTCCTCCTTCCCATTCTGGGCGGATGCCTCTTTCGCAAATATGCCCGCATCCGCAAGTTTTGTCATGTTTCCGTTGATGAGGTACAGATCGCCTCCCAATTCCTCCGGGATGCGGTCAAGGTTCTCCAGCTCCCGGATGTCGTTTGCGCTCATCCACCCGTTCTGCCGCCCCACGGCGTACCCGCTCATGCGGCTCTGGTAGTCGCCCCGGAGCAGGCCGTCCACATTAAATTTCACAAAATACTGCTTCTTTTCCTCCGCAGTCAGCAAAGACCGCGCCATGGACTGCTCCCATCTCGACACCCACGGGTCGAGGGTGTATTTCACAAACTCAAGGCTCTGCTGCTCGATGTTGGAGAAACTGCTCTTTTCCAGGTCGCCCACCATGTGCGGAGGCACACGGAAAATCCGCGCAATCTCATTGATCTGGAATTTCCGTGTTTCCAGAAACTGCGCCTGTTCCGGGGAAATGGAAATCGGAGTGTATTTCATCCCCTCCTCTAAAACAGCCACTTTGTTGGCATTATGGCTGCCGCCAAAAGTGGACTGCCAGCTCTCCCTTACCCTTGACGGGTCTTTCAGCGTCCCCGGATGCTCCAGCACGCCGCTCGGCTGTGCGCCGTTGGCGAAGAACTTCGCCCCGTACTCCTCACAGGCAATCGCCATGCCGATGGCGTTCTTTGCCATGGCAATGGGGGAATAGCCCACCAGCCCGTCAAAGCCAAGGCCGGGGATGTGCAACACATCCGAAGGGGAAAGATTGACAGTGCTGCCTTTCATGGTCGGCGCATCATCGTTCCCCATCAGGTAAGAATAGTAAAGCTGCCCCTTTTCATCCCTGTCGACAGTCATCCTGTCCGGCATCAGCGGATACAGTGCGATGACCTCCCCCTTGCCGTTGCGGATAATCTGCGAGTAGGCATTTCCCCAAAGGAGCAGGTGCGTCATCAGCGTTTCCCGGAACACGAAGGAAGTCATCTCCGGGTTCGGCTCGTCATGGAGCAGAAAATACAGCGGGTGGTCTGTTGCCTTTTCCTTCCCGCCGTTGTCCGTATATTTATAAAAATGCAGCGGCAACCCCGCCACCGCTTCTGAAAGAATCCGGACGCAGGAGTACACCGCCGTCATCTGCATGGAGGAACGCTCGTTTACCCTTTTCCCGCTTGTACTTCCGCCCATAAAAAAGCTGTAGGCGCTGCCCGATGTGCGGTTTGTAGGCGCATCCCTCGCCCTGAACAATCCGCTGAATAATCCCATAGGAACCACGCTCCTTTCCGAAAAGTGGACAGACAGAAAGCACCGCCGAAGCGATGCCCCTCTGTCTGTCCGATAATATATTTTTATTTTCCTTCCCTGATCTGCTTCATCAGCTTGTCAAGGTTTATCCCGTCCCGGAACCCTGCCCGGTAGTAATATTCATTTTCCCTTGTTGCTTCCGAATTTGCCACATCCTCGCACAGCTCCATCATTTTCCTCTGCTCTGCGCTTAACTGCTCAAACAGCAGCTCGTGTGCCTGGTCTGCCTTTTCCGCTTCCGCCGCCTGCTCCTCCGTAAGGGGATATTCCTTTTTAAAGGCGTCATGGTGCATCCCCATCCGTTCCGAAATGATTAGCTCAAGGAAATCCTTCTCATCCATCCTTCCACCTCCTTCGCCAGACAGCATAAAGGAATCTGCGGAAAATAGCCATATAAGGAACCGACAAAGATACCATGTACAGACTGGTCAAAAAACCAACAGACCGCGGGAATCGTACACGCTTTCGGATGTCTGGTTCCCACAGCGCACCGCTCTATCAAGCCCCATGATCGTGGCCACAGCCCCGTCAATCTTCTCCGTGGATTTTTCCTTATCCGCCTTGATATTGCCTGCCGGGTCGGTGCGGATGAAGATGTTATCCATCATCCACCGAAGGACCGGATGCCCGCCGTGGGCAATCATCTGCTCCAGCACCAGCTTCATCAGCTCCTTGGTAGGCGGGGACATATCCTTGAAACCCTGCCCAAACGGAACCACCGTAAAGCCCATGCCCTCAAGGTTCTGCACCATCTGCACCGCTCCCCACCGGTCAAAGGCGATCTCACGGATGTTAAACCGCTCCCCAAGCAGCTCGATATATTTCTCGATATAGCCGTAGTGTACCACGTTCCCTTCCGTGGTCATCAGCTTCCCCTGCCGCTCCCACAAATCATAGGGGACATGGTCGCGCCGCACACGCAGCTCCAGCGTTTCCTCCGGCACCCAGAAGTACGGCAAGATGCAGTATTTATCCTCCTCGTCAAGCGGTGGGAACACCAGCACGAACGCCGTGATGTCCGTGGTGGAGGATAAGTCCAGCCCGCCGTAGCAGACGCGCCCCTCCAGGTCGTCTTCCGAAACCGGGAAGGCGCAGGCATCCCATTTATCCATGGGCATCCACCGCACCGCCTGTTTCACCCACTGGTTTAAGCGGAGCTGCCGGAAACTGTTCTCCTCCCCCGGATTCTGCTTTGCCGATTCGCAGGCGGCCTCCACCTTGTCAATCCCCACTGTGATATTTAAAGAGGGATTGGCCTTTTTCCACACCTTGGGGTCCGTCCAGTCGTCCGCCTCATCTGCGCCGTAGATTACCGGGTAAAATGTAGGGTCAATTTTCCTGCCCTCTAAAATGTCCTTTGCCTTCTGGTGCGTCTCGTAGCAGATGGAATGGGTGTCCGTCCCCGCCGTGGTGATGAGGAAATACAGCGGCTGCATCCTGGCATCCCCGGAGCCCTTGGTCATGACATCAAACAGCTTCCGGTTCGGCTGCGTGTGCAGCTCGTCAAACACCACGCCGTGGATGTTGAAGCCGTGCTTGGAATACGCCTCCGCCGAAAGCACCTGGTAGAAGGAATTGGTGGGCGTGTATATGATCCGCTTCTGTGATGCAAGTATCTTCACCCGCTTGGAAAGAGCCGGACACATCCGCACCATGTCCGCCGCCACGTCAAAGACAATGGTGGCCTGCTGCCGGTCAGCGGCACACCCGTACACCTCCGCCCGCTCCTCCCCGTCCCCGCAGGTCAGGAGCAGCGCCACGGCCGCCGCCAGTTCCGATTTTCCCTGCTTCTTCGGAATCTCCACATAAGCCGTGTTAAACTGCCGGTAGCCGTTCGGTTTCAGAGTGCCGAAAATATCCCGGATGATCTGCTCCTGCCAGTCGAGCAGTTCAAAAGGCTTCCCCGCCCATGTCCCCTTGGTGTGGCAGAGGCTCTCGATGAACATCACGGCAAAATCGGCGGCATCCTTATCGTAACGGCTGTCCTTCGCCCTGAACTTCGTCGGTCTGTATTTTTTCAGCTTTCGCATTGCCATCAGCATCACCTCCCCAAAGATGGCATAAAAAATGACCTGCCTATGGCAAGCCGTAATAGATCAGTACAAGACGCAGAGCCTTCCGGCTCCGCTCTTGGAATGTTCCGTTTATCCGGTAATCCTGTCAATGTTGGCTTTTGCCCACCGGGTCGCCATGACCATCGCCTCCCCGTCCGTGGCGCAGAGGCTCTTCATCGTGAAAGCCCCAAGGCGGTCCTTACCGTCGTTTTTCCAAACCCTGACGCTCCACCATGCCCTGCCTGCACCATCTTTCTGGTATTTCCCAAAGGCAATGCTGTATCCTTTATATTCCCGGATGCACTCCGTGTGACGCTTAAGCTGCGCCGCTGTCATAAACCCTGCAAATACCTCATATCCAAAAACCCCATTGTAATCCTTCATGGTGTGTACCTCCGTTTTTTTGTTTTTCCTTTCGGTAGTACACATATTCGCTCTTTTTGCGGATAATAGCAAGTCAATTACAGGCATAAACTACACAAATATCCGCACCGGGATTTGTGTATATCTGGCATGGCAAAAGAGCCTTGCTGAAAGCCCTGATCTGCTTCTACGGGATACAGAGCCGCCCGGCTCCGTACCTTGGGATTTTCCCGCCTTTGTCTACTGCTGCATCGCCCAGGCGATTGCGTGGCCGTCATCCTCGAACTCGACTCCGCTTGCAGCCCTCAATCCGATGGTGCCTTCGCAGGTATGGTCGTCGCCCAGGAATTCATAAGCCGCCCCGAAATAGCAGGGCTTGTTCTGCCCATTGTAGAAGTATCCTGCGATGACCACCTTGTCTCCAAAGGTCAGCAGCTTGCTCCATCTGCATTCCAAATCCTCCGGCGTGGTGGGGTTCGGCAGTCTGTAGGTTTTCATTGCGTCGTTGATTTTCATGGTCTGTGTCCTCCGTTTTCCGTGTTTTCCCTTTCGGTAGTACACATATTCGCTCTTTCTGCCCATAATAGCAAGCGGATTCGGAACATATACTGCACAAATATCTGTAGGGGAAATTGTGTACATTATAATGCTGTTATATCTCCACGCCATCCTCCCCAAGCATCTGCCTGCATTCTTCCAGCAGCGCTCTCCAGTCCGGCTTTATGTTTTTAGGGAAATGGTACAGATAGGAATATTCCTTGCTTGGCTGCGACCATTCAAAGAAATAGTCCGGGCTAATCCGCTTTCCTGTTTTCTCATGCATCTCCCGTTCCAGTCGGTATCTTGCCCACCAGTCCCGCTCACGGTCAAACTCCGCTTTTTCCACCGGCTCCACAAGGCGGTACCTGCTGCATTTTTTATCATCCTCCACCAGCTCGCCTTTCACCCATCTGTATCCGTTCCCTATGGTGCAGAACAGATGATTTAAGCAGTGCTTCCTTGTAGGGAATATCGACGGGTAAAAATCCGCCATGAACTGTAATGTATCTTCTGCCCTCATCGTGCTTTCCTCCTTATCCGTTGATCTGTGCCGCAAAATAGTATCCGAATGCGTCCCTTGCGATGCCGAAGCTGCTCTGGGTCCCGTATTTCCGGTCTTCCCTCATGGCTGCTTTTGCCAGCTCCGTGGCAGCCCTGCGGCTCTCCTCCCTGCCAAGTCCCTCAAATCTGTATTCCCCGTTTTTCTGCAAATGCCTGATGGCTTCGTTCCTGTTCTTCATAGCTGTGTCCTCCGTTTTTTGTGTTTTCCCTTTCGTAGTACACATATTCGCTCTTTCTGCCCATAATAGCAAGTTAATTCCGGGCTATAAACTACACAAATATCCGTGGCAAGAATTGTGTAGTTTACAGCAGGATCACTCTTTTTCAATCCGGCAGGCTTCCCCGTCCACCCATGTGATGCAGTAATCCTTCCCCCGCCAGCGGACCTCGGCAATCCTCACGCCCACATATTCGTTGCTCCTCTCGCGGTCGGACTTTACAGTCCCGTGCGCCATCATCCATTCCGCAAGGTTCCCCCGGAGCCTTGACTCCCGCTCCATCCTATCTGCTATGTTCATCCCCGACTCCCTCCTGCACAGTCTCTTCATCTATCGCTTTTTTTGCCGCCGCCAGTGCGTTTTCTTCGTAAAAGAATGGTTCTTCGCTGCGGAATGCCTCTCTGCCGTCCGCCGTGCCGACATGGAAATCAAATCCCAGTGCCTCATCGTTCCAGCCTGTGTCTATCCTGTATCCTTTATATTCCTCAACCATAAATCCTTATCCTCCATTCCGTATCTTTATGCCAATGCACCGCCGTGGGTAAATCCCTGCGCCAGTTCTGCCGCTTCCTCAATTGTATCCGCCATCTCCGACACTGCCCCGCAGTACACATGGTATTTCCCAAAATAAGATGAATTCTTATCCTCCACCAGCCAAACGTGTACCTCGGACCGCCGTCCTGCATATGCATAGGGAAGTGTCCAATGGTTTTTGTTCCTCTGCTTTTTCAATCCTGCCATTCCAATCCCCTCCCTTATGCTTCTTCCGTGTATGCAAGGTCCATCCCCTGCAGGTTCCGTGCAAGCTCCGCACCCCTGCGTATCTGGTCTGCCGCATCCAGCAGCTCCTCCGGCGTCGGGTTCCCGCCCATCTTCCGAACGCTCGCCTTCACATCCACCGTGTAGGCCGCTACCTTTTTTTCAAAATCGCAGTTTGCAAAGTCCAGCCTTTCCCGGATGCTGACCGCAATGTAGAGGTCGCTTTCCCCTTTAAGGAAAGGCATCGGTGAAAACCGCTCATCCATTTCCGGCTGGAATCCGTTCATCCTGATTTCATCTTTAATTGCCTGGATCACTTCGTTCTTTGTCATGGTGTGTACCTCCGTTTTTTTACCTGTGGCTTTGTTTTCCCTTTCGGTAGTACACATATTCGCTCTAAAACCACATTTTATCAAGTTAATTCCGAACATAAGCTGCACAAATATCCGCAACGGGAATTGTGTAATTTTCAATGATTGGGGATGTGCTTCCCGTCCTCTATCCAGTCAACCAAAGCAATGATCTCGCCATCGGTCTCCATCCGTTCAAACTCTGCCACATCCTCCAAATCCCAATCGATGGGGTACACGCCGCAGAACTCCACAATGCAGTCTATCTCCCTGGTCTCAATCCAGTCCCGGTTCAGGTTCCATGCACCGCAGACCGTATCGACATGGCCGTGGCCGACATGGTTCCTGTCAAGCATCCCCTCAATTTTCTTTATGGTTTCATCTTTGCAAAGGTCGGTATCCTTTGGAACCGTAATGTAAAACATACATTTTGTAATCTCTCCCCGTTCTTTCCTCGCGTCAATCCACTCCCGGATGACCTCTGTCCTTTTCCTCATGGTTGCGTCCTCCTCTGTCTTATTTTTTCACCAGGCAGCATTTCTTCTCATCCCAAAAGCTGACCGCATCGTGTATAAAGTTTTTATCGTCCTCGCGGTTTTCAATCCTGGTGCTTACCCAATAGCCTTCTTTCTTTGCTTTTCCGACCACCTCGTGGATGTTGTCGATGGCTGTCTTTACCTGTGCGCCTGATTCCGTTTCAAAAACCAGGTGGCGGGCAGTCGTCCTTGCCAGCCGACCGAACTCCCCGAAGTAGGAATGCCCGCTCCCGCACCTCGCCACCAGAACCTTCTGCCCGATCTCCATCTCCTCAAATTTCCCAAGCATCCAAACCTTCATCCCTGCATCCTCCGTTTTCTTTGTGTTTTCCCTTTCGGTAGTACACATATTCGCTCTGAAAGGACATATTATCAAGTCATTTCGGAGCATAATACTGCACAAATATCCGGGGCAGGGATTGTGTGGTTTATGGCGGGTCACAGCCCGCCTGACTCCTTCCGGATTTCATTTTTTGAATGCTGCCGCTCCGACTTTTTGAACGGTCTTTTGTAGCGCCTCCGCCTCTGCCCGCGCCTTTTCCCCGACGCAGGCATGGCAATCCCGGTGTGCATCTCATCCCCATACTGGTGGTCCTCTATCCAGCGGAGGTTCCTCCCATATGCTTTCACGGCTCCTGCCTCCTTCCGTAGCATCTGTGGATGGCTTCCAGAATCTGCTCCTGCTCTTTCCCATCCACACCGATGCTCTCCAGCGCCTCCCTGGTGCCGCAGTCCGGACAGAGCTGCGTTCTGCCGTCTGCCCGCGAAACTGCCGGCCTTCCGTGGTAGGTCTGCCCACATCTTGGGCAGACCGAAATCCTCGCAATATTATCTGTTTCTTTCATCATGGCTTCCTCCTTCCGTGTTTTCCTTCCGAGGGGCAAGCGCCGCCTCCCTGCTGCGGAACATCCGGCCTGCGGATGCGCGGCAGCGGCTTCCCCTGCGGTTCTGGAGGGTGAAATACCTCCCGTCAAATCCCAACACTGTGTAGTTGCCCGCGCAGCCGTTCTTCCGATTGGTGGCCATGAAGCAGGCTTCCCCTGCTTTCCACCCGCCCGGAAATTCCTCCGTGCTGTCGGCATACGCCTGTTCCAAAAATGCCTCGTCGAATCCGAAACTCTGGTAGCCCTGCCTGCAGGTCTCCATGTAGAACTCACTCGGAATCCCAAGCGGGCGGTCCTCATGCATGATGTAGACGAAAACCTTCCGTATCCGCACCCTGCCGGTCTTGATGCCCTTGAGGGGCAGCTTCATTTCCTTTTTGTAATAAAAGGCTGGGAATCCCTCGTAGCGGTCCAGCGCCGCCTCATCCTCTTCTGTCACCGCCCATGCCGCTACGGGGACGCTCGCGCCCTCCTGCGGCTCGATGGTGAGGTAGGAGCCGGTCCTGCTCCCCTTGAACAGCAGCCGGTAGCCCTCAATCACCGAAGTCCCGATGATCCTCGCCCCAGGGCAGCGCATCCGCATCTGCGGGATGTTCAAATTTGAGCCGTAAGCAATGTAGTATCTCTTTTCCATTCTGATATCCGTCCTTTCCGAAGGGGGTACCCTTCTACCACCTTAAGACCGCCGTAGCGGTCCACTGCCGTTTCTGCGGCAGGAAAGGTGGCAGGAGGCTACCTCCTGCGGTCCCTTCAAGCGGCCCTTCCGTTCCGGAAGGATGCGTCCCCTGCAAGCCTCCTTGTCAGGATGTCCCTTGCGGTCTTGAATTCGTCCCCGATGAAGCCGAGCCGGAGGAGCCATGTCCGCATGGCGTATTTCGGGTTCTCGCTCTGCTGCGGCTTCGGGCTTGCGGTCTTGACTTCCTTCGCCATCTGGCTGAGTGCGAGGCAGAGCTGGATGTAGCTCTTGAGCTGCCCTGCGTGGAGGCCGCCCCTGCGCCCGTCCCCCGGTTCATCGAACTGGAAGAGCCGGAACTCGACCGTGCCTTTGGTGAAGGTTGCGTGGTAGTTGAGCATATGGTAGCGGCTGTCGTTGTAGTGCTGGCTCCTGCCGTAGTTTGCGCCGTGGCTTGTGTACCAGATGTCCGCGAGGGCTGCCATCGTGGAAGGTTTCTTTCTGTTGACCTCCTCTAAGAACCGCGGGTCAACCGTGCGGCAGTAGCGGTTCATCCTCCAGCGGTCAAGGTTTAAGGCGTCCGCTATCAGGCTTTCATGGCCTGCCATAATGTTGGCAAGGTTGCGGAGCGTCTGCGGCGTGTGGCCCTTCGCCCCGATGTGGATGTGTACCCCGCAGCCCCTTCCCGCGTCGCTCTTTGCGCCGGCGTGCCGGAGTTGCCGGATGAGCTCCTGCAGAAGCTCCATGTCCGCGTAGGTAAGGATCGGCGTCACCATCTCGCATTTTTCGCTGTCCGGCCCCGCGATGCTCACGTCCTTCTGGAATTTCCACTCCCTGCCGTCTGCGTCCCATGCGCTCCAGGTGCTGTAGCCGTTCCGTGCCGCCGTGTTTTCGTACCTTCCTGTGCCGAAGTACTTAGCCGCAATCCTCGCTGCCTTGTCCCTTGCGATGCTGTTCATCTCCACCTCAACCCCGATGGTCTGCTTTTTCATCTCCTCAACCTGTCTTGCTAACTTTTCGTTCATGCTGTTTTCCTCCGTTTTCGTTGTGTGTTTTCCCTTTCGGTAGTACACATATTCGCTCTAAAAGGGGATAATAGCAAGTCAATTCGGAGCATAATCTACACAATGTTCTGCCCTGTTTTTTGTGTACTTTATGGTTTTTTTACGCTCCCCAGGGATGCCGCCGTGATCTGTGCGCCGAGCCGGAATCCGTCCTTGAAGCCTTCACAGATGGTCTTGCACTCAAGATCGGAGGCATCGTCCAGAAGTTTCTCCAGCAGCGCCTTCCCCTCACTGTCCAGCAGCCCTTTCAGGCGTTCAATCTCCCCGTCAATGCGGTCGGCAATCTCCACCATTTCCGGCGTCTTGTCGTTCCGGTTCTCCCACGGCACAATCTCCCCAAAATAAATCTGTTTCAGAATGTCCTGTTCCATCTAATCGTCCTCCTCTATCTTCCGTGCCTCATCCTCACCGTAAATTACATGGAGGTGACTGCCGTTGTCCCACGCTACCATGACGCTCGCCGTGTCATCCACGCCCGTCACGGTTCCTTTCGTCCCGATGGGCGGGGCTTGCACATCTTCCATCCGCACAAGCTCCACCCGTGTGCCTGCAGGGTACTCCCTGCGGACACGCTCCACAATCTCCCTACTCGGAAACTTCATTGCCAGCCGCCTCCTTCCTTTCTCCGTTTTTAAATGCCGAGCTGCCGGAAAGGTTCTTCAGCAGGGTTTTCCGCTCGCCCTTGTATTCCGCGCCAATGAAGCCGAGCCGGAGCAGGAAGCACCGGAAAGCGTATTTTTCATTCTCCACCTTTTTCTCGGTCGCCGTGATGCGCTTCTGGTTCCTCGCCATGTCGCAGAGAGCGGCAATGAAATGGGTGTAGGCCGCTGCCGACTCGCTGTCCGTTTTGGAAAACCATGGGAAGGAAACCTTCTCCCCATCCGCCTCAATCGGGAGGCTGCTGACCGCCAGCGCCTTTTTGATAAGGCTGCCCTTGGAGTCCACCAGTTTCCGCAGGTTCTCCAGTGCGGCATCCGTGAAGGAATCCCTCGGCATTGCCACCGTAAGCCCCACGTTTGCCTCCTGCGGCGCTGTTTCCGACTCCTCCGCATGGTGTTCTGGCTCTGCGTTTTCTTCCGCCGTGCCGCCTTCCTGCACCGTTTCCGCCTGGGCTGCAATGATTCCCCTTTCGGCAAGCTGCTCCATCAGGTTTTCTATCTCCTCACTGTCCGCCCGGTCGTCAAACTCTACCGCGCCGGTCTTGTCAATGTGGAAGTAATCCACCTCGTAAGCCGCCGTCGGCATCCCAAGGTATCTCGGCTTCACCTCTAAAATCTCTCCCATCGCCTGCACCAGCGCTTTCCTCTCTGCCCCTGTCCTGTTGAATTCAAACCTCATTTTTTTGTACCTCCTTCGTTTTTCGGTACTACATTAATCACTCTGAACCGCAGAAATAGCAAGCGTTATGTGCGGAAAAATGTCACAATAAAAAGTCCGGGAACTGTGCATAGTACACGATTCCTGAAAGCACGAAATATACGTTCGGCAGTGCGACACCATTGCCCCACATCTTATATTCAGCGGAATCCGAATGTGGGTCTTTCAGCCACTTGATGATCTGCTTATCCGTCTTGGGCTTCGTGGAAGTCCCCGCAATCTTCCGGTGGGTCTCAAAAACCTCCCGCCAGAACACTAAATCTTCCTCTGTGGGTTCCTCCGTCCCAAGCCCGCCGCACCACCAGTCCGGGAAGCCCTGCAGCCTCGCGCACTCGGTGGGCGTCAGCCTGCGGACAATATACTCCGGCTCCTTCTGCACATCATTGATGACAGGCGGGTCTTTATAATCTGTGGCCACCAGCGTGTTCGCCAGCTCCTTCTCCGCCCGTGTGAAATGGGAATTCTTACTGGTGCAGTAGGTCGGCTGCGCCACGGCGTGGCGGTCCGTTGCATCCAGCGTGAAGGAAACATCCTCATTGATGCCGCTGCCCTGCGGCCCGTTCCTGTCATCCCGCCCGATCATGGAGCCCTGGAGGACGAAGGTCTGCATCTGCATATTCCGGGTGGCCATCAGCGCCCCGGACTTCCCCTGCAGGTCGATGACCTCGTCCCTCTGGTTGATATGGAACGCCGACATCCCTTCCGGCTCCACCACGGCAATCCCTCCCTGGTTGCATCCGGGATTCCCGCCATTGGCATCCAGCGTCCGAGAAGTTTCCGCCTCATAGAATCCGCTGTGGGGATTGTCAGACTTCATGGCGTTGCTGTCCTTGGAGCAGATGCCGTATGCCTGCACCACCAGCTCATTACAGCGGCTTTCCCCCATATCAAAGGTGTTCAGCGTATTTGCCACCTTCCCGTCCTTCCATGTGGGGGCGTCCCCTTTGTAATGGGCGCGGTATCCCTTGCAGAACGGCACGAACACCGTCTGGTCATTGTTGCAGGAGAGCGTTGCCGATTTGTCATCCTGTATGATCGGGCCTTTCCCGCCGCCCTCACAGCCGGAGCGGATTTTCAGCGTCTTGGGTGTTTCCGGCTCCACCACGAAAGGCTGGTTGTTGCCGCCCATCCCATAAGTGGCATTGACCGTAGGCGCAGTGTCCAGCGGTCCCGTGTATCTGGTATCCTGCGAATGGTTTTCATAGAGCGCCACCGCCGCAGGGACAGTCCCGGCACGGAGCGTGGGCGAGGTTTCCTCCTTATAACCAATGCCACGCGCCTTTGCGGAATGCTCCGTACAGAAACCGGCCGATTCCAGGACGCACGGGGGATGGTGCGCCTCCGCCCGCAGGGTGCAGGTCACCTCATCCGTCACATCCATCCGCTGCCCGCCCTGGTCGTTCAGGCAGATGCCGCCTGACGCTCCAGCGCCTTCCGCAACACTTCCGGCAGCTCCTTGCCACGCACGGAAGCCCTCCGCAGAATACCCAGACACGCCTTCGGACTCAAATAATACCTTTCCGGCACTCCCGCCTGCAAAATCTGCGACAAGGTAGATGCGTTTCCTTCGCTGGGGGATTCCCCAAAATTGGGCTAATGTAAAGCGAAAAATAATGTAAAGTCGCCTCCTTCAAATGCCAGATATGCTGAAAAATTCATCGCTAAACTCAACATAATTCTTTACACTTTTATTG
>CAJTAL010000027.1 GCA_910574285.1 Lachnospiraceae bacterium | reverse complement strand
ATTCTGACTTAAGCGCTTCGCTCGACTTGCATGTGTTAGGCACGCCGCCAGCGTTCATCCTGAGCCAGGATCAAACTCTCGTAATAAAGACTTGGGTTCGGTATTTCACGAACCTTAGTCGTATTACGCTTCGCAATTCTTAGCGAGGTTTCCCACGAGCTTAGAATTGTCGAAGCTTCCTTCCTTCGCAGTTCTTGGTAAGGTCCTTTCGAACCTAGAACTGTGAAGCTTCCTTATTTATACCTGTTCTCCAGGCATTATTTCAAGTTCAATCCGAGTCAAGAAAAATGCTCGCTTTTGCTTTGTTTTTCTTTTCCCGTTATTTACTGTCGGCACCGAACATTCAACAAGATATTTTCTTATTAAACATCCGATGTTACGTTCTGAAAATTTTCTCTTAGAAATTTTCAGGGATTGTTGTCTATTGTTTAATTTTCAAGGTTCTGTGTTGTTTTTTGCGTTGTCTCATCGACTCAGCTCGATTATAATATCACTTGTAATTCAAGATGTCAATACCTTTTTTTAACTTTTTTATTTTTTTTGTGATTTATTTTTGCAGTTATCCTTTCTCCCCCATTTTACGAAGCGGCAGGAGGAACCAAAAGTCCTTGTACACCCCTTTTCAATTCAAAGATCCGGGGGAGATATAAAAAAATCCGAGAAAGATTTTTTATATCTCCCCCGGATCTTTTCGGTAATCCACATACGATATATTGTTAAACCACTGTGTTTATAACAATTGTAAAAATCTTAGTCTAACCTTTCACACCGCCGGAGGTTAAGCCCGCCACCAGATGCTTTTCAATCATAAGGAACAAGACAACAACCGGGATTGTTGCAAACAATGATGTCGCAAACAAGTACTGCCATTGAATAAAGTTAAATCCATAGAAGACATTGATACCGACAGTGATAGGTTTAAAGATATCAGTAGAAATCAATGTCAATGCGATCGTATATTCATTCCATGCATTAATAAATACAAAAATCAAAGTTGTGATGATACCGGGGAGTGCCATCGGGAGCAGTACTCTTACCAGTGCCTTCACCGTCCCGCACCCGTCAATCTTCGCCGCCTGCTCCATCTCAGGAGAAATCCCCATGAATGTTCCTCTCAGCAGCCAGATCGCAAATGCCTGATTAAATGCCGCATTCAGAAGAATCAGACCCAGAATCGTATTATTCAGATTTATATTGACCATCATTCTGTAAATACCAACCAGAAGTACCACAGGTGAGAACATCTGACTCATAATTACAGCGCCCATGAAGATACCTTTTCCTTTAAACCGCATACGGGCAAGAGCATACGCCGCCGGGATTCCGCACAAGATAGCAAGCACTGTGGCGCCTCCCGCAATGATCATGGAGTTAATCAGATATTTGAATACCGGAGCCGCCGTCCAGATATCTGCAAAATTAGACCACTGCCATGTATTTGGAAAAATATGGTCTACCGCATACATCTCCTTATTATCTTTCAGCGCCGTGATAAACATAACAAAATACGGATATAAAATTACAACGCAGAGAACCACTATAAATACATATAAAAGTATTGTCTGCCATGTTTTTCTTCTTGACGTCATTTAACTCTCCTCCTCTCCGCGAAGCGACAGGATCATATAGATGCTTGCGCAGATCGCCAGAATAACGAAACCGATCACAGACACGGCTGCCGCGTGACCGCCCTTTCCATCTGTAAAGGATAATTGATACAGATAGGTAACCAGAGTATGTGTCTGATCCGCCGGAGCGCCTTTGGAAATCGTCCAGACGATAGGAAAGGAATTAAATACATAAATAATATTCAGTACGGTCGAAACAGTCAGGCTGGGCGCAACCAACGGCAGCGTAATCTTAAAAAGCTTCTGCCAGAAATTAGCTCCGTCAACCGCCGCCGACTCGTACAAAGCAATATCAATACTCTGCAAACCGGACAATACACAGAACGTAACAAAAGGAAAAGTAACAAAAATACCTACCCAGCACTCCCATGCAAACATAGAACCAGCCGTTTTTGTCCAGTTTACAAAAGCGTCAATTAATCCGATCTTCTTTAATAAAACATTCAGTGAACCATAATCGGCATTAATAATATATTTCCAGATAACAGACTGGATAACAAGGGCTGTTGCCCACGGAAAGATTACCACTGCCCGGACAAACTTACGTCCATGGAATTCCTGGTTTAAAACCATCGCCAGAACAAAACCGAAAACAGTAGATACACCGACCACAACAACAGTCCAGATAATTGTATTCTGCAGCGTATGCCAGAATACGGGTTCTTCAAAAATCTCCAGATAGTTCTGAACACCGTTCAGACCTCTTACGATACCGCTTCGCCCCACTTCTGAGAATGAAATCTTAAACACGGAAATAATCGGAATTAAAATCATAGTTACCATAAGTATTACACTTGGCAGCAACCAAACATACGGCTGGATTTTTACCAGCGTCCTTTTTTTCATCACCATGCCTCCTTAGATATAACACAAAACTGTTGCTTTACGCATCAGCTTATAAAAATCGGGGCCGAAGCAATTCGGCCCCTCGCTTATACGTCATATAATCATCTTATTTTGCAACAGAATCCTGAAGCTTATCAAGTGCTTCTTTAGCGCCGATTGTTCCGTTACATACCTGCTGTTCAACGTCAATAACGCCATTTCTTACGTCCATCCACTCTGCTTTCTGCATTGGGTAGAATTTGCAGTTCGGAAGTACCGCACAGAATGTCTTAAAGTATTCGCTGTCTCCTGTAGCGTCAGATCCGCCGACAGTATACTTTTCAGCATTAGCTGCAAGATTATCGGAACTATCCTGTGTTGCCGGTAAGAATCCCTCATATACCATATAGTCAGAATATGTCTCGCACTCATAGAATGCGTCGAAGAACTTCGTAATAGCTTCTGTACGGGCATCTCCGGCTTCCTCATCCTTGAATACCATCAACTGGTCGCAAACACCGAGAGCAGTCTTCTCACCCGGAAGATCAGCCGCAACATAATTAACCTCAGAATCTGCCGCAACCATGTTCATTGGTCCGATCATCATAGCAAGTGTTCCGGCGCTGAACGCATCCTGAAGAGGATAACGTGTATCGGTAAACGGAGCTGAATTACAATATCCTTCATCAATCAGACTCTTAATATATTCAACAGCTTTTACATTCTCTTCACTGTTAAGAGCCCACTCTCCGCTGTCGTCAACATATCCGCCGCCGAAATTCCATGTATAGTAGGAGAATGCTGCCTGGCCTTCATCTGTAGAGATATCAAGACCCCAGGGAACGATCTCGCTGCCGAATTTATCCTTTACTGCTTTACAAGCTGTAAGCACTTCATCCCATGTTGCCGGAGGATTTTCAATTCCGGCTTCCTTAAGCAGATCAACATTACAGAAAAGTGAACGGCAGGATGCAAGAATCGGAAGAGCCCATACTGTTCCGTCCATCTCATTGGACTCCCAGAAGCTTGGAATAAAATTAGCTTTCAGATCAGAAGAGACATAATCCTCTGCCGGCATCAGCAGATCATCTAATACATAGTCAGCGAAACCACTGATATTTAAGATATCCGGCTGCTCATTACTTGAGATACGTGTATTAACGACACTGTAAATATCGTTCCATGAAACAATCTCTATATTGAGATCGATTCCATCATTAGCCTCCTCAAATGTCTTCTCAAACTCTTTCCACCAATCCTGCGTATAATTTCCATACTGAGAAATGATAACGTCAAGAGTAACACCTTCTGAAGAGTCGCCGCCGGATTCCCCACTACCGCTGTCGCTGCCGCCTCCTCCGCTGTTTCCGCATCCCACTGCAAGAGACGCTACCATTGCTGCAGCAAGAAATACGCTTAAGACTTTCTTTTTCATAATACTTTACCTCCCTTTAGTGATTTGTATTAAAATATGTTTCATCTGCTCTTACTATATAACAATAGTGCACAAAAATCTTTGTCTGATAATCGTATTAATTTGCATTATCTGCACATTTTTATAATTAATCGTATTAAAAAATGCTTATTATTGTTCAAATTAAATAAAACAATGATATAAAATTTGCATTATCCGCTTTTCAAGCCGCTAAAAATGCGGTAAAATAATTTTATAAATATATACCAAGGAGTTTTCAAGGAGTTTTTTATGGGATACAATGGAATTGCTTTCGAGAAATGCATAACTATAAACAAGATATACAGCGTTCATTATTTTGAATATATGAGTGATTTCACTTTTGACGGCGAAACGCATGATTTCTGGGAGTTTGTCTGTGTAGATAAAGGCGAGGTACTTGCCGCGGCAGAAAATAAAACAATACATTTAAAGAGAGGGGATATTATATTTCATCAGCCTAATGAGTTCCATAATATCCACACAACGGGAAATATCGCTCCGAATCTGATTGTAATTTCCTTTCAATGCAGAGATGAAGCCATGTCCTTCTTTTGTAAAAAAGTGCTTAAGATTGACGAGACGGAGCGTAATATCCTTGCAAATATCATTATCGAAGCAAGGCAGTGTTATGACTGCAGATTGGACGATCCTTATCTTCAGAACATGCCCTGCAAAGAACCTCAAATGTTCGGCGCCGGCCAGATGATCTGCATCTATTTAGAACATTTGCTGATCCATCTGTTCCGGAGATATTTTAATTCACTTGCTTTACCGAAAGAGATTGAAAATAATGACATCCTGAAATCCAACAAAAGCAAAAGTGACGCAGAGATATTTGACCGGATCACAGATTATCTGACCGCACATTTGAATACTTCTCTTACAATTGAACAGATCTGTAAAGATAATCTGATCGGGAGATCTCAATTACAAAAACTCTTCAAATACCGGCGCGGACTTGGAGTGATTGAATATTTTTCTCTGCTGAAAATCAACGCTGCAAAAGAGATGATCCGGACAAACAATCTGAATTTTACACAGATTTCTGAACAGTTGGGTTTTTCCTCTATTCATTATTTCTCCAGAAAATTCAAACAGATTACAGGTATGACGCCATCAGAGTACGCTTTGTCTATCAAGGCGCTCGCTGAAGGGCAATTTTAAACTTCGGTACATAATACCTTACTGTTTCGATGAGCATGCTTTATCGAAAGTGCGCGTATTAAAACGCAGGCAAAGAGGTCTGCCTCGAAGCCTTTGCGCACGCACTGCCGGGACGGCCAGCCATCGAAACATAAGGTTAACCTTAAACCAGATGAGCAATTTTATTCGTCATCTGGACAAATGGTTTTCTGGACACAATCCATACAATTATGAAACAGAATAAAATCAGTAATATACTCTCTCCGTTACTTTCCACCGTTCCCAAAATGGATGAACCATATTTCAGACAGCTATAGATTATTCCATGGAATATGTACACTGCCATCGTCCTTTCACCCAGATACGAATAGAATTTCTTCTCCGCCGGAAGCACCAGCATAAACAAATAAATCAGCAAAAATGAGATCCCATAACAAACCAGACGGATCAAAATCCCTTCCCCGGCTGACATCCCCAACTCTTCGTAAGAATACCGGCCATAGAAAATCTTCACAGACAGCCGCCTGTGATATCTGTCCATGAACAAAAACAACACCTTGATTCCTATAATTCCTAACGCGCCCGCATACCCTTTCTTGTTACGGAATCTGGCAAGCCATGAGCTGTCAAACGCATTACCTGCCAGGAAAAACGGAAAGAAAAATACAATTCTTGGGATAGAAAGAAAATTCCCAAGCCCGACCAGACCGATCAACAATCCCGCCGCCAGTGAACACGGAAGATAATACGGAATCTTTTTTACCGCAGGCGTCATCAGCCGCCACACACAGAGCGCCATAAGATACCATAAAGTAAATTTCGGCCTTGTAAAATACAATTCTGTCTCCTTGTCCAATATAAAAGTATATAAAAGATAGTAGAATATCTCATATACAAAATACGGTATCACCAATCCACTGAACAGCTTCCTGACCGACGGCACCTTTTTCGAAAAGTATCCTGATATAAAGATAAACGCCGGCATATGGAACGCTACAATCCCCCATTTTAATTCATACAGAAATGGATTCTGATCATAACACGGTTCTATAAAGTGCCCGATTACTACCAATATAATTAACAATACTTTATAATTATCAAAAAGATATTCCCTCTGTTTCAGTTCTGCTTTCATCGCATTAATCCCCCACAAAAGAGACAGCAGAACTCTGCTGTCTCTTTTGTATTCTTCTTTTTATTTCTTTAGATATACATCAGCGTAATTCACGCCCAATTCTAATGCTTTCTGATGATTATTCACATAGATATCTATTTTGTTGCCTTTAATCGCCCCGCCGCAATCTTCAGCCGTAAAGATATGACCTCCGATAATAACCTGGGTTCCATAAGGAATCACGCTTGGGTCTACCGCAATTGTCCTTCCTTCTACAACCGGTTTTCCGGTCGCCGTAATGCCTGTCTCCACATCACAGCATAATTCACAGGAACAATAATAAGTCAGCTTGAACTCTCCGAGATCCCTGCCGTACATATCCTTCTCTGCATTGACCTCACCGATGCTTCCTGCCGTATAACCATTATCGTCAAGAATGCGGGTCGCCCATACGGCGTCCCCTTCTCTTACATCTGCCTGGACAATCCCTGCTTTTGAACTCATCGCCTCGATCGTCTTGCCTTCTCCCGCATACATTACTACATGATGAACGTAGCCGTCCTTCGCGTAGAATATCAGATCTCCCGGCAAAGCATCTTCCACCGGAATCTTCACCCCATACTGCGCCTGGTCACAGGCTACTCTTGGGAGTGTATATCCGTACTGCTTATAGATGCTCTGCACAAATCCTGAGCAATCTGCACCCTTCGTCAGGCTCGTGCCGCCCCACACATATGGATTTCCGACAAACTGCGCCGCATATTCTATCATAGATCTGCGGATCTCACCGCTTGGAAGCCCCGGCTTGGTAGATGTCAGCGTATAATAATATGCCGTGTTCTCTTCCGGCTCTATGGTCTCTTCTGCGAAAGAATACTTTTCCTCACCCTTCTTCTCTACAGCTTTCGTGACCTCTTCCCCTGACGTAATATCCTTGCTCTCCACGAATCCCCGGACTTCGTCAGACTCTACATATATCCAGTCCTGATCTTTATCTTCCAGAATATAGCATAATCCTCCCGAAGGAATCGTACCAACCGTCCGGCTGTCCGTACTCTTATCTTCCTTAACCTCGGCTTCTTTCTCCGACACAAGCGCGTACTGCTTCTCTATTACCGTCTGATTCACAGTCGCTCTCAGGTAAGTAAATGCCTCATTTTCATAAGAGTACACCAAGTCTTCTGCCACAGGCGCCGTACCTTCGATACCTTTATACTTACTCTTCGTCTCTTTTGCCTGCTTTTTTGCCTTCTTTTGGTATTTCTTCAGCAGCTTACTCGCTTTTTTTCCTGTTATGACATCCTCCGCTTTCACGAAGCCTCTGACTTTCCCGGATTCTACATAGTACCACCCGTCTTTTTCTTCCAATATGTATAACAGGCCATTCTCCTTGATTCTTCCGATAATCCTGACGGTACCTTCATCCGCGTCTTCATCAGGGGTTTTTTCGCGAATCATCATATCCTCTTTCGCAAATGCATACTTTCTGGCTACCGTCCAGAAGTGAGAATCCTCCACAATCTCCGGAAGCTTTACGATCTTCTGGCCTGCTATCAATTCTTCATTGCTGCCCTTCCCCGAAAGCAGCTCTTTCGCCGCATTATCTGTGCGGTTTTCAGAGTCATCGTCCGTATCTGTCAGACTATCCGGAGTCTCTTCCGAAGCATCGCTCTCCGCTTCTTTCGAAGGATTCAATGAACCAAACATATTTCCCGCTCCCTGGGATGGATATTCCGGAACCGGCAGCTCCTTATTCACACTGTCGTCGTCTGAATTCTCTGAATCCGGCGAATCCGGTGTCTCTGAATCTGAACCTGACTCTTCCTTATTCTCTTCATCTGGATTCTTTGAATCTGACTCTTCCTTATTTTCTTCGTTTTTATCCAGGTTCTTATCTTCTTCACCCGGTTCCTTTGAATCGTCCGGATCCTTATTTCCATCTTCGCCATCCGGGTTCTCCGGCGTCTCCGAATCCTCCGGATCCTTGTTCACATCCTCTTTATCCGGGTTTTCCGGTATCTCTTGATTCCCCGTATCATCCTTTATCTCCGGATCCTTCGGAGCGTCCGGAGTCTCGTTCCCGCTCTCCGTGCCAGGATTCTTGTTTCCGGCCTCAGCCTCTTCCTCGCGTCTTCTTGCTCTTTCCGCCAATTCGCTCAGATATTCCCGCTCTTCTTCCGGCAGAGCCATACGCTCTTCTTCCGTCATGCTCTCCCAACGCCTGACATCTTCAGCCCGCTTTTCTGCCTCAGCTTTCAGACGCTCTCTCTCTTCTTCCGGCAGAGCCATGCGCTCTTCTTCCGTCATATCTTCCCATAGCTTCTCTTCGCCCTCAGCCTCGACTGCATAATCCACCGCAAGCGCTGCCATCGGACTTACTGCCGCCATGCTTACAATAACCGCACCGGACATCACCGCAACGTATGCTCTTTTTCTTAATCTCTTTTTATTTCTCAATACATACCACTTCCTTCTGTCTATTCCTGCTATTTTACCTCTTCTGTCTCTTATCTGTCAATCGCTTTTCCCATTTATCACAATTTCGTCACACATTTATCACATATTATCGTATACGCCTGACGATATCTGAACAATTGTCTGCCTTGCGGCTGACGTATCCCTTACATCTTCAGACATCACACACAAAATATATGGACAATTGTCTTTAAAAACGACTGCGGCATCATTCTCTACAAAATCCAATTCGCCCGTCTTATTTGCCACCACAACCCCCTGCGGCACACCGGCAGGTATCTTTCCCCTTCTCTCCTGCTGTTTTAACAGATTCATCATATCTTCGCCGTAAGGAATCTCCCCCTTATAAATCTTTTTAAGAAACATGCCGCAGTCTCTCACAGATGTATAGTTTTCACGATCTGTTCCTGTCTCCAGCAGCATCCTTCCCATATCAGTATCCGTATACCCATTCCGGTTGCAATAATCCGTTACCGCTACTCTTCCCGCCGCGGGATCCCCCTGCCCCAACATGCCTGTCAAAGTATTTGCAGCATTATTATCACTGACCGTAATCATAGATCTAAGAAGTCCGTCCACTTCTCCTTTCCCGTTCTGATTTGTTATGGAATCATATTTTTCATACACGGCTCCCATAATATAAAGTTTTATCAGACTTGCTGCCGTCATTCTTCCGCTGCCAATCATCTCTTCTGCCTGATCTGAGAGCCGGCAGGCATATACCTGCCACCGTTCTCCCGCTTCCTGACGCCCCGATATATTAGCCAAAACAGTTTCCCGTACTGCGTCTATACTGGCCGGCGTCTGAACTCCCTCGCCCGGAGAAGGCGCGCCTTCTCCCTGATTTCCTTCTGCTGCCTGTCCTTCTTCAGTATTCTCAGCCTCTTCTTCTGTTCCGCCATACTTCATCTCGAGTTCTTCCCGGTCGAATACGGTATGCGCTCTTTTATCTTCTAAATCCTGTATCTCTTCTTCCAGTTTCTCTATCTGCCCCAACTGCTTTTTCTGATCTTGCCGTATGAATACAAAACCTACCAGACATAGCAAAATCAAGATTAACAACATCAGGATTATTATCATTTCTTTTCCGGTATTCTTCTTCATCGCTTTTCCTTTGCTAATTTCCCGCGGCAAAATACTGATCAACTCCATTCGCTATTCCCTGCACCATCCTTGACTGGAATTCAGTATTCTGCATATATATATCATCGCTTTGATTTGTCATAAATCCCATCTCCAGGATCGTAACCGGCACCTTACTCCAGTTTGTTCCGGCCATATTATCAGAAAACATTACTCCCCGGTTTGTAAGACCGCATGACTGGCAATACGCATTAATAACCGCCTCGCCTAATGCATAACTTTTATTATGTAATTGGGCAATATACGGATTGTTCGCAGACGGCACCATAGTCAGCGCGCCGCTGTCATTAGGATTCTCACTTCCGTTTGCATGGATCCGAAGATAGATGTCCGCTCCAAAATCTGCCGCCAGAAGAGCCCGTTCCCGGTTACTGATGGCAGTGTCATTATCCTGCCGGGTAAGCATCACCTCATAACCCCGCCCTTGTAATTCCTGAGCAAGCTGCTTTGAAATTGACAGATTCAGTTCGTACTCCGGCACTCCTGTAAAACTGCCTTCTGTTCCCTGTGTCGCCTTTGCTTTCATTTCCTGCGAACCAGGTCCCACCGGTTCTAATTCACTCATATCGACATGATATCCCTGGTGCCCGGGATCGATGGCTACCTTTCTCCCGTTACTTTCTACCGGCGCGGCTTCCTGCTCTGCCTCGGCTTCCTGCCCTTCCTGTCCTGCTTCATCTTGGAGCTCTTTTGATTCTTCCGTCTCTCCCATTTCTGACTCTATCAGTTTTATTGCTTCTTCTTCACTCTTTATATAACTTTTCAATGACTTTTTTTGCTCTTTCAATGCGGTAATCTCTTTTCGCATATCCACCGCCACTTTTACCTGAAAAACAGCACCGCCCAGAAGAATAACCGCCAATACTGCCAATATCCCTGCTATCCACTTATCAACGCTCTTCATCCTGATCTTTCCTTTACATTACTCAAACAAAAGAAACTGTTGCAAAATGCGGCAATTCTGCAACATATGGTTGAAAAAATCGTTGCAATTACACCATATGCTGTATAGATTTGACATTTTGCAGCAGCCATTTTTATTAAATAGATATCCTATTTTTCCATATATTCATATACCATGCCAGACGTTCTTGTTATAAACCTTTGTGCGCCGTAGTTATCTGACAGATTTTCCGACATCACACATAATACATAAGTACCGTTATTGCTATATACAATCGCCGCATCATTTTCTACATCAGACAATTCTCCCGTTTTGTTACCGACTGTTATGCCCGACGGAACACCTGCCGGAATCTTACCCCTCCGCTGCTGCTGCTTCATATATCCAAGAATAAGAGACGCCCCTTCCAACTGACCGGCATCCGCCATCTTAAGATACCTGCAGCAGTCATAGACGGAAGTATAGTTCTCGTCCGCATCATTAGGCTGCAGCATAAGCCGTCCCATATGCGTATCAGAAAAACCATGACTTGTACAATACTGGTTCACCTTTGCCATTCCTGCCTGTACATCTCCGTTTCCCAGCCTGGATACCAGTGTATTGCAGGCTGTATTATCACTGACCGTTATCATTACGCTCAGCAAAGATTCCGTCTCGCCTTCATATGAATCCTGTGCGCTGACTGCTTCATAATTCTCGTACACACATCCTGCTACGTATAACTTTATCAAACTTGCGGCCTGCATCGCCCCGCCGCCAACTAAAGCCATATCGTTTTCATCTGTCCTTCCGGTACAGATTGCCGCTCTGCCGCCTGCCTGATATTCTGTCTGCACCAGATTCTGCAGCCCATTCTGTATCTCATCTATACTTCCTCTTCCCGTGTCCGAAGAATCCGATTCCGCCTGAAGGGCTTCCTGAGACTGTCCTGCATCTGCTGGAAGCTGTTCTTCAGATGCAATATCCTCTTCTGCCTGCGCGGACCTCTTACCTTGCATCCCGTCTGTCTTGTTCTTATTGCCATCGGCGGCTTCTGACGCATCTATCACATTTCCTTCAATTACAGACGCTTTCTTCCGACTGGCCGCTGTATCTGTATCCGAGTGTTCTTTAAAAATTATAATACCCGTCATTAACACCAATTCTAACAACAATACGATACCGGTAAACGTTATACACCTGCGCCTGCTCATCCGTTACCTCCTGAGATATTCGCTGTTGACATAACCATAACGTTTCAGCGCCGGTACATACACGTACCAATATGTACCATTTGAAGAATCAACAACATCAACCTCCTGTCCGTTCGCGATCTTCCCGATCTCATTGGCTGAATCATAAGCCTGGGCATCACGGAGAGCCAGATATCCGGAAGCTACATTCGCATAATATACATTGCTGTAAGCCGAAGCAGCGCTGCTGGTGGAAGAAACCAGATACTCGCTGTTCGTATATCCATACGCCCCAAGGCTTGGACTGTATACATACCAATATATTTCATCCGTCCGGATTGCCTGCACATAATCTCCATTATACATCTTGCCGATTTCATTGGACGTATCAAACGCCTTCGCATTACGAAGCGCCAGATATCCTTTTGTGACTTTCACGTAATATACGCCCTGGTAATTCACAGGCGGGCTGCCGGCACCCAAGATATCTGCCGATGCCTGCCCATTATTCGCGTTGCCGGCACCCGTATCTTCTTTGGGCTCATCCTTAACTTCTTCATCTGACAGTTTACTGCGTTCTACATAACCGTATGCACTCTCGTCTGCCGCATAGATATAAGCATACGTATCATCAGGATGCGCTAAGACCGTCACTTCATCCCCTCTTTTGACTATGCCGAGAGACGCACCGTCTACATCCGGTGTACTTAGTATAGACAGGGAATCTTCTTTCTTTATATTGACATATCTTGTAACCGGCTCCATCGCCGCATCGCTTTTGTTCGTCAGATAATGATAATCAATATACCCTATCGCTTCTTCTGCTTCTATATATACTTTCCAGTAATTACCTCCGCCCTTTTCAATCAGAGAAACCTTCTCCCCATTATCAAGCTTTGCGATAACTTTGCTGTCTTTTTCTTCCTTTTCGCGGACTTTCATGACCTCTTTACATCCCGTCACATAATAATCACCTATCGTCTCCACGTCTTTGCCGCCGTTTATAACGAATTTCCAAACAAATACGAAGATAACTACAGCTATGATTATGACAAGAATGAGTCCGCCTATTATGATCGGAAGCAAGAACTTATTCTTGCCCTGGTTGCCGTTCTGTCCCCCGCCATTCGAAGGATTCGGCAGCGGTGCACCCCAGTCCATACGTCCGTTCTGCTGAACATATCTTCCCTGTTCCGGATATATTCCCGGGCCGGCGGCGCCTCCCCCCTGGTTCGCATATCCTCCCTGATTCGGATATCCTCCCGATCCCGGATATCCACCCTGGTTCGGATATCCTCCTGAACCCGTATGTCTGTCTTGTTCTGTATATCTTCCCTGTTCCATACTTCCTCCCAAATCTACAGTATCTTCTCAACTTTTTCCCTGTATTTCCTTTTAAATCTATCACGCCTTATTATAAAACAGTTGTATTGAAAAGTCTATATTTTGTTAGATTTTTATGTCTGCCGCACTACTCAAAAATACCCTGGTCCGCGGGGAACCAGGGTATCTGTAATTATTCTCTCTCGCTGTAATGATGCGCTTCTTCAAGCATCATATCTTTTACTTTCATCAGACGAATCTGTGAACTTCTCTCGTTCTCATCCAGCTTCATCGTGATATATTTGATCGTTGCCTGAGCTTCCGGGATCGTAACGTGCTCTAACGCATTTACACGGCGTCTGGTCTTCTCAATCTCAGCCGCCATAAGCTGACACGCTTTCTCTGTCTCCGCAAGTTTCAACATATCCGGCAGAATATCCGCCAGAGATTTTACGGCGCCGTCCAGGTCGCTGGATGTGAATGCGAAACCGTAGGAATAAATATCGTTCGCATCCGCCGTCCTTGTCTTTGTCTCGAAGACCGGGATATTAACGCTCATGACGTTCTTCTGGCCCACTTCGAGACTGACTTCCTGTTTCGGTGTCATAAGTGCTGTGTTCAGCGTCGCCTCATCCATACCGGCCTTGGCTATAACAAAGTTCTTATTTGCAGAGAGGATTCCGGCTTCTACTTTCTGGCGAAGCGCCATATTCTCCTTAACCAGATCCAGGAACTGACGCATCAGCTCATCACGTTTGTCCTTCAGGAGCTTGTGGCCCCTTCTGGCAGTAACCAGCTTTCTCTTCGTCTTCGTCAGCTCCATACGGGTAGGAGTGATCTGTTTAGATGCCATTCGCTACCCCTCCCTTACTGCTTACCGTAGTACTCGTCTAAGAACTTGTCGTCGATACGTTTCAGCTCTGCCCTTGGCAGCATGGATAACAGTTTCCAGCCTATCGCCAATGTCTCTTCGATTGAACGGTCATTGTTATATCCCTGGGATACATACTCTTTCTCAAATGCGTCTGCGAATTCCGCATACTTAAGATCGATCTCAGTAAGAGCCGCCTCGCCGAGGATGGTCATAAGCTCTTTCGCGTCCTTACCACGGGAGTAAGCCGCAAACAACTGGTTCATAGTATTGGCATGGTCAGCCCTCGTCTTGCCTTCGCCTATACCTTTATCTTTCAGACGTGAAAGTGAAGGCAGTACGTCGATCGGCGGCTGAAGACCTTTACGGTACAGCTCACGGCTTAAGATTACCTGTCCCTCTGTGATGTATCCGGTAAGGTCAGGAATCGGGTGAGTCTTATCGTCTTCCGGCATGGTTAAGATAGGAATCATGGTGATACTTCCGTTCTTTCCTCTCTGACGTCCGGCTCTCTCATACATAGTTGCAAGGTCTGTGTACATATATCCAGGATATCCGCGGCGGCCGGGAACCTCTTTCTTAGCGGCGGAGATCTCACGAAGAGCGTCCGCATAGTTTGTAATATCCGTCAGGATAACCAGTACGTGCATATCCTTCTCGAATGCAAGGTATTCCGCTGCGGTCAGCGCCATACGCGGAGTAGAGATACGCTCTACGGCTGGGTCGTTCGCCAGGTTGATGAACAGGACGGTTCTGTCAATGGCTCCTGTTTCCTTGAAGGACTCGATAAAGTAGTTGGACTCTTCAAAAGTGATACCCATAGCGGCAAATACAACCGCGAAGTTCTCGTCTGTTCCGCGAACCTTCGCCTGCCTTGCGATCTGAGCCGCAAGCTGTGAATGCGGCAGACCGGAACAGGAGAAGATAGGAAGCTTCTGCCCACGTACCAGTGTGTTCAGTCCGTCGATGGCAGACACGCCTGTCTGGATAAACTCCTCAGGGTATACACGCGCCGCCGGGTTCATAGGCAGACCGTTGATATCTCTTCTTTCCTCCGGCAGGATCTCCGGACCGTCGTCGATCGGACGTCCAAGTCCGTCGAAGACACGCCCCAGCATATCGCCGGAAACTCCAAGCTCCATGCTTCGTCCGAGGAAACGCACCTTACTGTTACTTAAGTTGATACCGGCAGCATTCTCATAGAGCTGTACGACAACTTCGCTTCCGTCTACTTCCAGTACCTTACAACGGCGCCTCTCGCCATTGGCAAGCTCGATCTCTCCGAGCTCGTCGAACGCGACGCCTTCTACACCCTTTACCATCATAAGCGGTCCGGCAACTTCCTGTATGGTTCTATACTCTTTTGGCATAATTAGAAGTCCTCCTTCCCAAACGCACCGGCAATCTCTGCGCTTAATTCATTCATAATCTTCTCGTATTCTGCCTCGATATTTTCTGCCGTCGTGTATTTATAACGACCGATACGTTCTCTTACGTCCATTCCAAGGAGAACCTTCATGGATGCTCCCTTAGAAAGAGCCTCTATAGCCTGCTCGTAGAACGCGAGAACCAGCTTCATCATCAGATACTGCTTCCGAAGCGGCGTATAGGTATCTACCTCATGGAAGGAGTTCTGATGCAGGAAGTCCTCACGGATGGAGCGTGCCGCTTCCATCTTCAGACGGTCGCCGGGCGACAGAGCGTCCATACCTACCATCTGCACGATCTCTTCCAACGCAGCTTCTTCTGTCAGAAGGCTCATCATCTTCTGGCGGCCTTCCATCCAATCCTCTGCAACCGTTCCGTTGAACCATCCCTGCATATTATCCAGATACAGGGAGTAACTGGTCAGCCAGTTGATCGCCGGGAAATGTCTCTTATACGCAAGCGCCGCATCCAGACCCCAGAATACCTTAACGATACGAAGGGTAGCCTGGGATACAGGCTCGGAAGTATCACCGCCCGGAGGGGATACCGCACCGATTACTGACAGCGCGCCCTCTCTTGCATCCTTACCAAGAGAAACCACACGTCCTGCTCTCTCGTAGAACTCTGCCAGACGGGAACCAAGGTACGCCGGGTAACCTTCCTCACCTGGCATCTCTTCCAGACGTCCCGACATCTCACGGAGCGCCTCCGCCCAACGGGACGTAGAGTCCGCCATCAGCGCTACGGAATATCCCATGTCACGGAAATACTCTGCGATCGTAATACCTGTGTAGATAGAAGCCTCACGGGCTGCGAAAGGCATATCTGACGTATTGGCGATCAGAACTGTTCTCTCCATCAATGAACGGCCCGTCTTCGGGTCTTTCAGTTCCGGGAACTCGTTCAGAACGTCGGTCATCTCATTTCCACGCTCACCGCACCCAATATATACTACGATGTCAGCCTCAGCCCACTTCGCAAGCTGATGCTGGATAACTGTCTTGCCGCTTCCGAACGGCCCCGGAACGGCTGCAACACCGCCCTTGGCGATAGGGAAGAACATGTCTACGACTCTCTGTCCTGTTACAAGCGGAGCATCCAGAGGAAGCTTCTTCACATATGGACGTCCTTTACGAACCGGCCACTTCTGCATCATGGTAAGCTCTTTATCGCCGTCTTTTGTCGTAACAACCGCCACTACTTCCTCTACCGTAAATTCGCCGGACTTAATCTCCTTCACAGTTCCGGCAACGCCATAAGGAACCATGATCTTCTGTTCAACTACCTGTGTCTCCTGTACCGTACCCAGCACGTCGCCGGCTTCTACTTCGTCGCCGACCTTGGCAACCGGAACAAATTGCCATTTCTTATCTCTCTTCAGGGAAGCAACCTCAACGCCGCGCTGAAGGTTATTTCCCGAAATCTTCATAATATCATCAAGAGGACGCTGAATTCCGTCATAAATACTTGTGATAAGACCAGGTCCAAGTTCAACGGACATAGGCGCGCCCGTAGATTCTACCGGTTCGCCTGGTCCAAGACCTGATGTCTCCTCGTATACCTGGATAGACGCCTCGTCTCCATGCATCTCGATGATCTCTCCAATCAGACGCCGCTCGCTTACACGTACAACGTCAGACATGTTCGCATCACGCATACCGGATGCGATGACAAGCGGTCCTGCTACTTTTTTAATCGTACCTTTACTACTCATTTTTTTGCACGAATCTCCTTTCTTACTTATGCAGCTTAGCGAGGTACTTTTGAGCTTAGCTGCAAAGTACATCCTGCCGGCTCAGCGGAGTCTTTTCGCTCCCGGCGGCATGGATGTTTCATTATTACTGCTGAGAAAATACGATATCCGAGCCTACCGCTATCTCTACCGACTTCTTGACTCCTGCGACTCCGGCTCCGGTATTGCCTGCAATACCCGGAATCTGGATTATCGCCGGTGTAATCTGCTCCTGATATCTCCCAATCTCATGTTTCAGCTCCGCAGCCCATTTCTCCGTAACATAGATCACTCCATATTTACCGGAAGCGAGCCGCCCGAGCTTCTCTGCTGCTTCTTCCCGGGTACTTACTGGGAATGTGTCAAGACCCAGTGTCGCGAAGCCATAGATACTGTCATAGTCGCCCAATACTGCAATCCTATACATACATCTCCCTTACCCTTTCCCGGATTGAATCATCCGGCAAATCGTTTAATTTCCCGGAAAGTATGATTCGTACCGTTTTAATCTCATTCTGTCTTGCAATTACATAAGCCACCACCGGCCCTATGGTAAATGCGTTATATTTCTGCGGACTGATCGTCTGGATGATTCGGTTATCACACCAACGCTCGAACGCTGACGGAGAATCGGCAAGAGCCTCTGCTCCTTCTGCATAAGCAGTTCCCATCAGATATTCTCGGATCGCATCCATGCCGCTTAACGCCGCCTTGGATAACTGGTCCACGCTGATGCTGCTGCATTCAGCCATCGCCCGCTTCATGAATTCCATTGATTTCGCGGTTTTCTGTGAACGTACGGCAATCTTGATGTCGGCAACTGCGACCGTAGACTCCGCATAATCACGGATGATCGGTGCCTTCGATGCTTTGCCCGCCGCATAGACTGCGTCAAGCGCAGCCTTATCAATGATCACATCGCACAACTGCCCGTCTCTGGTATGAAGAAGAGCCTCATATGCTTCTTCTGCCGCATGCTGCATATTCGCCGGAAGCTTCCCGAAATTCTTCTCCTTGACGATCTCTATCATCTCGCCGCCGGGGATCTCTACATCGTCGTAGAAGATGTGAAGTCCGTTATCGCTCGTGCACACTTCCTTGATTGCGGCTTTCAGATTGTGGAAAAGCTTCGGATATGAGAGGACCGCAAAGTTCTCCATATCGATGGACAGCTCTTTAACGACCTCCCAGATCTTCTCCTCTTCCCTGGTCAGTATTGCCTCCGCATTTCCCGAAGTCTCACTGTCGCCCCAGCCTTTTTCCTCCAAAAACTGTAGGCACTGCCCGTAGTCCTGGCAGGCAATGAGCTGATCAATGACGGCATTCGAGAACAGAGACACCTCTAAAGCACGTATGCGCGCAACCGCGTAGGTATATTGTTCACTCATTAGCGCCTCCTACGAAAATAACATACGATGAACCTTATCTGACAATTCATCTCTCTTTGCATCAAACATTGCCCTCAGTGTGCAGTTCTCTTCTATACCGCCATAGACAAGGACAAAACCATTCTCAATGTTCTTTGCTTCTCTGGATACCTTGAGAGTTCCGCCGTTCGCTTTTGCACTCTCCTTCGCATCCTGTTCAAATCCTGTCGGCATCCTCTTAAGGTCGGCAGCGGAGAAATAGATCTCTCCGTCCTGCGGCAGCGTGTATTTGCCAAGCAGCTTAAGGAGCATATCGAAATATTCCTTATCGCCCAGCTTTGTCACTGTCTCATATGCTTTCTCAAGAACCGATGCGATCATCTCCTGCTTTGCGCCCAGAATCTTCGTTCTGCGCTGCAGATCGATGGATGATACGACACGGTCCTTATAACCGGCCACCTCTGCCGCCGATTTCTGAGCGATGCTGCTCTGCTTTTTCTCTGCCTCAGCTTTCGCTGTACTTAGGATATCTTCTGCCTCAGCTTTCGCTTTCGCTGTCTTCGCGTCAGCAGCCGCCTTCGCCTCATTCAGGATCTGACTTTTCATCTTATCTAATCCAGCCATAGCTATTCGCTCCTTTACACTATTAGATCTGTACTGCGTTTACAGCCAAGATAGAGATCAGAAGTGCAAGGATCGCGTATGTCTCAACCATCGCCGGGAACAGCATAGCTTTACCGAACTGATCTGGTTTCTTAGCTACGATACCGATAGATGCAGCGGACGTCATTCCCTGATACTTACCGGAGATCAGACCTACGATACCGATCGGCATACAAGCCGCCAGAATCAGAAGTCCCGTCTGCGGATCTAAAGCAGCAGCGCCGCCGCCAAGAAGACCAACCTTAGACAACGTAATAAATCCAACCAGCAGACCATAGATACCCTGTGTACCAGGAAGAAGCTGCATGATCAGAACCTTCGCAAATTTGCTTGGGTCTTCTGTTACAACTCCAGCCGCCGCCTGACCTGCGATACCAACGCCGATCGCCGAGCCTGCTCCTGCAAGAAATACTGCTACTGCTGCGCCAAGTAACGCATAAACAAGTCCTAAATTACTCCAAATACTCATGATAAAGTTTCCTCCTTAATATCTACATATTTTGTATCTGATTTGAATGGTTCAAATGGTTTGCCGCCGCCTTCATAAAATTTACCGAAGAATTCCACGAACTGCAGACGGTTTGTGTGCACATACGCACCCAGCAGGTTGATCGCCAAGTTCAGCACATGTCCGATGACGAATACTGCTATAAACCCGATCACACCTACGATTCCTTTACCAAACATACTTCCCATCTGGTTTACTACGGATGCGATAACTCCCGTAGCAAGACCAAGAGCCAGCAGACGTGAGTAAGACAACACATCGCTGAGCCATCCTGTAATATTGTAAATGTCATATGCTCCCAGGGCAATCCGAAGCGCCGGATTCTTACTCTCACGTCCGGACATCAGCAAAAGCCCTATCGCGCCGCCGATCGCCAGTACCTTGGCGAGCATATTCAAAAACGGCGGAAATACGATCTTCGCCTGTGCAATAGACGCAAAGATATCTGAAGGGATAAGCAGTAAGAGCAGTCCGATCAGAAATGCGAACCATAACACAACGTCACAGAAGAAATCCAGCACCTTTCCGTCCTTAAGCTCCATATATCCCTTGATCCCAAGTCCCACAAACAGATGGACAACTCCAAATGCCAGCGAATATACCAACAGACGCATCGGGTCGTTCAGCGGAATAAACCACAGCGCCGGAACGGTAACCGTCTTGCCGAAGAATACTCCGGACACGATATCCACAACATTTCCGAAATATCCGCCGAATAAGACGCCCCATACCATCGTAGATACACCGCAGTACATGAACATCTTCATTGATTTACGAAGCCCCGCTTCCATACGCGGGAATTTCTTCAGCACCACGAAGCAGGCGATCGCGATGATCGCGCCGTACGCGGCATCCGATAACATCATACCGAAGAAGAACACATAGAAGAACGACATGATCGTCGTCGGATCGAATTCTCCCTTGTGAGGCAATCCGTAGGAACCCAGCACGCCTTCCACACTTGATGAAAAACCGTTGTTCTCAAGGATTACCGGCGGTTCCTCATCTTCTTTCAATTCTTCCACATCAATCACACAGTCAAAGGACTCTCCGACTGCTTTCTGCACTGCAGGCACGGCCTTTGCCGCGGCATAGCCGCTGATCACGAACGTCCTCTGCGACTGCGGAAGAGTTCCAAGAACTTCGTATTTATTCGCTCTCATGCGGAAATAATCTCCGATGATCCTAAGATCCTCCCGATCTGCCGCATATCCTTTGATCTCTTCTTCGATTCTAACTATCTCGCTATTCAATTCTTTAATCTTTGCTTCCAGGTTTGCCTTCTTAACAGAAGGAACCTTACCTGTCACTTGTGAAGGTCTTGCAAACCCTCCTGACCTTAAGGCGTCTTCTACCTTTGTCTCTTCTTCCCTAAGACAAAAAACGGTCAGATAGGCCGCGTCCTTATCGCTGTTGATAATCTTAACATCAATAGCTTCTACTTCCGGGCAGCGCTTTGCAACCAGTACATACACTGATTCCATCGTTGTCTCTCCCGGCATGGTTCCCAACAGCATCGATACTTTGTCTGTGCCCTTACACTTCATCGGCACATCCAATGCAAGCCATGGACGAAACGACTCAATCTGATTTTCTAATTTCAAAATATTAGCCTTATTCTCCGCTATCTCTTTATTCAATGACACCAGACGGTTCGCTTTTGAGATAATCTCGCCCTTGTTGTCAGTCACTTCGCCAAATCTCTTCCTGTCAACAAGTTTCTTGCCTTCCAGACTTGCAAGCATCGAACGCTTTTCCGGTGCATACTCATCCAACACCGTCAATGCCTGTTCCGAGACTTGCGCCTGCTTCTCAAAGTTCTGTCTTGCCCCCTGGGTATCCATCTTCTCGAAGCCTTCCTCATCTTCGGCGATCTGGTTCATCTCCATCACGCCCATGGACTGAAGCTTCTCTAAGATAGCCTTACGGTCTTTTTTCAGCGCGCAGATACTTATTCTTTGCATCTGCAATACAGCCATAGCCGCATCCCTCCTTTACTACATTTCTTCCCTCTGTCTGGCTGTGCAACATACAGAATGCTATACCAATTCTGCAATCACAGCAGCTACCACTTCAGACTCCTTCGCCAGCGCCCCCTGCTTCAATGCTTCGATCTCTTTCTCCACACCGTTCATTGCTTCCTGCTCTGACTTTCTTCCGGCTTCTTTTGCCGCCTCAAGGTCCGCTGCCGCTTTTGCTTTCGCCTCAGCACCGGCCTTGTCTACCATCTCAGCAGCGTCGGCCTTCGCTTTTTCAAGGATCTCGGTATATGCCGCATCTGCTTTTTTTATAATCTCTTCTGCCTCATTCTCCGTCTCCTTGATGGTCCTAATGGTCTCTTCTACCATCTGTTCACCACCTCTCCCTTATTAAAAGTATAACTAATACAATTCCCGCTGACTCAATTTTATTCAGCGAAAATTTTATTAACATAAAAATTATAATATACTATTTCCAAAAAGTCCACAATATTATGGTTTTTTCTGGGCATTTCCCCATAAATATTATATAATAAAATAATATTTTATCGTATATATGGTAATTGTCTATCTATTAACAATCTCATGCCGCCATTCCAGACGATGCAGTTCTCCGGCAAGCGTCATATCCGTAAATCCTGTCTGGCGAAGGGCTTCATACAGTACAATCGCCACGGAATTGCCCAGATTCAAAGAACGTATATCTCCCGCCATAGGAATCCGTATACAATCGTCTTTATGTTTTACCAAAATCTCTTCCGGTATTCCTGCACTTTCTTTCCCGAACATAATATAACAGTCCGGTTCATAACTGACCTCCGTATAAAGTTTCGGCGCCTTTGTTGTCGCCATATAAACCTTAGCCCCCGGATTGCGATTTAGAAAATCTTCATAGTCAATATATGTCGTGACATCAAGCTTCTCCCAATAATCCATCCCTGCACGCTTTAAATTTTTCTCGTTCAGCCGGAATCCCAGCGGCTCAATCAGGTGGAGCCTGGCATTCGCAGCCACGCAGGTCCGCCCGATATTTCCCGTGTTCGCAGGTATCTCCGGCTCATGCAGTACGATATTCAGCATACTTTTTCCACCTCTTCTTCCTTCTATACTTCCAGCATTTCACTCATGACTGCTTATTCGCCGGCCGCCTGCTTTTCCTGACTGTCCGAAATCCTTAATCTCTCAATGAACCGCTCGAAACGTCCGACGGCCTCTTTCAGATCTTCCAGGGAATAGGCGTAGGATATCCTCACGAACCCTTCTCCGCATTCTCCGAACGCCGTACCCGGAACAACAGCCACCTTCTCTTCTTCCAGAAATCTCTCGGCAAATTCTTCGGACGTCATTCCAAATTCTTTGATACATGGGAATACATAGAAAGCCCCGAAGGGTTCGAAGCACTTCAGCCCTATCTTTTTAAATTCACTGAGCAAATACCTTCTTCTCTGATTATAGGAGGTCCTCATCTGCGAAACCTCGTCCTCGCAATTGCGCAGTCCCTCAATCGCCGCGTACTGACTGTTAGTCGGCGCGCACATGATCGCAAATTGATGGATCTTCAGCATCTGTTCCGTGATAATCTCCGGTCCGCAGATATATCCAAGCCTCCATCCCGTCATGGCGAATCCTTTGGAAAATCCATTGATAACCAGGGTTCTCTCTCTCATTCCCGGAAGCGACGCGATGGATACATGCTCCGTCTTATAGGTCAGCTCCGAATATATCTCATCCGAAAGTACATAGAGATCATACTTTTTCACCAGCTCCGCAACAGGCTCCAAATCTTCCTTCGTCATGATCGCGCCGGTAGGGTTATTCGGAAACGGCAGAACTAGAATCTTTGTCCTCGGTGTTATAGCGGCCTCCAGCTCCTCTGCCGTCAGCCGGAATTCATTCTCTTCCTTCAGAGGAATCGTTACCGGCACCCCGTCCGCCAGCACCGTACACGGCAGATAAGATACATAACATGGCTGGGGGATCAGGACCTCATCTCCGGGGTCCAGCATGGCACGAAGGGCTATATCGATTCCTTCACTCCCGCCTACGGTTACAATGATCTCACTGTTTGGATCATAAGAAACATTAATCTTTCTTTGTAAATATTTTCCAATCTCTTCTTTTAATTCTTTCAAACCGGCGTTAGAGGTATAAAAAGTCCTTCCTCTTTCCAGAGAATAGATTCCTTCCTCTCTGATCCGCCATGGCGTATCAAAATCCGGCTCACCCACACCCAATGAGATCGCATCCGGGATACTGCTTACCAGATCGAAGAACTTTCTGATTCCTGAAGGTTGAATATCAACTATTTTCTTTGATAATGGATTTCTCATTATGGCGTCACCGGCATCCTTTCTGATTTATTTTTGCGGAACATCAATGTTCCATGGTCTTTGTATTTCTTCAATATAAAATGTGTCGTTGTACTTATCACATCCTCGATGGGAGATAGTTTACCGGACACGAATCTTGAGACTTCCAGAAGTGTCTTTCCTTCTACCGTCACAATCAGGTCATATCCTCCGGATGTCAGATAAACTGCCGTCACTTCCGGATAATTACAGATCCTCTCGGCTGTCTTATCAAACCCCTTGTCCCTCTGAGGCTTAACGCAGACTTCGATCAGCGCGTTCACATGATCCTCCCCTGCCTTGTCCCAGTCAATCAGGGTATGATAACCGCAGATGATCTTCTCCTTCTCCATCTGTGCCATCTCATTGGCAATCGTTACTTCGTCTGTGTCCAAAAGCACTGCTAATTCTCCTAATTCTACACGACTGTTCTTCTCCAGATACTTTAATATCTGCTTTCTCATCTCTTCCATAATCATCTTCTCCTTATCTTATACTTTTTCTTCTTTATCTCTACACTGCTGATTTCATATAAACAGTTTATAGATCTCATCCGAAGCCGGGCGGTCAAGATAACGTACATCCCCGCCGTTATGAATCAACTTATTCTTCCCTGGGATAAGCTTCCCTATGACAGACGCCTGAATCTGATTCTCCCGCATTGCATCCGCAAGTTTCCTGCCGTCTTCTGTCAGCATCAGAAAACTCCCTGCCGACGCAAGCTGGTAAGGATTCATCCTGAAATGCTCGCATACCTCTATGGTCTCCTGCAAGACAGACATTTTCTTCATGTCCAGATCAAGCCCCATATCCGTTTCTTTTGACAATTCCCACAATCCGGCCAGAATTCCTCCTTCGGTAATCTGACGGATCACAGTGACTTTGGCGGCTCTTGCGATTTCCAGTTCCTTTCCTGCGAACAATTCTTTTTCATAAGAATGTATCTGGCGCATAAAGACCGGCGCAAACCGCTGTCTCAATTCCTCATCTTTCTCTTCGGCGATTCGCAGCATGCCCTCCATACCAATCCATTTGGTCAGAACAATCTCATAACCTTCCTTGTCAGTTTCCTGCTGTCCCTGCATATACGCCTCTTCCCCGGCTTGTCCGCTCCTGCGGCTATCCTCGTCCCCTGCCGCCGCCAATCCCATACCCGTGATTGTAACGGCAGGAACCAAAAGCAGCGGATTTCGCGTAATACGTATACCTGCCAACTCTATCCCCTGCTTTATACAAACATTTCTAAGTGCTTTCTCAATCCTATGCGCGATGAGGCCTGCCGTCTTTTTTTCCGGACGGAATTCATCCCTCTCCGGCAAAGCTTCACTTCCGCTTCCCCGTGACACTCCGGCGGCACTCTCCGGGCCGGATATATCCGCCGGTATCCCGATATCAGCCTCTACGCCCAGACATCTTACATCTGCCGCGGCAAATGCATTATATACGGCAGCAAGGGCATACATCCCTGTCCGTTCTGCCCATCCATACGCAGTATGAGTCTTGCTGACTAACTGCGCCTTTTCTGTATCTATCTTCATTCCAAACTTCCATTCCTTGTCTCTTGTTATCAGTTTATCAGTATTCTGTCTCCTGAATATCCGATATTGTCACTGCGTTGATTGCCTCTTCGATCTTCTCCCACTCCTGACTTTCAATCGCTTCTCTCACGTAATCTGCCGCCCTCTGATCCGCCGTCGCGGTTCCGACCTCTACGATCTTATCCGTCTTCTCATATTTGCTGCTGTTGATCTTTTCTCTGCCGATCTCCTTGCCGTTCTGGTATATGTTCTTCCATAACCTGGCCGTCTTCCCCTCATGCGGCTCGCTGACACACACGACGCTTCCAAGAGGCTCCTTATTATTCTCTTTATATATCACTTTGTATGCTTCCGCGGTCATCGTCTCACTTTGAAATTCCAGCTTTCTTCCCGCCGGCCTTGTCTCCTTCCCATAGACTGTAAAGCGAAGCCGATTCTCATCATCGATCATGCTTTCTATATAGACGGGAGCGTCATATGGATTCTGCAGTACAAGATCCATATAATCTCCGGCAATTGCGGCGTCTCTGGATAGTTCTATATAAGAGACCGGCATCGAATGGGGGTGACGCTCCACAACTTTAAGCTCTGCCAGCAATGCCGCGTTATACAAAGTCGTTGAGACCTGACAGATTCCGCCTCCATAAGAGTCTACCACCTGTCCATCTTCATACGACCCGGCTTCCACATAGCCGTGATCCGCATCATAGGGCGCGGTCTTATCATGAACAGAAAGCTTCTGGCCCGGCATAAGCACGCTGCCGTCCAGCATCCCTGAACCCCTCTTTAAGTTCAGCCAGCGCCGTCCGCCGCCTGCATCTGTTGAAAACGTCCCCAACTCATCCTGTATCTGTTCCAATTCTTCCGCCGTAACAGAAGGCTTCTCTGGCTTTTCTTTCATCTTGACTGTGACAGCGCCCTGATCCCATCCTTCATTCAATAACTGCTCGATTACGGATATGGATCCTTTGATATCAATCGTCTGCCCCTTCTTCTCCGGGGTGATTCTGAATTCCCCTTCTTCTCGCCTGATCTGCGCATCCTCTGCATGATCTGCAAGCGGCACAGCCCTTTCGGTCATGACCTTTTCTGCTTTATCATAATCCAGGGTCAAAGACTCTCCAAGCACCACCCGCTTTTTTTCCAGACGCCGGACCTTCCAGCACCTGCTCCAAAGGTTCCCGACCTTTCCATAGTCCTCTGCCGCCTGCACAAGCCCGCCGATATCCCGATATCCGACTCCTAATTCCTCCAGAGTCGCTTCCGCGCTTCGCCTGCCGACTGCCATAGTTACTTTCTTCTGTCTGTTCTCGTCAAGCTGCCTGCGAAGCACATCCTCCGCCTCCGCTGCCGTCATCCCCGAGACATCTGTATTACCGATATAGATGTTGTGAAGTATCCTGTCTTTTGGCAGTCTCCCCGCATATTGATACAGAATACCGTAAACCGTGCAATAGACAATCCCGGCACATATCACAAGCCGTATGCAGAAGAGGCGAACCTTCCTGGCCTTCTCCTGCGAATCCCTTCCTCTTTCGCGTCCTTCTTTATTCCTGCAAAATATCCTGGTCATACGACAGCGTCCTCTTTCCGACATAAACCAGGATAGTATCGCTACATCATCATATACGGTATAATCGTAGTCGCAACCATCGCTACTACAACCACAATCACAACGATCGCTATGACCTTCCTGGTCTTTTTATTATTAAAATCCATCATCTTACCTTTTACGTATCCGGCTATAATACATGCACGAATACCTCTCTCCTTTTTATTTATGTATATTCTCTACATTTTATACTCTTTACTTCACTTTTGCAAGATACAAGTTTCTTCTCTATCTCCTTCCCCTCTTCATTGTCTACGAATTCCGTCTGGATACTGATGAGGATTTTCGGGTGTAATACCAGTTTCGCCTCCAACACATAATAATAATTCTCCTGGTACTCCTTTTCCGTCCCTTTGTTATGAATCCGGTGCAGACTCTTCCCGTCCAATTCCCCACGGCTACTGCAAAGCTGCGTCCCGTCTATGATTACCTGCCAGTATTTTCCCCTGATACGCATATCTTCAAATACCCGGCTGCGTAGCAATCTGCGGCATAGACAATTGATCACATCCTGCAGATTTTCCGCCTCCAGTTTTTCCAGATACCGGTTGATGGTTTCCCAATAAGGCAATTCATCCACTACGGCTTCTTCTTTACACAATGTCCAGACATTTTTTATCATGATCTCCGAATTGAATTCTTGTTTTCCGCATACTACTGATGTAAAATAGAGAAGAAAGAATACGGGTCATAAGAAGTATCACACCCGGATAGGTAATATAACTCTGATTCCGGGGATCTGGTAATTGTTTTAACAATGACAAAAGATCTGGAAAATAATGTCGGATCAGCTTGGCTAATTCGCAGGCAAGGTGAAACTGTTCCAGGTGTTCCCTGGCCTCTTTTCTTGTGATTTTTATTCTCGCTTCATGGTAAAACCTCCTCTCTTTTATGGGTACTGCGAAAAAATAGTTTGTCGTTAATTCTATTATCTCGTATTTCCCCGTAAAATGGGAGGTTTTTTTATGAAAATTTTTTAAGCGTCAAAGCTGTTTCTCCTGGACTGAACTATTAGAAATTACTGTTGATTTTTTTGAGAAGAAATGATATATTAAGAAGAAAGAAAGCACCCACTCCAAAGTGGATGCCTCCGTAATTGATTAAATGTCCTTACGGACACCACCTATTCTGTTGGCAGACAGGATAGGCATTTTTATTTCTTCTTGTTCCTCTTATCGAGAAAGGCAAGAAACGTAACAACTAAACTACCAAAAGATATAAGCAATACTAATATCCCAATTTCCTGCATGACAATATCATACGAATATAGATTATCACTTTTTTACCCTTGATTCAACAACAATCTCAATAATCCCCACTGAAAATGCAGATAAAGAGCTATTCAACATACTTCACAAGTTCTCGCATCCTTACTCAATACGTCCCGTTCTTTGTAATCGAATAAAACATATTTCCCCAGCCGCGCGAAATACTCCAAATGTGTCATCTTACGCATCTGATTCCGGTCGTATCCCGTATATGCCGGCAGATACCTGTGCTCTGATTCCTCCTTCTCATAAAAAACCCGGAGAGTTTCCTTCGGGACCTTATACTCGCCCGCAAAATCCGGACGGCTCTTGGCATTCTCTCGCAGATAATAATCATAAGTCAAAAGCTCCCGAAAATACTCCGTCTCGCCGCCACTCTCATCGACACTGCTCTTGATATACTCCAATAATATCTCATAACGCGCACTGCGCTTATGCTGCTGCTTTTCGTATCCATTCTTCTCATAGAACCGGTACAAACCGTCATACATAGAGAAAGCCGACGAAAATCTGGCCTCTAATGCCTCCAGCGTATTCCTGAACTGCCCGCTGTTATAGTAGACTTCCACCATCTCTTCCACGCCCTTAAGCCGTATCATATCTTCATAAGACATCCATCTGGTATACAGCACCTCATACGGCGTCCTGTCCTGGCAGACAAGCCCGTACTCCTGCCGCTTCTCCTCCATGTAAGAGCCTTTCAGTACCTTCAAAAACCCTAACTGTAGCTGCTCCGGCTTAAGCGCATAGACATCATCAAAGGATCTCGCAAAGCTTTTGATATCTTCACAGGGCAGTCCCGCAATCAAATCCAGATGCTGGTGAATATTCCTCCCTTTCCGAATACGGTTCACCGCATTCCTGACTCTGGAAAAATCCATCACCCGCCGAATCTCGCGGATCGTATCAGGATTCGTAGACTGTACCCCTATCTCCAACTGCACCAAGCCCGGACGCATCCCGCCCAGTATTTCCAGCTCTTCCTCATTCAGGAGATCTGCTGCCACCTCAAAATGAAAATTCGTAATCCCTCTGTCATGCTCTGCGATATAACGCCATATGGAAACCGCATGCTCATGCTTACAGTTAAATGTCCTGTCCACAAACTTCACCTGCGGCACTCCCTGATCGATAAAAAACTGAATCTCCTTTCGAACCAGGTCAAGATCACGGAACCTTAACTGCTTATCCACAGAAGACAGACAATAACTGCAGGAGAACGGGCACCCTCTGCTGCTTTCATAATAGATGATCTTATTACTTAATTCCAATCCGGACTGAGTATATACAAAAGGGAGGCTGCTAAGATCCATAACACGGCGCCATCTGTTATTCTTGATCCCGCCGTCTCCGTCCCGGTACGAGATGCCTTCGATCTTTGCCAGTCTTTCATTCTCATCTGCCTTTGCATATCCGGCGTCTGGACCGTCCCCCTCTTCCGCGCCGCATATACAATACATCTCACATAATTCTGCGAATGTCTCTTCTCCTTCTCCCTTCATGATTCCTTTGACAGCCGGAATACGTGTCAATACATCTGCCGCGTCATAAGACACCTCCGGACCGCCCAGCCATATAGGCATGTCCGGTCTGATCTTCCCCAATTCCCTGGCAAGAGCCTCCGCATATTCCATATTCCAGATATAGCAGGAGAAGCATAAGACGCATGGTTTTCTCTTATAGATATCTGCCAGGATATCGTCGGTCTGCTGGTTAATCGTATATTCTGCAACTTCAATCTCTGCATCCAGCAGATGCATACCAGACTCTTTCTGCCTGTCCAGATACTTCTGCGCATACGCGCGAAGACAGTATACGGCCAGGTTCGAATGTATGTATTTTGCATTTACCGCCGCCAATAATATCTTCATCACTCATATACTCCTTATCCCTGATAGCATCGTATATTCCGGAAATTTTCCCTTATATTTTCCTTTATATGTTACTATAACAGTATTCTCCTTCCGGCACAACATGAATTAAATACAAAAACCGCTCCGCACCCCGTTGACATTTTCCTCGTTATACAGTACAATTAATTACCGTGCAGCCGGGGTGTTAGCGGTACCTTGTACCTGCAATCCGCTATAGCAGGGGTGATATTGCGCTGAGGGCATGGATTTGTGGAGCTGCCCTTGATAAGTGGCGTTGATGTTTGGGTCTTACGCGACGGAACTCTGTGAACCGTGTCAGGTCGGGAACGAAGCAGCACTAAGCAGAATCTTCCGGGTGCCGTAAGGGTGCCTGGGCTGAGTTAACTGTCAAGGTAACGTCTGGGAATCTGTGTTCGAAGCGCAATGCACGTAAAAGAGCAGGATACATATTTCTATATATCTTGCCCTCATTGAACGATATTATGGTGATATCTCATCCGGGATATCGCTTTTTTTATCCTGATTATCCTGTTTTTCCTTCTTTTCCTTCTTCGATTCCCTCAGTTCTTTGAAAAATGCTTTCATCATCTGGCTGCATTCTTCCTCTAAGACTCCCTTTGTCAATTCCGTCTGATGGTTGAACTCTTCCACCTGAAGCAGATTCAATATGGATCCCGCACAGCCTGCCTTAGGATTCATACACCCTATGACGACTCTTGGTATTCTGGACTGTACGATCGCACCGGAACACATCTGGCAAGGTTCCAGCGTCACATACATCGTACAGCCTTCCAGCCTCCAGTCTCCTATCTTCTTACATGCCTTTCTGATCGCAATAAGTTCCGCATGTGCCAGCGTATTCTTATCTACCGTCCTCCTGTTATATCCCCTGCCTATGATTTTATCCTCATATACAATCACACAGCCAATGGGCACTTCTCCGATCCCATAGGCTTTTTTCGCCTGCCGGACTGCCTCTTTCATATATTTCTCATCGATACTTTGCATGTCTTTCTCCTGAATCCTAGTGTACTGACACGTTCATCTTTGAACTAACAGTACCGAATATATCGTCACTCTGCACTTTTTACATCTTCAGCGGTTTCTTTACCGGTCTGCACCAATATCCGAACTGATCCCGTCCGTTCCCTTCCTCGTCTGTCAGGTCAACCTCCATGTCCCGAACGGGAATAAATTCCGTGAATCCGAACACATTTGCCGCCTTCGCCTCCTGCGGATGATAGATTCCCGGAACTCCCAGTAAGAATCTATTTCCCTCGTGAATTAACGCCAGGTGGTGATAATTATAATATCCATGGAGCAGGAAACTATTATTCGCCCATTTCCATTCACATCTCGGAAGCCTTGCAAGATCATTTCTCTGAATCTTGGTACATTGACAATCTCTTTGCACCGATCTCTCCTGTTCCTCTTCCTGCCCGCAGGTTTCCTGGGATTCTGCGTCGGCTTTCTGAGAATCCCCTACTGCTTCCTGCATCGGCTCAGATTCATCTCGCATCTCATCCTCATCTTCCTGCCGCGGCTCTGGATTATTCCAATCCTCCTGAGGCTCTCTTTGCATTACAGATTCTAATCTGTAATCTTCTTCCCGCACAGGTTCAGGTTCTCTCTGCCGGATTTCTTCTTTCCGCACAGGTTCAGGTTCTTTCTGCCGGATTTCTTCCCGCGGTATCTCTCTTTCCTTTGCCGGATCCAGGACACGCATATTTCCTATATCCACTGCTTTATCATCCCAGACGGCGGCATACTTATGTCCCATCTCGCTTTCCAGTATAATCCCGTCTATCGCCTGAAAATTCTCCGGACTTCCTGCATCCTCTTCCGTATAATGCAGCCTGTAATTAATGGCAGGGTTCACATTATCTATGGTTCCCTGCCATATTCCCACACATTCGTTCCCTGCATTAAAGAAGAGATATACCGTCAGCTTCCGTTCTCCCTCCATATGCAGCCCTTTTCCATGGATGTGCAGTGTACATTCATCTTCACTCTGCTCGGCTTTAACAAATCCTACGTTACGCAGTCTTCTTCCATGTTCATATTCGTACAGATAACGAATAAAACGCTTCAATCCTTCACTTCCAATCCTGGTTTCTTATCACAATCTATTCCCCAGGATGTTGAAAAATACCACTCTTTTTACAAATCATTCCGTCTGTATCATCTCTAATCCAGGTATATCGGCGGATCATAATCCTTGCCGAGAAGCTGCTTCTTCCGCTCCTGATATCCTAAAAATGCCCATTCCGTCATATCCGTCCACTCATGGTTCGATCTGTCATACACCTGTACATACCCTATTCTGGAAGGATGCATACGGACACTGTTCGTTTCATACTCCTTTCCGGTATATGGATTCCGTTCGCCCTTCTCTTCCTCTTCCTCCTCCTGGGGCGCCTCCTGCAGATATCCGGTTTCTGCGTAAGGATCTTTTGCATACTCCACACTCTGACTGTCTTCTGCATACATCCCGCCATAGCCATTTTCCGGATATGTATGTCCAGTATATCCGCTCTCTGCATAACCGGTTTTTTCATATAGATTCTCAGTATATCCATTCTCTCCATAGCCGGTTTCTTCATATGTATTCTCAGTGTATACACTCTCCCCATAGCCGGTTTCTTCATACATATTCTCAGTATATCCGCTCTCTGCATATCTGCTTTCCGCATATCCGCTTTCACCGTATGCATTCTCAGAATGGCTGCCGTCTGTACGGCTGTCTTCAGCGGTACTGTTCTCCGCGCGCGGTTCTTCGTTATGAACCGGCTGATCTTTTCCCTTCTTCTTAAACCGCTGCATGAAATAAGCTCTCCATCCATGGGGTTTCTCTGCCTGATTCTCTGGTTTTTCTTCCTGCCTTTCTTCCTTTTTGTCTTCGCTCTCCATGCTCTCTATCTCTTCCAGAAGTTTCTCAATCGGTTCTCTCTCCTCTGCAGAAATATCATTCTCCGCCGGTTCTTCCTGCTGTGTCTGGATTTGCTGATTCGGATCGTCATATCCGGCCGGTTCATACACTTGTGCCGGCTGTTCTTCCCTATGCTCCTCTTCCAGGTGTTCTTCCAGTTTCGGAAGTTCGCCGGTTGCTCTCTCTATCATCTCGTCCAATTCTTTATGTATATCAACCAGTTCGCCTATCGTAATATCTCTCTCATGTGATACTGCAGCCGTCTTATCTTTACCTGTTCCTTCTGTTTCGTCATTTCCGGACTCCTCCGGCGCCGCTTCTTCCGATTCCTTAACGCCTTCCCCGTCTGCCTCTCCCTCCGGCTGCCTTTCCGGTGCTTCTTCTGTCTGATGATCCGCCTGCTCCAGGCCCTTTTCAGATATTTCTTCTGTCTGTCCTCTCACTGCGTCTGTCAACGGTTCTTCCGTCTTCTCGGCAGACAGACTGTCCCCAAGAATATCCAGCCGGAACGGGCATCCTAGGATCTCTGCAATCATACGCATATCCTGTTCCTGAAAATTATCTCTTCCCAGTCTCTGCGTAAGATTCTGCCGGGACATTTTCTTCTTCGTACGTATCTCAATCTTCTTGGCCAATTCTTTGATCGTCATATTCTTACGGCTCAAAACAATCTTAACCTGCTCACCAAATGTTAAATCCTGCATTGCTTAACCTCCCTACTAATTCGGAGCTCTTTGTAAACTTATTAGTTTCCAGGTAAACCCTGTTTTTTCCCCTCAGACTATTCTAACAAATACTTAAATGTCCGTCAACATCTGTTTCTGATTCAAATCCCGGACCGTATCGACATCTAATTTCAAGAATTTCCTGTCATATGTCAAAATTCCGTTTACTTCTTCCTCCACATCCGATAACTGCGTATATATTACGGCAGACAATCCTTTCTCAATATTAGGAAGCACACTTTTTTCAATCAGCCCTCTGTATCCCTTCGTCAGTTCTTCCGGCTTTCGATAGATGCGGTACCCATAGATCTTTCTATACATCCGATGCTCCGGCACACTCAGAGAATACCCTCCATATTCACTCAGTACCGTCACACGATCCTGCGGAATGATCTCCAACGGGAAGAAATAATTATGGATACTCCTCATATCTCCTCCTCCCTGATCAAACCATCCGCTTGCCTGGTCAATCAGCCTGGTATCGTCTTCCTCTCTGGCAATCTCCGTCACCTCACCGGCATGAAACTGCCCCCATCCCTCATTGAAAATCACCCATGTCACAATGGACGGATGACCATACAGACGTCGGATCGTCTCCTTCATCTCAGAAACAAATTGCTTTCTTCCGCGTTCATCCCGCCTTCTAAGAAGCCACAGCATAGAATCCGGCATATGTAGATGGAAATATTCCATCGCTGTCGCCAAATACGTCACATACCAGGAACGGTAAGACCTTCCGCCGTTCACCATATCCTGCCATACCAGCATCCCCAGCCGGTCGCAATGGTAATACCATCTCTGGGGCTCGATCTTCAGATGCTTCCTCAGCATATTAAATCCCAGCGCTTTCATCATCTGGATATCATAGATCATTGCTTCATCACAAGGCGGCGTATATAATCCTTCCGGCCAATACCCCTGATCCAGAACCCCTCTTTGAAAGTAAGGCCGGTTATTCAGATATATTCTGGGTATCCCCTCTTTATCTCTCTCCACATGAACCTTCCGCATGGCGGCATAACTCCCGGCAGAGTCTGCTCCCGCACAAACCCTGATATCATATAAGAACGGATCCTCCGGACTCCATGCATGAAACTTCCCCGTCGATATCAGGATCTCTTCTCCGGCATTTCCTTTCACCCGGACCGGCTTCATTCCGTCCGATGATACAGTGACCTCTACCTTTACAGGCTGCACTGAGCCGCCGTCCCTAACCAGGACTTTGATACGGAATGCTTTCTCGTCATAGAGCGGCGCGGCAACTATGTCTGTAATATACACATCCGGAACCTTCTCCATCCATACCGTCTGCCATATACCGCTCTGCGCGGTGTAAAACATACCGCCTCTGCGCAGTTTCTGCTTTCCTCTGGCATAATAAAATGCATCGCTGTAATCCCGCACCTGAATCAGGACCTCATTCTTTTCATCCCGCAGGGCATCCGTCACATCCACGGTAAACGGCAGATAACCGCCGAGATGCCGCGCCGCCCTCTTTCCATTCACATACACCACAGCATACTGGTCTACCGCCCCAAAATGCAGCAGCCACCTCTTTCCATCCTCAGCTTTTACCTCATCCGGCAATTCCCTGTGATACCACAGCGTTTCCGCCGGCTGAAGCTGCCTGTTCACTCCTGACAGAAATGCTTCCGGAGAAAAGGGGACCAATATCTTTCCGTCATAACTTCTCGGACGTCCTTTCTCAATCGTAATCGCGTAATCCCAGAGACCGTTCAGATTCACATAACTGTCCCTTTTAAGCAGGGGCCTGGGGTATTCCTCCAGCACGTGTTCCTTATCCACCTGATCCGCCCATCTTGTCTTCAACTGCCTCATCTTCGCACCCTCCCTCTCACAATCTCCGCCAATGTATCCTTTTACAATTCCAGCACATACAACCGTCTGTCAATTTCCCTGTCTGTCGTACAGACCGCTATCCCTGCGTCTGCGCCCTCTCTTTTGTATTCCTGATAATAATATTCCTGCGGATACTCTCCGGGCTTTCGTATCAGGACCGGTCTTTCTCCTTCCTTCCACCCGATCTCAAAAGACTGTATATCCAACGCCATTCCCTGACGCGTCGCTTTCATAAAGCTCTCTTTCAGAACCCAGTAGCGGTAGAATAGCTGCGCCCTGTCTTTTTCATCTTTTCCCATAATATGATCATACTCACTCCGGCAAAAGAATCTTCGTGCCACCGGTTCCCGAAATTCTTTCACTTCCTCCAGGTCGCACCCCACCTTCGCCGTATTATCGTCGCTGAAAGCACACAAAACATAATTTCCGGAATGTGAAAGGTTGTAAACGGTGTCCTCCGGCAGATCATATTTTCGGCGGACATGCTCCCATAGACTCCACACGCCAATACTCTGCGCCCTTCCTCTGGCAAACCTGTAGCGATCCGCCTTCTCCTTCCGCCAGGCAGGCGCTTTCTGATAGTATCGTCTATACGTTTCTTCTATTAATAATGGAGTAATATCCGCAAACCAGACCTGAACCATTCCTTTTTCCCTTCTTATATATATTTTCGTTAAAATACATCATTACATAATTACCGTTTATATTGTAACATATTTTAGGAAAAAGTGTTGACAACTGTTTTTTTGTGCTGTAAGATTATTTTGATTTCACACTTTAAACAACTAAAATTTTACAGTGCGAATAATATTACATCTCAGGAGGATGACATAATATGATTATTGTACTAAAACAACGCGCAACACACGATGATCTCACCCGTGTGGAGCAGATGATAAAGAGACGGGGACTGGATACCCATATCGTCGAAGGTTCCGAGATGACGATCATCGGATGTATCGGAGATACCACACAGATTGATTCCAAATTATTTGAAGTGGATTCTGCCGTGGATAAAGTCATGCACGTCCAGGAACCCTATAAACTTGCAAACCGGGCGTTCCATCCGGAGGACTCCATCATAGACGTTTCCGGTGTCAAAGTAGGAGGCGGCAGCCTTGCCCTGATCGCAGGTCCCTGCTCCGTTGAATCTTATGAACAAGTCCTGGAAATCGCAAACGCAGCCAAGGCTTCCGGCGCGAACCTCTTAAGAGGCGGCGCTTTCAAACCCAGAACCAGCCCCTATTCTTTCCAGGGAATGGGCGTCGACGGACTCGACATCCTATGTAAAGTCAGGGAAGCGACCGGTCTGCCCATCGTAACGGAATTAATGTCGCCGGAACATCTGGATCTCTTTAATGAAAAAGTTGATCTGATTCAAATCGGAGCCCGCAATATGCAGAACTTCGATCTCCTGAAGCAGTTAGGGCGTCTTAACCGCCCGATTCTTCTCAAAAGAGGGTTCAATGCCACCTATGAAGAATGGATTATGGCGGCGGAATACATCATGGCTGCCGGCAATGAGAATGTTATTCTCTGCGAACGCGGCATCCGTACCTTCGAATCTTATACACGGAACACGCTGGATCTGCAAAGCATCCCCGTCCTGCGCAAACTCACCCATCTTCCGGTTATTGTTGATCCAAGCCATGCAGGCGGCAAATGGTGGCTGGTAGAGCCTATGGCAAAAGCCTCTGTCGCCGCAGGCGCCGACGGATTGATGATAGAAGTACACAACAACCCGGAATGTGCTCTCTGTGACGGCGCGCAGTCACTGAAACCTCAGAAATATGACGTGCTGCTTAAGGAAATACGGCAGATAGCCGAAGTAATCGGCAAAAACATATAACATTTATCAGGAGATATCTATAGCATGAAATTAAATGTAAATCTGGGAGAAAACAGTTATCCCATCTATATTGAAAATAACCTGTTATCTCAAGCCGCCGCATACATCAATTCCGTATTTGCCGGGAAAAAGATCATGATCATCTCCGACGATCATGTCTATCCTCTGTATGGGGAAACACTGTCAAGACAACTGTCTTCAGACTACGAATGCCATCATCTTGTACTTCCTCACGGAGAAGCTACCAAGAATTTTCAGACACTTCCGGAAGTATACACGGCATTACTCGACGCCAGAATATCCCGAAGCGACCTGATTATCGCCCTTGGAGGCGGTGTGATCGGAGATCTGGCAGGATTTGCCGCCGCAAGCTTCTTACGCGGTGTGAAATTAATCCAGATACCAACCTCTCTTCTCGCCCAGGTAGACTCTTCCGTAGGCGGCAAAGTAGCGGTAGACCTGCCCCAGGGCAAGAATCTGGTGGGCGCTTTCTACCAGCCGTCGCTGGTATTGATCGACCCGCTTGTGTTAAATACATTGGAGGCACGATTTATCACCGACGGTATGGGCGAAGTGATCAAGTATGGCTGTATCAAAGATGAAGGATTATTCCGAACACTGGAATCCCACCGCTCTTTTGAAGAGCTTAAAGAAGAACTGCCTGCCATCATAGAGCGCTGTGTAGATATCAAACGTATCGTCGTAGAACATGACCAGTTTGACACCGGAGAACGGATGCTCCTGAACTTCGGTCATACCCTCGGTCATACCATAGAACAGTATTACCATTATGGAAGAGAGAGCCATGGGGAAGCCGTCGCAATCGGTATGTATCAGATTACAAAGCTGGCGGAAAAAGAAGATCTTACTTCTGCCGGAACCTCCGAACGCATCCTGAACGTACTGACTGCTTACGGGCTGCCGTATGAATGCAGACTGCCTGTAAAGGATTTGATGGGCGCCATCACCCTGGATAAAAAAAATCTGAATAACAAGCTGAATGTAGTTCTGCTGCATGATATCGGCAACAGCTATATCTACCCTACAACGGCAGAATTCTTCGCGCAGTATAGAGACTCTGTTCTGTAAGGAACCTTATATATGGAGGAATCATCAAACATGAAGAAATTAGAAGGAAAAATCGCAATTATAACAGGGGCCGGAAAAGGAATCGGACGCGAAACGGCTCTGGCTGTCGCCGCAGAAGGCGCGTCTGTCGTCGCCGTCGCAAGAACCAGATCAAACTTAGAAGAGACTGTCAAGCTCATCGAAGACAACGGCGGATCCGCCGTCTTCTTCTCTCATGACCTTACCGTAGGAACCGAAGTGGAGGCTCTTGTTGCCGAAGTAATGGAAAGATTCGGCCGAATCGATATACTGGTCAACAACGCCGGCGGTTACCCTGCCGAGATCTACAAGAATATAGAACATCAGGCGATCAAATTCTGGGAATGGACAGAAGAACAATGGGATCAGATCATCAAGACAAATATCCGTATTCCCTTCTTATGCATGAACAAGATCCTCCCCGTCATGATCAGCCAGAAGAGCGGAAAAGTTGTCAGCGTTTCTTCCAGAATGGGACGTATCGCTTCCCAGATGGGGGCTTACGCCGTTGCCAAGGGCGCTGTTATTACTATGACTAAGACAGCCGCCATCCAGACAAAGGAATACGGCATCCAGGTAAACGCCGTAGCTCCAGGAATCGTGGATACACCGGGACAGCGGGTATACAATCACTCCGTAGGCCAGGACAATGTCGCCATGGGAAGCGCCGCCGACGTGGCAAAGGCTATCATATATCTGTTGTGCGACGCTCCGGATGTAATGACCGGACAATCCATCGACTTATTCACAACCGTATAACTGTTAAATTTCGTTTTCGATTTGTTAACAATTAATTTGCATTTTTATCACACTTTTAACACAGTTTCTGCTTATACTTTAATTGTCCGAAAGATAAATCGGACAATTAAATTCTTTTTCATAACTTTTTCCTCAGGACTGCACTCCTCCCAACATGCAGTCCTTTAAAAATGTCAAAATTCTTCCAATAAAAAATCAATTGCATTCTTATGGATGATTCCCTCCCGTGAATAATCTATCTTATCCATTGAGATCACATATTTCGGGTAATTGTCTTCTACCTTCTTAAATGCTCCAAATTCCCTGTCAATGACATTCTGATCATAAAGATAATATGCTGCCTGATAGTATCTCTAAGCGTAGCTGTCTACCGTGTCGCAAAGGGCTTGTCACAGAATGACCAGAAATAGAAGTAAGAAGTTTTTGACAATATCAACAATTTGTTATATCGTTAAGGTATGCCTACATTTATAAATTATACGTGAAAGGAGACTTTTCCATGGGCAAAATGACCGTATACCACGGCAGTTACACTAATATACCAGAGCCAAAGCTCCTCAGCAGCAGACATACCAAGGATTTCGGTCCCGGTTTTTACTGTACTGTTATCCGCGAGCAGGCAGAACGCTGGGCCAGACGGTACAATACTCCCATTATAAATATTTACACAGTGCGCCTTAACACCGGATTAAATATATTAGAATTCCAAACTATGACCGAAGAATGGCTGGATTTTATCATCGACTGCCGCAATAATAATCCGCACAATCATGATATTGTCATAGGCGCAATGGCAAATGACCAAATTTACAATTACATTGCCGATTATATTGACGGAGTCATTACGCGCGACCAGTTCTGGTCTCTGGCAAGATTCAAATATCCGACGCACCAGATCAACTTCTGTACTGCAGAAGCATTAAAATGTCTGGAGTTCACATGCAGCAAGGAGGTATCACAATGATCGGAAGAGAACCGCAAAAAGACAACGACCTGTTTTTCACATGCAGTCTGATCGAATATATCGCGCGGAGGACAAAAAACAAACGCCGTACCGTAGTCGATGCTCTTGGCAAAGCTTCCATAGAAAAAATTTATGATCTGGCAGATGTCTATCACAGTGATAACATCGACGCCGTAAGCGATGACTTTATTGAACAGTCCAATCTGCAAAACGGCGACTTCGATAACATTGCCGACGCACAATATGCAATTCCAACCCATTGGGATATCGGCAAGGTTTACAAGCGTCTGATCCTTGGAATATCCAGAGAAAAACAGATTCCTGTGATCGACGCCTTGTTTGAGGCATATCACTCTTTTGTCAGCGACAAGATTGATAATTATAACAGTAGCTTCTACTATGACGCACCGCAAAATATCCTGTATACATTTCTGGAGGGGAAGATGCAATAACCATTCTGATATGGAGAAAGAAGTTTCCTAATATTAGAGCAAAGTTTCCTATATCAATCGAGTAGGGAAAACTTCTCCCTACTCGCCCTGTTTTAAACTTTCTGATTCCGTTTTATTTCCTATTTCCCCGGCTGCCCGTAATAGGCGTTCGCTCCATGTTTCCGGTAGTAATGCTTATCCTGCAGTTCCTGCGGAGCCGGCTGATTCTGCGGATTGATCATCTCGCAGCGCGCCGCCATCTTTGCGACTTCCTCTAATACCACCGCATTGTGAACCGCCTCATGCGCGTCTTTTCCCCAGGTAAACGGACCATGGTTCTTGCACAATACCGCTGGCGTCGCGATATAGTCAAGTTTGCGGGCCTCGAATTCATCCGCGATCAAAACTCCCGTATTCTTCTCGTAAGCTTCGTCAATCTCTTCTTTTGTCAGATTCCTCACACAAGGAACTTCACCGTAGAGATAATCTGCATGAGTCGTTCCGTAGCATGGAATCCCCCTTCCTGCCTGAGCCCAGCTAGTCGCCCAGGATGAATGTGTATGCACGATACCTCCTGCTTCCGGAAAACGATTGTATAATACTACATGAGTTGCCGTATCAGAGGACGGATTATAATCCCCTTCTACTTTGTTACCCTCCAGATCTACTACTACCATATCTTCCGGTTTTAACTTCTCATAATCAACGCCGCTTGGCTTAATTACAAAGAGTCCGCTTTCTCTATCGATCCCGCTGACGTTTCCCCATGTAAATGTTACCAGACCATACTTTGGAAGCAGCATATTCGCTTCATACACTTCTTTTTTTAACTGTTCTAACATATCCGTTCCTAACTCCTGTTCTTAATTTGTATTATAGACTCATGCACCGGCGCCTTTTTCTTTAAATCTCACTGACAGGCAAAATGCTGCTGCAACAGCAGACAAAGCATACAGCAGCAATGCTGTACCAGTTATACTATATCAAGCTCTTAAGAGCTTCTTTCTCGATAGCTACGCCCTTCTTATACCGCTCGATAAAGACCTCGTATCCTTCCACATCCTTCGGGTCCGGCTCCATCTGGCTTCCTGCATTGTCTCCGAAAACTTTCTTTGCCAGATAGTCTTCCAGGTTCTCTCCCTCGGCCTTATTCTTCATATAAGCGGCCAAAAGCGCCATTCCCCAGGGTCCTCCCTCGCCTGCCGTCTCCATCACGGATACCGGCGCGTTGATCGCTGCCGCGAGAATCCTCTGTCCTACACCTTTGGTCTTGAATAAACCTCCATGCCCCAGCATAGAATCAATCGCCACATTCTCTTCCTTCTGAAGAAGATCCATGCCTACCTTGATCGCGCCAAGGGCTGTGAAGAGATTCACACGCATAAAGTTGGCCAGATTGAACTTACTCTCCGGCGAGCGCACGAATAACGGACGTCCTTCATCCACGCCTGTGATGAATTCTCCCGAGAGATAGCCGTAAGACAGTAACCCGCCGCAGTCGGCGTCGCCTTCCAGCGCCTTATTATACAAGGTTCCAAATAATTTATTCATATTTGCTTCAATCCCGAAGCTCTCGGCAAATTCTCTGAAAATACCTACCCATGCATTCAAGTCTGAAGTACAGTTATTGGCATGCACCATAGCTACCAGGCTGCCGTCCGGCGTGGTCACGAGATCAATCTCCGGATATACCTTCTTAAGCTCTTTCTCAAGCACGATCATAGCAAATACACTGGTTCCCGCAGACACATTACCGGTACGCTTTGCAATGCTGTTGGTAGCCGCCATACCGGTTCCGGCGTCGCCTTCCGGCGGACAAAGCGGAATTCCCGCTTCAAGGTTCCCGCTTTCATCCAAAAGATGGGCTCCTTCTTCTGTCAGGACGCCTGCTGCCTCTCCTGCCACCATGACCTTCGGCATGATATCTCTTAATTTCCAGGAATAATTCTTATCCGCCACCAACTCGTCAAACTTCCGTATCATTTCCTCGTTAAAATCTTTCTTCTCTACATCGATAGGAAACATACCGGAAGCATCTCCGATACCAAGCGCTTTCTCCCCGGTCAGTTTCCAATGAATATAACCGGCTAAAGTCGTGAAGTATGCTACATCTTTCACATGGTCTTCTCCGTTCAGGATTGCCTGGTATAAGTGGGCAATACTCCACCGCAGCGGAATATTATACTGGAACAGATCGATCAACTTCTCTGCCGCAGGTCCTGTGGTGGAATTTCTCCAGGTGCGGAAGGGTACCAGAAGTTCCCCCTTCTCATCAAATGCCATATAACCATGCATCATCGCGCTGAATCCGATAGACCCGATCTTTTTAAGCGTGACGCCGTACTTCTCTTTAACATCCGCCGCCAATTTCTTGTAACTGTCACGCAGGCCTGTCCAGATATCATTCAGAGAATATGTCCAGTTTCCATTCTCCAGGCGGTTCTCCCACTCGTGATCCCCAGACGCGACAGGCGTATGATCCTCGCCGATCAACACAGCCTTAATTCTGGTTGATCCCAGCTCAATACCTAAGACAGCTTTGCCGCTTTCAATAACTTCCTTCACATTGCTCATGTTACTTTCCTCCTATTTACGGTATGCGACACTATTCCACAACAGTTCGTTCTTAAACTGACGGATGGTCGTATCCTTGTCGATATAGACGGCTTCAATGCCCATGCATGCCGCCCAATCACCCATTTGCTCGGAAGTCAGATCATAAGAGAATGCAGTGTGGTGTGCGCCTCCTGCAAGGATCCAGGCCTCGGCCCCCGTCTGAAGACTCGGCTGCGGCGTCCAGAATGCTGTCGCAACCGGAAGCTTCGGCATAGGCTTCTCTACCTTCTTACAGTCTACATCATTAATAATCAGACGGAACCTGTCTCCAAGATCGATGAGTGAAGCAGCAATTCCCGGACCTGTCTTAGAAGTAAATACCAACCTCGCCGGATCTTCTCTGTCTCCCATGGAGAGCGGCTGGTCCTTAATACTGATCTTTCCGTCTGCAATAGACGGACATACCTCAAGCATGTGGGCCTGCAGGATTCCTTCCTTACCCGGTACCAGGTTGTAGGTGTAGTCTTCCATAAAAGAAGTACCCTTCGCATCCTTCATTCCCTGTGTCATAAGCTTCATCAGACGTACCATAGCCGCCGTCTTCCAGTCGCCTTCTCCTGCAAATCCGTAACCTTTCTCCATCAATCTCTGGATTGCAAGTCCCGGCAGCTGCTTCAGGCTTCCCAGATCTCCGAAGTGGGTCACGATCGCCTGATAATTCTTTGCCTCTAAGAACCTCTCGAATCCGATCTCGATTCCCGCCTGTACCGCTACATGCTCTCTGAATTCCTTCTCATCTCTACCTTCCAAAAGTATCTCATACTTATCATAATATTCTTCGACCAATACGTCAATATCTCCTTTGGAAACTGCCTCTACTTCTGCCGCAATTTCATTTACCGGATATGCATCGATCTCCCATCCGAACTTAATCTGAGCCTCTACCTTGTCGCCTTCGGTAACGGCAACATTTCTCATATTGTCGGCAATCCTCATGACACGGATATGGCTGCTTTCGATCACGCCCACCGCCGTGCGCATCCAGGAACCAATCTTCTTCTGAACATCGGCATCCTCCCAGTATCCCATAATAACCTTACGCTCCATGCCGAGACGGCTGAAGATATGGCCGTACTCTCTGTCCCCATGAGCCGCCTGATTCTCATTCATAAAATCCATATCAATCGTGTCATACGGAATCTCACGGTTAAACTGTGTGTGGAAATGAAGCAGCGGTTTGCGGTACTCCTGCAGCCCAAGAATCCAAGACTTCGCAGGGGAAAATGTATGCATCCAGGTGATGACGCCGGCACAATTCTCATCTGTATTCGCCTCATTCAATGTCTTTCTGATCAGCTATTGGTAATCAGCGTCGGTTTCCATACCACTTCATAAGGAAGGTTTCCGGAAGCATTTAATACCTCCACGATCTTCTGTGAATGCTCCGCAACGTGCGCCAGGCACACATCTCCGTATAAATCCTGTGAACCTGTGCAGAACCAGAATTGGTAATTTTTTGATTGTAACATATTAAATTCCTCTCTTGAAAATGTGTCCGGTGTTCCATGCGCGTATCTACGTCAGCCTGACCGGGTACGATATTCTATATTTTATAATTATTATAATGCCGGACGCAAACGTACCGCAAGTCCATATCTCCGCTGATTCAAAACAAAAGTTACCTGATCCGACTTGATTCTTATCTGTTACATGCTATAATTTTAATATGATACCCCTTAAAACTGTCTATGCGGAGATGATATATTATTTATGAAACATTCTTTTTCCACATTATCCGGCCTGTGTACTTATATTACTACTTTAGAAACTCATCCCCTTCCTGCCGGCCACAAGCTCGGCCTGCGCCTTGTCTGCCCGGAATACTCAAAATCCGCCCATGAGGTCAAAACCTATCCCCTGCCTCCCAAGGAAAGAATCTTCGCTCTGTGCTGGTCCTTTGTCGCAGAAGGAGGCTCAATTCCGCAGACAGTGCCTGTCCTGCATGCCACTCTCTGCCCGGCGCCGAAGGCTTTCTGCTACCGGCTGTCATTTCAGACCGGTACAAAGACACAGCTTCACACTCATGATTATATCGAACTGGCATATGTGGTGGAAGGAGAATTCCGCCAAAAGATCCTTGGACGGGACATTATTTTCTCTAAAGGAGACCTGTGCATGATCGACAAGAATTGCCTTCATCAGGATTACTTGTCTGACCGGCCTGCCACCATCCTTTTCTTAGGGATTGCCAATGACATGTTCTCGGAGATCATGGATGAAAATGTTGCCGCGCAGAAGATTATTTCCTTTCTTCAGTCCGCGCTGCTAAAACAAAAAGATCTGCAGCAGTACCTGCATTTCCGCCCCGGTTCAGATCCCGACGCTGCCAATGAACTGGAATACTGCCTTTTTCTTCTTCTTAAGGAACTGCATGATAACGAGATCGGATTTTCATATATATGCAAAGGATTGCTGCTGCGTATCTTCCGTATCATCGGCTCCAGGTATGATTTTTCTCTCTCCAAAGAGCAGCGCAAGACTATGAATTGGATCATGTTCGAAGAAATATCGGATTATATCAAAGGACATTACGCCACAATCACCATTCAGGAACTGGTCCGGGAGTTCCATTTCCAGGAGGATTACTTCAACCGGATCATCAAAAGCAAAACCGGACTCACATACTCCGCATATGTACAGCAGATCCGGCTCGAACGGGCGGCGCATCTGCTGGCTACAACGGACAAAAGTGTGGATGAGATCACGGAACTTGCCGGCTATCATAATAAAGGATATTTCTACAAGATCTTTCAAACCAAATACGGCATGACTCCTTCAAAATACCGAATTGCCTCGCAATACTCCTGACGACTGTTTTACTGATGATTATTCTCATAAAATGTTTGGCAAATAAGCAGTAATGAATGAGTGGCAAATAAGCAGTAATGAATGAATGAGTGAGTGAGTGAGTGGCAAATAAGCAGTAATGAATAAGAAAAATCGAGTAGGGAAGACTTTTCCCTACTCGCCGCGCGCCCCGTGCGCCGCCTTAGCGGCATACTTCTTCTGCACGGGGCTGCGCATAAAAAGACAGACCTTTGCAAGGAAATACGCAAAGGCCTGTCTTTTTACTTTTATTTATCTTTCTCGTAAGCACATTGTTTCGCAGGGCTCTTATTTCCAAAATAATCATCCCACACTGTCTATGAATACATTTCCCATTCGATCTACAAATATATTATCTAAAGCCCGCATATAGCCTTTACGGCATAGGCGACGAAGATACCGACGTAGTTTCCGCACGCTCCGGCGATTACCCCCATGATCAATCCCACATTGATCAATGATTTCCAGTTTCCTCCGGCCGCTGTCAAAGACGCCGTAGGACCGTCAACGATACATCCAACCATGGATAACAGTACATACTCGTATTTGATCTTGAAGAGACGGCAGACAAGGAAATGCAATACCGTACAGCCGATCAGCATAAAGAATACATACAATGTCATCAGGAATGCTGAACCGATGAACTGCTTCAGATCAACTGCGAATCCGATGGTTGCCAGGAAACACAGAGAGATAAAAAGTCCAAGGTCAAGATTGCCTCGAAGCTTCTTAACCGGCTTTAACTGTGCCAGGCAGATAGAAACAGTCGTTACCATAAGAAGTCTTCCCGCTTTCCAGAAAGCATCCGGGAATATTCTCTGTGCGATCATTGTCGTGACAAACGCTACCCCAAAACCAATCGTCAAAAGCCATGCAATATCTCTGATCGCCCACTTCTTATCAGCCATCAACGGCTCTGTCTCACCGTCATCCAGCTCTTCCGGCTTGAAAGAATATGGCCATAACTTGTTCCACTTCTTAGACGCCTTGAAGAATGCCGGCGCCGCAAACATTGCTACCATCAAAGGTGTGGATACAACATAATCCGCCGCATTCGCCGCCGCAAGAGTCTCCCTTGAACAGTCGACGCCTGTGGCGATGGCTGTCAGGTTCGGCGTACCGCCTGTGTATGTTCCTACGAACATTCCGGCGCATTTCCATCCCTCGACCATTCTGGGAGCGAAGATGATTCCAAGAACGATCGCAACAAGACACACGGACGCTATCGCAGATACCAGCGCGATAACCGGTTCCTTATTCAGCTTCTTAAGCTCTGTAACATTCATACTCAACAGACAGATTGAGATACCTGCCTGTACACAGTATGTAGAAATTGAGTCGTACAACTCATGAGAAATCGGTACGATATGGGTGTTCGAAAGAACGATACCGATAACTACAACCGTAAGCACAGGACCTAATGATCTGCATACTTTATATCTCTGCAGCCACAGGGAAAATGCTACCATCAAAAAAATAACAAATAATAATCCTTGGGTACTAGATATGAGAGTTCCCATCCAATTCTCCTTCCTTTCCTTCGTTCCGTAAAATTTGTACAACTTTACGACTTGACATTTACGCTTGTTTATTGTAGATTGTAAACAATGTACTTTGTTTTATCAATATAACATATTTATTTATAGATTGCAACAATAATTTATCTGTTTTGGAGCAAAAATCTATAAAAAATCTGCGATATTTGATAAACTTTATGAGTCAAATATACTGACATACGGATACATTTGAAACACTGCTTTACGGAAAATATTTTTAAGGAGGTTTTATCTATGCATTTTACACAGTATGAAGATTTTCTTATCAAAACAGCAGAATCTCTGCTCGCTATCGACAGCCCAAGCGGCTTTACCGACAAGGCTTCTGAGTATGTCCTCCATACGGCAACGGAACTCGGATATCCTGCCTACCGTAACAATCTGGGCAATGTGATCGTTCCTGTAGAAGGCGAAACTGACGAAGATCCTGTCGCCCTGTCTGCACATATCGATACACTGGGTCTTATGGTCCGTTCAATTACGGCTGAAGGCCATCTTATGATTACGGCGGTCGGTTCCCCGATCCTTCCTACCCTGGACGGAGAATACTGCAGGATTCATACGATGGAAGGGAAGATATACACGGGTACAATCCTGTCTCTGTCGCCTGCTATCCATGTCTTTCCGGATGCCTCGACACGCCCGAGAGACGATCAGAACATGGCTGTACGCATCGACGAAATCGTACACAGCAAAGAAGACGTGGAAGCTCTCGGCATCCGCCCTGGAGACTTTGTCTGCTTTGATCCAAAGACAACATTTACGGAGAGCGGATTCTTAAAGTCAAGATTCATCGACGACAAAGGCTGTGCCTCCATCCTTCTCACCCTGCTTAAGATCATGAAAGAACAGAATCTCAAACCAAAGAAAAAGAGTTACTTCTGCTTCTCCGCCCATGAGGAGATCGGATATGGCGGAGCTACGCTTCCAAAAGATATCAAGGAGCTTCTTGTCGTAGATATGGGATGCGTCGGCTCTGACTTAAGCTGTACGGAAGAGCAGGTGTCTATCTGTTCTAAAGATACCTTCGGCCCTTACGATTACGAGATGACCAGCCGCCTGGTGCGCCTCGCGAAAGAGCATGAGATCGACGCCGTTACGGATATCTATCCCCGGTATAACTCCGACGCGGCGGCAGTATGGAAAGCCGGATACGACACCCGCGCGGCTCTTATAGGCCCCGGCGTACACGCTTCCCATGGAATGGAACGGACACATATCAAAGGAATCATGCATACACTTACGCTGTCCGCGGCTTATTTGGGAATACTGTAACAATATTCCATCTGTGCAGTTGGAATATTGTTTAAGGAAAGGAATTTTTCAAAAAGGGGATGTCGGTGATCCCGATAAATACCGAAAAATATCGGTAAATACTGATGAATCCCTTACCACAAAATAAGCATATCCCTCAGGGTTTTTGTGCTCTTCGGCACATGCTCTCTCACGAGATATGCTTATTTTTCTTCGTAGAACTCAGAATACAATTTACACAACTACCTCCAGAATTATCCGGTCTTCTATTACAATTTCTTTTATTTCAGGTTTTTTATTCTTATTAAAATTAAAGCTTAATAAATATCCGTAGTTCAGATGATAATAATCCAAATACTCTTTTAACTGCTTTTCACCTCTTCTGTTATATGCATCTCCACGCCATATTTTGATTTCAATTACAAATTGCTTTCCCAGATAATCTACAATAACATCTGTCCTTGTCTGATCCCTTGTCTGGGCTTCGACATAGTAATTTCCAACACCGTTTATAATTGGCTTCAAATAAAGCAGGAAAATGCGCCGTCCATTTTCTTCTACAAACTTTATCGTACTTTCTCCGTATATGTCATGAAAATGCTCCATAAATTTTTTCAATACAAGTTCCATATCAAGCATTCCATTTTTTATAAACTGATTCTTATCCAGTCCGCCTGTCTGATATGTGACGCTTTTTGTCATCTCTTCTGACAGGAAGAGATTATAAAGCCTTGTCTCAAAGACTCGATTTGCGATTACTGCCTGCCCATCCCTCTCTGTTATAAAACCAAACATCGAACCAATATCAATTGCATAATTGTCAGGATTATATGGATATGTCTCGCCTCTAAAAAGGATTTCATAGATCATCTTCCTTAATTCCGGATAGTCATCGATCTTTTTTCTCATATCATCAAATAACATACCCGGTTCCTTCAAAAGAATCTTTACCGCCTCGCTAACGTCCTCTTTTGACCAATTACCAGTTGTTCCCCCACTATCTTTGCTTTCATCAATCAATTTACAGATCTTTGATACCAGATACGGATAACCCGAAGTATATTCATGGATTTCAGATGCAATCTTATAATACTCCATTTCTATATCTTTATCTGCTGCGTAATCTTGCAGCATCTCTGCGATATCCTTTACTGTAAAACTCATATCCACACAAAAATCTGCCGCAATGTTCCATGGACTATTATACCGATGTTCCTCATCCTTTCGGATTCTTTGTTTTAAATTTTTAATATCGTATACTCCGGCAAGTATTACAGATTGAAATACCGGGCGAGTCATTCTTTTCAAATACTTGCTTCTAAGCATACCCAGAAAATCCAAAAAAACCTTATGGCCGCTTGCCTGATCAACTTCGTCAATCATCAGGACTACAGGCCGCTTTGCCGCTTTGCACAAATCAGATATCATGGCAGAAAGTCCAAAAAAATTCTCTATACTATTACTCTTAACGGCATCATATATAATGCCTTTTAATGGAGTTTCCAGAGCCGGAACTTCATCATAACGTATTGCATCATATAAAAGATTACAGATCATACCGCAAAAGGAAGATTCTTTTTCAAAAACCGAATCTCCTAACCCCTCAAAACTGACAGAAAATATCGTATATTTTGAAGAAAGGTAATCTACCATAAGATTAAGCAAGGTGGTTTTACCATACTGCCTTGCCCGATTTATCGTAAAATATTTCTTTTCATCGACTAGTTTTTTAATCTCATTTAATCTGCTTTCCATATTTACCATATAATTTTCTTCCGGATAGCAGGTACCAATTACATTAAAGGTTTTACTCAATATTCTCACCTTACTTTTTTATTTCAGTATAATCCTTGTTATAGAAAATCTCAAGATATTCCTTAATCATACCCTCATTTCTCCCCTCATTTCATAATATTAATCAAATAAGTAAAATATAAAAGTTTCTTGATATATTTCATTTACTTTTCAAGAAATATGATGTATAGTTATATTATATAAAATATACTTCATAGCAGAAAGAAGGTGAACATAGTGGGAATCGGTAAACGTATAAAAGAAGCAAGGGAAAACCTGGGGCTGACCCAATCCGAACTTGCCGGTTTAGTCGGCGTGACCGGATCAGCCATCACAAACTATGAAAAGGAAACCAGTCACCCGAAGGAATCCGTCATGTACAAATTATTCGATGCTCTCAAAGTCGACGCCAACTACCTTTTTCAAGATGTAGCTGATATCTCTGAGAACACAAATACCGTCACAATCTCTGAATTCAACCATATAAAAAAATATCGTCAATTAGACCATTACGGGAAGCGGATCATTGATCTGTTATTGGACGAAGAATACAGACGATGTATGGAAAACAATGGCATGATACCGCCGACCCCGGACATTTCTTATGAGGATACAGAATGTCCTGCGCCTATAATCGAAAAGAAAACCACTGATCTTCTATTTCCTCAAAAAGATCTTGCTGCAATCAAAAAAGTTCTGGAGCAGCCTCGTAAAAAGAAAGCATAACAGAAAATAACAGTTATTTTCTGTCTGTCATACGATGCTGATATGTATATATACTTCTTAACGGTGAAGTAACGTATGCGTTCATCCAAAAACGAAAATATAACAAAAGAAGAACATCTTTATATAAAACTTGCCGCTTACAGTGCTTTGATAGAATTTAATCAACATATCCTGCCTGTGCTGTCCAATTTTAACCAGATTATTAATTCCACTGTCTACATACTTTCTATGCAGATGATTTCGCAGAAACTTGGTTATAAAAAAAATTGCTTTTCAGAAGCAGGCAAAGGACTCGCCATCTACGTCAGTGACAGCAGACATTCTATCATCCTGTATGATGAGCAGCTTTCATCTCCTGACATACGCTGGACGATAGCCAGGCTGCTCTACCTTGTCTGGTCCGAAAAATTAAAAGACCGGCCTGATATTTTTCATTACATGGATAATATTGAAGACATTGACAGAAGTGATATATTCGCATATTATTTTACCTGTCCGGATGTTATTCTGAAGGAATGCGGTATCAACAACGCTTCTGAGATCATTAAATACTGTGAAATTCCTTTCCCCTGCGCAGAGATAAAGAGCAGATTACTTTGTACAGCGGCAACTTCCAAATCATTGCAGCCAATTGAAGAGATCCTGAAGAAAGATTTCGCTTCTTCTATAGAGCGGATAAAACATGTAAAAAGAATCTAATATACATGCTAAAACGTATATACGTATCCTCAATGTAAGATATATGATATAAAAACCCCGAAAACTTCTTAAACACAAAGTTTTCGGGGTTTCCTGATGCTATTGATTACACAGCATCAACTCGAATCACTGTTTTTGTAATCGAGTCTGTAACTCTTGAAAATTCTCCAATGCGCTTTGCAGATTTTCGATAATGTCTACAACGAGTTCATCTGGTGCGGAGAGACTGTCCAAATCAGCAAGGGACTTATCCTTAATCCAAAAAATATCAAGGCTTGTCTTATCACGCTGCAAAATCTCATCTACGGAAAACCTCCGCCAGCGGCCATCGGGATTTTGCTCTGACCAAGTTTCTCGGCGTTCACGACGATTGAGCGGATTGTAGCAGACTATAAAATCAAGCAGATCTGCATCGGTCATGGGATGCTGTTTCAAAGTAAAATGCATATTCGTGCGGAAATCTTAAATCCATACTTCCTTCGTTTGCCACTCCGGGCTGGCTGGGCGCTTATCAAAGAAAATAACATTTGCTTTTACACCAGGCTTATAGAATATTCCTGTCGGCAAACGCAAGATGGTATGTAAATCGGTAGTTTCCAGTAGCTTTTTCCGCACAATTTCTCCGGCTCCGCCCTCAAACAGCACATTATCCGGCACAACAACTGCCGCCCTGCCTTATCGTTGATGTTTGGTCAGACATTTTCATCACCTTCCAGTAAGGAATTATAGTAGATGAGCAAGTCATTTAGCTGAAATTTCCAATCTGCCATGGAAACTGTGGGCTTGCGTTCCAACGGGCGGGTGTCACTCTTTTCTAAATTTTCAAAATGATTTGATACAATGGAAACAATGATGCCATGGAGCAAATTCATAAAGGAGAGCTGTTTGGGGATGATGAATAGGGAAACCGAGGGGACTGAGACAAATTTGAAACATCAGGACATGAATGAGACATTAATTCCCTATAAATTCATACAAATTTATACAAACTTATATATATTAAAAAACCCCGCAAGCCTTGAAAATACAAGGTTTACGGGGTTTTCTCTTCCTGAGCGTGCGGGGATTCGAACCCCGGACAACTTGATTAAAAGTCAAGTGCTCTACCACCTGAGCTACACGCCCTTATTCTAATTCAGATAAAGAAAATGCCCAGAGCCGGAATCGAACCAGCGACACGAGGATTTTCAGTCCTCTGCTCTACCAACTGAGCTATCTGGGCGGATTGCGGGGGCAGGATTTGAACCTACGACCTTCGGGTTATGAGCCCGACGAGCTTCCAGACTGCTCCACCCCGCGATATTTGATTATTTACTTCTTTCGAAGTCAAGCCGATGATCGGACTCGAACCGATAACCTGCTGATTACAAATCAGCTGCTCTGCCAATTGAGCCACATCGGCACAAGTACAACTATCTTATCCGGATAATAAAGAATTCTTCTATTATCCTAACGGATGGAAAAGAATTCGAACCGTTTTGGTTTCAGCAAACAGTTTATTCTTTCTGTCATCCTAACGGATGGAAAAGAATTCGAACCGTTTTGGTTTCTGTAAACAGTTTACTCAATTCTTCTATTATCCTAATGGATGGAGAAGGATTCGAACCTTCGAAGGCGTCGCCAACAGATTTACAGTCTGCCCCCTTTGGCCACTCGGGAATCCATCCATATTCTATGGGACCTATAGGGCTCGAACCTATGACCCTCTGCTTGTAAGGCAGATGCTCTCCCAGCTGAGCTAAGATCCCATATCGAAACATTTCTTCCCTAAACTTGATAAAACCTTGTTAAGTTCAGAAATGGACTTTCACACCCGACTTGAAAATGCCTCGTCAAGTGCTCAATGTCAACGACCCAGAAGAGACTCGAACTCTCGACCTCCGCCGTGACAGGGCGGCGCTCTAACCAACTGAGCCACTGGGCCTTATAACAACATAGATTTTAGAAGGTATATACCTTCAAAACTGCATACAAGAAATCTATCATCCATTCTTTTACCTATCCACCTTTGGTCATGCCCTCGACCGATTAGTTGCGGTCAGCTCCATACATTACTGCACTTCCACCTCCGCCCTATCTACCTCGTCGTCTTCAAGGGGTCTTACTAC
>CAJTAL010000026.1 GCA_910574285.1 Lachnospiraceae bacterium | reverse complement strand
CTGACGTTGCGGCTGGCGAACCATTCGATGGGTCTTTAGACTCCAGCGCCGGGAACGAGCCCTTATAGGGCGGATAACAAACCACCGGCTAAGCCGGTGGTGCTGATTGACTTTTTTTATCTTTTCTTGATTTATTTTAACTTTTTTTAAAAATTTTCCAATCTCCCGAATTTCGACACTATTACTTATATGAGAGGACAAATAATCAAGGATTATTTGTACCTTCACGTACCTTGACAATTCCATACATCTTTCAGGAGATTGATACCGGGTGCTGTAGATAATGTGCATGGACGCGCGCCTGCAGCTTAATGATTACACAGTAACGCCTGATACGTGGCCGAGAAGGGCATAGGAACTGGCTTCTGGAAGAGAAGAAATCTTAATAATGGGGTGTTTATCAATGGAAGCAAAAACAAATGATACTTTTAAATCCTATTCCGTTTTGGAAATTGCAAATATGCTCGGCATCGGAAAAACAAAGACCAGAGAGCTTTTGGATAGCAGCATACTGCCGGTAACTAAAGTGGGCCGGCAGTATTTTACATCTCCCGCAGCCATTCAGGATTTCCTGAAGAAGAATATTGGGAAACAAATTTTCTTCTGACGGCTTCTTACAAAATTATTGCCAACGACAGGGCAAGTATATTAAAATATACCCATACCTGAAGTTGGCATGAATATTTACACGAAAGAAAGGGAGATATTCATGGCAAAAACGACGAAAGGTACACAACAAAGACGACGATCCAAAGGCGATGGATCTATATTTCCGAATAAGAGAGGGGGCTGGACTGCCCGATACAGAAGGAAAGGGCTGCCGGATAAGGAATTTAACGCAACCACAAAGGGAGAAGTCAAGAAGATGCTGGATGACTGGAAGGTAAAGGTTGTCGTTCAGGATGCCATCACATCGAATATTAAGGTAGCTGATTACGCAGAGAAATATTTATATAGGAAAAGCCTGTCTGTTGAAGCTGGCAAATATAAACAGAGCAGCTTTGATAGGATAGAACGAACATATAATTCTCATTTACGTGATACGGATGCCGTAAAAAAGACTTTTTCCAACCTGTCAGCCGATGATATTGCTGCAACCATTAATGCCAAAAAAGATACTCTGAGCTATTCTTCGCTCAAAAAGATATTTTTGTTCTGGTCCGCAATGATCAATAACGCGATTGAACTGGGAGAACTGCCAAAAAGTTACAATATAATGAACCGGGTTGAAATGCCAGATGAATCCGTTTTAACAGTTGAAACAAAAGAAATTCAGATCATGCCACCAGAGCACCAGCAGCTTGTCAAAGAGATTGCAATGGAATACAGTCCGAACAAAAATGAAAGATTTATGTACCGTTACGGGCCGGCTATTGTATTTCTTTTGAACACAGGATTGCGCGGCGGGGAAATGATCGGACTTGGCAGAAGCAGTATCGTCACTTACATGGGGCGAAAAGGAGTGAAAATTACAAGAACTTTAAGCCGTGTCGTAAACAGAGATGATAAGGACGCTGCAAAAACTAAGCTTGTATTAACAGCTCCGAAATATCCGAATAGTTTAAGAACGGTTCCATTAAACCGTGAGGCTGAATTTGCCTTATCTTGTATGTTGGATTTGTACGGGAAGAACCATTTTAACAATGATCTAATCTTGACAACGCAAAATGGACATCCGCCTATGCTTCAGAATCTGGGCAACACACTGAAGAAAATCTGTAAGCGTGCGGAGATCCCGGAGTATAATCTGCATTCGCTCAGGCATGCGTTTGCAACGAACCTGATTCGCAATACGAAGAATATGGGAGAGGTCAAAGAGGCTGCGGAAATTCTGGGAGATAATTACGAAGTTTTATTACGTACATATTTTCATACAGACAGTGAAAAGAAGGTAAATCTGGTCGATGCATTGGTTCTCTGATTTCGTGCCACCTTATCGACCACCTTATGAACCGATTTAGCCCGATTTTACGCGGTTTCCAGCGGTTTTAAATTATGAGTTTTTACATCTGGGAAGGGTATGATAAAGAGCCAATCTGCAGGAAGCGAAAAAATTTTGTAAGGTATTTTCAGAGTCTGCCACCTTATTTTTTTCATTCATTTTAGAGTGATTTTGAAAATCAAAAAAGCCTCAGAAACCTTGAATTTCCGGGCTTTTCTAAGAGGCGCAGACCGGATTTGAACCGGTGAATCAGGGTGTTGCAGACCCATGCCTTACCACTTGGCTACTGCGCCTAATCGTGAGCACTTATTCATTATATCAGATATCCATGATTTGTCAAGATGTAAAATTACAAAATTACGAAAATGGTAACTACAAAATTGCAGCAAGTATCATAATAAGAATTGCATATCAGATGTCTAATATTGCTGTGCTCTTTTTCAACCGACTGAGCGGTCCGAACATATTACAGTCCGCAGACTTTCAGGCTGCGGACTGTGATTTCATCGATCTAAAATCCCAGATCATCATTTACCAGAATCACTTTTATCCTTTTCGCGATCTTCGAGAATCTGGTAATCAGAAATTGACAGCATATGGTATCTGGAGACTTACAGTCAAAGCATGCCCCCGTCCTGGCGCACGGCGTATCCAGTCCGAATCTCTGTGCATTGATCGGAGCGGCTTCATTCCTTGCCCTGGACACCGCGTTTTCTACATCTTTAACAACTTTATTCATGCCGACGATCATCACCACGTTTCTTGGACCATTGGCAATCGCAGACACGCGGTTCCCGATTCCGTCGATATTCACGATCACCCCGTCTTCTGTGATCGCATTGGCGCTGGTCAGAAAATAATCGCAGTCATAGGCAATCAGTTCAATCTCCCGCTTCTTCTCAGGCGTCCCGGCTGCCTCCCGGTTATATGCTTTGAAATTCCCTTCGCGAACCGCCTGTTTTAACCCAATCTCGTTTACCGACATTGAACCGCCCCAGGACACGCTGCTTCCCTGCGGAATCCATTCCAGAGCCTTTGCCAGAGCATCCTCCTTCGTATCCGCGTAATACCCTTCCATATTGCGGGATTCCAGTCCTTTCACGATCTTCTCGCCTAATAACCGGTTCCTTTTTACACGATTTTCATTCATTCTGTTTTCCTCCTTTTTCACCCTTTTTTATACTTTATAAAGACACGATTTGACGCGCATATCACGCGTGGATATATATCTTAATCAAAATATTCATTTCCTAACCGCAATATGTAGATCGCCACCATAATTTTCACACGATTCTCATTCTTCAAGATGTCATATCCCAGAATCTTCTTTATCTTATCTAATTTGTAAGAAAGTGTATTCTTATGGCAATACAGCGCCTGTGCCGTATACATGATACTGCAGTCATTTTCAAAATATTCCTCCAGAACCTTCATGTATTCCGAATGATTCTTCTTATCATACTCCATCAGCACGCCCAACGTCTCCTGTACAAACGCCGGATAGACCGTCTCTTCTTTCACATCAGCCAGTATCTTATAAATTCCCAGCTCATCATAGCACAAAAGATTCGTCCGTATAGCCGTCTTCGTCAATTGATATGCCGTATATGCTTTCTCGAAGGACAGATGGATCTCCTTAATTCCGTTCACCCTCGTTCCGATACCGACATACACATTCGAATCTTTTCCGCATATCCGTCCAAATTCATTCCGGATTGATGCCAACGGGCAATTTGCCGCCAGAATCGTAAGCCGTCCTTTCTCTTCGTACATGATCACATTTCCAAGAATAAAATGCATAGACCGCTCAATGTTTCGCAGCTTCTCATTCCCCGCCTCGTCATCATATGTATGGCAGCTTAGTATAATTACCGCATACTCCATATCCCGATAGAAACCGTTCCTCTCAAAATGGCTCAGGTAAGAACCTTCATTTTCCGGATAATATATAGCGTTCTTAAGCGCCGCGATCAGATTCGTCTCCCGCTGTTCGTTCTGCAGAAGGATCTCGGCAAACAGATGCATCACATCAATGTACGGCGTAGTCCATGAAGCAGAGAAGATCGGGAATCTGATCTCATTGCAATACTCCACAATCTCCTGGGGAAATGTCTCTCCCTCTCGAAAGGACATAACCATTCCTCCTGCACGGTATTCATTTAACTCTATAATATATCTTTTCAGCCACGCCGTCGATGTGCAGCTTACGCCGGAACAAAAGATCAGTTCCTCTCCATGCAAAGAAGAGATGAATTCAATCTCCTCTACTACATGGGTCCAGACAATCATCTTATCAAAACAGCTCTCTGTATGTAGTTTAATATGGTATTCCGGCGCAATCTTTGCGTACAGATATTCCAGTTCGACTGCCATCGTTCTCTCCTGTTTTCTTTGCTTTCAGCCTTTTACAAAAACAGTATAACATCTTTTTGTGTCCCGCGCACATTTTTTTGAAAAAATCATGTCCGTCGAACCTATATAAAAAAGCATTTTTTCATGGTATATTGTATATGGAACACAAATGATACCTAAAAGGTATCTCCTCCCCGAAAATTGTGCTCCTTATTCAACCTTTAGATTATTTTTCAAAAAAAGTCCCATGAAGCATGCTTCCGGGTCTTTTTTACGTTAATAGCTTTTCTTCCATCCTTGGATCTTTCGATCTTAGATTTTCCAGCCTCAGAATTCTCCAATCTTGTAAATTTATCCTAAGTATGATAATATTGGTAAGGTTATTTAAATCGGATAACCAGGATAAATGCAATATCGGCGTGATGGTATGTTTACCGTCAGCACATTAGCCGAGGGAATAAGGGAGTATGAGTATGAATAAAAAAGAAGTCTTAGAGATTCGAAAGCAGTTTACTCCGGAGAATTGTGTGATTACACGCATCTGCGGTTGTTATGTAGACCATGAGAAGGAGAAAAAAACCGAACTGAAAAAGGCTTTCTTATCCTTACCGGAAGAGGAAGCTTTCAAATACTTTGATATATTCAAACACACTCTTTCCGGTACACTCGGAAAGAACCTGATTAATATGGAATTCCCGCTCGAACAGGAACAGCACGGCGGTACTCAGGAATTTCTCCTGAAGCTTCGGGACAGTAAATTAGAAGACGATATGCTGGTCGAAGAATTCTATGATAAAATCATAGAGAATTACATATATGCCGAGAATTATTATATTATTTTAATCCATGCAGTATATGATGTACCTGGGAAATCTTCAGACGGCACGGAGATGTTCGACGCTTCCGATACGGTATATGAACATATTCTATGCAGCATATGTCCGGTAAACCTTACCAAAGCCGGCCTTACTTATAACGCTGATACGAACAACATCGAAGACCGCATCCGGGACTGGATTGTAGAAGGACCTGTAAAAGGCTTCTTATTCCCAGCATTTCAGGATCGGGCAAGTGATATCCATAATGTCCTTTATTATACGAAGAAACCGGAAGACATCCAGCCGCAGTTGATTGAAAGCGTCCTTGGAAGTACGATTCCCCTGACTGCAGGCGACCAGAAGACGACTTTCCAGTCTCTGATCAGCGAAACTCTCGGCGAAGAATGTGATTATGAAGTAATCCGCAATATCCATGATAATCTGAACGAAATGCTGGAAGAAGCCAAAGAATCTCCTGAACCATTAGAATTGGCAAAACCCGACGTCAGAAAACTACTTACCCGCAGCGGCGTGGCAGAAGAAAGGCTTGAATCCTTTGATGAAGAGTTTGAACAAACTGTCGGTGAGAGGTCTACTTTACTTGCCTCGAACATCACAGATACCAAGACTTTCCGCATCGAAACACCGGATGTTATCGTAAAGGTGAATCCGGAACGCTCTGACCTGGTCGAAACGAGAGAGATTGACGGCCGCCGATGCCTGGTGATCGCAATTGACGATCATCTGGAAGTAAATGGAATCGAAGTCCACGGATAACACGTTAAAAATAAAAAAATATAAAAAAAATATAAAAATAACAAAAAGTATTTGCCAAGGCGCCCATTCTATGGTAGAATATCTTTTGTTAGCGGAGATGGCGGAATGGCAGACGCGCTAGATTCAGGTTCTAGTGGGAGTTCATCCTGTGAGGGTTCAAGTCCCTTTCTCCGCATTGAAGGAGAATCCCGGAGTCCTTTAGAATAAGGGCTTGCGGGATTCTTCTTTTCTTTAAATTCTAAAATGGGGCAGAAATGGGGCAAGCTATAAAATAGATACTTCTTTGATCTTCTGGTTGTCCCTCTCACGCATCTTCTTTGTCACGTGGAAATAGATATTCATTGTGATCCGGCTGTCACTGTGGCCGAGTCTTCTGGAGATAACATCCAAGGGGACGCCTTGCTCTGCCATGAGGGCAACATGGGTATGTCTCATAAAGTGTGTAGTCACAGTTTTGCCGAATAACTGTCTTGCGTTCTCCTGCAGATATTTGTTGTAAGAATAGTAATTCAGATAATCACCATTTACATCACACATGAACAGCTCAGATCGGTGCCCGCAGTAGAACCGTTCCTTGTCCATATACCGCTTGATCTGTTTGCATAGGGTAAAGAGTTCATCCTGCATGTATACTTCTCGATTAGAGGTTGCGGTTTTCGGTGTTCCGACAATATGGTTCACCGGATCGTATGTCTTACTGATATGAATGTACCGATTGGTAAAGTCTATATCAGATGTATTGAGCGCGATCGCTTCACCGGCGCGCAGGCCGGAGAGAGCAGAGAACTCCGTGAGCATCCGCCATTTATCGACCTTCATGTTTTTCAGCAGGATCTTCAATTCATCACTTTCAAGATATTTTTCTTCCAATTTCTGGGCCTTTTCATCATCTTTGAACTTCTTGATCTTATCAAGCCAGCGAATGTCAGCAATATAATCGTTCTGATATCCCCAGCGCATCAGGGCTTTTAATCGGGTAATACGCTCGTTGGTGGTTCCGGGCTTTTCATTTTCCGCCGCGAGTTTTTCGCGGACATATCCGGCGGTGATCTTATCCACCAGGATATCCCGGCCAAGGATCCGCATAAGGGAGTCCATGGCAAAATAGTTCCGCTGGTATGTAGATTGAGTAACGGTGGCTTTCTGGTCTGTGCGATAGAGTTCGACGAGCTCAGAGAGCCGTAGAGCGTCTTTTTTGATGGTAGCTGTAATAGATGACAGCTTTGCGTCTATCTTGTCATTTAGGGCTGCCTGCGCAAGTTTCCGGGTGCTTGCAGTGTCCTTGTCCATGGTAATGGATACTTTATGGCTCTTTTCGGTCATAGGATCCTCATAGCGTTCAACAAAGCGGACTTTTCCGTTTGGCAATATTTCACTCCACATAATCTATTCCTCCTGGAAAAGGGTATAAAAAATAACCCTCGTAAAATGCGGAGGATTATGGTATAATCAACTTGCTTAGGGTGGATGTATACCGTAATCCTCTGGTTTGCGAGTTACATCTATGTGAAACCGTTCCTGTTGGTTCAGGGGCGGTTTTCTCTATAATAAGTCAGAGATTTTGACAGTCAAACCATCAAAAATATAAACAGGTATCTCATCATCAAAAGAATACATATTTGCATCTTCCTCATCTTCAAAGATATAGGTCTGAACAACTTTCTTCATCGGGTTTATAATCCAGTATTCCCGAACTCTGGCAGTACGGTATTTAAATAATTTGACAGCGAAGTCCATTCGTGAATTACTGGGGGATGCGATTTCTATAATCCAGTCTGGAGCTCCTTCACATCCGCGATCTGATAATTTGCTTTTATCACATATGACAGAGATATCAGGTTCCACCCAAAGCTTATCGTCTGCATTTAGGTTTACGGCAAATGGAGCGTAGTAAACTTTGCAATCACCTTTTTTTGATTTGATGTAATTATTAATTATGGTATAGAGTTCTCCAGATATTTCCTGATGGATTCGGCTGGGCGGAGCCATAGCATACAGCTTCCCGTCGATCAGCTCCGCGCGCTGTCCATCTGGGAGGTTCCAGTAGTCTTCTGATGTATAAGTGCGTTCTTGCGGCATTGGCATGTGATCACGTCCTTTCTTTACGAGAGTGAATCATCCATCATTCACCGTTTTACTGAGTCTGGCCTGCATCGGATGAATTTGCAGTTTCGATTACCTGGCCGGTATCTGCGTTGATAAAAGTAACAGAGATGTTACTTACATTCTCTCCGCTAAATACGCCGTATAATCCGCCATACATATAAAATGCCATTGTGGAAAATGATTCATTCATATCAAGCTCTGCCGATTTGGTGGTTACGGTGAATTCAGTGAAGTTCTCGTTGGCTTCTATTTTTGTAAAATTTGGATAATTTTCTGATCCGACCATTTCGTTCATGCTGGTATTGATCTGAGCACTGTATTCCTCAAGGAGAGCTTTATGCTGCTTTTTGGTCATGGTATAAGTTGCACTTCCGTCGGGATTTAAGGTGATTGATTTAAAACCGTGTTCTTCGGAAATTTTGTTCAGATCTTCCTGTGTCTGCCCTTCTATATATTCTGCTGGGATTGTCAATTCGACGTTAAATATCCCTTCTTCAACATCTATATCTCCAAAGGCTTCCAGATCATCAGTAGTTTCATCAGACTCTTTTGAAGTTTCTTCCTTCTTTTCTGATTCAGAAGATTTTTCTTTACCGTCGCCTCCACAAGCAGTTGTAGAGATAGCAAGCGATAGTGCCAGAATTAACATTGCAATTTTTCTTTTCATATTTTCCTCTCTTTCCTCTTTTGTTTAGCCTTACGTTGAGAAATCTATATAAACGCTGAAGCGGTTATATTTAAAATAATTTTACACAAATATTTACGCGAACATTTGTTTGATATTTCCAATTGATATTTTATGCAGATAGTAGTATTATGTCAACAAGGAATTTCGAACATGTGTTTTTGCTAAGTGTTGGAGGTAATACATATGAGTAATAGTGAAGAATACAAAAAACAACAAGATATAAAATTCATTGTTGAATTACTTCAGAAAGAGTCTTCGGAGAAAGTGCGGGATATACTGGTTTTCGTACGAAGTTATCTTTCAAAGTGATGAGTAAAGAGCTGGGTTACTGGCTCTTTTTTAAGTTGTTTATGTACTGTAATGCTATTTTTTCTAAAGTTGCCTTACTTGCATCATCCAATTGTTCATATGTAATAATCAAAGTCTGGATTGCATTTGCTACTGCCGAATCTTTATCCTTTAAAAGAAGGGCTGTGTATTTTATTATCTTCTGCTGTTCGGTTAGTTCTTCGAACATTTCGCCTTCGCCAGTACGAAGCCATTCTTCATTAACATTGAATTCTCTGCATATTGACTTAATTACGGTATCCATAGGATAATTCTTTCCTATTTCGTAACTTGCAACGCTGTTTCTTTTTAAACCTATTTTATCAGCAAATTCCTGTTGTGTCATATCTAAAGATTTTCTTAAAGATTTTATCCTATCTTTCAATTCTAGTCACCTCCATTCTGCTTACTATAGTAAATCAAAAACGTCACTGTGTCAACAAAAAGTTGTTAAATCAACAAAAATAATATTGACAAAAGTCATTGAACATCATATAATAGTCGTGTAACAACAACTAGACAATCATACAGGGAGGTGATATGAAATAAAGATTTGGGATACTTTAAAACAACTTGAGGCGGATTCAGTAGCAAACATTTTATTTGGTATTATCTGTGAATCTGACACTCCAGAAAAAATGAGAGACATTTTAAATGTAGAAGTTACAGAAGAAGAGCTGCAACAAATTAATGATGCAGCTCGGTGGGAGGGGCGTCAACCCTTATCCTTTGTGGGTAGACAATAAAAACAGCCGTTTGGATTTGGACAATTATTTGCTTTAGCACGGATAAGACAATTCATATAAGAATCATCCATATGAATGTGTTCTTTTTCAATTTTATCAATGTGGCAAGAATCTGTTTCATTATCCAAATCATGAATTTCACCGGTATTTTGATTAAGTAAGAAGCGTTTTCCGTTGAATGGTGGTTCATGTCTACGCATAAGTATTCTCCTTTCCTAAGTATTCCGACTGGTACTCGGTATCTATAGTATAGGAGATGTAGAAAGTATTAACAATACATTTTTTTTTGAGAACACAACAGTGGGTCGCGTTGGAGGATGGTTGAGAGCTAATTACTTAGAGGCGATTCGCGATCCACAGTGTTCATTGTATCACAAAAAGAAGGTGAGGTGATAAGCATGATGGGGCTTGAAGTAAGGAAAGAGCAGGAAATAGAAAATATGGTCACTATTCTAAAACAGATCGAATTGCCAGATATTCTTCTGCTTACAAGGGACGCAAACACACTTCTTATGCGCCAGAAAGAAAGTGAAAATATGAGGGAGAAGGAGGTGGTGTGAGAGAATGAAGCTTCACAAACTCAAATTAGATGAAGGTTTATTTCTGGATGGATCCCGTTTACGTGGAGTCAGTGCATACAAGGTAGAGCAGAATGAGAATGAAGATTTTGCATGCCTGACTCTTAAAATGAATGTATCACTGTTAGGGAATAAATCCCATCCCAAATTCAATGGCTTTTTCAATGAAGATGGAAATAGAGTCAGCGGAAACAGTTAAAAGTTTCGGTTTTACTTTTTCCCAGATAGTAGGAGGTTTGGTCGCATTAATGAATTGGTAGCCAGAAATAGATAAATCTTTGATATATGGTATTGGTTCATCAATGTACTTTTTGCCAGGAACTATCACGTGTGAATCCATTAGTTGCCGTATCCAGTATAACACTTCATTCGAAGGATATTGCGATAGGGTGGAGTTGGCTAGATCAACAGGGCTGATTGGCTCTATGTATCCATAACTGTCAGGGGTGATATTATCGGAAATTGCAATAATGATATCTCTGATACAATCAATGTTAAGTGTCATATAAATTCTCCTTTCTTAAGTACTCGGGCATGGCAGTGTCCTGTAAGTACAGTATAGGAGAATTGGAAAGATTTTACAAGCAGAAGAGAAGGAGGTGGTGTAAGTAGATGATGAGTAAAAGAATGCGAGAATTAAATAATAAGATTCGAAATGCGTTATACGGTACAGAGATCAGAAGTGCAATTGTTGAAGCATTTACGTTTGTGGACAGGGCAAATAACTTTAGAATTATTCTTCTGATAATTCAATGTTTAGTTCTCATTATGTTAAATAAAAAAAGCATTTTCTGGAAGAGTTTTACTTTAAGAATGAATAAGAAGAGGTGAGATAGATGGCAGTAAGTAACAAGATGTACCGAAACAAGACGGATATTGCCCATATTTTCGGGGTTTCTAATCCAACTGTATACCGCAGGGTCGAGGGTATTAAAAAGGAGATCGGGAAGAGATATAACCGGTATGCCATAATAGATAATTTGATCAGTCTTGCGGTATATGCGGATTATGAGAAATACCATAAGAGATTGGAGAATAAAAATCTCCGGAAGATAGTGCCGCCGTTTGATATGTATGAGGCAAGGATGTATTTGGAAGAAGTAGAAAGGAGGGTAACAGGTAGTTGAACGCAATGGTAGAGATCCCGATCACAGAAGAGATCATGCGGTATGTGAAGACACATCTGGCAGCGGTTAAGACGTGGATCCACGGTAAGCCGGTGAAAGCATATCAAGAGAAGGACGGTCGAATCAGTATCACTTATGAGGATCATTGCTGGTGGTTCTACCGGAAAGATGAGGATGGTGAGGTGGTCTGGGAATGAAAAAGAGCGCTTATAAAAGGCGGCAACCTTCAAGCGCTCACATCAATACACAATTAAAGTATAGCACATAAGAAAAGAGGATTCAAATGAAAAATAAAGCAATGAATGCGTTGTTAGAGATGGGGATGCCGGCAAATATCAAAGGTTTCCAGTATATTGCAGAAGCTATGGAACTGATGGAAATGGAGAAAACACGGTATTGGGGCTGGATGACAGCATTGTACTGGAAGTTGTCTGAAATGCATGATGATACACCATCAAGAGTAGAACGGGCGATCCGGCATGCGTTTTCGATTGTACTGACAAAGGGATATCTGGAGGCTGTAGAGAAATATTTGACAATGCAGAACACGACAAATGGGAGCTTACTTACAGTGTTTTTTTGAGTCTATCACAGGAAAGATAGCGATAATTCAAAATAATAAAAGTAGGAGGAATAAAAAGGTATGGATTTACACGTATGTATTAAGATTGATGATGATGATGCAGTGAACAAGATTGCAAAGGTGATTACCGAGACTGTAAAGAGGGTATCAGAAATCCAGAAGACAGGGCCGGTTCAGCAAACTACGGCGCCCCAAAGACAGTCAGAGGGTATTGTAACCGCAGCGCCTCAGACAACGGCATACAGTGCGCAGATTGCCCAGGCTACACAGATACCCGTACAGGCAATGACGGGGCAATCAATGTCAGTACAGCAGCCGGCACAGCCGCAGTCGGCACAAGCCCAGCCAGTTCCGGCTACACAGCCGGCTGCAGCAACCCAGCCAATACCAGCATCACAAGCAGTGCCGCAGGTAACAGCTCCCACGCAAACAGTTGCAGTCCCGACAGCAGCAAAGACTTATACTTTAGATGAGCTTGCCAGTGCGGCAATGCTTTTGATGGACCGGGGAATGCAGATGCAGCTCCAGGAACTTCTTGCCGGATACGGAGTGGAGGCCCTGCCGATGCTCCCGCCGGAACAGTACGGAAACTTTGCAACAGCACTTCGGGGAATGGGGGCGCAGATCTGATGGGACATTCAGAAAGGAAACATGCATTACTAAGCGCATCCGGTGCGCACCGGTGGCTGGCATGCACGCCCAGCGCAAAGCTGGAGGATCAATTCCCGGATACGGAATCAGAAGCCGCAGCAGAAGGCACGCTTGCGCATGAGCTTGCAGAGATGAAGGTAAGGAATTATTTCTTCCCGAAAGAACTCGGAAAACGGAAGCTGAACAGCGCAGTCAAAAAGCTGAGTGAAAGCGGATTATGGAAGGATGAGATGCAGGGTTATACAGATGATTACCTGGATTACATAAAGACTACTGCGCTTTCCCTAAAGTCTATGCCGAGTGTCAGAATCGAGCAGCGGGTATATTTCAAGGAATATACCCTTGCGGATCCAGAAGATGAGATTGAGGGAAGCGGGATCGCGGACTGCATACTGTTATATGGGGACACAGTACACGTGATTGATTTTAAATACGGTAAAGGCGTTCCTGTCAGCGCCGAGGAGAACCCGCAATTGATGCTGTATGCCCTGGGTGCGTATCAGGCATACCGCATGCTGTATCCGATCAGCAAAGCAAAGCTTACGATCGTACAGCCGAGACTTGACTCCATATCTGAGTGGGGATGTCCGGTAGATGATCTGTTGAAATTTGGTGAGTATGTGAAAGAGCGTGCTGCCCTTGCGGTTAAGGGAGAAGGTGATTACTCTCCGGGGAAGGATGTCTGCCGTTTCTGCAGGGCAAGCGCGCAGTGCAGGGCCCGGGCAGAGGAGAATGTACGCCTTGCATTTTTCACTGATAAGCTGCCGCCCCTGATCAGTAATGAAGAAGTGGGGCAGTATCTGGAGAAGGGCGAGGATGTTGCCAAATGGCTGGAGAAGCTTAAAGAGTACGCCTTGAAGGAATGTCTGGCCGGAAAAGCTGTGCCGGGATGGAAAGCGGTAGAAGGCAAAGGCGGCAGAGAATGGGCAGATATAGATAAGGCATTTGACATACTGACAAAGAGCGGTCTTGCGCCGGAAGAAATGCTATGGGAGAGAAAGCCGCTGACGGCACCGCAGACAGAGAAGCTGATCGGAAAGAGAGGCTTCCAGGAGTCAGTTGGGGAATTTGTGATCAAGAAGCCGGGGAAACCGGCATTGGTAAAAGAGTCAGATAAACGGCCGGCTATTACCAATAAAGTAACGGCCGCAGAAGCATTCCAAACAAGCAATTAATAGTAGAAAGGATGTAATAGAATGAGTGATTTAACAAACGTAACGACAGGAGAAGTGAGGTTATCATACTGTCATTTATTTAAGCCCTATGCTGCAATGATAGGACAGGAAGAGAAGTACAGTGTTACGGTACTGGTACCGAAGACGGATGTGGATACCATGAACCGGATCAACGCGGCAATCGAAGCTGCAAAGCAGAGGGGAATTGCGGAGAAGTGGAACGGCCAGTGTCCGCCTATCGTGCCGACTCCGGTGCATGATGGAGACGGCACACGCCCGTCGGATGGTATGGAATTCGGGGCAGAATGTAAGGGGCACTGGGTATTTACAGCCAGTGCAAAAGTAGACTATCCGCCGGAAGTTGTGGATTTAGTGGGGAATCCGATTATTAATCAGTCGGAAGTGTACAGCGGGATGTATGGAAAGGTTAATGTAAATTTCTTCCCATATTCTTTTGGAGGCAAAAAGGGTATTGGCTGTGGACTGGGAGCGGTCTTGAAGACCCGGGACGGAGAAGCGCTTAGTGGACGAATGCCGACTGCGGCGCAGGCTTTTGGGTTCAGCCAGCAACTACAGCCAGCAGGTATAGCTTATACAGCTCCAGCAGCACAAGCATCGGCAGCATATACCGCACAGGCAGTACCGCCGGTAACAGCATATACACCACAGACTACATCAGCTTATGCAACGCCGGCGGCATCAGGAGGAATCAATCCGATCTCGGGATTGCCTTGGTAGGGTTCTTTCAGCCCTTCCCAGGAAAGAAGGTTTGATGTATGAGGCATTTGAGCATAGATATTGAAACAAAAAGCAGCGTAGATATCGGGAAAGCGGGGCTGTACAAGTATGCACAGTCCCCGGATTTTGAGATTCTCTTGTTTGCGTATAAAGTAGATGAAGAAGATGTTGAGATCGTAGATCTGGCACAGAGAGAGCGGGTTCCGGGTGAGATATTGGAGGCTTTGCGGTCTCCGGAAGTAGTAAAGCACGCCTATAACGCAGCGTTTGAATGGTACTGCCTGAATCGGGCAGGGTATGTCACTCCGGTTTGGCAGTGGAAATGTACGATGGCCCACGGGCTTTACTGCGGATACCCGGCAGGGCTGGAACGGGCAGGAGATGCGGCCGGACTGCCACAGGATAAACGGAAGCTTACGGTCGGGAAGGCATTGATCAAGTATTTCTGCGTACCTTGTAAGCCAACCCGATCAAACGGTGGAAGATCCTGGAATCTGCCGAAGCATGCCCCGGAGAAGTGGGAACTGTTTAAGCAGTATTGCATGCAGGATGTGGTGTCCGAAAATGAGATTTTAAAAAGGTTAGATTTGTTCCCTATGCCGATGGATGAAGAACGTCTCTGGCAGATGGATGTACTTATGAATGCATTTGGCGTCAGGGTAGATACAGAGATGCTGGAAGGGGCGCTTTTTATCAACGCGGTCTGTGAACAGCAGTTGACGGAGGAAGCTGTCAGCCTGACAAGTCTGGTGAATCCAAATAGCGAGAAGCAATTGTCAGCCTGGCTTTATGAAAGGACAGGGGATGAAGTGCCTGATATGCAGAAAGCGACCATATCAGAGATGCTTAAAAGAGATTACCCGGAAGATGTGCACCGGATGCTGGAAATCCGTCAGCAGCTAAAGAAAACTTCAATTGAGAAATATACCACGATGGAGATTTCAAAATGTGCGGATGACCGGATCCGTGGTGTAACACAATTCTATGGCGCGGGTCGTACAGGAAGATGGGCGGGGCGTATGGTACAGATGCAGAATCTGCCGAGAAATTATATCAAGTCTCTGGATTATGCCAGGGAAACCGTGAAGAAAAAGAATTACAGCGGGCTGAAGCTTTTATACGGCAATGTAAAAGATACACTTTCACAGTTGATCCGGACGGCATTCATCCCGTCGGAGGGTAATAAATTTGTTGTTGCAGACTTTTCAGCTATTGAGGCGCGGGTAATCGCATGGCTGGCCGGAGAACAGTGGGTCAATGAAGTGTTTGCGACCCACGGGAAGATTTATGAAGCAACGGCATCCCAGATGTTTCATGTTCCGATCGAGAAGATTGTAAAAGGGAATCCGGAATACAGTTTGAGACAGAAAGGGAAGGTGGCAACGCTTGCACTGGGATACCAGGGCAGTACAGCAGCTCTGATCCAGATGGGTGCATTAGATATGGGGCTGTCAGAGGATGAGCTTCCGGACATCGTCCAACGATGGAGGGATGCGAATCCACGGATCCGGGACCTGTGGTGGAAAGTACAGCAGGCTTCCATTGCCTGTGTACAGACAGCACAGCCACAGGCAGTTCCAGGGCTGATTTTCGCGTTGGAAGGGGATCTGGTATACGGGCAGTCGTTTCTTACGGTACGACTGCCGAGCGGACGGAAACTATTCTACCCAAGGCCTTTTATCAGTGATGACCAGTTTGGCAGGCCTGCAGTACATTATTACGGGATTGGGAAGAATAAAAAGTGGGTAATATTATCCACCTATGGCGGGAAAATGACGGAGAACATCGTCCAGGCGATTGCCCGGGACTGTCTTGCAGAGGTACTGAAGCGGATACAGGAAAAAGGGCTGCAGGTGGTCTTCCATGTGCACGACGAAGTAATCATAGATGCCCCGCAAAATGTAACGGTGGATGAGATTTGTACACTGATGGCGGAACCGATCCCCTGGGCGCAGGGCCTTATGTTGAAAGGCGCGGGATTTGAGAGCGCTTATTATATGAAAGACTAGGAGGACCAGGAAGATGCAGAATAACAGGAAGATCCGGATCAGTGTGGCCGGTACCAGAAAAACAAAACATTGGCCGAGAACGGAGATTTTCTGGTCCGAATTTGTTGACCAGCTGCGGATTCCGGTTAGAAGCCCCGAGTCGATAGAAGAATATCTTGCCCTGCCAAAGGCAAGACAGGATGAATTAAAGGATGTCGGCGGGTTCGTCGGCGGTACGTTTACACATGATATCCGGAAAGCAGCTTATGTTGAAGGTAGGGATCTGGTCACGTTGGATATGGACCAGATCCCGCCGGGACAGGCGGATGAGATCCTTCGGAGAGTCCGAGCCCTGGGATGTGCTGCAGCGGTCTACAGTACACGGAAGCATTCAGGGTATGCGCCCAGGCTTCGTCTCGTAGTTCCATTAGACCGCACGGCAACGGCAGACGAATATGAACCGGCGGCAAGAAAACTTGCGTCCCTGATCGGGATCGAGTTCTGCGATCCGACGACGTTTGATGTATCCCGGCTGATGTACTGGCCAAGCTGCTGCAGTGACAGTGAATACATATATCAGGTATACGATAACGGCTTCTGCAGCGTGGACGGAATTCTGGGAATGTATGGAGACTGGAAGGAGGTGGCGCAGTGGCCGCAGGTCCCGGGGACGGATGCGGCAGAAAGAAGACGCCTGGCAAAGCAGGAGGATCCGACTGCGAAGAGAGGGATTATCGGCGCGTTCTGCCGTACCTATAACATTGTACAGGCAATGGAGAAGTTTATCCCGGGCATGTACGAGGAAACGGCCGTTTCGGGCAGATATACATATACTGGAGGCTCTACTGTGGGCGGGGCAGTGGTATACGACAGGGACATGTTCCTGTATTCCCACCATGCCACGGATCCTTGTTCCGGGCTTCTGGTCAATGCGTTTGACCTGGTACGCCTTCATATGTATGGAGATAAGGACAGGGAGGCGAAGGAAGGTACGCCGAACAATAAACTGCCGTCATTTGTGCTTATGAGCCAGATGGCAGCTGCGGATCCGGCGGTATCGGATCTGATGGCAAAGGAGAAGTTTGAACAGGCACAGAAAGCGTTTGACCTGCAGAGAGATAATGAGACAGATGAGGCGGGTCAGGAGCCGGATCTGGAGTGGATCAAGCGCCTGACTCATGACGGGAAGGGAAATATAGCAAAGACTATTAATAATGCGGTTCTTATCCTTGAAAACGATCCCCTGCTAAAAGGCAAGATCGTGACGGATGAGTTTGCAAACTGCGGACTTGTCATCGGCAAAGTACCGTGGAGTACAGAGACTGGCCGGCGCAGATGGAGGGATCCGGATGATGCCGGATATTACAGCTATATGGAATCATTTTATGGGATCACAGGAAAGGAGAAGCTGGATAATGCATTACTAATCGTCGGCAGTCAGAACCGTATCAACGACGTAAAGTCCTATTTGAAAGGATTGAAATGGGATGGTGTCAAGCGGCTGGACACATTGCTTACGGATTATCTGGGGGCAGAAGACAGTGCTTATGTCCGCGCGGTGACGCGTAAATCCTTGTGTGCGGCGGTGGCAAGGGCAGTTACCGGCGGCGTGAAATATGATTATATGCCGATCCTGGCAGGTCCCCAGGGGATTGGGAAGAGTACCTTTTTATCACGTCTTGGGAAAGACTGGTTTTCGGATTCCCTGACGATGTTTGGGGGGAAAGAAGCAGCAGAGCTGCTACAGGGAACCTGGATCAATGAAATCGGAGAGCTTACGGCCATGTCAAAGCAGGAGACGAATGCAGTCAAGCAGTTTTTAAGTAAGACACATGATATTTACCGGGCGGCATATGGTAAGAGGACGGACAAATACCCGCGGCGGTGCGTGTTCTTCGGCACCAGCAATGAAGAGGAGTTTCTGAAGGATGTGACAGGGAACCGGCGGTTCTGGCCGGTGGATGTCGGGGTGTGCCCGGCGAGGAAATCCATATGGAAGGATCTGCCGAACGAGGTGGATCAGATCTGGGCGGAAGCATATCTGTACTGGATGCTTGGAGAGCCGTTATATCTGCCGAAAGAATTGGAGCAGGCGGCAGAGGAAATGCAGGAGAGCCACAGGGAACTGTCAGGCAAAGAAGGGATCATCCAAGAGTTCCTTGATAAGGATATCCCGTCTAACTGGGATTCTATGAGCCTGATGGCCAGGAGGCAGTTTTACAGCGGGAATATGAAGCTTCCAGAGGGTGAAGTGCTGACCCGGCGGAGGAAAGTGTGCGCGATGGAAATCTGGGTGGAATGCATGAACGGCGAAGCAAAGTATATGAGCAGGAAAGACAGTATGGAGATCAATTCCATTTTGACATCGATGCCGGGGTGGAAACGGAATAAATCGAAAAGAAGGTATGGCCCGCATGGGACACAGAGGGGGTTTGAGCGTGTACAAGGCGTAGCGAACAATGTAAAAATAGGGGAGTCAAAATGAATTTTCATGACTTCGGTAACATTACCACGATTACCAATAAAATGACATCTGGTTACGGCTTTCAGCAACGGTGAAAACCGCAGAAATACAGGATAAATTATTATATATTACCAATGTTACCAAACTATCTAATAAAAAGAAAAAATAAATAAAATTGAGGGATATATAATACCACCTAAATTACCTAAATAGCCTAATGAAAATACATCAGTAATATATATAAAGCGGTTTGGGCTTTTGGGAACGGAGGGAGATTGAGCCATGGTAGAAAGATGTAACTTAGTTTGTGCGGAAATGGTATTAAGTGCAATCTTCAGAGATGGAGAAAAGCGTCAGGAGGTAAAACAAATCCTGAAAAGGGCGAAGGAGTCGGGAGTTGGCAGGCAGTTCATGAAGGATGCCCGGAAGAGCCTGGGCGTGAAATCCGAGAACGTGGGCGGTACGTACTGGTGGGTGTGGCCGGATGATAAGGATCCAGATGAGGTCAACAGGGAAAAGAGTGAGGAGCTGATGCGGAATGAGAGAATCAGAGATTGAGAAAATTTTGGTGCGTGAGGTGAAGAAACTGGGCGGGATCGCGTACAAGTGGGTAAGCCCGGGCAATGATGGGGTGCCGGACAGGATCGTGATCTTCCCGCACCGGCAGCCGGTCTTCGTGGAACTGAAAACAGATAGAGGGAGATTGACAGCCCTGCAGGAGGTGCAGGTCAGGAGGCTTGAGAAACTGGGGCAGGATGTGACGGTTATTTACGGGATGGACGGGTTGAGCCAGTTCTTTCAGGACCAGGGATTTGAGGAAACCAGCAAAGCGCTGGATTGTAAATACGAGCTGTAAAGGCCGGAAAAAGAAAGGGGGTGATGCAAAATGATATTCAAGCCGCATGCATACCAGCAGCACTGTATCAACAAGATCATTGAGATCAAGAAGTTAGGGCTGTTCTTGGATATGGGTTAATGGACTTGGCAAGACGGTGACTACGCTGACGGCGGTCAAAGACCTTAAGTATAACCGTTTCCAGGTACGCAAGGTATTGGTGATTGCGCCAAAGAAAGTTGCGGAAGGTACCTGGACCCGGGAAAAGGATAAGTGGGATCATACAAGAATGCTTCGGGTATCTGCGGTATTAGGCAGCCAGGCAAAACGGATCCGGGCGTTAAATACCCCGGCAGATATTTATATCGTCAACCGGGAAAACGTGGTGTGGCTGGTGGATTATTACCGGAATTCCTGGCCGTTCGATATGGTGGTCGTGGATGAATCCAGCAGCTTTAAGAGCCATAAGGCGAAGAGATTCAAGGCACTGGCCAGTATGGGAGCGCATATTGACCGGATAGTGGAGCTGACAGGAACCCCGTCCCCGAACGGACTGGATGATTTGTGGAGCCAGATTTATCTGTTAGACGGAGGTGAGCGCCTGGGAAAGAGATACACCCAGTTCCGGGAGAGGTATTTTGATCCGGGAGACCGGGGGCAGAATGTGATCTACAACTACAAGGCGAAGCCGGGGAGTGAAGGGAGTATTCTGGAGAAGATTTCAGATATCTGCATCTCCATGAAGGCGGAAGATTACCTGCAGCTTCCGGAGGTCATCTATCATCAGGTACCGGTTGTGTTAGATGCCAAGGCAGAAAAGGCATACCGGGAATTGGAGCGGAAGATGGTGCTGGAACTGCCGGGAGATGAAGAGGATATCAGTGTGACTAGCGCCGCCGCGCTGAGCAATAAGCTTCTGCAGCTGGCGAATGGTGCGATCTATGACGATGACCACAGTGTGCATGGGGTACACGGATGCAAGATTGAAGCATTCCTGGAACTGGTGGAATCCCTTCAGGGGAAACCGGCACTGGTATTCTACAACTTCCAGCATGACCGGGAACGAATCTTGAAAGCGTTGGAGAAGTCTGGGCTTCGGATCCGGGAACTCAAGACGTCTTGTGATGAGGATGCCTGGAATCGCAGGGAAATTGATATCCTGCTGACGCATCCGGCAAGCAGTGCCTACGGGCTGAACCTGCAGCAGGGCGGGAACCATGTGATCTGGTTCGGGTTGACGTGGAATTATGAACTTTATACCCAGGCGAATAAGAGACTCCACCGACAGGGACAGAGTGAGAGGGTGATTATCCATCATCTGGTCTGCAGCGGGACCCGTGATGAGGATGTTATGAAAGCCCTGGAGAGGAAAGATGATATGCAGGAATGGGTGATGAAGAGTCTGAAAGCAAGGATCAAGGCAATCAGGGAAGGTGAAAGGAACTATTAAAATAAATTGAAAGTTAGCGGAGGTAGAAATGAATATAAATGAGATTTTGAAAGATGTGCTTAATGAGCCGCAATTGATTAAGACTGGTTGCTTTGATACAGACGTATTTTTTTATCTTTCAGGAAGACATCCTGAACTGACAATCAGAGAGGCAGTGGAGGTTGTTAAGCTTGCCCGTGAAGAATGTGCAAATGATTGAGAATTAAATCGTTATTTCTGATAGGAATTGAATGAATTTAGGATTTTCAGAGAGATGGTAGAAATGATCTGCAGGGGTAAGGGAGAAAATGAAGAAATGCCGGATGACTTTAGAGGAGTTTAAAACAAACTTTTTGCCTGAGGAATTTCCAGTGCTTTTGGTCTGCGACGGGGATGTACGGGAGTACAAAATATCACAATTTCCAGAAAAATATTTAATGAGAAATGTATTGTTTATAAGTGCATCTGATAGCGGAAAGGTACTGGTTTTCCTTAAAAATGAAACGGTTAGCTACTGAACAAAAAGAAAGGAACGGTAAGGCAGAATGATCTGCAGAGGTAAGGGAGAAAACAAGGAACACAGTGATAGAGTGATCAAAGAGGTTCTGAAGGATTGGGACAAGATCATGTATGGCAAAACGACGATTCAGGAAGGAGAAGAGAAGGAAAATGAGTAATGATCTGATTAGCAGAAGTATGGTAATGGACTACTTAAAAGAGCAGAAAACGAATGTCATTGCGGAAAAGAATAAAAAAGGGTTTGTTTCGGAAGATGTATGTGACGGTATGAGCTCTGCGATAGGCGCTTTCATGAATTTTGTTGAGCAAGCGCCTATTGCCTATGACCTGGACAAGGTCGTTAAGGACTTGGAAGAATATGCTCATAGTGATATCTGTGGTTCATGCCACAGTTGCCGGACATTAGATGATATCGACGATATCAGTTGTGAGAATTGCGGCGCGCTTGGTGTGCTGGAGATTGTGAAGAGCGGAGGTGGGTTGTGAGTAGACAGGAGTGTATAGAAGGCATAAACGATATGTTGGAGAAGCTTCACTCTAAGGATTTGAAAAGGATGAATGATTTCATCTCAGGATTCACATTTGCTCTTGTCCGGCAAGATGAGAAGGAGAGTGAGAGTCATGAATAAACGTGGCAGGGAGCGGAACATAGTCAATATGGACCGGAAGCGCCGTTTGACGGAGATGGCAGAGACAAAACCAACGGCCGGCGCGGCAAGGGCATTCGTCCGAAAGGCATACGAGTGCTGTAATGTGGCTGAGTACATGGCGAAGAAGTATGATATAAAAGGGGAGATCGGGATTGGACAAGAGACTGTCAGAGCAGATAAAGAGCTTCCTTGATTTCCTGGATGAGTGCCAGGAGCTGAATTCCATGGCTTACAATGGAGTAGGTGAAGAGGACAAACGGCATCAGGACCTGATCCATGCGATTGAATTTGAACATAATCCGGATAAGATTACAAAGATTGGTATGAAGATCCACCAGAACCGAGTGGAACGCAGGGTGTATAAAGACCTGTTTGAGGTTACGAATCCAGTTGTGGAGTTTGTCCGGGATCCCCAGAATAAGAAAACATTAGACCAGATGCGGCAGCTTCTCGGGAAGGTACGCAAGGCGGAAAAGCGTCATGAGAACCGGGTGTATATCCCAAGGCTAAAGGAGGACAGCGGCCATGGACAAGAAGATTCTGAATAATTACATAGATGCGTGTGCGCTTGTCAAAGAGACGGAGAAGGATATCCGGCGCCTGAAAAAGAAGCGTAAGACGGTGATCCAGACAAATGTGAAAGGAAGCAATCCAAGCTTCCCGTATCAAGAGCAGCACTTCAAAGTCCAAGGTACGACTTTCACTTATCAGGATGACGGGAATCTCCGCCTGGAAGAGAAACTTCTGGAACAACGTAAGGAGAATGCAGAGAGGATTAAGAAACAGGTGGAGGAATGGATGCTGACGATCCCGATCAGGATGCAGAGGATCATCCGGTATAAGATCTTTGAGGAGATGACGTGGGAACAGACGGCGGCGAAGATCGGGCGGAAGGCTACAGGAGAGAGTGTAAAAAAAGAATTTCAAAGGTTTATGGAAAAAAGTTAAAATTTGTCCCGAATGTCCCACATGTCCCGATTCAAAATGTTATAGTATATACTGAGATCAGTGATGATAGACGTTACGGTTTCCTCTATAAACTTAGAAAAGGGCGCTTTGCTTCGGCGGAGCGTTCTTTTTATGCAATAAATCAGACTGGATTAAGAGGTGGTGGTATGCCGAGAGCCAGGAGCCCGAAACGGGATGAGGCATATAAGATATGGCTCGACTCGGGCGGAAAGAAAAAATTGAAAGACATCGCTTCCGATCTCGGTGTGTCAGAAACCCAGATCAGGAAGTGGAAGAATTTAGATAAATGGAATAGTAACGTTACTAATCAATCGAAAGGTAACGTTACCAAACGAAAACGGGGCGGCCAGCCGGGAAATCACAACGTGATAAAGCAAGCGGTTGAACAGGTGGTAAAGAATGAAGATTTAACCGATAAGCAGAGGCTTTTTTGCTTGTATTACATCCGATGCTTTAATGCTACGAAAGCATATCAGAAAGCGTATGAATGCAGTTATGAAACAGCGTTGACAAATGGTTCTGCATTACTCGGAAATACTCGGATTAAATCTGAAATCCTACGCTTGAAGCAAAACCGCCTAAACCGCGAGATGCTTGATGAGGCAGACGTGTTCCAGTGGTATCTTGACATAGCGAGGGCAGACATTAAGGATTATGTGGAGTTTGGCAATGAAGAGATTGAGGTTGAAGATAAGAACGGGAATGTACATACCGTAAAAGTCTCTAATGTAAATATCAAGAATGATTCAGAAGTAGACGGTATCCTGGTCTCTGAGATATCGAAGGGGAGAGACGGAGTAAAGGTTAAACTCCCGGATAGACTTAAGGCAATGGAATGGATTGCTGATCATATGGATCTGGCTACTGAAAAGCAGCGGGCGGAGATTGAGCAGATGAAAGCCAACACGGACCGACTTAAGAGGGATTATTCAGAGGATGAAGAGGATGGAGTTGAGATTTTAAATGATACAGCGGAAAAAGAAACAGGTAAGGATATCGGAGATCATCATCCCGAAGTATCATGAGATATTCAATAATAAATCGTATAAGCACATTATCCTGACTTCCGGCCGCGCCGGCACCAAGTCCAGTTATGCGGCAATCCGGGCGAATTACCAGATTGTATCAGATGCTCATGGTTCTGTGGTAGTTTTAAGGAAGCACCACAATAAGCTTCGAAAGACAGTGTATAAGGAAATGCTCAGAGGAATCAATCGACTTCAGATTCCGAAGAACAGGTTTAATATTACGAAGTCACCAATGGAGATCACATATAAGAAATATGGTACTACAATCTATTTCTCAGGTTCAGACGGCATTGACGACACCAAAGGTATCATTGATGAGGATAAGCCGATTAAGCTGGTTATCCTGGATGAGCTGACAGAGTTTTTTGACGACGGTGAGGGTGAAGATGAGCTGACCAACATTGAAGCCACATTCGTCCGGGGAAATAGCAGCGGATTCCAGATGATCTATCTGTATAACCCGCCGAAGAACCCGAATGCACCGATCAACCAGTGGTGTAAGAAGATGGAAGAGCGTTCTGACTGTATCCATATTCATACGGATTATCGGGATGTACCTGTGGAGTGGCTGGGACAGGATCTGATTGATGTTGCGGAAGAAATGATGCGAACAGATATGAAGATGTACCGCTGGGTATGGCTGGGTGAGAGTACCGGTATTGATGATGCGGTTTATTACATGTTTGGCCAGAATCACATTAGTGAACCTGAAAAAGGACAACGTTTCTCCATTATTGGGATCGGCGGTGACTATGGACAGCAGAATGCGACTACATTTCAGGCTGCAGGGCTGGATCTGGGAGGCAGGATGCTGAAAGGGTTAGGAGAATATTACCACAGTGGTCGGGAAAGCGGGCATCAGAAGAGCCCTTCGGAGTATGCCGGGGATTTTGTTAACTTTGTAGTTGAACTTGGAGAAAAGTATGGGACTGCAGATGTTCGGTTTTACCTATATCTGGACCCGTCAGCACAGGGGCTTCAGGAAGAAATAAAACGAGCATGCAGGATCACAAATGTCCCCGTGAGCATCCGCAATGCAGAAAATGATGTAAAGCTTGGGATCAGCCGTGTGCAGAAAGTATTGACATTCCAATTGATGAGCATATCAAGCGGACAGGACAGGGCGATCAATGAGTTCCAGACATACGAATATGACAAGGACTCTATCGAAAAAGGAAAAGAAGAACCAGTCAAGATCGGGGACCACTGTATGGATGCGATCCGTTACCTGGTAATGGGGATGTGGACGAAAGTAAAGCATTGGCTGCCGGTGTCTGAAAGGGAGGACTGACCATGGATATATTTGCTTATTTTAGAAATAAAGAGATTGATACGCTAGATAAAACCTTCTACAGGCAGATTGAGGTGTGGCGCAGCTGGTATAATTCTAATGTCCGCAGGTTCCACAGATATAAGGTGTACAGAGGGAACGGAACATCTGTCAACTGTACCCGTTATGCGCTGGGAATGGCGAAAAAGGTGTGTGAGGACATGGCTGATCTGCTTTTGAATGAGCGGGTGATAATTACGTTGGGGGATGAAACTACAGATGCATTTGTAAAGCAAGTACTGACTGAAAATACATGGGAAGAGCTGGGGAATGAGTATCAGGAATGGAAGTCTGCACTTGGGACAGTGGCTTATGTGGTGTATATCAGAGATGCAGTTGTGGATGAAGCGGGAAATATGAAAGGTGGCACAGTCGGAATCAACTATGTAGAAGCTGCCAATATCTATCCAACATCCTGGAAAAATAAGGTGGTAACGGAATGTATCTTTACATTTCCAACAACTTGCAAGCGCAAGAAGTATATTCAGTTTCAATATCATAAGTTGGAGGATGTGCTAGGTGAGGAACGGAAACAGTATGTGATCGAGAATAGTGTTGTGGAGAATACGGCTGGGGCAGGAAGGGAGTTAACACCAGAGCAGTGGGAAGAGATACCAGCATTTTGCGGACTGGCAGAACGAATTGAAACGGGTTCTGACCAGCCTCTTTTTGTTATTGACCGTCTGAATTTGGTCAATAACGCAGATGAAGATACTACGAATCCTATGGGGGTGTCTCTGTTTGCCAATGGTATAGATGTGGTCAGGAAGCTGGATCTGGAATATGACAGCTACGCAAATGAATTTTCATTGGGACGCAAGAGGATCTTTGTGGTCCCTGAGCTTCTGATTGCAGAGAACGGTAACGCTGTCTTTGATCCGGATGATACGATCTTTTATGAACTGCCAGAGGATTACTTTAAGAATTCGGAGTCAAAAGAGGCTATGCACGAAGTGAATATGGAACTGAGGATCGAGGAACACAGCAGAGCCATAAATGATGACCTGAACTGGCTTTCCTTAAAGTGTGGGTTTGGGACAGACCGTTATAAGTTCGAAAATGGCGGAGTAAAGACAGCGACAGAGGTAATTAGTGAAAATTCAGATTTATATCGGTCTCTGACGAAGCATGAACTTGTACTTAACCGGGTTCTGATCCAATTGATCCAGACGATTATCCGTGCCGGCATCAGCATCGGTGTTCCAGGGTTAAATGCGGAAACGGATATCACAATCGCCTTTGATGATTCGATCATAGAGGATAAGACGGCAGAACGGCAGAGCGACCGCCAGGACGTGTCAATGGGTGCTATGGGGCTTCCTGAGTACAGGGCAAAATGGTACGGCGAGACACCGGAAGAGGCACAGAAGAACCTTCCGGAACAAGCTAATGTACTGGTGGAGTAGGTGATCTGAATGAACCGGGAGTACAAAGAAAAGTTGTCCAGGCAGATCGAAAAGAATTACCTGGAATTGGAAGAGCGAATTATGCAGGATATCATCCGGAGGATACATAAAACCGGAAAAATTACCAGTACGGCAGATTACCAGATTAATCGGCTGATTATTTTGGGAAATCCTTCTGAGGATATTGAAAAGATGATTAAAGATGCCCTGAAAGCTTCTTACCCAAAGATGTTTGAGCTGTACGACCAGGTAATCAACTGGGAGTATGTCCGGAATAAAGATATCTATGAGCAGATCAATGAGAGATTTATCCCTTATGAAGAGAATGAGGAACTGCAGCAGATCACGGAGGCGTTAATCCTTCAGACAAGATCTGAATTAGAAAACATTACGCGATCACTTGGTTTTTATCTGGATTATGGAAATGGACGCAAGGTGATGACTCCGTTAGCTGAGGTGTATCAGAAGTACCTGGATGCCGCAAGCAAGGATATCGTGACAGGGGCGTTCGATTATAACAGCGTCCTGCGGAGAGTAGTAACGCAACTGACGAATAGCGGGCTTCGGACAATAGATTATGCATCAGGACGCAGTAACCGTGTTGAAGTGGCAGCCAGAAGAGCGGTGATGACTGGGATATCACAGTTAACCGGCCAGATCTCTGACATGAATGCAAATCTGCTTGGAACGAACCATTTCGAAGTTGCCTGGCACGCGGGGGCACGGCCTTCGCATGCGGAATGGCAGGGAAAAGTATATATCAGGGATGATTTGTACCGTATCTGTGGACTTGGTACGGTGACGGGACTTCTGGGAGCCAACTGTTATCATGAATATTATCCGTTCTTTCCGGGGATATCACAGCGGAATTGGCCGGATAAATGGCTGGAAGAGATGAATAGGGAAGAGAATACGCCGAAACAGTTTAATGGCAAAGAATACACGCTTTATGAAGCAAAACAGCAGCAGCGCCGGATGGAGACGGCCATGCGCGCCCAGCGTGAGAAGGTGGATCTTTTAAGGAAGGGCGGTGCGCATCCGGATGAGGTCATGCTTGCAAAGTGTAAATATCAGGCCCAGTTGGATGAGTATGCAAGGTTCTCTAAAAAGATGGGACTTAGGCAGGAACGCGAACGGATCTATATGGATATGCGGGGAAGAACTGCTCCGTTAGATAAGTCTGTAGTGAGCCGTTTCCCAAAGGAAATGATCCAAAATGCAGGGAAGGATATCAAACAGTATGAGAGGTATAAAAAGCTTCTCGGAGATGAAGTTGGAACTCTTGCCAATTTCGGCCAGATAAAATATAATGATGCTAAGCGGTGGGAATTCATGCAATTGGATTACCAAAGACGCAGAGAGCTACAAGAGCATCCGGGGTTGAAGCTTCCTAATGCTGAAAATGCAATTCTTCCAGAGGGGAAATTTACACAGTATCTTTTTGCAGGGAGTAATGAGGGGGGACTTGCAAAAGGTAAGGCCTTTATTTCAAGATTGGGATATTCCGTTGATAATTGGAAAGAGTTACAGGATGAAATTAGAAGAAAAGCGTCGCAGTACCCTTCAATATACAAAGATAATAATGGTTATGGTAATCGGTATGAGCAAAAAATAATTCTTTACGGGAAGAAAGGGACTCCGGCTAATGTGGTTGTGGGATGGTTGAATAAGCCGGATGGATCCACGGTGATGACTAGTGCATACATTAAAGAGGTGAAGTAAGTGATTGTAAAACAATATGATACCGTTTTGTTGAAAGATGGAAGAGAGGCTTCCATTGTTGAAGCGTTTGATAATAAACTGTTTATCGCAGATGTTGGGAATTCGCCGAAAGACTGGGAGACAATTGATATTTCTATAGATGATATAGATAAGATCATTCAAGAGGCAAACGATTAAGTGCCGCACATTCTACGGAGTGGGCGGTATTTTTATTTCCATTTTTAGGAGGTGATGTGATTGATTGATGTGTATATTTGTAAGCGTGATGGGCATTACACCCAATTTTATGCAGAAGGCCATGCTGATTATGCGGAACGGGGAAAGGATATTGTTTGTGCTGCAGTGTCTGCCCTGACGCTTACGTTATACAATTCTCTGCTGGAATTGTCAGATGTCCCGATTATGGAAAAACAGTATGTTTGTCAGGAAAGTCCAAACCTATTCATCCCATATCCCAGTGATAAGACGGATCTTTTGATCAAGCAGTACAGGATTGGTATTGAAGGAGTGCAGGAAGCATTCCCGGATTATGTGACACTACACCTTGAAATATAGGTGTTTTTATTATGTCCAAAACGTGAAGACATAAAAAGCTCGGGAATATCACAGAAAGGTGAGGAGAGAAAATGAGAAGAAGATATTTTGACCTGCAGATCTTTGCAGACGGCGGTGGAGACGGTGCCGACAATGGCGGTGCGGGTGCAGGAAAAGGTACAGCCGGGAATGGCAACGGCGGCCAGGGAAATGCCGGAGGAGCGTCTGGCGGTGCAACATACAGCTATGAACAGGCGGAACAGATTGCGGAGGCAAGGGCTGACCGGGCAACGAAAGCGGCTCTTGCGGATTATTTCAAGCGGCAGGGTATGAGTGAAGAGGAAGTCACCGCAGCGATTGCCGATTACAGAACGAAAAAGGCTGCCAGCCAGCCGAACGTGTCTGCCGTGGAAAAGGAGCGGGATGATGCGCTTGCACAGGTGGAGGAAATGAAGAATACCAATTACCTGCGGGACAAGGGTGTGAGGTCTGACGATCTTGATTATGTCTTGTTCAAGGTCAGTAAGCAGGTCAATGATAAGACGGATTTCAAGAAAGCAGCGGATACGTTTCTGAAGGAAAACCCGCGCTTTACGGGGCAGGGTTATAAAGTGGTATCTACCGGAAAGCCTGACGGCGGGTCGGGTACAAGCCAGACAACACATGATTCAATCAATGCTTCCATCCGTTCAGCGTTTGGAAGGTAAAGGAAGGAGAATGAGATATGAACAGAAACAGGAAAATTTTTAATTTACAGTTATTTGCCGGCGAAGGTTCTTCTATTACAAGATCTGATGCAGAAGCACTGATTCCGGTACAGGAGAGCCATGAGATCATCCAGGGTGTGGTAGAGCAGTCGGCTGTACTGCAGCGCGGCAAGAGGCTTGCCAACATGACGGCAGCGCAATATAAGATGCCGGTACTTGACCTGCTCCCGGTGGCATATTTCGTCAACGGGGAAGGCGGATCTGCAAAGAAGAAGCTGACGACCATGGCATGGGATAAGAAGATCATCTATGCAGAGGAGATTGCTGTCATCGTGCCGATATCTGAGGCGGTCCTTGATGATGCGGACTACGATATCTGGGGCGAGGTCCGCCCACGGCTGGTGGAGGCATTTGGCCAGAAGATTGACGGATCTATTTTGTTTGATACCGATAAGCCGCAGACCTGGCGTGACGGTGTTGTGACCACGGCCACGAAAGCGGGTGCGACTGTTATGCTTGGGAATGACCTGTATGAGTCTATCCTGGGTGAAAGCGGTGTGATTGCGAAGGTCGAAGAGAGTGGATATTTTGTTAACGGCCATATGTCAGATATCACTATGAGAGCAAAACTGCGCGGACTGAAAGATACTACAGGACAGCCGGTATTTAAGTCGGATATGCAGACCGGTACGAATTATTCTCTGGATGGAGCGCCGATGAACTTCCCGCGCAATGGGGCGTTCGACCGCAGCAAGGCTTTGATGATTTCCGGGGATTTTTCGCAGTTAGTATACAGCATCCGCCAGGATATCACGTTCAAGCTGTTTGACCAGGGCATCGTCCAGGATCCGGCAACCGGTGATATCCTGTATAACCTGATGCAGAATGACATGGTTGCCCTGCGTGCCGTGATGCGCCTGGGGTGGGAGATCCCGAACCCGATCAATGCAATGGTGAAGGATAAGACAAAGCGCTGTCCGTTTGCCATCCTGAAGGCGGGTGGAGCCACGGGAGCGTGATCTTGATGTTTCCATATGCAGATTATGAGTTTTATACAGGAAAAGCGCACGGAAAACTGGAAAGAGACCGGTTTGAGGAGGAAGTCCTGGAGGCTTCCTTCTTCCTTCGGTATCTGACCTTTGGGAAGAGCGAGCGGGTGCAGCCGGAGGATCTTAAGTATGCAGTATGCGCAGTTGCGGAAATGTATGCGAAGGAGAAGCAGAAAGCCGATGCAGGCGGGGGAGGAAAGAAGTCTGAGAACATCGACGGTTATTCTGTGTCTTATGTCAGTGAGCAGAAGGAGGGTGAGACCCTTGAAGATCTTTTAAACAGGAAAGCTTCGCAGATTGCAAAGAAATATCTGGCCGGAACGGGACTGCTGAGCAGAAAGGTGGGATGTGGATATGATCACCAATGCCGATGCGACATTGTATCATCGGATTCGTGGGAAGAGCAGTGAAGGCGACAGCTGGCAGAAGGTATATCTTCCTGCAGTATGGTGGTACGAGAATATCTCTTCCAGTATAACAAAAAACGGAATGAAAGTAGCTAACGGCGCAACTAATGTATTGACAGTCAGGATTCCGGATGTCTCGGTGGAGATCCAGAAAGAGGATTATCTTGTAAAAGGTAATTGTGAAGTTGAAATAGATACTGTAAAAAGTTTATCGGGGATTCCACATTATTGTGTGAACGGCGTGAACTACAATACATTCGGTTCAAATCCTCATATAAAGGTGGTGGGAATTCGATGTTAGGGATACATAAGATTTATCAGCCAAGAGATGAGACGATGACAGTGGAAGGCATGACCGTGAAATTGAAGTGGTCCAGCGCATTTGCTAAAGACCGTGCAGATCAGTTTGACCGCAGACAAGCATTTGTAGATAGTGAGTGTATCCGGAGAATGGCGCCGGATACACCTAGATTGACTGGTACGTTGATTAAATCTGCTACGCCTGGGACATCAATAGGAAGCGGAGAGATCCATCAAATTACGCCATACGCACGCCGACAGTATTATGAGCATAAGGAGAAATCCTATTGGTTCGAACGTATGAAGAACCGACATAAAGATGCTATCTTGAAGGGGGCGAAGCGGATTGTGTAGTATGATCGGCTCTATCAGGTCTTTCATATCGACGTGTCCTCTTCTGAACGACGGGAGAGTGAACGTCGATTACGTAGGAGAAGCGATGTCCTATTCCCTGGATCCGCTGCCCTGCGATCCGGTAGTAAGCAGATACGTGGACGGCGGCTCTAAGAAACAATTCCAGTTTGCATTTACCAGCAAAGAAGAATATGACGAGGATGCCAGGGTGAACATCGATAACAGTGAGTTTCTCCAGAAGTTTGAAGAATGGCTGGAAAAAAAGAATTTCGCGGATGACCTTCCAGAGCTCCCGGAAGGAAAAGAAGCAATTCAATTTGAAACTTTAAACAAAGGTTATTTATACGATATAGACGGCGCTCTTGCTAAATACCGGATAGAGTGCCGTCTTTTGTATGAACAGGAGGTATGAAAAATGTCTGATACTGCAGCAAAATTAGTAAAAAGACATCAGAGAGTAGCTTTTATGGATACGGATACGACCGGGAAGACGCCGAAGTTTGAACGGATGACCGGGTTTACATCCCTGAAAAACAGCAAGAACCCGAAGGAATACAGCCGGCAGTATGTAGACCGGGAATCTGAGGATACAGATGTGGTTGGATATTCACCGTCTGTCGCATATTCGTTCGACCGGCATACGAATACACCGGTGCACGAACGGATTGCCAAAGTGCATGACGGTGAACTGACCGGATCGGATGCACTGGTGGATATCCTGATTGTAGATATCTTTGCGCAGGCCGGTGGAGAAACGGAAGCCTGTGTCGCGCGGAAAAGAACCTATGCCATTATTCCGGATGCCGATGGTGATGGAAACGACGCCCTGATCTATACGGGATCCTTCAAATCAAAATCAGATATCGAAGAGGGAACGGCGATCGTGTCTGATGATGGCAAGACTGCGGCTTATACCGCACCGACAACGCCACCAGAACCGGAGGAGCCTGCAAATTTATCAAAATAAAGAGTAAAGGAGTGAGCCTATGAGCCAGATATGGAAATACAATAATGTTGAATTGGAGCTCGATATGGGAGATATTGATACGACAGAACGCTATGAGAGGGCATTTACCAAGATGGAAGAAGCTGCGAAAAAGCTGCCGAAGACAGGGGTATATTCAGAAATGTCCAGGGCATACTGCAGGATGTTCTATGAATTGTATGACGATCTGTTTGGTGTCGGAACGGGTGAGAAGCTGATGGGAAAAAGATATAATGTGAGGGAAACCGAAAAATGTTACAATGCTTTCCTCACATTTGTACGGTCGCAGATTCGTGAGATTGATCAGATCCGGGCAAATACGCTCGGGAACCGCAAGGAGCGCAGGTATAACCAGAAAAAAAGGAAGAACCGGTCATGAATCTGTTTTATGAAGAGTATCCTGTCTTCATCCGGGTGGAAGGTGAGATCATACCGATTCACACGGATTTCCGGAAGTATATCAAACTGATGGATATGCTTAAGTCAGAAGATGCTTCAGATTCAGAAAAGGCGGAATTTATATGTTCCTTTTTTCTAAAAATGCCTTCAGATATTAACAAAGCTATAGGCAGATTTTTGGATTTTGTATTAATGAAGGATCTGAAACTGCCTGCTAGGGAAGGGACTGAGAACGGTGAAGAAGGTTCTGGGATGGAATCGGAGAAACCAGTCAAGGCATTGTATTCTTTTGAGTATGATTATCCCTTTATTTTATCCGGGTTCCTTCAGTGTTATCAGATTAACCTGAAAACGATAGATTACATGCACTGGTGGGAGTTCCGGTGCCTGTTTCAGGGGCTTCCTGATGATACGGGGATCAAGCAGAGAATTCAGTACCGAAATTATGATCTTAGCAGTATCAAGGATAAGGCAGAGAGAAGACGGATCCGGCGCATCCAGAATGAGATCAGGCTTCCCAGTGAGCAGATGTCTGATTATGAGATCGGTAATGCTTTTATGTAGGAGACGTTATGAGAGAAAGAATACGGTTACCGTCCATAGAGAGGAAATGGGTAAAATGCCCGAAATGCGGTACGAAACTTGCAATTGCGGACAGTAATGCGAGATGCAGCAGTGTCTATATCAAATGCCGTACCTGCAAAACAGAGGTGGAAATAAGAATATAAGAGCACTTTAAATTGAGCCGTCGGAGCCTGTGCTATTCACATTGAAAAGGGAGTGGATAGATATGGGAGCCGATGGTTCTTTAACATTTGATACAAAAATAGATTCGTCCGGATTTACCAGCGGACTGGCGGTGCTATCCGGTAACCTCATGACTCAGGCGGTTAATAAGATTGCGGACCTGGGAAAAGAAGCGCTGCAGGTGGGCATGAATTTCGAGACGGCGACATCCCAGCTTGCGGCGACAATGGGAGTATCTAAGGGTGAGATTACAGAGCTGATTGAGACTGCGAAGGAATTAGGGCGTACTACATCATTCAGCGCGACAGAAGCGGCGGAAGGGTTAAATATTCTTGCACAGTCCGGCCTGTCGGCGCAGGAACAGATGGCGTCCATTGGAACAGTCCTGGATCTGGCCGCTGCCGGTTCTTTGAGCCTGGCAGACGCGGCGGCTTACACAACGGGTACGATTAAAGGCTTCGGGGGCAGTATGGAGAATGCTCGGTATTATACGGATCTGATTGCAAAGGGAGCGACACTTGCTAATACAGATGTCAATGCCCTGGGAGAAGCTATGTCGAGCGCTGCCGCAACGGCGGGGAATTATGGACAGTCAGCGGATAGTACAGCCCTGTCGTTGCTTCGGCTGGCAGAGCAGAATGTTACCGGATCGGTGGCGGCAACGGCGCTGAACCGTGCCATGATGGATCTGTATACTCCCACGGATGAAGCAAAGAAAGCCCTGGACAGCCTGGGAATATCAGCGTACGATTCTGCCGGCAAGGCAAGGGATTTTAATACAGTCGTGGATGAGCTGAGTTCCGCAGTGGCCGGAATGAGTGAAGAAGAGGCGAATGCGGTTAAGAACACTATCTTTACCACGTTTGGACTTCAGGCATTTAATAAGATGACCGTATCCAGTACGGATAAAGTCAATGCATTTAAGGAGGGGCTTGCATCGGCAAGCGGAACCTCTGAAGAGTATCTTGCCAGGGTAAAAGAACTGACAGATGCCGGAATGGATCAGGCTTCGGCCTGCAGACAGGCGGCGGAAGAATTCGGAGAAATCGGTTCTGCAGCACAGCAGGCACAAACCATGCTGGAAAATCTGGAAGGTCAGTTGACAATCATGGGATCCGCGGCGGAAGGACTTGGAGTTGCAATTTATGAATCCATATCGGAATCGCTTACAAATCTTGTTGAGTTAGGGACAGAGGCGATCGGCAGACTGACAGAGGGTTTTAAGCAGGGTGGAATCGAGGGTATGGCATCGGCGGGGCTTGAGATGATGAATCAGCTTATGCAGAAGATGACGGATGCTGCGCCTATGATCACGGCTAAAGCCGGCGAGCTTGTGTCGTATCTCATTCAGACGATCCAGACGAATGCACCGGGTATGCTGACAGCCGCAGTCAATCTTCTGGCATCATTTGTCAGTGGGTTAGCGGCACAGTTGCCGACGTTGATTCCGCAGGCGTTGACCATGGTTGTAACTCTGGCAGACGCCATTATATCGAACATTCCGACGATCGTGCAGGCAGGTGTGGATCTGTTGATCGGACTGGTAACAGGGATCATCAACAGCCTTCCGACTCTGATTCAGGAAGGACCAAGGATTATCAATGAGTTTTGTAATGCTATTTACAACGGGATCGGGACACTGCTTGGAACCGGTCTGGCCATGATTGCAGAGCTTGGAAAAGGGATCATTGAGAATCTTCCCCTTATTATTGCAAATGCGGGGGAGATTTTTAAAGCGGTGATTAATGTCATGTCGCTGTCAAAGATGTTAAGCCTTGGGCGCGATCTGATTATGAAGCTTGGTGAAGGGATCAAAGCGATAGGACCGACAATCAAAGAGGCGTTAAAAAATATTGGTCAGAAAGGTTATGAAGCGATCAAGGGAATTAATTGGGCGCATGCAGGAAGTGAGATTATCAAGCTTATTGTATCCAGCCTGAAGTCTGCTGGCAGTACGGTTTTAACTGCACTTAAGGGAATTGGAACCAAAGCAATGGACGCCTTTAAAAATATTAATTGGGGTTCTGTGGGAAAGGCCGTTATATCAGGTATAGCAAATGGGATCACGGGTGCTGCGGGAGCAATTGTCGATGCGGCCAGGAGTGCAGCCAGAAAAGCTCTTGATGCGGCTAAAAATTTCCTGGGTATCAAATCGCCGTCAAGAGTATTCCGGGATCAGGTCGGTAAGAATATGGCGCTGGGTATCGGCGTCGGGTTTGAAAAGAACATGCCTGTTAAGGATATGAGCGAGCAACTGAAGACTGCGGTGGGGCAGATCGACACGGACTCAGTGAATGCGGTTCTGAATTCCATGGCAAAATCATTACAGCTTGAAGCAGCCGGCAGCGTTTCTATTTCTGCCGTCAATACCGTGGAAAAGGCAAATTCAACCGTAGCCAGACAGAAATCAGGAGAGTTGTCCGGATATCAGGGTATTGATTATGAGCGGTTAGGAAAAGAGACAGCAAAGGCTATGGAGGGCATGGGAATATACCTGGATAAAAAACCAGTAGGCAAGATTATAGCGCCGGCCGTCAATGATGAGCTTGGCAGGATTGACAGGAGGAAAACATAATGAATTGTGGTGTAACATTTGACGATCGAATCCATACCTGGAGAGACTGGGGACTGAACCTGGTGAGCATCTATATCCCTATGCCAGAGCCGAAAACACAGATAAGAGATATCCCAGGCGGCGACGGAAATATCGACTTGACGGAGGTAAACGGCCGTCCGGCATACAAGGACCGGAGCGGACTGGAACTTGTCTTTGATTTGATGGATGAGGATTATAAGGTATGGTTTTTAAAGTATTCCGAGTTTGCGAAGGAAATTCACGGTAAGAAAGTAAAAATGGTTCTGGATGATGAACCGGAACATTATTATATGGTGCGGTTAAATCTGGACGGACAGAAGACGAATCCTGTATACGGGGAGATCACGTTGTCCGGAACAGCGGAGCCATTCAAATATGACCACGTTGCCAGTAATGAGCCCTGGAAGTGGGGACCATTCAATTTCTGTACCGGCATTATCCGGAACTTAAGTGATCGGGTGATATCCGGTACAAACCGTACCATTACGATCTTAGGGGCAGGGATAGATAACCCGCCGGTATTTATTGTTACGGAAGCGGATAACCTGAAGCTTACACACGAGGGAAGGACGTATGTGCTGAAAGTCGGCAGGAACCGATTCCCGGCAGTACGGGTAGGGGAAGAGGACGTGACGTTGACATTCTCAGGCACAGGGAAGATGTCTGTAGAGTATAGGGGGCGGTATCTGTAATGTATCAGATATTGATTGACGGAAGGGATTTGTATTATCCGGGAGATGAGGAATATACGGTATCGGATGCAGAAGTCTGTCTGCAGCTGAATGATTCCGGCACCTTCGAGTGTGACGTCCCGGTGCAGAATCCGGAATACGGGAGCATTCAGAACCGCCGTTCTATGATACAGGTCCTGAAAAACGGCAAAGAGATTTTCTATGGCGAAGTACGGGAGTCGGAGAAGGATTTTTACCGGACGAAGCATATCTATGCGGTGGGAGAGTTAGCTTTCCTGTTTGACAGCATCCAGCCGCAGGCAAAATATCAGAACAAGACGGCCAGACAGCTCCTGGAAATCTGGCTTGACCAGCATAACAGCCAGGTGGAAGAGAAAAAGAGGTTTTACGTCGGCATGGTGACAGTCCATGACAGTAATGACAGCCTCTACCGGTTTACAAATCAGGAGACTACGCTGGACGCTATCCGGGAGAAACTGTGTGAGAAGCTGGACGGATATCTGCGGATCCGGAAAGTGAACGGAGTCCGGTATTTAGACCTGATTACATTAAATGAATATGGAAAGATCTGTGAACAGCCAATAGAGTTTGGGGATAATCTTCTGGATTATGCGGAAAACGTTTCTGCAAGCGACCTTTATACCTGTGTCATACCGAAGGGTGCAAGACTGGAGAAAAGTCCGATCGAGGGATTAGAGGCATATGTAGATATCACGTCGGTAAACGGCGGAAAGGATTATGTCTACAGCCCGGAAGCAGTAGCCGCCTATGGATGGAACCGTTGCGTGGTATCCTGGGATGATGTGACATTGCCGGTCAATCTTAAGAGAAAGGCAGAGGAATGGCTTAAGGATGCCCAGTATGAAACAATGTCGCTGAACCTGACCGCGGCAGACCTGTCGCAGTTGGATGTGGACATGGAATGCTTCGAGCTGGGGGACTTTATCCCGGTTTATTCCAGACCGCACGGAATGGACAGGACGTTCCCGGTACGGTCAGTTGAGCTGCACCTGCAGAATCCGATAGAAAATATATTAAAACTCGGGGCTGACGTAAAGCTGAGTTATACCAGCCAGAATAAAGGGCAGTACCAGGTGATAGAGCAGGAATTAGATAATACCCGCCAGACAACATCCTGGATGCAGTCCGCGATTAATAACGCAACAGCCATGATAACCGGTTCTAAAGGCGGGTATAAGGTGACGGAGTATGATTCGGACGGGCGTTGGCTCAGGGATCTGTATATGAACGCCCCAAGAAAAGAGGATGCCACACTGGTTATGCAGATCAATATGAACGGTATCGGCTTCTCCAGGGAAGGTTTTGAAGGTCCGTATAAGAATGCCTGGACGATTGACGGGGTTCTTCTGGGAGAATTTATCAAAGCCGGCTCTGTTACAGCGGAAAAGCTGTCTGTAGAATATAAGACATCTGTTGAAACAGCGATTACGTCTAAGTTTGATGTTGCCGCGGGAGCAATTGAGGCAGAGGTTACCAGGGCGCAGGGTGTAGAAGTGGAATTAGCTGCATCCCTGAAAGTTACGTCTGACCTGATTGAGACAAAGGTATCGAAAGAAGGCTTCGGAACTTATGTACAGCAGTACTGGGACAAGATTATCTATGGATTCAATTATTCCAGCAAGTATGTGCAGATCAATCCGGGAGAGATCGCGATTTATGATAATGGTGTGACGGATAGTAAAAAGCGTTCCGTATTTGACCAGAATGGTAACCATTTTTGGCGTGATGGATATTATGTCGGGAAGATAGGGACAAACCAATTTATTAACGATGCTTCGAAAAAGGGGCTGAATTTTGATCTGGAATACAATGCGGCATATATGGCATGGTCGGCAAAGGAAAGCCCGAATGCGGACGCCTATACGACAAAATGGTTATATACCCTTCGGTCTTTTGATGGAAAGACAGCCGATACATTGCATGCAGGGTGTGACATTGATCTCCATTACTATACACTGCGAAATGTAACATTAGAAAATGTAAGCATAGGCAATACTATGGGGTGGAGCGGAACCATTCCAATTGTGACCGAGGTAAGGGATCTTGGTGGCGGAGAGATAGGATGGACCAGCAGCACGATTGAGGTAGAAAACGGCATTATCGTAGCGGCGCCGAGATAACAGGAGGATGTTATATGGAGAATAGTACTGTGAAGATGAAAGGGCTTGTCAGATTGGATCAAGGGCAGAAGTCAGATTATGTGTTTAAAGAGTGCGACAGAAAGACCCAGAAGGCTAGAGACAGTAAGCAGATAGAAAGGACAATGGTGATTTATGGACAAGAAAGCAGCTCCGGTAAAACCGGTGACAGTAAAGATTGAAGATTTCAGAAAAGACTTGAATGAGGTGATAGCAGGATCAGAGCTGCCGCCTTTTCTTTTGGAAATGGTGCTGGGAGAGATGCTGGCCGGAATCAGCTCTGTAGCGCAAAAAGAGTATGCCCAGGATCGGGAAACCTGGGAAAAGGCATGTAAGGAAGGTGCGAAGAATGGCGGACATTAGTAGAGAGATACAGGATTTTCGGGATGCGGTGTATGGAGAAGAGGTCAGGGGCAGTATGATCTCCCTGGCAGAAAAGGTTAATACAGAATCGACAGACGCAAAGACAGCAGCGGTAAAGTCCGCTTCAGATGCGGGAGCGGCGGCAAGCAATGCGAGCTATGCGGTTACTCAAGCTAATGCCGCGGTACAGAGTGCCAACAAAGCGGCGCAGAATATCCAGGATAAAGCAGACCGGGGGGACTTTACCAGTACGATACAGATAGGGGAGGTGACAACCGGAAAGCCTGGAACGGAGGCATCAGCAAGTAATTCCGGCACTCCCAAAGATGCGGTCATAGAGCTGACAATTCCACAGGGATATCAGGGTGTGTCTATGCGTATGGCTGGCGCCTGGACGGCAGGGACGGAATATGTAAACAATACATCGTATATTGATCTGGTCACGTACAACGGCAGTACATACGGGTGTAAGCAGACGCATACTGCATCTGAAGCAGCCCTGCCAACAAATGAAGAGTATTGGCAGATAATAGCGAAGAAGGGTGATACAGGGAGTGTTGAGAATGTTGACTCGGTTCCAATTACCTTTGAAGAAGCGGAAGAAAGGGAGAATGTTGAGACCGGAGATACGATTACAACAGTATTTGGAAAGGTGAAGAAATGGTTTTCATCTCTTAAGCAGGCTGCTTTCTATGATGTAGTAAATAATGTATTACAAACGGATCCGGGACAGAAAGTCCTTGATGCAGCGGTAGGGAAATATCTGGATGAAAAAAAGTTTGATATTAGTCGGCTCGTAGCAAATCGGAACATAACGGAACCTGGTTTTGCTATGGACGGGAAGACATTGGTTGATTGGCTTAATGAGTTAAATGGCAAGTTAAATATAGGTATGATGGTAGGCAGAAGCCAAGGGAACGGTATTGATTGCTTGGATCAATCTTTAAATGCTGGTACTTATTGGGTAACAATTTCTGGAGGTTCGATAAACCTTCCAGATGATCAGATATACGGTATGTTAATCGTGTTGTCAGGTACAACAAGACTTTTTATAGAATATCATTACCATCATATTTATATAAATTCATATGTTAACAGCACCTGGAAAGGTTGGAGAAAAACCTTAATGGAAGAAGATTTAGGAATGACTACAATTTCTATCAATACTGGTCTTACTTGTTACAAGATTGGAAAAATTGTTTTAGTCGACATGAAAAAAGAGATAACGCTTGTTGACGGTTGGAATACCCTTTCAACTGCCGTGCCGGAAACAATCAATCATACTTTTGGCGTATGTGGAACTTCCGATGGTGTAACATTTGGAATGATTAGTGTGAGTGGAACTACCCTTCAAGTCGAATTTCCAAATGGTACTGCTGGTAAAACAATTACTGTAAGAGGTTCTATCGTTTACTCTACAAAATAATAATTTCCGTTTCTATAAGTATCCAATGTGATTTCTACGAAATGTATTCATTGGAACTATTTTGCGTAAAATAGTGTCAATAAACAAATTACAAAATTATGATAGTATTGTAGGCGTTTCCCACACTCCGTTATTATATCTACGTAATGATAATGCACTATAACTTCCACGTGGAAATTGTATTGCTATACCAAAATCCCTGGTTCCATAAATACCACATATCCAAAAGCATCGATCAGCATTGAAATTTGTTAAGACAAAAACAAAACTTCCAAAACAAGACGGATCGCCAAGTTCGTTCCAATACCCCTTCAATAGTTCAAAATGATCAGAGTATTTTGTATCAAATAGCATCCGAGTCTGAATACATAAAGACCGACCTCCCATTGTGGAAATCACATTGCCATTTAGCTGAGACAGAAGGGAGAGTGAAGAAAGAATATATTAGAACAATAATATTACAAAACGAAACAAAAAATAATAAAAAAATAATTAGAAAGGAATGATAAAAATTATGAAAATTAAGCTTGTGGACGGCACGGTCTACCCTGTAAATCGTGCAGAAATTACGAACGGACGGTTGGAAATCGACTTTCAGACTCAATCTTCAGAGACATTACAAGAGATTTTTACAGAACCTGGCAATCTGGCCAACATTGAATTATTGACAGATGCCGGGGACAAGTTTGGAGACATTCCTGGATGGACCGTATTTGGCGGAGTGATGCTTGTCGGAAAAACGAAAACAGTCATTCTTACGAAGGAGACGGATACGACAGCAGAACGGCTGACCAGAGCGGAAGCGGATGCCATAGCGGCAAAGAAGTTGTCAGAAGAATCGGCCGGTCAGATCACGGATCTGCAGATAGCTCTAACGGAGATCTACGAAGGATTGGAAGCACAGCAGTCACCGGATCCGGAGGAAACTCCAGTTGATTAGGCGGGTGCTGTTTTTCATATTACAAAAAATATGTAGGGAGGAGGTGTACATTGTGGCAGTAATCTACGCAACATTGATTGTTAAAGGTAAAAAGACGATTGACCAGGTTCCGGAAAGACTGCAGGCTCGGGTAAGAGAGATTCTGGTTGATCTGGAAGTCCCAGAGCTGGCAGAGTAAAGAAAGGAAAAGAAATGGCAGAGATCAGAGCGAGACCGTAAAGCGGTCTTATTTTTATGTTATGAAAGATAAGGGAGAGTGATTCGAATGGATCAGTTTTTGATGCAGACCTATACAATTGCGCTGCCGATCGCGTTGGGTTACATAGTGTGGCTGCTGAAACGGCAGAAAAAAGACCGGGACGCAAACGGCAGAGGGACGATGCTTCTTTTACGTGTTCAGTTGATTGAGTATCATGACCGGTATGTAGCATTAGGACATATACCGTCCTATGCCCTGGAGAACTTTATTGAAATGTATGAAGCATATCATGATCTGGGCGGCAATGGTATGGTTACGGAGATGTATAAGGAAATATTGGATTTGGAAATCCGGAAGTAAGAGAAAGGAAAGGTGGAATAGTATGGATTTGACGTACTTATTTGAATATGTAAACTTATTAACCCTGGGAATCTGCCTGTGTGTAGGTTACGCCCTTAAGACGGCATTTGTATGGTTCCCGAACAAGTATATCCCGTTGGCAGCGTTGGGGCTTGGTACGATCATTAATATTCTGATCAGTCTGGAGACCGGGATTAATGCCGCAGTAGTGCTTGGCGGAATGATTTCCGGTCTGGCCAGTACGGGGCTATATGAGATGATGCGGAATCTGTTGGATAAAGATGGAAGTTTACCGGGTAAAAAAATAAAGATTGCCAGAAGAGAGGCAGAATGATAATATAATAGAGAGAGATAATCGTGTTGCAAGGTGGACAGCCTCCCTAAACTTCATGCCCGGTTTACCGGAATACATAAGAAGGGAGGTGACGCAAATGACAGCTTTTGAAATCATTTCGATTTTCATAGGTATATTGGCTTTGCTAATTGCCTTTGGTAGTTTTGTTATAGCGTTGCTTGCCTTTCTCGATAAGAGGAACAAGCGAAAATAAATAAGCCTACCTTGTAATCTTAGCGGATTAGGTAGGCTTATTGCCAACTTGGGAGGCTAACCACTTTGTTGGGCGGTTATCTCTTCCTATCTGTATTATAGAGTAAATTGAATGATATTGCAATGTAAAATTTGGAGAGTCCGAAAATTAGAACGGACTCTCTTTTTGTTGCGCCGGCGTAAGAGCCGGCAGAAAGGAGATCAGTATGAATATAAGAAAAACAAATCTGCAGTTTAGAAGTTCATTGGCCGTAAGGAAAGCAACGAATTGTATTGTGCTGCATCATGCGGACGCACAGAGCTTTAGTGTATACCAGTGCCATGCCTGTCATCTGACAAACGGATGGTCAGGTATTGGTTATCATTATTTCATTACCAAGGACGGTACGATCTGGGAGGGCAGGCCGGATCATACACAAGGCGCACATGCTTCCGGTGGTAATGTGGATTCTGTCGGCGTATGCTTCGAAGGTGATTATGATGTAGAACAGACTATGCCGGATGCACAGAAGCAGGCCGGAAAAGAACTGGTTGCTTACCTGAAATCTAAGTATAATGTAAGTAGAGTAAAAAAGCATAGTGAGATCACTCCAACGGGATGTCCGGGAAGATATTTTCCGTTTAATGAGATTGCAGGAGTAGCGGCGTCTGTCATAACACCAACTCAGACAGCGGTGTCGGCTCCGACACCAGCAGCTAAAGGATCGGCTTCTATTGCAGAGCTTCAGGCAGAATGTAACCGGCAGGGATTCAGCGCTCAGAAGGTAGACGGCATTGCCGGCCCGATCACGTTGGCAGGATGTCCAATGGTGAAAAAGGGTGCGAAGGGGAACATTACCAAGTGGATTCAGAACAAGCTGAATTCTCTTGGATATAATTGTGGAGCTGCAGACGGGATCTTTGGTCAGAATACGAAGAATGCCGTGATCGCATTCCAGAAAGCAAAAGGGCTCGGTGTGGATGGTATTGTGGGTCCAAAGACATGGAGTAAATTATTAGGTCTGTCATAAGATTCGGATAGCAAAGAAAAAGCGATCGCTATGTCAATCCGAGAAAGCATAACGGCCGTCTTTTCTATTCAGGTCCCACTTATGTATTATAGAAGATGTCCGGTGTGGGTACTAGGATTGTTGAACATCAAATTTCGACATCAATATATGGGGCAAAAATGGGGCAAACGATACTTTTTCATGAAATAACATAACATTGAGAAACCGCGGAAATACGTTGTTTTAACTGCTTTTGCAATTCTAAGAAGCAGCAAAATAGTCCCTTTCTCCGCATTGAATGAGAATCCCGGAGTCCTTTAGAATAAGGGCTTGCGGGATTTTTCTTTTAGCGCGATCGCTTCACCGGCAACCAGGTTCAAGGTGGATGTATACCGTAATCCTCTGGTTTGCGAGTTACATCTATGTGAAACCGTCTCTTGTGGCACAGAGGCGGTTTTTATTATAATTTAGAATTTGTAGTTTATTCCACTTTGTTTCATAATGGCATTTGCAGTATGGCGGGATTTTATCTTAGTATCAACCGTCACGTTACGTCTGGTAATTGGACTGTACCAGATATCATGATCGCCTTTTCCGCGACGTTGGAAAGAACAGCCATTCTGGGAAAGTATTTGGCGTACTTTTTTCTCATATTCAGCCATTATAGGATCATCCTTTCTTGGCGTTTTGATATAAAAGTTAAAGACAGTGGTTGGGCCTCAGAAGCATTCAGTTCAAGAAGCTCAGGCACAGCAAAGCGTGTGCGCTCCAACAGAGCGTCGAAAGAACCAGATTCCAGTACGAGACCGGGTATATCATCGCTAGTGGCGATCCATACGTCGGCTTCGTTATCCCAAGTAAAATTTACAACATATTCCATAACATATTACCTCCATGTTTTTAGTATTGACAATATTTTATATGGCGAATCATCACCGTAAAGATATTGATGTTCTTCATTTGGTACAACCATTTCTTTTCCTTTACACGTTTTAAAATCTATAACAACAACATTAACATCCGGTGTCATCATAGTTACCACGTTCCTTTCTCTTAAGTGCAAGTGCCATATTGTGTAATGCTTTCAGATCGTCGGGTTCCATATCACGCTGTACATCGAATAATGCACGTAATTCTTTATTCTCAAAAATTTCTTGTGCAACCTCAGCCGTTTCACGATTGGTGTAATAACCAGAATTTTGTTCATGCGTACGATTTTCTATTAAATCAGAACGGTTAATACCAAAATATTTTGCTAAAACATCAACCTTATCCATTCTAGGTAACCGAGTACCATTACACCATGTAGAAACGGCTGATTTGTTAAAACCTAAGTCATTAATCAGATCTACTTGGGTTTTGTTATTTAGAGACATAAAATAATTTAAATTATTCGAAAAAATCTTTCTAAATTCATCATCAGACAATTTTTACACCTCCCCTATAATTCTTATTATAACAGAAAGTAGAATAGAGGCAATACCAAATGTAAAAAAAGTTTACTTAAAGTATTGATTTTTGAATTAGGGCAACCGAAAATAAGAGATAGACTGCCAGCACCACACTATTCCAAACCAAAGAAACCAAAGACTAAAAGACAAGCATTATGGAAATGTGCATAACAGGCTATGGAATCCCTCTCATTCATTCCTGTATACATCCAGTAGTTGTAAAGCGCACAAAATCAGTATATAATCAAAGCATCTAAATACGTTGGAGGAAATACAGTATGTTTTCGTATGAAGAAATACAAAAGTACAACGAAACAGATATTCGTATTTACAAATATATCGTTTCTGATATTGATAAAATACAATACATGACAATTAGAGAGCTTGCAAAAGAGCTCCAAGTATCTACGTCTACTATATTGCGCTTTTGCAATAAAAATAATTTTGACGGGTATTCAGAATTTAAAGAAGCTCTGAAAAAAGAGATTACCTTGCAGGCTGCCTGCCCGCCTATGGAAGATTTGCAGGAACTTTCGGATTTTTTTACAAGGGCAAATTCAAGTGCCTTTGAGGAAAAATTATTGTTTGCGATTGACGTTCTTAGAAAAGCTGATTTGATAATCTTTATCGGAATGGGTTCATCGGGAACATTAGCAAAATACGGAGCAAGATATTTTTCCAATATGGGGCATTTTGCCGTAGGGCTTGAAGATGCGCTTTATCCGATAGATTCTTTTCGCTGGAAGAACACAGCCGTTATTGCTTTTTCAGAAAGCGGCGAAACCGAAAGACTGATTGAAGCAATTAACCAGTTTAAGAAAAAGAAATGCTGCGTGTTAAGTATTACTAATTCCCCACTATCAACTTTGGCAAAATTATCAGATTGGAATTTCTCTTATAACTTAAACACAAAACGGATTAACGGGGGATATAACGGAACGACACAGGTTCCAGTCATTTTTGTTATTGAAGCACTTGCAAAAAGAATATAAGAAAACAGCCTGTTACTTGCTTTGTAACAGGTTTTTTTCTACCATGAAACACGGAGGTGACATTATGAGCGAATTGGAAAAATGTATGGCGGGAGAAGATTATAACTGTCATGACAAAATCTTTCTGGACTTTAAAAGCCATGCGAGAAAATTGTTGCAGGAATACAATGCCCTTGCATATGAACAGAAAGAGGAAAAAGAAAAAATTCTAAAGGAGTTATGTGGAAAGATTGGCACAAAAGTATCTGTTGCATCACCATTTATATGCGATTATGGGCGAAACATTTTCATGGGAAATAATGTGTCAGTCAACATGAATTGTACTTTTGTAGATTGCAATGAAATTATCATTGGCGATAATGTGCTGATTGCTTCAAATGTACAGCTTTATACAGCAACACACCCTGCCCCGTTAGCGGAAAGATATGTTCAGAATCCCGAAACAGGTCATTTAGTCCGGCACACCTATGCATTGCCAATAAAAATTGGGAATGGCTGTTGGTTAGGGGGAGGTGTTATTGTCCTTCCGGGTGTAACAATAGGTGACGGTTCTGTTATAGGAGCTGGAAGCGTTGTCACAAAGGATATACCGAAAAATTCATTGGCAGTAGGCAACCCCTGTCATGTAATACGGAAGATTAACGGAGAAAATATGTAATGTTTAAAATAGTTGCTTTTGATATGGACGGAACAATAGCCGATACTATTCCAATGTGTATAGCGGCATTTCGCAATAGCGTATCTCCCTATACAGACCATGAACTTAGCAGAGAGGAAATCCTGCATACGTTTGGGCTTAATGAAATCGGTATGGTAAAGGCTATTGTCGGTCAGAAATGGGAATCAGCGATTGAGGATTTTTATTGTCAATATGAATCGCTGCACAATGAGGTTACAAGTGTATTTCCCGGAATATTGAAACTGATTGCCTTTTTGAAAAAGAAAAATATTACCGTGGCATTGATTACGGGGAAAGGAGAAAAAAGCTGTACAATTACTTTAGAAAAATTGGGCTTGTCAAAAGTATTTGATGAAACATTATACGGTTCGGAAATATCCCCGAACAAGCAAAAGAATATGGAATATCTCTTGAAAAAATATTCTATTTCCAAAGAGGAATTTTGTTATATAGGAGATACAGTTCAAGATATAAAAAACTGCCAAGAGGTAGGCGTGATTTGCTTTTCAGCGGCATGGCAAGAATCCTCTAATGCTGATATTTTGGAAAAGGAAAATCCTAATCATGTGTTTTATTGTGTAAATGATTTGTACGAATATTTTAACCGTAAATGATAATGGAAAAATCAATTTTAACGGTCAAGGGGCGGCAACCTAAAATGCTATCGCCCCTTTGATTTATAAATGCAACTGTAAACCAAGCACCGCCCCATGTGGGAGAAAGGGGGAATCATTTATGCCTTGCACAAAAGCATACAGAGAACACATCATGTATACGTTCAATGGCTAAAGAATCAACTGGCGGTTGAATTAGATACAATCAACTGTTAGTTCGTTTCATAATCCGTTTTTAGTTTGTAAACTACCTACGAGGAGGTGGAACATGGAACAAGAAATGATAGGAAAATTTATAGCAGCCTGTCGAAAAGAAAAGGGGCTTACGCAAATGCAGTTGGCTGAAAAATTAAACATTACCAATAGAGCAGTCTCAAAATGGGAAACAGGAAAAAGTATGCCAGATGTTTCGCTAATGCTTGATTTGTGCGACATACTGGGTATAAATGTAAATGAACTGCTTAGCGGGGAAAGGATTACTATGGAAGATTATCAGAAAAGAGCAGAAGAAAATCTTATGGAATTACAGGCGAAAAAAGAAAAAGCACAAGGAGAACTCGAGTCTATAATGAAAATTTTGATTGTAATTTTCAGCTCATTTTTTGTGCTTAATATGATTTTGAATTATTTCTTTCCAGAAATATACTTTAATAATCTGCTGGGTTTACTATCTGGGTCTGTTGCTGTTATTCTTTTGATTAGGTGGTTTAAAAAAAACTATGAGATAAAACTAAGATAAGTGCATTTTGACTATAGAGACACTATATTTTGTGGTGGCTCTAGATTACAGTGATGTGTTCCGAGACGTTTTGCGGGTGCACTGGTCTTTCTCACCAAAAACGGACGGCAGGCGGGATTATCTTCGGATTCTGTTTTTTTGATCTGCCGCAGAACGGCATCAAAGGATAAAACAAAATGTAGCAACGATGGAACCGCTGGTTAACGCCGGCGGTTTTTTATTGCTCCGGACTAACCTGGCCTGAAGACTGGAACATCAAACCGAAGCAGTTCAAATACCGAATCTTTGAATTTCATCGTATAGAAAAGTTCTGATACTTGTGTTAAGATGGTGATATTCAATCAAGAGTTATAGAAAGCTTTTTAAGAAAGTATGAGAATATTTTAATAATCTATAAGGATTCCGGCTTAAATTGAGGGAGAATAATATGGAACACATGCGATGCGTAGTTGAAAGGATTACTTATACGAATACAGAAAATGGTTACACCGTATTGAAGGTATCAGCCAAGAATTATAATGACCTGGTTACGGTCGTCGGAATCATGCCGGATACACATGTGGGCTCCGTTTTATCCCTGGAGGGTTTCTGGAAAATGGATGCCAAATACGGCAGACAGTTTTCTGTGGAGAGGTTTGAAGAGGCTCTTCCTGCAACTGTCTACGGAATTGAAAAGTATCTGGGTTCCGGTCTGATCAAAGGCGTCGGGCCGAAGTTTGCAAAGCGGATCGTTCAGAAATTCGGAAAGGATACGTTGGACGTGATAGAGGATGCACCGGATGAACTCATCACGGTGGAAGGGATAGGAAAGATACGCGTGGAGCGGATTAAGAAAAGCTGGCAGGAGCAAAAAGAGATAAAGAATATTATGCTCTTTCTGCAGAGCCATGAAGTCAATACTACTCATGCCACAAAGATATTTAAAACCTACGGAAGCGACAGCATCAGTGTGGTGCAGGAGAATCCTTATCGTCTGGCAGATGACATATGGGGGATTGGATTTAAGACTGCGGATATGATTGCTGAAAAGTTAGGCATTGAAAAAGAACGTTTCATTCGTTTGAGGAGCGGACTATTTTACACGTTAAACAAGCTGGCGGAAGACGGGCATTGTTATGGAGACAGGGAGCAGCTAATCCAAAAAGCTGTAGAGCTTTTGGATGTGGATACACCGGAGCTTACGATCACGTTGGATGAAATGCTCCGCACGGAGGATGTAATCAGGGATGAAGAGGCAATTTATCTGCCGCCCTTTTTCTTTTCTGAGACAGGGTGCGCCAAGAGGCTGATCAAGCTGTTAATTTCCGAACGCAGGGTGAGAATAGATGTACAGGCAGTTATATCACAGGTTCGGAAGCAATCTGATATTACATATGATGAGATCCAGTTGGAAGCGGTCCGTACAGCAGTTTCATCGAAAGTGATGGTTCTGACCGGCGGGCCGGGAACCGGAAAGACGACTACAACTATGGGAATTATTTCTGCCTATCGTATGGCCGGATGCAGGATTATACTGGCGGCGCCTACCGGAAGAGCGGCGAAGCGAATGTCTGAAACGACCGGAATGGAAGCAAAAACGATTCACCGGCTGCTGGAATATAAACCACCGGAAGGATATCAGAAGAATGAAGAAAATCCTCTAAACGGGGATGTCCTGATATTGGACGAGTGTTCCATGATTGATGTGATGCTCATGTATAATCTTCTGAAAGCGATTCCGGAACATATGACGTTGATTATGGTCGGCGATACAGATCAGCTTCCAAGTGTAGGGGCGGGAAATGTCCTGAAAGATATCATTGCTTCGGCCCGTATCCCGGTCGTACGGCTGACCAGGATATTCAGACAGGCACAGGGAAGCAGAATCATCATGAATGCCCATCGAATTAACAAAGGCGAACCCATTGATATGCGAGGCGGTAAGAATTCTGATTTCTTTTTTGCGGGGAAAGAGAGCAATGAAGAAGTGGTGGATACGCTGGTACGGTTCTGTACGGAGAACCTGCCCCGCTATTATCATGTAGACCCTTTTCAGGATATTCAGGTGCTGACGCCGATGCAGCGGGGGATCTGCGGGGCGGCAAATTTAAACCAGGTGCTGCAGGAGGCTATGAATCCGTCCAAAATCTTCCTCCGCAGGGGCGGCACGCAGTACCGGCTGCATGATAAGGTCATGCAGATTCGTAATAATTATGATAAAGAAGTGTTTAACGGTGATATCGGAACCATTTGTAAAGTTGACATGGAGGAACGGGAGCTGACGGTAGATTATGAGGGCCGGAAGGTTCTTTATGATGTCAGTGAGCTGGAAGAACTGGTGCTGGCCTATGCGACCACGATTCATAAGGCGCAGGGAAGCGAATATCCGATTGTGGTGATGCCCATTACCATGAGCCATTTTGTGATGCTGCAGAGAAATCTGCTGTATACAGGAGTCACCAGGGCAAAGAAGATTCTGGTGCTGATCGGGGAGAAAAAGGCAGTCAGCTATGCCATAAAGAATGAGACTACTGCTGCGAGAAATACGAAGCTTGCCAAACGTCTGATGGATGACAGCATTGAGTCAAAGACTGTAGAGACAAATATTTTGAAACAGAAGTTAAATGGTGAAAATGGAGACCAGCCAGGAAAGAAACCCAGGACGATGAGCTATAAGAATCATGTGCAGCCAATGAGAATTTCGGAGGAACCGGCCAGTTATGGTGGCAATCTATTCGAACGGCTGGCATGTTCCAGGTTTCGGAGCAGTTTTTCCTTAAATGCAAACGACAGGTCATATATTGCTGACAAGGGAATGGATACCATACGCCGCCATGCATATGATTTTATAGAAAAAAGGCTGGCGCCTGCAAATCCGCAGAATGATGGAAAACAAACGCCGATGAGGGGACATCCGGTGTTTGTTGCTCAGCATGCAACAGCGACCTGCTGCAGGGGATGCCTGGAGAAATGGCATAATATCCCCAAAGGCAGGGAATTGACCGCACAGGAACAGGATTATGTAGTAAATATTATTATACAGTGGATAGACAGGCAGCGGACGCAATAGAAATATCTTGCTTTAGCGTTTGATTAAAACTACAGAACTTTTCCGAGCCGGAGAATCCATGCAGGTTTAAGAAAGCAGTCAGAGAACGATATAAAGATTTCTTTTTATTCTGTACGTTCATCGTTGCCCTTATCAGTCTGCTGTGTCAGATTTTTAGGGGAAAGAAATAGCCGCCACTATTGCCAATAGTGACGGCATGCCGCTTTTAGCGGTGTAACTTAGTCATTGTAAGGGTAGGCCGCTTCTTTGGCTTCCCTTTCCTTTATTCTAGCACGTCACTTATTGGATTTCAACCGTTTTTAGAAAAGCCCCTTTGATTCCTTTGATTTAGATTTTACGCCAAGGATACCGTTTATTGTTTGTAAAAATAGTTGCATAGATTTCATGTGTACTATAAACAATAAAGAATCTTGCTATACCAGATAGAACAACTAACACGCCATATAGTTGATCCTCTGGAAGGTTTGTCGACCCTCCTGTGGTCGTTACCCAGTATGTACCAGCGTTTAAAGATCAATCCAAACAATCAATACCGTTCCTTTGGCTCCTGCCTACCATCATACCTATATTTAACTTGCCAAAAACTGACGGTGTTTGATAAAATTTAACATTTTTTTGAATACGATGTAACAAGAGTGGGATATGATGTAGAGGGTTTGTCATAAGCTGGAAAAAATTGTATGATAGGCATAAAATAAAGGAGGAGTATAAACAGAGGATAATTAAATATTATCCATTGTCTGAAAATAATTTGGAGTTTTTTACTTTAAAAATTATGAAAAAATTAGATGATGTGCTATAATTATATTTACTTTTTTGGGCACTTAAAAGTGAAAACTTGCACATTCTGACAAAATGTTAGTTCCGGCTTATCCGGATTAGGAGTTTAGAGAAAATATGTATACAAAAAAGATATATTCTTTCCATACATACAAAAAAAGATATATGGTGCTGTCATGAAGTATGTAAATTTGTTACAATATGGCAATTGGGGAAAAAAATCTATTATTTATAAACCTTTTAAAGTAACAGGAAAAAAACATATATATATAGGCAATTCCGTTTTTTTTGATCAGGGATTGCGCATGGAAGCAATTACACATAAAGGTGCTTATAAGTATTGTCCTAGAATTTATATTAATGATTTCATGCATGCAGAACAACACTGTCAAATATTTTGTGCAAATTCTGTTAAGATAGGAAAACATGTTGTAATATCATCTGATGTTTTTATTACAGACGTAGAACACGAGTATAATAGTATACAATCTGGAATTTTGGAGCAAAAACTTAAAATTGGGAGTACCAAAATCGGAGATTATGCCTTTTTAGGAGTCGGGGTAAAGATAATAAAAGGGGTTACTATTGGAAAGCATGCGGTTATTGGCGCAAATTCCGTTGTGACTAAAGATATACCTGCTTATTGTGTTGCAGTAGGTATTCCGGCAAGAGTTATTAAAAAATATAATCCCTCAACTCAAAAATGGGAGAATATCCAATAAAAAAGTGAGCGATTATGTACTACTTAGAAGATAGTTTTAATAATATTTTCATCAATGTTAAAAATAATTCTAATAATAACGAAATATACAAAAGCCATGATGGGAACATATTTGAGGAAATGGTTTTTAAACTTTTGGAAAGTATATATCCTAAATCAACCTGGTTTCCTACAAATACTACACATGATGGTAATAAGGATTTTTGGACGCACAATGACGGACGAACTATATGGGCAGAATGTAAAAATTACAAGGAGCCAATTGCATTAAAAGTAATCGCTCCTACTCTTGTAATGGCACAGTTATGTAATGCTAACGAAATATACTTCTTTTCTGTATCGCCAATTAATGACAATGCAAAGAAAAAAATCTGCTATTATTCTCAAATAAACGATAAAAAAGTACACTTTATCGACGATGTAGTTCTAGAAAATCTGCTTTTAGCAAATAACAGAACACGAGAATATTTTTCTCAGGTACCTGACCTTCCATCTAAATTTGAGATAATCAAAACGGAGGCAATACCAACGGTTTATAAACTCACCATGAAAAATCCATTTTTGAATGTACTTGAGAACGATATCATTTTTGGCTCTTCAATAAAAGAAATCGAACATAACGATATTATCAGTGAATATATATTTATTATCAACAATAATATATCAAACAAAGTGAAAATCCATCTTCAAATAGATAATACAAATAAAGATATTTATTGTTTTGAGTATTTGGAAAAAAATTTTACACCAAGTTTTATTGATAACATATGTGACGAAATCACTATTGGGCCAAACGAAGTATTCACAAAAGTATATAATTTTCGCGTTAAATCTTACCGCACAAAACTCCAATTACCAGACATACAAGTCCGTTTTGACAACAATGTACAAAAGCATGCTAAAAACACTAATCCACAGATTGTCGAATGTCATCGTATAGGAAAGACACAATTAATTGGAGCAGACTATGAAAATATTCTGCTCCGATTTGATAAAGCAATGAATTCTTCAAAAAGGTTAATTGCTTTTTGGTGTCGTGGCACGAGTGGGGTAGGGAAAACCAGAATATTAGAAGAATCTACATCTATACTACTTAAACATCATTACAAAATTTTGAATTTTACAGGAATCACTACGGAAAATAGTTTAGCGATCATCAAGGAAATCATATATGTACTATATAATATTAATGAAGAGATATTAGATCCACTATTTACTAAATATGATGTTCCGAATGAGATGGTTAATTTGCCTTCTAATATTCATCCTGCCATAAAGTTATTGCACTTATTACAGCAACATAATCTGGATTGTAGTTGGTTTATAAAAAAATATGGAGAATTAATCTTTGAAAAACTTCTGGCGCAAAAGTATGCTATTATTATTGATAATATTCAATATTATGATAAAGAAATGTGCGAATTTCTTGAAAGCTTGATTATGTATGTTAAGAATACTAATCGTAATTATTCTGTCGCACTGTTAATAACAATAAATGAAGATTATATTACTCATAATAAGCCAGCTCAAAAAGTGTTGAATTTATTAGAAAAACTAAAAGATAGCGATGTCTATGAAACAGTGCCTACATATATTAGAGGAATGGAGGAAGGGTCTGCTCTCTTATACATAAAACAATTATTAAATATACGAGAGGAAACATTTGATGATTATTTATGCAAACTAATATGCAAAGTTAACTATAATCCATATTACATAAAATATTTTGCTGAACATATAACCCAGACAAAATTTATAGTATCCTACTCAGGCGACAATTTTATTATAAAAAATCATCATGAATTTTTAGAAATAATAGACGATTTTCCGGTACAATTAAAATCATCTATTCAAGAGCGATGGGAAAATATGATTTCATTCATACTAACAAAAGGAATGAAAAAAATTCAAACAAAAAATGTCGAAAAAAAACTGCTGTATATTTTATCTTGTCTTCATATTTTCTGTAAACTGACTCATGAAGAACTTCTGATGCTCGGCTGCTATAAACCTTATATCGGCTTGTTAGAAGACTATCATTTTATTCGTAGTGTAAGAATAAAAGGTATGGTAAAATATTTGTTTGAACACGATTTAATTGAAAACTATTTTGAAAATTTTTCAGCGGATTGCTTGTATTCTTCAATCAAAACATTGCAAAAAAAAGAACTTATTGATTTTTCAGCAGACTATTCATTGGCATGTTCATTAATTAGATTAAACCGAAAAGATTTAACTCCTGATGAAAAAATGGAATTGATTTATAATGGGATAAATAATGAAATTTCCTATAAACTTTTTTTAAAATATGAAGAATTAAGCGCAGGGTTGCTGATTCGATGTTGGAATCAATATGAAGACCAGACTACATGTATTAATGCAGCACTTGGAATATGTACAAAAGTCAGAGAAAGGTTCGGTGGTAATTTTGCGCTTCCTTTTTTTAAAAAATTTTATACTTTTTTGGAAAAGCAAGATACGAAAACAAATATAAACATTAGTAATTTCTCAAAAATACTATTTGCAATTTGTGAAAGCTTTCATCATAATGCAGAATACAGAAAAGTCATAGAAATTTATCAAAAATATTTATCAGAATATGAGCATATTTATAAAACATGCCCAAATGAAAAACTATTAGAAACAGTTGCATTTATGTATAATAGACTGTCAATCGCATATAACCATTTTCCAGATCATAAATCGATGATTTTAAGAGATACTTATATTGAAAATGCCCTTAACTATTCTGCATTATTATCAAATAAACAGTATTATGCAGAAGCATTATATGATAAAGCAAGTTATTACTATTACAGATGTTGTGAAAAAGATATTTTTCTATGTGATTGTGAGAAATCATGTGAAATTGTAGATAATAATCAAATTGAATTGATGACACTTCATAATATTCAACGAAAAATTAGAATATGTTTTGTTAAAAGAGTACGGTCAGAGATACCGAAACTGGTACAGGACGGGTTAGATTATATTGACGCAGGAGATTTCACAGAGTATCGCTTTTTCTTTAGCAAGTTTTTTCATACCGCACTGGCGATGTATTATATGCTGGAGGAAAAGGATTACACAACCGCTGCGAAAGAATTACACATATCTATCAGTGAAACACGTTCTTTTGGCTCTGATAATATAGCTTACAACCAGTTTTTGATGGGGAAAATATATTATTATAAACATGAGTATGAAAAAAGTTTGGTGGAATATAAGGCATCGTATTTATACATTAAAGGTTCTAATATGGCCCAAAAAGATTTTGTGCTAGAAATTTTAGTTGATGATTTATTAAGCAAAATAAAATCTTATCCCAGAGACGCTTTATCTTTTTTCATAAAGAAAGATAAGGTAATGTTAGACAAAATCTTAAATATGACAGATGAAGAATATACTACATATCAAAAAAAATATCATGCAAAATCTATTATTCATTCTGACGATAATACGGAGAATTATCCTAGCATATAGACACTCATCACTCCCTGTTCTATCGGACAGGGAGCGGAGGTATATTTGCGTAAAGCGAATCTATTTCATTAAAACTTAATATGCTGCCATTTATATCTATAGCAATATCGTTGCCTGTATCACGTAGACATTTCCAGATAGCATTTTGACGTAGACATTTTACTTCATCGACAAAATAAATAATCGGCCCTATACTATCAATCAAATTTAAGGATATTCTGTCATACAGTTCTATAAATGCAGATTGCCTTTCATATGGATTATAAGTGTAAACTGACAGATATTCAATGCTAAGTATTTCCTTAATATTATCTATAAACCATTCTGCGCTTGTATAACTTGATAGATTTACAAGGATATATCTTTGGAAAAGCTTATGAGTTTTGCAAAATATCTGTACGGTTGTTTTTAGCCACTCCGGCAAGTTTATTTTCAACAAAGAATAATCTTTTGCATAAAACATGGCTCTTGCATCCGAAGCGAGGTAAGAATAACGGGTACTTTTGATATTATTTATAGAACTTATACCTTTATGATAAATCATAGATGAATATACTACCCAGTTTTCCATTCCTTGTTGATTAATTTTTATACCAAAGTCTGTGTCGCAGCATACATAAGCCATACAGGGATCCATTCCATTTATTTTTTTAAATATATTTGGTGCAGTCATTAGAATCGCACTGCAAAAAGCTTGAACTTCTCTGTCAAACATAGCATAGGGATGATTCCATGGAAGCCCGCGCGTTGGATGGACATTATTATATAGTGCAAAATCAATTCCAAAATCCAAAATAGTATTATCACAAGGATTCAGCATTTTGCAACTTACGCTTCCGATTTTGTCTGAGGATATAAACTTTTCAAATAATGGTTCATACCATCCAGGCAAATAAAAAATATCTTCATCACACAAAGTTACAATATCTCCGTTACAAGAGTTAACACCGATATTAACAGCCCGTGCATAAAGCAGATCCTGTTCTACTGAAATTACACGGCAATCTTGAAAGGGAATATCTAACATAGTTTCACTTTTGTCTCGATTATTTGCTACTATAATAATTTCTTTTGAAATATTAGATGGTAAAGTGTCAATGAGCATTCTTAGACTTCTTAACAGAAGTTCTTTATTAGAATGATAGGGAATTACAAAACTGTGAAAATAATTAGTCAATTTTGTGGTATACATGATCTCTGCCTCCCTCCTTTCAGTATGTTTTTACCTTCCATTTCTTTGATTGACATCATTAAATTATTCTGTGGAATTTCCTGTTTGGAGAACCACGAAATAAATTTCTGAATGCCTTTGTCCAAAGAAATTTGGGATGTAAAACCAAAATCTCGAAAAGCTTTTGAAGTATCTGCAAAATTATGCCTAATATCACCAATACGGTATTTACCGTTTATCATATATTCTGAATGTGAATCGAATTCTTTTATTAACAATGCAGCCACTTCACAAATAGATGTACGGATTCCCGTTCCAATATTATATACTTGGTTATTTGTTGATTCGCTTTTTAAAGCACTTAGAGTAGCATTTATAGCATCATCAATATATATAAAGTCTCGGGATTCTTGCCCATCTTCAAAAACAGATATAGGAGCTTTATTTAGTAAACATGTTCCAAAAACAGAAAGTATTCCCGTGTATGGATTCCCTAAAGCCTGTCCTGGACCGTAAACATTCTGATAACGCAAAATCGTTATGGGAATTTTAGCAACCGTTCCTGATAAAGAAGCTATGTATTCTATAGATACTTTCGATGCACCATATATTGACAATGGATTCAATATGCACTCTTCATCGGTAGGCTGCGGTATTAACTGTGTGCCACAATATGGACAAAATAATTCAAACAGTCCTTTTTCTAAATTTTCAGATATCCTTTTCGGCTTAGGAATTTTTCCGCAATGTGGACAATGATAAGCACCTTCGCCGTATACTGCTCTGGAGGATGCTATTATAATCTTTTGAATGCTATGGGAATTGTTTACAATATAGTCCATCAGTTTTGCCATTCCCAATACATTTATACTTGTATCTTCTGCAATTCTGTACATGGATTGTCCTGTAGCTGTATGTGCAGCCAAATGAATGATATAGTCTTGATTCTGTATCGCTTGTCCCAGTAGATCATGATTCAAAATAGAGCCATGGATAAATTTAATTTTATTATGTTTAAAAAATTTCAAATCAGGATTTTTTCCATGAACCTGAGGATCTAAATTATCGATAACTGTTACAGTATATCCACTTTTGAGAAGCCTGACAGATAATGATCTTCCTATAAAGCCAGCGCCTCCGGTTATTAATATACGTTCATCCAAAAAAATCATCCCCTTGATATATATATATATATATATCAATGTTAACAACTTAATCAAAGCAACCACAATATATAGTGTTTGTCATTCTAAAATTTATATCATCTTTTCATCGGCACAGGATTTTTCTGTGCCTTCTTTGTAGTTTCTCCTAATGAGCAAGT
>CAJTAL010000025.1 GCA_910574285.1 Lachnospiraceae bacterium | reverse complement strand
CGAAAAATAACGGTAATTGTAAAAAAATCGGCACTGGGAATTGATTTTAGAAATGTCGAAAAAACAAGATTTTACATACCAATTTACGACAATACACAGTTTATTTTACAGTCTCGTATTTCTTCCATTGTGGCAAGGATTTCTTTTTCGGTGGGAATATCAATCATACCCACCGCTGTTAAATAAATATCCACCTTCACATGGCTGTGACCGCTGGACTTGTCGCTGTTGTGGACTTCGATACGCTCAATCAGCGAATTGACAAGCGTAGGGGTAAGCTCTTTAATGTCGGTTATCTCCCGCAAAGTGCGTAAGATAAGCCTTAAATCCATTACCCGCTGTTCGGCGTTCTGCAAGGTCTGGCGGTTTTCTTCCACTTCTTGCGTCAGTGATTTCTGCTCCTTTTCATAGCTTTGAAGCATTTTAGCAAACCGCTCATCAGAGAGTATGCCGCCTGCGTTCTGCTCAAATACCTTTTCAATCAGCCTGTCGATTTCTGCTATCCGCTTTGTACCATTCTCCATCGCTTTCTGAAGCTGTTGGTATTCCTTCTGCCGCATGGCGTTGTTTTTCTTTGCCAGCAGATACAGGAATACCGGCTCATAACAGCGTACAAAATCGGATAAGTCGCTGACAGCTTCCAGCACAAGCCTTTCAAGGACAATATCACTTATTACAAAGCTTTGATCAGTGTACCATCAAACAGACAGGAGGAATATGAAGAATTCAGCCATAAAGTGAAACAGGCTTATGATGATTCAAAACGGAGGTATGGCGCCGTCAAAATATGCCGTACCCTCAATGGCAATGGGACACCCTGCAGCGTAAAGCGTGTCCAGAGGCATATGGCAGAACAAGGGCTGAGGTCTGTAGTGGTAAAAAAGTATAACCACAATGCAAACCATGGGGCTGTCCCTGATGATAAGGTAAATATCTTGGGACGTGATTTTGAAGCAGAAACCATCAATCAGAAATGGTGTACGGATATCACCTATATCCATGTGCTGAAAGAAGGATGGACCTATCTGGCTTCCGTAATGGACCTGTGCAGCCGCAAGATTATCGGATATGCCTATGGGACATCCATGACAGCGGAGCTGGCAGTGGAAGCGGTAAAGAATGCCTGCCTGAATGTCAGAGACACGCAGGGAATCATTCTCCACAGTGATCTGGGCAGTCAGTACACAAGCCAGGCATTTGAGAGTTATCTGGGCAGTCATGGAATGATCCATTCATTCAGCCGTAAAGGGAATCCCTATGACAATGCCTGCATAGAATCCTTTCATTCCGTATTGAAAAAGGAAGAGATCTATCTTCACACATATCAGGATTCTAGAGAAGCCCGCAGGGCAATCTTTGAATATATAGAGGGCTGGTATAACCGCAAACGAATCCATAGTGCAATTGGTTATATGACACCTCAGCAAAAGGAGGATGAGGAACTCAAAAAAGCAGCATAAACTTTCAACTTTTTGTGTCCAAAGTATTGACATAGGTCCACCATGTGTCAGCGCGCGTGATGCCGGACCCGGACGGTTCTAAGTTAGCGGATAGTGTGATCGCAGAGTATTTTAAGAGGTCCACAGCTAAGTCAATCCTGCTGAAAGGGTTCAATGAGAAATTAGAACGCCGTCAGGAATTAGCGGACAGGATGTCGGCGCTGGAGACAGAGAAGAGGCTGATTGAGCAGGAATTGAAGCTGTACCTGGGAGAAGCAGAATCGGCGGAGAATGAAAAGTACAGGGTATCCTGGAAATCCGTAAGCAGCAGCCGGTTGGATGAGAAACGGCTGAAAGAAGAGAAGCCGGAGGTTTATAACCAGTACCAGAAGACGATACTGAGCAGACGGTTTACGGTGAAAGCGGCTTAATAGAAAGTGATTGGAGGTTTTAGCTGAATTCAGGAAAGAGGGGAAGACTGTCAGTATTTTGGAGATGAATGCAAAGAAAGGCAATATACAAGGAGTAAAAAATAGGGTATAATCTGATATATAGGAATGATGGACAGAATCTATAATAAAAAGCAGAGGTGAGAAGAAATGTTGGCAGTAAAAGGCTTATATCATAACGGTCAGGTAACCCTGAAAGGGAAATTTCCAATGAAATCAGCAGAAGTAATCGTGGTATTTCCTGACATGGAGGAAGAGGTAGAGAGGACAGAACTAACAACGGAAAAGAAGAGAGAGTTATTTGAGGAATTTTCAGGCAGTGTGAGCAGGGTGATAGATATAAAAGCAGAAAAGATGGAGGCTTTGGATGAGAAATATGAAAGCATTAATTGATACAAATGTTATTTTGGATTGGATGATGCTTCGGGAGCCTAATGCCGCAAATGCAAAGAGGATTATGGAGCAGTGTTTGTTTGGAAAGGTAGAAGGATATATAACAGCGCATTCTGTTTCGGATATCTTTTATATTCTTAGAAAGGATTTCTCGGTTGAAAAACGGAAGAACCTGCTGCGGTTACTTTGCGGTGGAATGAGCGTGGTTCCTGAAAGCAGGGAAACGATCATGGAAGTATTATGCCGTAAGGAATGGAATGATTTGGAGGATGGGCTGCAGATGCAGTGTGCAAAAGAAGCGGAGGTTGATTATATTGTCACTCAGAATTTAAAGGATTTCCAAGAGTCAGAGATTGAAGCGGTGAGTGAGGAGACATTTTGTAAGATGATTGTTCAAAGCAACTAAGAATGAGCAGGATTTATAAACAAAAGAAATATGTTAAGGAGAGGACGAAAATGCCTCTCCTTTTTGTGTGCCATGTGGAAATGAGTGGAATTGTTTACAGATGGAAGATTTTGTGGTTTTGGAGGTGAATGATGTCAGGGGTAAAAGATGAATTGGCAAGAAGAGCATCCGGTATCAAAGGCAGAGATGCCAGAGAAGAGATAGCTGTTGCCGGAGAACAGGTACGAGGGACAGAGATGATTGATGAAAGAAAACCAGGTGTCCGCTTATTAAGAGCCGATGAGATTGAATGCCGGGTATCCATCATTAATGAAAGGGGATTGGCGCTTCTTCTATTTAAAGACGCGCATGTAGACCAGAAGATCTTGGATGAGACTTTTACGCCGTTTGGATGGAGGCGGACACACCAGAGCATTGAGGGGAACCTGTACTGTGGAGGTTTGGGATAAGGAGAAATCGCAATGGATTGCGAAACAGGATGTGGGGACGACCAGCTATTCAGAGAAAGAAAAAGGGCAGGCTTCGGATTCTTTTAAGCGTGCCTGTTTTAACTGGGGCATAGGGAGGGAATTATATACGGCTCCGTTTATCTGGATTAATGCAGAAGCCGTCAAAATCCAGAAGAAAGACAATAAATTCGTAACGAGTGAAAAGTTTTCGGTAGAAGCAATTTCTTATAATGAGCAAAGGGAGATCATTGAACTTGTTATCGTTAATGGGAGAGGCTGTAAAGTCTATGAGATGAGGCAGAGTATATCTGCAGGACAGCAAAGTCTGTCAGGACAACAAAATTCAATGGGACAGCGAAGTTCGGCGGAACAGAAAAGTCTGGCACAACGGCGAAGTTCAGCGGAACAGAAAAATCTGGCAGAACAGCGGAGTTCAATGGAACAGAAAAATCTGACAGGGCAACAAAGTCAAACAGGGCAGAAAGCGTCTGTAAGACAGGAAGAGAAAAAGGGCGGTATTACGGATATGCAGAGGGCGACACTGCAAAAAGAACTGGAGCGTACAGGCGTGTCGATCGAAACTGTGCTTGCAAGATATAAGATTCAGGAGATAGGAGAAATGACGGCAGATATTTATCTGAAAGCATTAAACAGCCTAAAGAAGTCCAAGACGAAAGAAGCGGCATAGCCGTCATGAAAAAAGTTTTGCCGGAAAGAAGGGTCTTTGGAGGAAAGGAGAAGAATGCCGGATGTTGGAGGATATTTATAACAAGGTTTACGCAGGAACCGAAGAAATCAAAAGTGCCGATTGTGCAATCAGCAGTCAATTGACGCCATTGATCGAGAATGCGGATTTAGAGGGGATGACGCGGGAAGAGTTTGTTGATTTGTTATGCAGGGCAGGCGCGATCGGGGAAAAGGCAGGGTTCGTCTTAGGAGCCAGGTTTCTGGCGAAGCTGATCTGCGATGCCTTATGTTAAGAAAGAAAGGATGGAAAACAGGAATGAATTATAATGAATTTAAAGAAGCATTGAAAAGAGAGATAGAGAAGCGCTTAGAAGGAAAGGCTGCCGTATCTTTCCGGACGATCAGCAAAATGAATCAGGTGGAGAAAGAATCAATTCAGATAGAAAAAACGGGAGGTAAGGTATCCCCAGTCTTTTCTCTGGAAGACCTGTACGGAGCGTATGCGGTAAATGAGGATTTCGGGAAATGTGTTGAAGAGGTACTGCGTATCTGTGAAGAAGAATCCTGTGTCAACGAGAAAGAGATACCGATGACCTGGGAAGAAGCCAGGGAGAGGATACAGTTCCGCCTGGTGAAGAAAGTCTGGAATGAAGAAATGTTAAAGCGGACTCCGTATCAGGAATACCTGGACTTTGCAGTGGTGTTTTATGTTTCGCTCAGTCAGACAGAAGAGTTGAGGGCAACGATTACAGTTACCAGGGAGATGGCGGAAATGTGGGGAGTTACAGAAGCAGAATTGTGGGAAGCGGCAAAGAAAAATTTCGAGAAGGAAGCCTTTTTCATAGAGACGATGGAGTCTGTCCTGAGTGAATTTCTGGGAGAAGAGGTTCCGGAAATAAAAGAAAGCCAGCAAGGGGAGGGAATCCTATATATATTGTCGAACCGGAAGCGGGAGTATGGAGCCAGGGCAGTGTTAAGGACGGAGGAACTGCAGAGACTGGCAGACGAGCAAAAAAGCAGTTTTTATCTCCTGCCAAGTTCCATCCATGAATGGATTCTGTGTAAAGACGACGGAGAGACAGATGTCCATATGATGAAAGAGATAGTCAGAGAGATTAACGGGGATTCTCATATTATCAATCCGGAAGAATGCCTGTCAGACTCCATATATTATTATGACCGGGAGCAAAATGAAGTGAGAATTGTTGTCTGAGTATGTGAGATTTCAGATACCCTGGTTATTCTCTCTTTAAGTTGATTAAGAAAAATGAGGTGGACATACAGAAAGAATGGCAATACTTCCAGATGCGCAGGTATGGATAATAGTTCTGCATTTTTAAGTATTTTTGTTTAAGTGGCGGCGTCCATTAAAAAAGAAGTATTGCCAGAATCTGTTGTTTTTCCAAAATGATTTTTATAACTGTAATATAGAACATAATTCGATATACTAAAAGAAGACAAGGCTTTTTGGAGGAATGTATATGTTGAGAAGAGTGAGTATAGGAAGCCAGAACTTTGAGAAAATCAGAATAAATAATATTTTCTATGTAGATAAAACATTCTTCATTAAAGAATGGTGGGAAGCCGCTGACGATGTAACGTTGATTACCAGGCCCCGAAGATTTGGTAAAACTTTGAATATGAGTATGCTGGAACAGTTCTTTTCCATTGATTATGCCGGACGAAACGAATTATTTGAAGGATTGTCTGTATGGGAAGATGAAAAGTACAGGAAACTGCAGGGAACTTATCCGGTAATAGCTTTAAGTTTTGCCGATATGAAAGAAGCTTCCGTTCAGGATGCCAGAAAAATGATTTGTTATAATATTGAGTGTTTGTATAATCGTTATGATTTTCTGTTAGAAGGAGATTTATTAAACGAAAAGGAAAAGAAATTTTTTAGAAATGTTTCGGCAGATATGGAGAATTATGTCGCTGCTGTCTCTTTACGGACTTTATCAGATTATCTTTATCGATATTATGGGAAGAAAGTTATTGTCCTTTTGGATGAATATGATACACCTATGCAGGAAACATATATCAATGGCTATTGGGAAGAACTTGTTGAATTTACCAGGAGCCTTTTTCATACGTCATTCAAGATGAATCCTTATCTGGAACGTGCGATTATGACAGGGATTACAAGAGTCAGCAAAGAATCTGTTTTTTCGGATTTGAACAATTTGGAAGTTATAACGACTACCTCTGATAAGTACCAGTCAGCATTTGGATTCACAGAGGCGGAAGTATTTGCGGCATTAGAAGAGTTTGGAATGACGGACAGAAAAGAGGAAGTAAAAACGTGGTATGATGGCTTTGTGTTTGGAGAGGTCTCAGAGATTTATAATCCATGGTCTGTCATTAACTATCTGGATAAAAAAAGGGTAAGTCCATATTGGGTGAATACAAGTTCTAATCGTTTGATTGGGAAATTGTTGAGAGAGGGAAAGCCGGATGTAAAGCAGGAATTAGAGGAATTATTGTGCGGTCGGAGTTTGATTGCGGAGCTTGATGAACAAATTGTTTATGACCAGTTAGATCAAGATGAGCAGGCAATCTGGAGCCTTTTACTTGCGAGTGGATATTTAAAAGCGTCTCATTGTGAAATCATTGCGGATGAATATGGTGGATGGAAGCAGGTATATACATTGGAGTTGACTAACTTTGAAGTCAAAGTTATGTTCCGGAATATGATACGGGGGTGGTTAGCCGGGTTACTTCGGAATATAATGATTTTGTGAAAGCATTATTGGCTGACGATCTGAGGGCGATGAACATGTACATGAATCGGGTAACAATGGAGATGTTTAGTTATTTTGATACAGGGAAGAAGGCATCGAGAGGAGAACCAGAAAAATTTTATCATGGTTTTGTGTTAGGATTGATAGTAGAATTGGCGGATAGATATGTTATCATGTCGAACCGGGAGAGCGGAGTGGGGAGATACGATGTGATGTTAGAACCCAGGTCAAAAGAAAATAAGGCGATTATTCTGGAATTTAAAGTACAAGATACAGAATATGGAGAAGAAAAGGACTTATCAGAGACGGAGTGTGCTGCTTTAGAGCAGATAGAAAAGAAGAATTATGCCGCTTCTTTAATTGCGAAAGGAATTCCAGAAGGACGCATTAGAAAGTATGGGTTTGCATTTTGCGGGAAGAAAGTATTGATTGGTTCAGGAGATAAAGCGTTAGAATCGTAGAGAAGCCGGTTGCCGTAATTAAGCGAGAAAGAAGCAGTTAAAGATATTATACAAGGTATAGATTTGTCGTAAAAGATAGGGATACATGAATTCTTATTTTTTAAGAAAGCTTGAAAACCTCTTGAAATCGCGCTTCAAACGAGTTATAATAGCTTATGTGAATAGAGAAAATCTTCAGGGCAGGGTGAAAGTCCCTACCGGCGGTACAGCCCGCGAGCCATAGAGCACGGACATGATTTTTGTAAGTCCTTAAGGCCGATTCGGTGAGATTCCGAAGCCGACAGTATAGTCTGGATGAGAGAAGATAACTGGTATATAACCAATTATTTGTTTTGTCATGAATGCTCTGGAATATTAACTGCATTTCAGAGCTTTTATTATGTCATATGTTTGCCGGCAGTTGAGGGCAAATGAATTTAATGTGTATGAACCCCTGTAGATGATTCTGCAGGGGTTTTTGTAATTATTATTCCTGTAAGCGGCAGCTAAACATGCATGATTTATATCGTTGGCTTTGACCGTGAGTGAGAGTCAGGCAGGTGTGCATTACATCGTTGGTTTTGACCGTGAACGGGAGACAGCAGACATGGCATGTACGATATGGATTAAAATATATGAGAAGAAAGAAGGAATGGACATGACAGACCGGGATTACATGAGCCGTGCGATAGAGCTTGCGAAGCATGGTATCGGATGGACGAGTCCCAATCCTGTGGTAGGAGCGGTCATCGTAAAAGACGGGCGGATCATAGGAGAAGGGTATCACAGACGCTGCGGAGAGCCGCATGCAGAGCGTAATGCTATTGCGTCTCTTAAGGAATCGGCAGCAGGAGCATCTCTCTATGTGACATTGGAACCTTGCTGCCATTATGGAAGGACTCCGCCCTGCACAGAGGCAATCCTGGAACAGGGGATTGCCCGTGTGGTCATCGGCTCAAGAGATCCGAATCCCGAAGTGGCAGGAAAAGGAGCGGCGATTCTGCGGAAAGCCGGAATCTGGGTGGAGGAAGACTTTATGAGGGAGGAATGCGACCGTCTGAATTCCATATTTTTCCATTATATTACAAAGAAGACTCCCTATGTAGTCATGAAGTATGCGATGACGGCGGACGGAAAGATAGCGACGAGGACGGGAGCCTCCAAATGGATTACCGGCGAGGCGGCGCGCGCGAAGGTGCAGAAGCTCCGGCACCGGTGTATGGGGATTATGGCAGGGATCGGAACTGTATTGGCGGATGATCCTATGCTGAATGTCCGTATAGAAGGGGGAAAGAGTCCGATACGGATCATCTGTGACAGTGATCTTCGGATACCTTCGGACAGTCAGATATGCCGGACGGCGAAGGAATTTCCTACAATTGTGGCATGTGCGGCAGCTCGCCTAAAGGGTCGGGAGGAAGAGATTCTCCGGCTTGAACGGCTCGGGATTCAGGTGGTTCAGACTTTCGGCGGCGAAAGCGCCGTAGATCTTAAGGAGCTGATGGGGATACTTGGAAATCAGGGTATCGACAGCATACTTCTGGAAGGAGGCGGAACACTCAACGACAGCGCTCTGCAGGCAGGGATCGTGAGTGAGATACAGGCATTTGTCGCGCCGAAGATATTCGGAGGGAATGAAGCGAAGACGCCGGTTGCAGGAAGGGGAGTAAACTTTCCGGACGAGGCGGTTCCGCTGACTCTTGAAAAGATATCGCAGGTCGGAGAAGATTTATTATTAGAATACAAAGTATGTCAGGATGCAGAGAATATTTAGAATACAGAGAGTATCAGGATGCAGAGAATATTTAGAATACAGAGAGTATCAGGATGCAGAGAATATTTAGAATATTTAGAATACAGAGAGTATCAGGATACAGAGAATATTTAGTATATTTAGAATACAGAGTGTATCAGAATATAAAAAAAGTCAAAACATAGAGGTAAGGCGGGTGAAGACATGTTTACAGGAATCGTGGAAGAGATGGGGAGAATCCGGCATATCGCGCTTAACGGGCAATCCGGGAAGATAGAGGTTCAGGCAAAGAAGGTGCTGGAGGGTACGAAGATGGGGGACAGCATCGCAATAAACGGCGTGTGTCTGACGGTTGTGTCCATGCAGCCGGAGGGATTTACGGCGGATATCATGGCGGAGACGTACCGCAGGAGCAATCTTGGGCAAGGAAAACCGGGAGATTATGTGAATCTGGAACGGGCGATGGCAGCGGGAGAAAGGTTCGGCGGCCATATCATGACAGGCCACATCGACGGGACAGGCATTATACGGTCTTATCGCCGGGAAGAGAACGCGGTGTGGGTGACAATAGGCGCCTCGCCGGAGATCCTGCGTCTGATCGTGGAGAAAGGTTCGGTCGGGATAGACGGAATCAGCCTGACGGTAGCGAAGATGGAGGATACAGAATTCCAGGTGTCGGTCATCCCCCATACGGGAGAAGAGACGACTTTGCTTAAGAAGAAGACAGGGGATCAGGTGAATCTGGAGAATGATATCGTAGGGAAATATGTGGAGAAGCTCCTGGGCCTTGGAAGTGCAAAGGAGACGGGAAGCTCCGGCCTTACGATGGATTTCCTTAAGGAATATGGAATCTGATGTATTCTTTTGAAGATTTGTTATTCAGATGTGTGGAACATCCGAGTCCACGTTGACGAAAGAAAAGAATGGCGGAAGAAAAGAATGGCGGAAGAGGATATGTTGAAATAATATTCGTCAAATTTACAACAAACAGGAGGAGAGATATGGAGCAGAAATATCTGTACAATTCTATTGAAGAGGCTCTGGAAGAATTAAAGGCAGGGAAGATTATCCTGGTAACGGATGATCCGGACCGGGAGAACGAAGGGGATATGATCTGTGCGGCGCAGTATGCGTCACAGGAGAATATCAACTTTATGGCCAGTTATGCGAAGGGGCTGATCTGTACGCCCATGAGCGCCGCTGTAGCGTCCGCTTTAGGGCTGCCGCCTATGGTGGCAGAGAATACGGACAATCATTGTACTGCATTTACAGTTTCCGTCGACCATGTGGATACATCGACAGGAATCTCGGCGGCGGAACGGTCTTATACGATGATGAAATGTGCGGATGAAGGAACAAAGCCGGGAGATTTAAGAAGGCCGGGGCATGTATTTCCGCTGATTGCAAGGGCAGGAGGCGTTCTGGTACGTAATGGGCATACGGAGGCAACCGTGGATCTGATGCGGCTCGCGGGGCTTAAGGAATGCGGGGTGTGCTGTGAAATTATGGAGGATGACGGCACAATGATGCGGACGCCGAATCTGTGGAAGCTTGCCAGAGAGCATGGGCTTAAGTTCATTACGATCAAAGAACTGCAGGATTACTGCAGGATTCACGAAAAGCATGTGGTGAAAGAAGCATGTGCCGATATGCCGACACAATATGGACATTTCCGTATTCATGGATATGTGAACGACATCACAGGAGAGCATCATCTGGCATTGGTGAAAGGCGAGATTGGAGACGGAAGGGATGTGCTCTGCCGGGTGCATTCGGAGTGTCTGACAGGAGATACCTTTGGTTCCATGCGCTGTGATTGCGGAAAACAGCTTCAGGAGGCAATGCGCCGGATTGAGGAAGAAGGACGGGGGATTGTCTTATATATGCGCCAGGAAGGGCGGGGGATCGGACTGATCAACAAGCTTAAGGCTTATGAACTACAGGAGCAGGGGTTAGACACTGTGGAGGCCAATATCCGGCTTGGATTTGCACCGGACCTCAGGGAATACTGGGTCGGAGCGCAGATTTTATCGGATCTAGGGGTGAAGTCCATAAGGCTTCTGACGAACAATCCGGAGAAAGTATATGGCCTGAGTGATTTTGGGTTGGAAATCAAAGAGCGTGTTCCGATAGAGATTGCACCGCAGAGATATGATATTAAATATATGAAGACAAAGCAGGAGAAGATGGGACATATCTTTAATAAGATTGCATTATAAGGCAGGCAGGAAAAATGGCCTGTAATATTATCAAAGAGTAGGATGAAAGACCGTATAATAATAATTTCAAGGAGGAGATAAAGATGAGGCAGATTCAGGTATTAGAAGGAAAGGTAGTAGCGCCGGAGGGAATGAAGGTTGGGATCGTGGCATCCAGGTTCAATGAGATCATTGTGAATAAACTGTTGTCCGGTGCGGTGGACGGTCTGGTGCGTCATGGCGTGGAAGATGAGAATATCACGGCGGCGTGGGTTCCGGGAGCATTCGAGATCCCGGTTACGGCTTCGAAGATGGCGCAGTCAGGCAAGTATGATGCGGTGATCTGCGTCGGAGCTGTGATCCGGGGAGATACGTCCCATTATGATTATGTATGCAGTGAGGTGTCAAAGGGTGTGGCGCAGGTAGGGCTGGCGACGGGAGTTCCGGTATTGTTCGGGGTGATAACGACAGAAAATATTGAGCAGGCGATCGCGCGCGCGGGAAGCAAAGCGGGCAATAAGGGATATGACTGTGCGCTGTCGGCGATCGAGATGGTGAATCTGCTTCAGCAGATGTAGACTTGTCAGCCTGAATTATTTTATAAAATTGCTAAAATATGAAGGGCTATTTTCGATTATTATGTTGAAATTTCCGGTAGATTTAGGTAAAATAAAAATAGTGGGTTTTTGAAAGCGTTTTGTCACCGGAGATAAAGTCTGGAGGGTTTCTGGCGGGGGAACGTTTCGGAAAGAGAGGCGGCAGGATATAGCCCTGCGCTGCAATATACCGGGAGGAGTGGTCAAAAAAATGAAAAAAAGAATGAATCAGTCAACACTAACGTTAATCTTAAACGGGGTGTCTATTTTCGCCCTATGTATCGTGATTATCTTTTTGTTTTTCCAGGTCAGAGTGAGTCAGAAGCTTAACGACGCTAATTTAGACAGGTTTAACCTTACATATAGTGCAAATCAGTTTATGAACGCATCTTCTTTTCTGACAAACGAGGTACGGGCATATGCGGCGACAGGAAACCAGGAGTACTATGACGCTTATCAGGACGAACTTAATACGCAGAAGAACCGTGAAGCCGGTATAGCGGTGATGCAGGAGATAGGGATTACAGAAGAAGAGCAGGCGATGATCGATCAGATGTCCGAGATTTCCGATTCATTGGTTCCGCTGGAAGAAGGAGCTATGAGAAAGGTGGAGGCAGGGCAGATAGATGGGGCTATTGATTTCGTATACGGCGAAGAATACAGTACTGCGATTGCGAAAACCAATACTCTGAAAGAAGAATTTTTGGAATCCATTGATCAAAGAAGTAAGGAAGAAGTAAACCGTCTGGAAAGAAGCGCGAACAGTCTGCTGTTTGCCATGGTGGCTGCGCTGTTTGCGGTTGGCGTGCTTCAGGTGACGAATCTGGTGCTTACCAGAAAACGTGTTCTCGCTCCGGTGATCGCGGTGAAAGATCAGATGGGAGAGATCGCTGTAGGAAATCTTTCTGCGGATTTTGCTCTGGAATCAGATACGTCTGAGATCGGAAGACTGATAGAATCTATCCATGAGACGAAAGGGGAATTGAAAAAAATTATCCAGGATATAGATCATAAGCTTGCTGAGATGGCGCGGGGGAATATGGATCTGTCAATCGGGAATGATTACCGCGGAGAATTCCAGCCGATCCAGAGAGCTATGAAACAGATTCTGGATGCTTTTAACGAGGCTCTTTCACAGATTAACCGGACCGCAGAGCAGGTGACAATGGAATCTCAGCAGGTAGCGGTCGGTGCGCAGATTCTTTCCAGAGGCACGGTAGATCAGGCTTCGGCTGTAGAGGAACTTACACAAGGCATCCAGCAGTTATCGGAGCAGGTGGATAGTACATCTTCCGATGCGGATCATGCCAGAACGATTACGATAGACGCCGCGGCTCAGTTGGAACTCTGTAATGCTAAGATGAAGGAACTGACCGCTTCCATGGAGAATATCTCCCAATCCTCTCATGAGATCGGAGGCATTATCAAGACGATCGAAGACATTTCTTTCCAGACTAATATCCTGGCATTGAATGCGGCTGTAGAGGCAGCCCGCGCCGGCGACAGAGGAAAAGGTTTTGCTGTAGTGGCGGATGAAGTACAGAGTTTGGCTAACAAGAGCGCCGCGTCCGCAAAGAATATTACGTTGTTGATCGAAGAATCTGTGCATCTAGTAGAACAGGGAACGGCGTTGTCGATAGATACGACGGAAGCGCTTGCGGTAGGGGTATCCGGCGCACGTCAATCTACGGAACTGGTTGAGAGGATCGCAGATTCCGCGATACAGCAGGTAGAAGCACTCCGTCAGCTCAGGCTGGGGATGGAACAGATTTCAAATGTAGTACAGACCAATGCATCGACGGCAGAGAAATCGGCAACTTCTGCAGAGGAATTGCATGGGCAGGCAGAGGAATTGAAGGTTTCCGTTCAGAGATTCCGGCTTCGTGATTACAGATAAAGAAGAAAATAAAGGACTGCGGCATGAAAGGTCCTTTGAATTATGGTTAGCAAAAGGAATGCATGAGAATATGCGTTCCTTTTTCCGGTTCTTTTGAGAGAGCGTATATTAATTTTGGAAGAGAGATTGGCGGAGGTATTCTGATGGATAAACGATTAGAAAAGCAGTTAGCATTTTCTTTGGAAATTGATAAGGTAAAAAATATATTCAGACAGACGCATTTGTCTAATAGCGGCAGAAATGAAAATGATGCCGAGCATTCCTGGCATATGGCGATAATGGCGTATCTGTTCAGGGAGTATGCGAATGAAAATGTAGACATCACAAAAGTGATGCTTATGTGCCTGATTCACGATATTGTTGAGATCGACGCGGGAGATACTTATGCTTATGATGCGGAAGGGCTGCAGACACAAAAGGTAAGGGAAGACGCCGCAAAGGAACGTATATTTTCAATCCTTCCGGAAGAACAGAAAATAGAATTTTTAGAATTGTTTGATGAATTTGAGACATACGAAACTGCAGAAGCTAAATTTGCTCATGCAATGGACAATTTTCAGCCTCTTATGTTGAATAACAGTAACAATGGAGGTGACTGGAAGGAACATAATGTTACTGCTGAACAAGTCTATAAGAGACAGGGGAGAACAAAATTGGGGTCAGAAAGGCTGTTCGAGGTGACAGAGCAGATTCTTCAGGATAATATACGAAAAGGTAACCTGGAGTGAAGGTTTTGCTGCAGCAGGAAAAGCAGATGGCAGGCAAATAAGCAGTAATAGATTCCAAAGATCTTATTGGAGGTAAAGGTCAATGAAGAGAATGAAAACAGAGGAGGCTGTGGGGCAGATTTTATGCCATGATGTCACCCAGATTATCAGGGGCGTGACAAAGGATGCTGTGTTTCGGAAAGGGCATGTGATCCGGGAAGAGGATATACCGGTACTGCTTAGTGTAGGAAAAGACCATATTTATATATGGGAGAACAACGAGAACATGCTCCATGAAAACGATGCGGCACAGATACTCTGTGATATCTGTAAAAATAATTATATGCGGTCGTCTGAAGTAAAGGAGGGAAAGATTGAGCTGCTTGCTGAATGTGACGGTGTACTGAAGATTGACAGGGAGAAACTTCATCGAATGAATTCACTGGGAGAGATGATGATTGCCAGCCGTCATGGAGATTTTCCGATAAAGGCCGGAGAAAAGATTGCAGGAACCCGTATCATTCCTCTGGTCATTGAAAAGAAGAAGATGGAGCGGGCAAAAGAGGCGGGGGGCGGCACCCCGATTTTTACGATTCTCCCTTATCAGAAGAAAAAAGCAGGAATTGTAACAACCGGAAATGAAGTGTATCACGAGAGAATAAAGGATACGTTTACTCCGGTCATAGAAGAGAAGCTGTCGGAATATAAAGTGCCGGTCATTGGACAGGAGTACAGTGATGATGATCCGCAGCATATCAGCGCGTGTATCCGGAGCCTGTTGAAGGAAGGGGCGGATATGATCATCTGTACCGGAGGAATGAGTGTGGATCCGGACGACAGGACCCCGGCGGCAATCCGAAGCATTGCGTCTGAAATAGTGACTTACGGCGCCCCGGTGCTTCCGGGCGCGATGTTTTTGCTTGCGTATTATGAGGAAAATATTCCGATCATGGGGCTGCCGGGCTGTGTTATGTATGCGAAAAGAACAATTTTTGATTTGGTGCTTCCAAGGATCGCGGCAGGCGAGATACTTACGAAAGAAGATTTTGAGGTGTTGGGCGAAGGGGGATTATGTCTGTCATGCCCGGTATGCACGTTTCCGAACTGCGGATTCGGTAAATAAGATATTGCCGGAACCAGCGGGGCAGAAAAGAGACAGAAAAAAGAGGCCGATAAGATGAGAGATAGATTTGGAAGAAAAATAGACTATATGCGGATTTCCATTACCGACCGTTGTAACCTGCGCTGCCGCTATTGCATGCCGGAAGGGATTGAGCAGGCGCCGATGAAGGAACTGCTGACATATGAAGAGATCGTCCGGGTCTGTCGCGGAGCGGTGAGAGCGGGGATCTGCAAGTTAAAGATCACCGGCGGAGAACCGTTAGTAAGGCCGGGATGTCCGCAACTGGTGAAAGAATTAAAATCAATCACCGGAATTAAGCAGGTAACTATGACTACGAATGGAATCTTACTGAAAAAATTTCTTCCGGAATTGTTGAAGAATGGCCTGGATGCAGTCAATATCAGCCTGGATACCATGGATCGGGATACCTATCGGCAGATTACCGGGAAGGACGGGCTTTTGCAGGCTGCCGACGGAATCCGGGAAGCAATAGAGTCAGGGATTCGGGTAAAGGTTAACGTGGTGCTTCAGAAAGGGATCAATGAAGCGGAATGGAAAGGTCTGGCGGAATTGACCAGAAGGAATCCTCTGGACGTGCGGTTCATCGAGATGATGCCTATTGGGGATGGAAAGGGATACGAGACGATTTACAATGAAGACGTTTTTGCAAAATTAAAGGCTTTGGAGCCGGGACTCTGTGAGGATATCAGCAAGCATGGAAACGGGCCCTCAGTGTACTATAGGATTCCGGGAGCAAAGGGCAGTATTGGATTTATCAGTGCCATGCATGGCAAATTCTGCGGAAACTGCAACAGGATCCGGCTGACTTCCACAGGCAGATTAAAGCCCTGCCTTTGCTTTGGAGATAGTCTGGATGTGCGGAAAGTCTTAAGAGGAACAGAACAGGAAAACGTAGATGAACTGCTGTATCAGGCGGTTCGGGAAGCAATCAGCATGAAACCGGCCCATCATAAATTCGAGGTGTCAGGTGATATTACGGAATGCAAAAAGATGGTGCAGATTGGCGGCTGAGCGGTAAGCAGCGAGAAAGGACAGAGGAAGCAGAGGGGAAGAGCAGATGAAGAAAGAACATAAGGAGAGAAAAGAAGGGGAAAAGGCAGATGAACAGAAGAAAGGAAAAATTCTGGCGATCTGTACCAGTCAGAAAAAAGGGATTCGGAAACAGGAGGTTCCATCTGCAGAGTTAAGAGAAAATTGGGGAATTGAAGGGGACGCCCACGCAGGAAAGTGGCATAGACAGGTCAGCATGCTGTCTTTTGAGACAATAGAAGCATTCCGTGCAAAGGGAGCCAAAGTAGAGTTTGGCGCATTTGGAGAGAATCTGGTGGTAGAAGGATTTGACCTTCGTACTGTTCCGGTTGGAACGATGTTTCAGATAGGAGAAGCGGTTCTTAAGCTAACTCAGATTGGAAAGGAATGTCATAGCCATTGTGAGATATATAAAACAATGGGCGACTGTATTATGCCGAGAGAGGGCGTATTTACAGAGGTAGTAAAAGGCGGCAATATTAAGCCAGGTGACGAGATTCACATGCTGCCGTTAAAAAAGGACAGGCCGTTTACAGCGGCAGTCGTTACGCTGAGTGACAAAGGCTATGCAGGAGAACGGGAGGATAAGAGCGGTCCATTAATAAAGGAAATATTGGAGAAACGAGGCTATGATGTAATTGAGGCCCTGCTTTTACCGGATGAAAAACAGAGTCTTGTAAGGCAGCTTTGCAGGCTGGCAGACCAGAGACAGGTGAATGTGATCTTTACCACTGGAGGTACTGGATTTTCGGAGAGAGACGTGACGCCAGAGGCAACGATAGAAGTCTGCGACCGGATGGCAATGGGAATCTCAGACGCGATACGGCAGTACTCTCTGACAATTACCGGCAGGGCAATGCTAAGCCGCGCGGTTTCAGGGATTCGGAAGAAGACGCTGATTGTCAATCTTCCGGGCAGCCCGAAAGCAGTGAAAGAAAGTCTGGAGTATGTAATGCCCCATCTTGGGCATGGGCTTGGAATCCTCAGAGGAACAGAAGGGGAGTGCGGAAGTTAATTGGCCTGATAGCCCGACGGTAGTGGTCTGCTTATAAAAGGGGCACAGGATCCGATGAAAAGCAGATGGTAAATGATTGCGCAAAAGAAAGATAAAAAGAATATGAAAAGAAGAATTTTAGCGGCAATACTTACAGCTATGATGACAGGAACCATGCTTATCGGCTGCGGAAGGGAAACAGAGATTCAGGTATTTATCGCCGCCAGTCTGAATACGGTTATGGCGGAACTTGCAAAGATGTATGAAGAGACTCATCCGGAAGTAAAGATTACATATAATGCGGACAGTTCAGGAACCTTGCTGACTCAGATTGAAGAAGGATATGAGTGCGATATCTTCTTTTCCGCTGCTCAGAAACAGATGGATCAGTTAGAAGAAGACGGATTGATGATGGAAGGAACCAGAGCAAACGTAGTGAATAATCAGGTGGTCGTCATAACCTTGAAGGACAGTCGGACGAAGGTGACAGGTCTCGAAAATCTGGGCGGTGCTGAGAATATCGCATTGGCGGGAGGCAGTGTGCCGGTGGGCAGATATACCCGTCAGGCGTTGATGAACTTAGGACTGCTAGAGGAGACGGAAGATCCGGCTGCAATCACGACGGCGCAGATATCCGAGGCTCTTGGCGGTGTAGAGATCAGTGAACAGGATAATGTCAGTAAAGTGCTTGCGGCGGTAGCCGAAGGTTCTTGTGAAGTAGGTACGGCTTATTATTCGGATACCTACGGGTATGAAGATGATTTGCAGATATTGGAGACTGTAGATTATGAATTGTCCGGAAGTGTCATTTACCCGATTGCGCAGGTAATCAATGAAGAGGCGGATGTAACCCAGATTGCGGCGGCGCAGGATTTTGCTGCATTTATCTTGTCAGATGAAGCGAAGGAAGTATTTGACAGATATTACTTTGATACGAACGTAGAGTAATGAGCCGGACAGGCCGGGAAGGGAGAGCGCAGAATTATGAGTGATGTGACGGAAATACTGAAAAATCTGGATTGGAGCCCCTTGTTCGTCTCACTGAAAACAGGGATTGCGGCAACGATCATCTCATTCTTTCTGGGGATATATGCCGCACGCAAGGTGGTAAAGATATCGCCGGGAAAGAAAGCGGTCGTCGACGGAATCCTGACGCTACCTATGGTACTGCCGCCTACGTCGGCAGGTTTTTTTCTGTTACTGCTGTTCAGCAGAAAGAGACCTTTTGGAATCTTTCTGTATGATACCTTTGATATAAAAGTCGTACAGTCATGGATCGGATGTGTGATTGCGGCGACAGTGATCGCGTTCCCTCTTATGTATCGGAACGCCAGGGCAGCTTTTGAACAGATTGACGTGAATTTGATCTATGCAGGGAGAACCCTTGGAATGTCGGAAATAGAAATCTTCTGGAAGGTGGTGATTCCTGCGGCGGGACCGGGAGTCGCCTCCGGCACCATTCTTACGTTTGCACGAGCGCTTGGCGAGTATGGGGCTACTTCTATGCTTGCGGGCAATATTCCGGGGAAAACAGGAACCATTTCCCAGAAAATCGCGATGGTAATTCAAGACGGGGATTATCTGACGGCAGGCATCTGGGTACTGATTGTGATGGCAATTGCATTTGCCGTAATCTGCCTGATGAACCTGGTATCAGGAAGGATGATGAAGGAGATAAAACGATGGTAAGCGAATGATGGAGATACCATTGTGTTGACATACGGACAGACTGTCCGTAATAACCAGATAAAAATTAGAGGTATAAAATACCTTCATTTACAAATAATAGTATCACATCAGATGTAAGAGAGAATTTGAATATGGAGGTATTTTAGATATGAAGGCAACAGGGATTGTACGTAGAATCGATGATCTGGGGAGGGTGGTTATTCCAAAGGAGATCCGGCGGACATTAAGGATCCGGGAAGGCGACCCGCTGGAGATATTCACGGACCGGGAAGGAGAAGTAATCCTGAAGAAATATTCGCCCATCGGGGAACTGTCCTCATTTGCCAAACAGTACGCGGAGAGTCTTGCGCAGACGATCAGTTGTCTGGTATGCGTCTGTGACATGGATCAGATCATTGCATCGGCAGGAAGCGGTAAGAAGGAACTCCAGGATAAGTATATCAGCAGGCAGTTGGAAAAGCAGTTAGGGGACAGGACGCAGCTTGTCGCAACTTCCGGGGAGAAGAAGTATATTCCCATCGCAGACGGGCAGGATGAAGATTACAAATATGAAGTTATAAGCCCTATCATATGCGAAGGGGATATCATCGGGGGAGTGATTCTGCTGTCGAAGGATATCAAGAAGAAACTTACAGAGCTGGAGCAGAAGATGGCGGCATGCGCGGCAGGATTCCTTGGAAGCCAGATGGAGCAATAGTAAAAAAATAATGGAATAATCCGGATATTTCCATCATATCTTGTGATAGACAAGGAGGGATGGGGATGGAACGAAAGCTTAGAAAAGACGCCGGAGTCATGTGGGTATTGAAATCACTTCTGGTTTCTTATATTCTGACCGGCGTACTGTTGTTATTACTTGCGGTAGCGCTCTATAAGCTTGAATTAAATGAGAAAGCAGTGTCTGCCGCTATCGTGGCGATCTATATCGTGTCGACTCTGATCGGAGGGATCATCATAGGCAAGTTTGCACGGGTCAGGCGTTATCTGTGGGGGCTGGGGCTGGGAATCGGTTATTTTGCGCTCCTGTTACTGATCACGCTGGGAGTATACCGTACGTTGAACGGAGATGCAGCGAACCTGGTGACGACCTTCGTCCTATGTGCCGGCGGCGGAATGGCAGGCGGAATGCTGTCATAATGTTCCGTCCGGAATCAGGGCATGATAAGTCCTGATTCCGGACGGATTTTCATTGTTCTGTATGACGTCCGGTTCACCTTCGAATCATCTGATATTCTACAGATTAATTCTGCGTGTCCTGCAGTGCCAGGAAACCTTCTTCTCCGGTACGGATCTTTACAACATTTTCAATATCATACTGGAAGAGCTTGCCGTCGCCCATCTGTCCGGTGTAGAGGACGGATTTGGCCGTATCGATGACTTTCTGGACGGGGATCAGGCTTACGACGATCTCTATCTTGATCTTCGGCAGGAGGCTCATATCCATGGAAACACCGCGGTAGTAGGTGCCGGAGCCTTTCTGTACGCCGCATCCCATCACATTGGTTACGGTGATGCCGGTTACTCCGATCTCGTTCATCGCCTGCATGAAGTCGTCCAGTTTGTTCTGCCGTGTGATGATGACGAGCTTCGTAAGCTTATGTACTTGAGTATCGGCGGCGCCGACTTCCGGCGCGGCCAAGCTTTTGTAGTCTGCCGCAGTATCCGCTTCTGGCTGTTCGGTGTGGGTATGGATTGCCGAAGAAGCAGAGATCATCCGGTTCTTTGTGTCTGCGCCGAGTACATTCGGCACGCTGCCAAGTGTATCCTGAGTGAGGAATCCGGCGTAGCTGCTTGTAAGGCCGTGTTCCTGTATATCAAGGCCTGCAATCTCTTCTTCCTTCGTAACTCTGAGTCCGATAGTATGCTTGATGACCTGGAAGATGATGACCATAGTTACGGCAACCCATGCGGTTGTGGCGATAAAGCCAAGGAACTGTACATAGAACAGATGGAATCCGCCGCCTGTGAAAAGACCCTTCCATTCCGTGCCGGTTCCGTCAGAGAAGAGACCTACACAGAGAGTTCCCAGTGCGCCGTTCATACCATGGACGCCTACGGCGCCCACAGGATCGTCGATCTTGCATACCTTATCGATGAACTCGATGCCGAAGACTACGGCAAAGCCGGAGATTATGCCGATGACAGCCGACGAAAGAGGAGATACCGTGTCGCAGCCTGCCGTGATTGCAACCAGTCCGGCGAGAGAACCATTCAGAGTCATGGATACGTCCGGTTTCTTATAACGGATCCAAGTGATGAACATGACGGTGACGGTGGCTGTGGCAGCGGCGAGGTTTGTGGTCACGAAGATCTTGCCGGCTGTCACGATTGCTTCTCCTTCCATGGAGACCGTAGAGGCTCCGTTAAAACCGAACCAGCAGAACCAGAGGATAAAGACGCCCAGCGCGCCGACGGTCAGGTTATGTCCGGGGATGGCTCTGGATTTCCCGCTCTTACTGTATTTGCCAAGACGGGGTCCTAAGATCGCTGCGCCTATGAGGGCGGCGACTCCGCCGACCATATGGACGGCACAGGAACCTGCGAAATCGTGGAATCCCATCTGTGCGAGCCAGCCGCCGCCCCAGATCCAGTGCCCGGACACTGGATAGACGACCAGGCTGATAAGGAAACTGTAGATACAGTAGGATGAGAATTTCGTACGTTCTGCCATGGCTCCGGATACGATGGTTGCCGAGGTGGCGCAGAATACCGTCTGGAAGATTAAAAATGCCCAGAAGGGAACGCCGTCAGGCAGCATGCCGCCGCCGTAAGCAGATTCCGAGGCAAAACCGCCGACCTTGCCAAAGAAACCGTTTCCTGCTCCGAACATGATACCGAATCCTACAATCCAGAAAGTCGGCGTCCCGATACAGAAGTCCATCAGGTTCTTCATGATTATATTACCTGCGTTTTTGGCTCTGGTGAAACCGGTCTCCACCATGGCAAATCCTGCCTGCATGAAGAACACAAGTGCGGCTCCCAAGAGAACCCAGATCGTGTTTGCTGCTGAAAAATCATTCATAATAAGTTACTCCTTTCGTAGATGACTATAAACATCTGTTAAAATTTATATGACAAAAGGGTGCGTATCCATATTCGGAATACGCACCCTTGCGTCAGCAATATAATATAGATTACCTGTCAGGACTGGAATGAAAACCTGGTACAGGAACAGGGTATTTCTTGTCAAAGCATGCCTTGCAAAGCGGCAGCCCGCCGACTGTAGAATCTAAGTCTTCCACCCGCATATACCCCAGAGAATCAGCGCCGATGAGCCGCCGGATATCTTCTGCAGAATGAGAAACGGCCAGAAGCTGCTGATCAGAGGGAACGTCTGTTCCGAAGTAACAGGGATACAAGAAAGGCGGGGAGCTGATCCTTACATGCACTTTGCCTGCGCCCGCCTGTTTTAACAGACGGATCAGGTTGGCGATGGTGGTGCCGCGGACGATGGAATCATCGATCAGGACGATGTCTTTGTTCTTTACCGCTTCTTTCAGTACGCTCAGTTTCAGGCGGACACTGGATTCCCGCTCTTTCTGCGTGGGTTTGATAAAGGTTCTGCCCACATAGCTGTTCTTATAAAATGCCAGCCCGAAAGGAAGACCGGACTCCTTGGCATAGCCCTGTGCCGCCGTGATTCCGGAATCCGGGACGCCGGTGACGAGATCGGCTCTGACCGGATAGGCTCTTGCAAGAGCGGCGCCGGCTTTCAGTCTGGATTCATAGACAGAGACGCCGTCCAGGGAACTGTCAAGTCTGGCAAAATAGATGTATTCGAAGATACAATGAGCTTCTTTCGTCTGGTGCAGATGAAGCGAGGAGGCAATTCCCTCATGAGAGATCGTGACGATCTCACCGGGCTTAATATCCCGGATGAATTGTGCTCCGACTGCGGTCAGGGCACAGCTTTCCGAGGCGATGATATAAGAACCCTCCCGTTTGCCGATACACAAGGGCTTGATTCCCAGGGGATCCCGTACTCCGATCAGTTTGCGCGGACTTGCGATTACCAGGCCATAGGCGCCTTTGAGCTTTGAAGCAGTCAATTGGATCGCTTCTTCTACGGTCCGGGTATGGACTCTCGCACGTGCGATCTCGTAGGCGATGATCTCAGAATCCGTCGTTGTCCGAAAGATTGCGCCGGTTTGGGCGAGTTCTTCCCGTAGTTCTCCGGTGTTAACCAGATTGCCGTTATGCGCCAGCGCCAGAGTACCCTTGATATAGTTCAATACAAGGGGCTGTGCATTGTTCAGCGTGGCGGCTCCGGTTGTAGAGTAGCGGACATGCCCGACTCCCATATTTCCTTTGAGTTTGTCCAGTGAATCTTCTTTGAAAACTTCCTGGACCAGTCCCATGCCGGTATGCACGTTCATATTTCCCTTGGGACCGTTGGTGTCGGATACGGCGATCCCGCAGGATTCCTGCCCGCGGTGCTGAAGCGCAGACAGTCCGTAATAGACAGAAGCGGCAGCATCCTCTCCGCAGGGATTCAGGATACCGAATACGCCGCATTCTTCCTTTATTCCCATGTTTATAAATTCTCCTTTCCCGACTGATACACATACAAAACAAAAAGCGCCCTGGAGTCATCCAAAGCGCCTTTGCTTATGGACAGTAGTATACTCGGAAAATTCGAATTGTCAAGTCTTATTTGAAAATCCATTTTCAATGAACAGGAAGTTGGAAAATATTTGACAAATGGAGCAAAAGGCTTCATAATGTATTATCGGTAAAGAAATACTGACAAGGGAGTCAGGAATCCGCGTAAGGGTTTCTGGCTCTTTTTTTGTATGACGGGCAAAGCGGGTGCGTATACAGCCCCGGCCGCGCCGGGAAAGGGACAAAGGTGAAGATATGAAAGCGTATCTGATATTGGAAGACGGAACGGTATTTGTCGGAACCAGCATAGGCTCCGGGAAGAGCGTTATGGCAGAGATTGTATTCAACACTTCTATGACAGGGTATCTGGAAGTGCTCACGGATCCTTCTTATGCCGGACAGGCAGTGGTTATGACGTATCCCTTGATTGGAAACTACGGTGTTACGCCGGATATGGAATCAGAAAGAGGATGGGCGAAGGGATATATCGTGAGAGAACTGGCGGATACGCCGAGTAATTTCCGGTGTGAAGGCGCCGTACAGGAATTCTTAAGGCAGCAGGATATTGCCGGAATTGCCGGGATCGACACCAGATCCCTTACGAAACGTCTGCGGGATAAGGGAACCATGAACGGCATGATCACCACGGATCCTTCGTATGATCTTGAGAAGGTGATTTCCGATTTGAAGAAATATAAGATTACAGACGCGGTCGGGCAGGTTACGTGTGCAGGGAAGTATGTGGTTCCTGCCGGGACATTGGCTTCAAAAGACAGTCTCAGAGTCGCCCTGCTTGACCTGGGGGAGAAGAGGAATATCATACGTTCCCTGGTAAAGCGCGGGTGTGAGGTGACCGTCTATCCGGCGTATTCTCCGGCGGAAGAGATATTGGCAGATAAGCCGGATGGAATCATGCTCTCCAACGGACCGGGAGACCCGAAGGAATGTACCGGAATCATCCGGGAGATCAGGAAAATGTACGCCGGCAGAATCCCTGTCTTTGCAATCTGTCTGGGGCACCAGTTGATGGCGCTGGCCAACGGAGCGAGGACATACAAGCTAAAATACGGACACAGGGGTGGGAATCATCCGGTGAAAGATATGGAAGACGGCCGAGTCTATATCACGTCCCAGAACCACGGATATGCGGTGGATACGCAGTCGATGGATCCGTCTGTGGCAAAGGAAGCGTTCGTCAACGTCAATGACGGAACCAATGAAGGATTCCGGTATAGAGGAAAGAATATATTCACGGTACAGTTCCATCCGGAGGCAAGTCCCGGACCTATGGATACAGGATACCTGTTTGAACGTTTCATAGATATGATGAGAGGAGAATAACCATGCCGAAGAAAAATGAGATTAAAAAAGTATTGGTCATAGGCTCAGGGCCGATTGTGATCGGGCAGGCGGCGGAGTTCGATTATGCGGGAACCCAGGCATGCCGTTCTTTGAAGGAAGAAGGAGTCGAAGTGGTACTTCTCAATTCGAATCCGGCGACCATCATGACGGACAGTAACATTGCGGATCACGTCTATATAGAGCCTTTGACGGCGGAAGTTATCGAGCAGCTCATATTAAAAGAGAAGCCAGACAGCGTGCTCCCGACGCTGGGAGGACAGGCGGCGCTCAATCTGGCGATGGAACTTCACGACAACGGTTTTTTAAGGGAGCATGGCGTACGTCTGATCGGAACTACGGCCGAGACGATCAAGAAAGCGGAAGACCGTCAGGAATTCAAACAGACGATGGAGAAGATCGGGGAACCATGTGCGGCGTCCATGGTAGTGGAGAGTATAGAGGAAGGTCTCTTATTCGCCGGAAAGATCGGATATCCGGTGGTTCTGCGTCCCGCCTATACCCTGGGCGGCAGCGGCGGCGGTATCGCGTATAACCAGACGCAGATGATAGAGATCCTGGGAAACGGCCTGAGACTTTCGAGAGTGGGGCAGGTATTGGTAGAACGCTGTATCGCAGGCTGGAAAGAGATAGAATATGAAGTCATGCGCGACGGCAGGGGCAACTGCATTACGGTTTGCAACATGGAGAATCTGGACCCGGTGGGCGTCCATACGGGAGACAGCATCGTAGTGGCGCCCTCCCAGACACTGGGAGATAAGGAATACCAGATGTTGCGGAGCGCGGCTTTGAATATTATCAGCGAGCTTCAGATTACAGGAGGATGCAACGTACAGTTTGCGCTGAATCCGGAATCTTTCGAGTATTGTGTGATCGAAGTGAATCCCCGTGTCAGCCGTTCTTCCGCTCTGGCGTCCAAAGCGACCGGGTATCCTATCGCGAAGGTCGCGGCGAAGATTGCGCTTGGATATACCCTGGATGAGATACGCAATGCGGTAACGGAGAAGACCTGCGCCTGTTTTGAACCTATGCTGGATTATTGCGTGGTGAAGATTCCAAGGCTTCCGTTCGATAAATTTATAAGCGCCAAACATACGCTGACGACACAGATGAAAGCCACCGGGGAAGTGATGAGTATCTGCGACAATTTCGAGGGGGCTTTGATGAAAGCCCTTCGTTCTCTGGAGCAGCATGTGGACAGCCTGATGTCTTACGATTATTCCTGCCTGATGAAGGAAGAGCTGCTTGAAAAACTGCAGAAAGTAGACGACCGGAGGCTGTGGAAGATTGCCGAGGCAATCAGGAGGGGCGTCTCTTATGAAGCAATCCATGAACTGACGAAGATCGATATCTGGTTCATCGATAAGATTGCGCGTCTGGTTAAGATGGAACAGACGCTTAAGAGGAAGCCGCTGGAGGAAGACGTCTTAAGAGAAGCAAAGCGTATGGAGTTTCCCGACCGTGTGATTGCGGCGCTGGCAGGGACAGAAGAACAGGCGGTCCGGGATATGCGCCGCGCCCTGGGGATCACGGCCTCTTATAAGATGGTAGATACCTGTGCCGCAGAGTTTGAGGCAAAAACGCCTTACTACTATTCCGTATATGGAAGTGAGAACGAAGCGGAACGGACAGAAGGGAAGAAGAAGGTATTAGTCCTGGGATCGGGGCCTATAAGGATCGGCCAGGGGATCGAGTTTGATTTCTGTTCCGTACACTGCACATGGGCATTCGAGAAAGAAGGCTATGAGACGATCATTATCAATAATAATCCAGAGACGGTCAGTACGGATTTTGATATTGCGGACAAGCTGTATTTTGAGCCGTTGACGCCGGAGGATGTGGAGAGCGTAGCAGACCTGGAGAAGCCTGACGCGGCGGTGGTACAGTTTGGAGGACAGACGGCGATTAAGCTTACGGAGGCGCTTATGAAGATGGGGGTGCCGATCCTGGGAACTTCGGCAGAGAATGTAGACGCCGCGGAAGATCGGAAGCTTTTTGACGAGATCCTTAGCAGATGCAAGATCCCGCGCCCCAGCGGAGGAACGGTATATACGGCGGGAGAGGCCAAAGAAGTGGCGCGAAAGCTGGGATATCCGGTGCTTGTGAGGCCTTCTTACGTCCTGGGTGGCCAGGGGATGCAGATTGCTGTCAGCGATTCTGATGTCGATAAATTCATCGGAATTATCAACCGGACCGAGCAGGATCATCCTATTCTGGTAGATAAATATCTCCAGGGCAAGGAGATAGAAGTAGACGCGGTGTGCGACGGAGAAGATATCCTGATTCCGGGGATCATGGAACATATTGAACGGGCGGGGATTCATTCGGGAGACAGCGTATCGGTCTACCCTGCAAGGAGTATCTCAGGGAAGACGAAGCGGACGATCGAGGAATACACAGGGAAGCTTGCGCGGGCGCTGCACATAGTAGGCCTGATTAATATCCAGTTTATCGTCTGTGGTGAAGAAGTATATGTCATCGAAGTCAATCCGAGATCAAGCCGTACGGTGCCGTATATCAGCAAAGTAACAGGGATTCCCATCGTACCGCTGGCCGTGAAGGTGATGAACGGAATGAAACTGAAAAGACTTGGCTATACTCCGGGGTTACAGCCGGAGGCAGATTATTTCGCCGTGAAGATGCCGGTATTCTCCTTTGAGAAGATACGCGGGGCGGAGATAAGCCTTGGCCCGGAGATGAAATCCACCGGCGAATGCCTGGGGTTGGCAAAGTCATTTGAAGAGGCGCTTTATAAAGCGTTCCTCGGCGCAGGAATCCGGCTTCCGCGCAATAAGAACATGATCATATCGGTAAGGGAAGAGGATAAAGAAGAGGCGGCTGAGATCGGAAGACGTTTCCTGAAGATCGGATATAAGATATACGCGACGAAAGGGACGGCAAGGGCGCTTAAGGAAGCCGGAGTAGAAGCGGAAGAAGTGAATAAGATTGAAGAAGGTTCCCCGAATCTGCTGGATCTTATTCTGGGCCATAAGATCGATCTTGTGATTGATACGCCCCGCCGCGGAACAGAACATTCGAAAGACGGATTTTTAATCCGGCGCAGCGCCGTCGAGACGGGTGTGAATGTACTGACAGCTATTGATACGGCAAAAGCACTTATCGGAAGCCTTGAGAACGCTGATCAGAAGAATCTGACACTTGTAGACATCGCGCAAGAAATCTATTGCGAAAATGAAAATGAAATGCTATAATAGCAGAAGTTAAGTAAAGAGAAGGAGGGTCAAGATCATGAAACATGTAAAGACATTAAATACACAGACGATGAACAACAGCCTGAAAAAGGGCGGATGCGGCGAGTGTCAGACATCCTGCCAGTCAGCATGCAAGACATCCTGCACGGTAGGAAACCAGACATGTGAACAGAAGAAATAATTCTGATTTATAGCGGAACACCCGGGACAGCGGTCTTATGGTCGCTGTTTCTTATTGTCTCATGGTATGCCATGGGAAGAATCCCAGAGGACAGATCTTGCCGATGTTTTCTTGAAGATTATTTCAATGATGTATCTGCAGAAAAGATATGGAAAGGGGTATAGAACCTTGGTTCATCAGTATCAGAGTAATGGATATAATATCGTGATGGATGTTGTAAGCGGCGCGGTCCATGTGGTGGATCAGCTCTGCTATGATGTGATTGCCGGTATCTGTAAGCTCAAAGAAGACCATTCCCTGGGCAAAACAGCGGACTGGACGCAGAGCGATTCAGCCGCGCTTTGGCAGGGAGAGTCAGAGATTCCGACAGAGGTGCTGGAGGATCCGCACACGTTGGCAAAGCTTATCCGAGAGCTTGACGGCCGATATGATGAAGACGAGATCAAAGACGCGCTGTCGGATGTGACAGAATTGACAGAAGCCGGCCAGTTATTTGTAAGAGATACCTATGAAAGCATGATTGACGAGGTGAAGAGGCGCAAGACGGTGGTGAAGGCTCTCTGCCTGCATATTGCCCATGACTGCAATCTGGCCTGTAAATACTGCTTTGCCGAAGAAGGTGAGTATCACGGCCGGCGTGCTCTGATGAGTTATGAGACCGGAAAAAAGGCACTCGACTTTCTGATCGCAGGTTCGGGAAGCAGACGGAATCTCGAAGTGGATTTTTTCGGCGGCGAGCCGCTTATGAACTGGCAGGTGGTAAAAGACCTGGTAGCTTATGGGAGGTCCCAGGAGAAGCTTCATGATAAGCATTTTCGGTTTACGCTCACGACGAACGGCGTGCTTCTGAACGATGAGGTGCAGGAATTTGTGAACCGGGAGATGGACAATGTGGTGCTGAGCCTGGACGGACGAAAGGAAGTCAACGACAGGATGCGGCCGTTTCGCAGCGGAAAGGGAAGTTATGACCTGATTGTCCCAAAGTTTCAGAAGCTTGCCGAAAGCCGTAACCAGGAAAAATATTACATACGCGGGACATTTACCCGTGAGAATCTGGATTTTTCAGAAGATATCCTGCATTTTGCGGATCTGGGATTCAAACAGATGTCGATTGAGCCGGTGGTAGGGGAAGAAAGCGACCCTTACGCCATCCGCCGGGAAGACCTTCCGGTTATTATGGAAGAGTACGACAGGTTGGCAAGGATTATGATTGAACGAGAAAAAGAAGGAAAAGGTTTTAATTTCTTTCATTTTATGATAGACTTAGACGGTGGACCCTGTGTGGCTAAGAGACTGTCGGGATGTGGTTCGGGAACGGAGTATCTGGCTGTCACGCCCTGGGGCGACCTGTATCCGTGTCATCAGTTTGTAGGGCAGGAAGAATTCCTGATGGGAAACGTGGAGGAAGGAATCAAGAAGCCTGAGATCGCAGATGATTTCAGAAGCTGTAATGTATATTCGAAAGAAAAATGCAGAGATTGTTTCGCGAAATTTTACTGCAGCGGAGGGTGTATGGCGAATGCCTGGAATTTCCATGGTACGATCCACGATACCTATGATATAGGATGCGAGATGCAGCGAAAGCGTGTAGAGTGCGCGATTATGATAAAAGCAGCTTTGGCAGAAGCGTAGAAAGGAATGTAAATCATGAAGAAGAACAGAGGTATACTTAGCCTGGTATTGACAGTAGTGCTGATTGCCCTGATGGGTTTCACAGTACTGGTGGGATTTGGTAAGACGGGAACCGGCGCGATGAAGAACATCAAGCTCGGTCTGGATCTTGCCGGCGGTGTCAGCATTACGTATCAGGTAAAAGACAAGAACCCGACCGAGGAAGAGATGAGCGACACGATATATAAGCTTCAGAAGCGTGTGGAACAGTACAGCACGGAAGCAAGTGTCTATCAGGAGGGCAGCGACAGGATCAATATTGAGATTCCGGGCGTAACGGATGCCAACAAGATACTGGATGATCTTGGAAAACCCGGAGCCCTGGAGTTCAAGACAGAGGACGGGAAGACCGTAATCACCGGTTCTGATGTGGAGACGGCATCTGCGAAAGCAGGTGAGGACAACATGGGGAACCGTGAGTATTCCGTAGAATTGAACCTGAATGAGAGCGGAAAAGAGAAATTCGCGAAAGCCACAGAGGAGAATGTAGGAAAGACTATTTCCATCATCTATGATAGCGAGACTATCAGCAGTCCCCGTGTAAATGAAGCGATTACAGGCGGACAGGCATATATCACGGGTAATTTTACGTTTGAAGAAGCAGATAATCTGGCTTCTACGATCCGTATCGGCGGATTGAAGCTGGAATTAGAGGAGCTGCGTTCGAACGTCGTAGGTGCACAGCTTGGAGAACAGGCGATCAGCACCAGTTTGAAAGCGGGAGCGATCGGTCTGGTTCTGATTATTATCTTTATGATCTTCGTATATTATCTTCCGGGACTTGCGGCAGGACTTGCGCTGTTGATTTATACGGAGCTGGTAATGATAATCCTGAACGGGTTCAACATTACGCTGACATTGCCTGGTATTGCGGGTATCATCCTGGGTATCGGTATGGCGGTGGATGCGAATGTTATTATCTTCGCGCGTGTACGAGAAGAGATGACCCGGGGAAAGAGTGTGAAGAATTCTCTTAAAACCGGTTTCCAGAAGGCGATGTCTGCTATTGTGGACGGTAATGTGACGACTCTGATCGCGGCGGCGGTTCTGTGGTTCAGAGGATCCGGTTCCGTAAAGGGATTCGCCCAGACGCTGGCGATCGGTATTATCGTATCTATGTTCACGGCGCTGGTTGTGACAAGGCTGATCGTATTCGCGTTCTATGCGGTAGGACTTCGCAAGGAGAGCCTGTACTATCGTCCGAGAAAAGAGAGAGAGCCGATTCATTTTGTAGAGAAGCGCCGTGTGTTCTTCCTGATTTCTATCGCGCTGATCGTAGCGGGACTTGCAGTTATGGGAGTGAATTCTTCCAGGGGAAAGGGAGCGTTTGCTTACAGTCTGGAATTTGAAGGCGGTACTTCTACAAACGTAACATTTAATGAAGATTACACCATTGATGAGATCGATGAGAAGATCGTACCTGTAGTAGAAGAGGTTACGGGCGATAACAATGTCCAGACTCAGAAGGTAGCGGGAACCAATCAGGTAATTATTAAGACGGTGACCTTAGAGCTTGATAAGCGTGAAGAGCTTAATAAGGCTATGGCGGATGAATTCGGCGTAGACGAGTCAAAGATTACGGCCGAGAATATCAGTTCTACCGTAAGTAACGAGATGCGTCAGGACGCGGTGGTAGCGGTTATCATAGCGACGATCTGTATGCTGCTCTATATCTGGTTCCGGTTCAAGGATATCCGGTTCGCGGCAAGCGCGATCCTTGCACTTTTGCACGACGTACTGGTCGTAATGGGATTCTATGCAATAGCAAGAATCTCTGTGGGCAACACATTCATTGCGTGTATGCTGACGATCGTAGGTTATTCCATCAATGCGACGATCGTCATCTTCGACCGTATCCGTGAGGAATTACACTATCAGTCGAAGAAGACAGACCTGACGGCGCTGGTGGATAAGAGCATTACGCAGACACTTACGAGAAGTATCTACACGTCGCTGACAACATTTGTGATGGTAGCGCTGCTCTTTGTTCTGGGTGTCAGCTCTGTCCGTGAGTTCGCGGCGCCTCTGATGATGGGTGTAATATGCGGAGCTTATTCTTCCGTATGTATTACCGGAGCGCTGTGGTATGTGATGCGGGTGAAGATCGGAAAGACAGCAGAGGGAAACAAAACGAAATAGCAGAGAATATAAGCAGCCGGCCTGACAAGTCGGCTGCTTTTCGGTGTGTTTCCGCGAAACAGACAGAGTGTAAGAGGAATTTCGAGAGTACATCAGATGATAATGGAGGAAGACAGGATGGAACGTTGGGTACTGTTACGGAAAGGTGCGGATTTTGAGGCGATTAGCAGGAGGTTCGGAATCAGCCGGAGACTGGCTTCTCTGATCAGGAACAGAGAAGTGATGGGAGATGAAGAGATAGACCGATATCTGAACGGGACAATTAAAGATCTGCACGACGGGATGCAGATGAAGGGAATGGCTCAGGCAGTACATATCTTGAGAGAGAAGATAGAGAGCCGGGATAAGATTCGCATAATCGGAGATTATGATATCGACGGAATCAACGCGACTTACGTATTATTAGAAGGAATAGGGGCTCTCGGCGGCGATGTGGACAGTGATATTCCGGATCGTGTGAAAGACGGATACGGACTGAATGCAGAGTTGATCGAGAAAGCGCACAAAGAAGGGATTGATACGGTCGTTACTTGTGATAACGGAATTGCGGCGGCTGATGAGATCGCTTTGGGGAAGAGTCTGGGGATGACGGTCATCGTGACAGACCATCATGAGGTGCCGTATGACGAGAATGGTGAGAAGCGTTCGTACCGGCTTCCGCCTGCAGACGCGGTGATCGATCCGAAACAGCCGGGATGTGAATATCCGTTCAAGGGTTTATGCGGCGCGGCGGTTGCCTATAAGTTGGTAAAAGCCCTCTGTGAAGCGATGGGAAGAGACATTGATGAGCTGGATTATCTGATAGAGAATGTGGCGATTGCGACGGTGGGCGACGTGATGGAGCTGTCAGGTGAGAATCGAATCTTTGTGAAGGAAGGCCTTCGGATGCTTGGACGTACCCATAGTCCCGGACTCCGCGCCCTGATAGAATGTACGGGGATTGAGAGAGATAAGATCCGTACTTATCATATCGGTTTTATTCTGGGGCCGTGTATGAATGCCACCGGAAGGCTTGACACGGCAAAGAGAGCGCTGAGTCTTCTGAGAGCGAAGAATAAGAAAGAGGCGGATATACTGGCAGGAGACCTGAAAGCGCTGAATGAGAGCCGGAAGGATATGACGGAAAAAGCGGTGGCACGGGCGAAGGAGATAGTGGAAAGTACGGAGGTCGGAAGTGATAAGGTTCTGGTGATCTATCTCCCGGAGTGTCATGAGAGTCTGGCGGGAATCGTAGCAGGACGGATCCGGGAGAGCTATTACAAACCGACTTTTGTTCTGACGGATGCGAAGGAAGGTATCAAAGGTTCCGGGCGGTCCGTCGATGCATATCATATGTATGAGGAACTCAGCAAATGCAAAGACCTGCTGACCCGTTACGGCGGACATAAGCTGGCAGCCGGCTTGTCTCTGAAGAAGGAGAATCTGGAGAAACTTGGCCGGATGCTCAATGAGAACTGTAAACTCACAGAAGAGGATCTGTCGGAGAAGGTGGCTATCGATATGGAACTTCCGTTCTCCTGTGTAACAGAAGCTTTCGTTCAGGAACTGTCCCTTTTGGAACCCTTTGGCAACGGGAATACCAAGCCGGTATTCGCGGCGCGGAATGTAGAGATCTTAAGCGGGAAGATTCTGGGAAAGAACCGCAATGTCCTGAAACTGCGGGTAAAAGATTCTGCCGGGACGGTGATAGACGCCGTGTGTTTCCGGGAATCGGAAAGACTCCTGCATATGCTGGAAGAAAAATATGGAAAAGAAGCGACGGCGGATATGCTGGGAGGAAGAGGAGGCCGTATGATGATTTCTGCCGCTTTCTATCCGGATATCAACGAATACATGGGTAGGAGAACTCCGCAGATCATACTGACGCATTTTAGAATTGCTCAGTCTTGAAAATCACCGAAACTAATGCTATACTAAAAAAAGTATTGAAAAAAAGGAATGGAGAGGTTCATATGAAAAAGATTGAAGAGTACGTAAGAAGTATTCCGGATTTTCCGGAGCCGGGAATAATATTCCGTGATGTAACCAGCATTCTGCAGGACGCGGACGGTCTTGCGCTTGCCATTGATCTTATGCAGGAGAAGCTTAAGGATGTGGAGTTTGATCTGGTGGTGGGCCCGGAATCCAGAGGATTTATATTTGGCGTACCGATTGCTTACAATCTTCACAAGCCGTTTATTCCGGTCCGTAAGAAAGGAAAGCTTCCCTGTGAGACGGCATCCGTGAAGTACGAGCTGGAGTATGGGACGGCGGAACTTGAGATTCACCGGGATGCGGTCAGACCGGGACAGAAGGTAGTTATCATAGATGACCTGATGGCGACGGGAGGAACGAACGAGGCGATCATCAAGCTGATTGAAGGTCTGGGCGGAGAAGTGGTCAAGACCGTATTCCTTATGGAACTGGCAGGCTTAAATGGACGGGATAAACTGAAAGGATATGATGTGGAGTCTGTAATCTCGTATCCGGGGAAATAACGCGGCGGTATTTTACATCTATGTTTATAACTATATAGGAAATGAGACAGGAAGGAGGCGTTAATATGTCAGGAGCAATGACTTATGAAGCAATTGATAATCGGATTGCGGCGGAAGCGATCATGAAGGATCATTCTCAGGGACTCGAGATTGTAGACGGCCATGCGGTAAAGGCGCCGGTGGATTATGAGGATCCTGACCGGCTGTATGACGTGTTAATCGCCCGTATTCGTAAGTACCATCCGTCTACGGACGTGACGATGATTGAGAAAGCGTACCGTCTTGCGACAGAAGCGCATGGGGATCAGTGCCGTAAGTCGGGAGAACCATATATTATTCATCCGCTATGGGTAGGTATCATACTGGCGGATCTTGAGATGGATAAGGAGACCATTGCGGCAGGATTGCTTCATGATGTGGTAGAAGATACCGAGGTCACGAAGGAAGAGATAGCGGAAGAGTTCGGGGAAGAAGTGGCGCTTCTGGTGGACGGTGTCACGAAGCTGGGAAGATTGTCCTATTCTTCGGATAAATTAGACGTTCAGGCAGAGAATCTGCGTAAGATGTTTCTTGCCATGGCGAAGGATATCCGCGTTATCATTATCAAGCTCGCCGACCGTCTTCATAACTTAAGGACGCTGCAATTTACGAAGCCGGTGAAGCAGAGGGAGAAAGCGAAAGAGACGATGGATATCTACGCTCCCATTGCCCAGCGTCTCGGTATCTCCAAGATAAAGACAGAACTTGACGATCTTGCGCTTAAGTATTCGCAGCCGGAGGTTTTCTTTGATCTTGTAAATCAGATCAACGACAGGAAGATGGAGCGGGAGGAATTCGTTCAGCAGATCGTGGAAGAAGTCCAGGCGCACATGGAGAATGCAGGGATTGAGGCAGAAGTCAGCGGGCGCGTGAAGCATTTCTTCAGCATCTATAAGAAGATGGTCAACCAGGATAAGACGGTGGACCAGGTCTATGATCTCTTTGCGGTTCGTATTATCGTGCAGTCCGTGAGGGATTGTTATGCCGCGCTGGGGGTTATCCATGAACTGTATACGCCTATCCCGGGCCGGTTTAAGGATTATATCGCGATGCCCAAGCCCAATATGTATCAGTCTTTGCATACGACGCTGATGAGTTCCGTGGGCCAGCCCTTCGAGATTCAGATTCGTACGGAAGAGATGCATAAGACGGCGGAGTATGGAATCGCCGCCCATTGGAAATATAAAGAATCTAACGACGGAAAGAAGAATATCAAGGCTCAGGAAGAAGAGAAATTAAGCTGGCTTCGGCAGATCCTGGAATGGCAGAGAGACATGTCGGATAACCGGGAATTCATGAGCCTGATCAAGGGGGATCTGGACCTCTTTGCGGAGGATGTATACTGTTTTACACCCCAGGGAGACGTCAAGAACCTTCCGAACGGCTCTACGCCGATTGATTTTGCCTATGCGATTCACAGTGCGGTGGGCAATAAGATGGTAGGATCCAGGGTGAACGGAAAACTGGTGAATATTGATTATAAGATCCAGAACGGCGACAGGATAGAGATCCTGACGTCCCAGAATTCCAAGGGCCCCAGCCGCGACTGGCTGAATATTGTCAAGAGTACCCAGGCTAAGAATAAGATCAACCAGTGGTTCAAGAAGGAATTCAAAGAAGAGAATATTATCAGAGGCAAAGAACTGGTAAGCAATTACTGCAGGACGAAATCTATCGTTCCAAGCCAGATTCTGGTTTCCAGGTATCAGGAGATCGTCCAGAGGAAATATGGATTCAAGGATTGGGACTCTGTTCTTGCGGCGATCGGACACGGCGGCCTGAAGGAAGGCCAGGTGGTGAACCGTCTGGTAGAAGAGTACAGTAAAGAGCACAAGCAGGAGCTTACGGACGAAGGCGTGCTGGAGAAGGTTGCGGAAGCGGCGAAGAATAAGGTTCACATCGCCAAGTCAAAAAGCGGAATCGTCGTAAAAGGAATCGATGACGTGGCTGTGCGGTTCTCAAGGTGCTGTAATCCGGTTCCGGGAGATGAGATCGTTGGCTTCGTGACGAGGGGAAGAGGATTGTCTATTCATCGGACCGATTGTGTGAATATGATCCATCTCACCGAAGTGGAGCGGGCGAGGCTGATCGATGCGGAATGGGAGAACGACGTGGCGGAGAAGGCAGGCGGGCAGTATCTGGCAGAGATCAAGATGTATGCTTACGACAGGAAGGGTCTGTTGATGGAGATGTCCAGGATATTCACGGAGGCGAATGTAGACGTGAAATCCATGAATGTGCGTACCAGCAAGAAGCAGGGAACGGCCACGATAGAAGCAGGATTTATCGTGCATGGACGGGATGAGCTGGAATGGATCGTGAATAAGCTTCTGCAAGTAGAAGACGTAATAGATATTGAAAGGACGACAGGTTAGCGGAGGATGAAGGTAGAGAGGTTTTTGACAGGAATTATCAGTACAAATTGTTATCTGGCAATCAACGAAGAGACGAAACAGACGGTGGTGATCGACCCGGCCGCCAGTTCGCCGAAGCTGATGGGTTATATAGAAGAGGAAGGACTTAAGATAGAAGCGCTCCTCCTGACCCATGGACATTTTGACCATATTATGGGAATTGACGGATTCCTTAAGAAATATGACGTGCCGGTATACGTGCATGAGGATGACCGGGAGATGATGGAAGACCCGAAGCTGAATCAGTCTTCGATTTACACGGCGGGCTATACATTTTCAGGTGCGGAAAGTATCCGGGACGGCCAGACGCTTCATCTTGCAGGCTATGATTTTGAAGTATTCCATACACCGGGACATACGCCGGGATGCTGTTGTTTCTATGTGAGGACGGAAGGTGTGTTGTTCAGCGGAGATACCTTGTTTGTGAATTCCGTGGGCCGTACAGATTTCCCGGGAAGCAGTACGGAGGCTTTGATTCGTTCTATCCGTGAAAAATTATTGCCGCTGCCGGACGAGACGCGGGTGTATCCGGGCCATATGGGGGAGACGGCGATCGGACATGAGAGAAAGCATAATCCGTATATTTAGAAAAGAACTGACAGTGAAGAGGCGGTTGGTTCCTAAGCGGTTTCTAAGAATGGAGCAGAGCAGGGATGATTCAGATTATATGTAAGAGTGAAGCGTATACGTATAATGTGTATCATATCGTGAAGGCTTTTTTCCCATCTGAAGAGGTGATCGGCAGGGTGGAGGAGAAAGCCTCTCATTATGTTATGGTACAATTACCGGACGCAGAAGAGATTGTAATTGGAAATATAGATAAGAATACAGAAGTTTTTTTAAAACCAGTATATGAAGAGCAGCCGCAGGCCGGAGAAGGAAAAGATATAAAGTACCGGATCGATGTCAGGCTCTATCATGAACTCAAGAGGATTACCGGAAGGACTCTGGCGTGGGGGATACTGACGGGAGTCAGGCCGACTAAGATCGCCATGGAAAAGGCAGAGGAAGGATGGACGAAGGAACAGTTTGTCCCGTGGTTTCAGCAGGACTGCCTGGTAAGCCGTAAGAAGGCTGAACTATCCTGGGAGATTGCGAGACGTGAGCAGGCATTGCTTCAAAGTCTGGATTGTGAAGAAGGGTATAGTCTGTATATAGGGATACCTTTTTGCCCGACGGTCTGTACTTACTGTTCCTTTAGCTCCGGAGCATTGGCCGACTGGGCGGACCGGGTGGAAGATTATCTTGCCGCCCTGACGAAGGAACTCATATATATTGCAGAAAAATCTGTGAAGAAAAGGCTGAATACCATCTATATCGGCGGAGGGACGCCGACGACTCTGACGGCGTCTCAATTAGAAAGACTCCTTGAATGTATCGATACGCATTTCAGCAGAGAATACCTGTTGGAATATACGGTGGAGGCGGGGCGTCCGGACAGTATAACCAGAGACAGGCTGGAAGTCCTGCGAAAGCACGGTATAACCCGTTTATCTGTTAATCCTCAGAGCATGCAGCAGAAAACTCTGGATACCATCGGGCGGAAGCATAGGGTGGAGGAGGTCCCTGAGGCATTCTGTCTGGCCCGGAGGATGGGGTTTGACAACATCAATATGGACCTGATCGCGGGACTTCCTGGAGAGGATGCAAAAGATATGGAAGATACGCTGCGGCAGATCCGGGAGCTTTTGCCGGATAGCCTGACGGTTCATTCACTGGCGATCAAAAGGGCGGCGAAGATGGAGTGGGCAGATCTTAAGACGGACGCGGACAAGATATCAAGGACCCTTTCGGAGATGGTACGGATGTCTTCGGACGCCGCGTCTCAGATGGGAATGACGCCGTATTATCTTTACCGGCAGAAGAATATCGCGGGGAATTTTGAAAATGTCGGTTATGCAAAGGTTGACAAAGCAGGAATATACAATATACTTATTATGGAGGAAAAGCAATCTATCATTGCCGCGGGAGCGGGAGCGTCTACCAAGATCGTGTTGAAGGAGCCGATACCTGTGCCCGGCAGTAAGAAGAGAAAGATGACGCATCTGATACGTGTGGAGAACGTGAAAGCGATCGACGCGTATATTGATCGTATCGATGAGATGATTGAGCGAAAAGGAGAATGGTTATGGCGTTGAAGAAGAAACCAGTCACCGGAATGAAGGACATGCTCCCCAGGGAGATGGAGATCCGGGACTATGTGATACAGTTGGTAAAGGATACTTATAAGACTTATGGGTTTCTGTCTATGGAAACTCCCTGTGTGGAGCATATCGAGAATCTCTGCAGTAAACAGGGCGGAGATAACGAGAAGCTGATCTTCAAGATCCTGAAGCGCGGCGAGAAACTAAAGCTTGAAACGGCTGAGACGGAGGACGATCTGGTGGACGGAGGACTGCGCTATGACCTGACGGTGCCTCTTGCAAGATATTATGCAAATCATGCAAATGAACTGCCGTTGCCTTTCAAGGCAATGCAGATCGGTAATGTGTGGCGGGCAGACCGGCCGCAAAAAGGTCGTTTCCGTCAGTTCATGCAATGTGATATCGATATCCTGGGGGAGTCTTCTAATCTGGCGGAGATCGAACTGATCCTGGCAACCACGGCCATGCTTGGGAAGCTGGATTTCAGGAACTTTACCGTATGTGTCAATGACCGTAATATCCTGAAAGCGATGGCGGCATACAGCGGGTTCAAAGAGGAAGACTATGACGAGGTATTCATCGCCCTGGATAAGATGGATAAGATCAAAGCAGAAGGAGTGTCGGCAGAACTTCAGGAGATGGGCTACGGCAAAGAACAGGTGGACACTTATCTGAGCCTTTTTGAAGAGACGTCGGCAGACGTGGCAGGAATCCGTTATCTGAAGGAGAAGCTGGGAGATTGTCTGAGCGACGCGGCGGCGGAGGGTCTGGAGATGATCATTTCCAGCGTGAATGCGGCGAAGGACTGTGAATTTAATATCTGCTTTGATCCGACATTAGTAAGAGGACAGTCTTATTATACCGGAACGATCTTTGAAGTCAGGATGGATGATTTCGGCGGTTCCGTGGCAGGCGGCGGGCGTTATGATAAGATGATCGGTAAGTTTACCGGGCAGGATACGCCGGCATGCGGGTTCTCCATCGGATTTGAACGGATCGTTATGCTTCTTCTGGAAAATGGTTATGAGGTTCCGGGGAAAGAGAGCAAAAAGGCTTATCTGTTGGAGAAGAAACTGCCGAAAGAGGGAGTCTTAAGAGTCCTGGAGCTGGCGAAAGCAGACCGGGCTGCGGGCCGTCAGGTGCTGATCGTGAATATGAAGAAGAATAAAAAGTTTCAGAAGGATCAGTTGAAGGAAGACGGGTATGAAGAGATTATAGACTGTTATGCCGATTCCTGGAAGAAAACCTGTAAGAGATGCTTCATCTTATAAAAGAAAGCAGGCGGAAAGAGGTTCTGAGAGTGCATTAACGTAATGACGAGAAAATAGTGTAGCGGCAGAGAAAATTAGCGTTGTGACAGAGAAATTAGCGTTGTGACGGAGAAGATTAGCGTAGTAACAGAGAAGATTAGCGTTGTGGCAGAGAAGATTAGCGCAGTAACAGAGAAGATTAGCGTAGTAACAGAGAAATGAGTAAAGACAGATCAGTAAAGATAAAAGGAGATATAGAGATATGGCTGAGTCAATGCAGGGATTAAAGAGGACGCACAGATGTGCGGAACTGTCAGTCGCCAATACAGGCGAGACAGTGACCATCATGGGATGGGTACAGAAGAACAGGAATAAAGGAGGACTGGTCTTCGTCGATGTGAGGGACCGTTCCGGAATCATTCAGGCTGTATTCGAGGAAGGAAAAACCGATGCGGAGTTGATAGAGAAAGCGGCGAGGCTGAGAGCAGAGTTTGTCGTAGCGATTGTGGGAAGAGTAGAGAAGCGTTCCGGCGCCGTCAATCAGAATCTGGCCACCGGAGAGATCGAGATTATTCCGGAGCAGCTTCGGATCCTTTCCGAATCAGAGACACCCCCCTTCCCCATCGAGGAGAATTCAAAGACGAAGGAGGAAGTACGCCTGAAATACCGATATCTGGATCTTAGAAGGCCGGACCTTCAAAGGAATATGATGATGAGGAGCCAGGTTGCGACATTGACCCGTCAGTTTCTTGCAGAAGAAGGGTTCCTTGAGATAGAGACGCCGGTGCTGATCGGAAGTACGCCGGAAGGGGCGAGGGATTATCTGGTGCCGAGCCGTATTCATCAGGGACACTTCTATGCGCTGCCGCAGTCTCCGCAGTTATTCAAGCAGTTGTTGATGTGCTCCGGATATGACCGTTATTTTCAGATCGCGAGATGTTTCCGCGACGAGGACCTTCGCGCGGATCGGCAGCCGGAATTTACTCAGATTGATATGGAGCTGTCTTTTGTGGACGTGGATGATGTGATTGACGTCAATGAACGCCTGCTTGCGAAGATTTTCAAAGAAGTCCTGGGAGTGGAAGTACAGCTTCCGATTCCAAGGATGACCTGGCGGGAGGCGATGGACCGTTACGGTTCGGACAAGCCGGATATCCGCTTTGGGATGGAACTCTGTGATGTGACCGAAGTGGTGAAGGACTGCGGATTTGCTGTATTCAAAGGAGCGATTGAGAACGGAGGCTCCGTCCGCGGTATCAATGCCAAGGGCCAGGGAAGCATGCCCCGCAAGAAGATCGATAAGCTGGTGTCTTTTGCGAAGGATTACGGTGCGAAAGGGCTTGCATATATCGCGGTTCAGGAAGACGGCACGGCGAAATCTTCTTTTGCGAAGTTCATGACGGAAGAAGAGACGGCGGCACTGATTCAGGCTATGGACGGAGAGAACGGGGATCTTCTGCTCTTCGCGGCAGATCAGAATAAGGTAGTATGGGATGTGCTGGGAGCGCTCCGTCTGGAACTTGCCCGTCAGATGGAACTGCTCGATAAGAATGATTACAGGTTCTTATGGGTGACGGAATTCCCGCTGTTGGAGTGGAGTGAAGAGCAGAATCGTTATACGGCTATGCACCACCCCTTTACCATGCCGATGGAAGAAGACCTTGAATTGATTGACAGCGAACCGGGCAAAGTGCGGGCAAAGGCTTATGATATCGTGTTGAACGGAAATGAGATCGGCGGCGGAAGCGTCCGTATCTTTAACCCGGAGATACAGAATAAGATGTTTGAAGTGCTTGGATTCACGCCGGAGCAGGCAAAGGAGCAGTTCGGCTTCCTTTTAACGGCGTTCAAGTACGGCGTTCCGCCCCATGCAGGACTTGCCTACGGGCTTGACCGTCTTGTGATGCTGATGGCAAAAGAAGACAGTATCCGTGACGTGATCGCGTTCCCGAAGGTAAAAGACGCGTCGGATCTGATGACTGAGGCGCCGACTCCGGTTGACCAGAAGCAGTTAGACGAACTGGGCCTTAAGATTATAGAGTAGTATTATTTTCATATTTGCGTCAGCGTACGCAGATTGAATCGGAAGGATGTCTCACGCAGACGGGGCAATATTCCGGTGAACTAACTGCTAACGGAATCTAAGACGTTCAGCAAAGGCTTCACGCCTAAGATTCCATAAGCAGTGGATTTCACCTCCATAAAAAGCGCCCCTGAATTGTCTGCTTAGAGACATCCTTCCGATTCAATCTGCTGTATGTTGATGTAAGTGCGAAAATTAATTGGAGTGTTAAAATAAAATTCTACTTGACTTTACTGTGGTAAATTGCTAATATAGTAGCGTGCCGCGTAAGACGGGCAGGATGTTTTATGCGGCGGAAAATATAAGGTTGAGGTGAGAATTTTATGAAAAAGTGGATTACAATTTTATTAACAGCGGCAATGGTATTGTCCCTGGCGGCGTGCGGCAATTCGGGGGCAGATAAGGATTCCGGCGCAGACGCTTCTTCCGGTGCAGATTCTTCTGATGATTCCAGCGGAAGCGATATGGAGTATGTGAAGGGGAAGGGAAAGCTGGTTATCGGTATTACGGACTTTGAACCTATGGATTACAAAGCGGACGGCGACGAGTGGATCGGCTTTGACGCGGATATGGCGAAAGCGTTCGCAGAAAGCCTGGGAGTTGAAGCAGAGTTTGTTGAGATTGACTGGGATAACAAGATCATGGAGCTGGACGGTAAGACTATCGACTGTGTATGGAACGGTATGACCCTTACCAGTGAAGTGACCAGTTCGATGGAGTGCTCGAATGCATATTGCAACAACGCTCAGGTAGTGATCGTTCCGTCTGATGTTGCGGATAAATATCAGGATAAGGACAGTCTGTCTGACCTTACTTTTGCGGTAGAAGCAGGAAGCGCAGGGGAAGAGGCTGTGGAGAACCTGGAGCTTGAATTCACATCTGTGAAAGCGCAGGCCGATGCCCTGATGGAAGTTGCGGCAGGTACATCCGACGCGGCGGTGATCGACTCTCTGATGGCGGCGGCCATGGTAGGCGAGGGAACCGGATATGCGGATCTTACATATACCTGCGGATTAAACGATGAAGAATACGGCGTGGGATTCCGCAAGGGTTCTGATCTTGCAAAGGCACTGAACGACTTCTTTGCGTCCAGCTATGAGGATGGCAGCATGTTGGAATGCGCTGAGAAATACGGCGTACAGGCGGCGGTTATCGAGCAGTAAGGAACTGTAAAGAGAGGGAATCAAAAGAGAAAGCAGGATACAGATATGGGACAGATCATGGAACAGATGCCGATCGTTGTAGATGCATTGAACGTCGGTTTCTTACAGACGTTAAAACTATTTTTTGTCACATTGATCGGTGCATTTCCGCTGGGACTTGTGATTGCATTCGGTTCGATGTCGAGGTTTCGGCCCCTTAGTTATCTTAGTAAATTTGTCGTCTGGATCATACGGGGAACTCCTTTGATGATCCAGCTTTTGATCATTTACTATTTTCCGGGTCTGGTACTTCATAATCCCATCTGGGGAGGCGGAGAGGCGGGCCGTTTTTTAGCGGCGTCAGTCTCGTTTATACTGAACTATGCGTGTTATTTCTCAGAGATCTACCGGGGCGGCATCCAGGGGGTGCCTGTCGGGCAGGAAGAAGCAGGGCTTGTGCTTGGTATGACGAGGAGCCAGATATTCTTTAAGATTACGCTGCTGCAGATGATCAAGCGCATAGTTCCGCCTATGTCCAATGAGATTATAACGCTGGTGAAGGATACGTCCTTGGCCCGGATTATTGCGCTTCAGGAGATCATCTGGGCAGGGCAGGCATTCATGAAGGGCTCTCATGGGATCTCCGGGGCGATCTGGCCGCTGTTCTTTACGGCAGTTTACTATCTGATATTCAACGGTATCCTGACGATGCTGCTGGGACGGCTGGAGAGAAAGCTTGATTATTTCAGATAGAGGAGGGTGGATGTGATGGCAATCTTAGAGGCAGAACATATATGTAAATCTTTCAGCCGCACGGAGGCGCTTAAGGATATCAGCTTTTCGCTGGAAAAAGGGCAGGCGCTCTCCATCATAGGATCTTCCGGGAGCGGGAAGACGACCCTGCTCCGTTGTCTGAATTTCCTGGAGACGCCGGATAAAGGAGTTATTCGGGTAAATAACGAGGTGCTGTTTGACGCGGAGGACCCGTCCACAAGACAGGAGTCGGCAATCCGCAAGAAGAGGCTGCATTTCGGTCTGGTGTTCCAGTCCTTTAATCTGTTTCCGCAGTATACGGCGCTAAAGAATGTGATGCTGGCAAGAGAACTCTTAGCGTCGGAGCAGGCAGATTATAAGGCAAGGAAGAAGGAGATACAGGAAGAGATCCGGGCAGAAGCGGAATCACTTCTTATGAAGATGGGGCTTTCCAACCGTAAGGATAATTACCCTCATCAGCTTTCGGGGGGACAGTGTCAGCGTGTCGCCATCGCGAGAGCGTTGGCGCTGAAGCCGGATATCCTGTGTTTTGACGAGCCCACCTCTGCGTTGGATCCGGAACTGACAGGAGAAGTCCTGAAGGTAATCCGGGAACTGGCCGACGACAATACTACGATGGTAATCGTAACTCACGAGATGGCTTTTGCACGGGATGTGGCGGATCATGTGATATTCATGGATGATGGCAGTATCGTAGAACAGGGGGATCCGATACAGGTATTCGAGCATCCTGCGGAAGAAAGAACCCGGCAGTTCTTATCAAAAGTGACAATTTAGAATATACGGATTTATCTGACTTTGTGTGATTCAGGTATATCAGATTCCCAAGGCTGTCATGAGGGATTCTGATATACCTGATTTTTTTATGATATAATATAGGAGATTTCGTTTCTCTGGTACTATTCTAATTTTCCGCCGGTCAGCATCTCATATCCCTGCAGGTATTTATCGATCGTCTTCTTTACGATGTCTTCCGGCAGCGTCCAGTCATTTCCCGGGTTCGCTTTCAGCCAGTCCCGGGCGAACTGTTTATCAAAGGACGGCTGTCCGTGACCCGGTTCATATACGTCTGCAGGCCAGAAGCGGGAACTGTCAGGCGTCAGCATCTCGTCGCCGATGACGATGTTTCCATTCTCATCCAGACCGAATTCGAACTTGGTGTCTGCGATTATGATGCCGCGGGTAAGGGCGTAATCCGCGCATTTTTTATAGAGGGCAAGGGTATAGTCGCGAAGCTTTGCCGCGTATTCTTCCCCTTTCCCCGGGAAATATTTTTCCAGATGGGCGATGCTCTGCTCATAGGAGATATTTTCGTCGTGGTCTCCGATCTCGGCTTTTGTGGACGGCGTATAGATGGGCTCCGGCAGTTTGTCGGATTCTTTCAGTCCTTCCGGCAGACGGATGCCGCAGACGGTGCCGTCTTTCTGATAACTTGCCCATCCGCTTCCGGTGATATAGCCGCGGACGATACATTCGATAGGAAGCATCTCAAGCTTCTTGCACATCATACTGTTTCCGTCAAACTGCGGAGTTTGGAAAAACTCAGGCATATCCTTGACGTCCGTGGAAATCATGTGGTTTGGGAGGATATCCTTTGTCATGTCGAACCAGAATCTGGACATCTGAGTCAGGACGGTTCCCTTCTTTGTCACATCATTCTTCAGAATAACGTCGAAACAACTGATACGGTCGGTGGCAACCATGATCAGGCTGTCGCCGTTGTCATAGATCTCGCGTACTTTTCCTTCTTTGATTGGTTTCATAATGTATCCCTCTCTTTGTCATAGTATTTTTTAGAAAGCATTTGCTTACATAATTACGGAAAACCTGCCGACAGGTTTTACTGTCATATATAGCTAAACAGATTTTAGAAAAAAAATCAATATAAATTCCTGAATTAATAACTTTTCCCTGATTTTTCGCACCCATACCAATAGTTGCACAGTCAGACAAGGTATGTTAAAATACATACAAACACAGAAGTGGAAAGAAGGAGATTATGACATGGACAAACGATATGACGTAACTGCGATGGGCGAGATGTTGATTGACTTTACGATGAATGGACAGAGCGAACAGGGGAATAATCTATTTGAGGCGTGCCCCGGCGGCGCGCCGTGCAATGTGCTGGCGATGCTGAATAAATTAGGGAAAAAGACGGCTTTTATCGGTAAAGTCGGGGAGGACCAGTTCGGACGTCTCTTAAAGGGCACGATCGAAGAGCTGGGAATCGAGACAAAGGGATTGATTTTCGATCGGGAGATTCCCACCACGCTGGCATTTGTGCATACGTTTCCGGACGGCGACCGGGAGTTCTCTTTTTACCGTAAGCCCGGCGCGGATATGATGCTTAAGGAGACGGATGTGGATTATGAGTTGATCCGTCAGTCCAGGATCTTTCATTTCGGGACGTTGTCTATGACAGACGAGCCGGTGAAGACGGCGACAAAGAAAGCTTTGGAGACAGCGAAGGAGGCGGGATGTCTGATTACCTTCGATCCGAATTTGCGTCCTCCGCTCTGGCGTTCATTGGATGAAGCGAAAGAGCAGATGGAGTATGGGTTCCAATATTGCGACGTCTTGAAGATTTCCGACAATGAGATTCAGTTTATTTCAGGAAAGGAAGATTATGACGAGGGAATCCGCTATCTTCAGGATAAGTATCAGATCCCCCTTATTTTCCTGACGATGGGTAAGGAAGGAAGCCGGGCGTATTATAAGGATCTGCGTGTGGAACGCAAAGGATTTACAGTAAAGGCAATCGAGACCACCGGCGCCGGAGATACTTTCTGCGGCTGCGCGATCAACGGCGTGCTGACGCATGGCCTTGATAATCTGACGGAAGAGAAGCTTGGGGATATCCTGACTTATGCCAATGCAGGCGCGGCGCTGATCACGATGAAGAAAGGGGCGATCCGCTCCATGCCGGAACCGGGGGATATCGAAAAATTACTGGAAGCATAATGAGCCATACAATCTATTAGAAAAGGGATAACCAGAAATATGAGATTACGCAGAATGCTGGCCGTCTGGGCGGCTAAAATTACGGAAAAAGTCAGTGTCCATGTTTTTCATCGGCAAGGCGTTACATGGGCGGGGAAGATCGCGCTTCGGATCTGTCCGTCTATATTGAGAGACCTTGCTGGTCAGGTGAAGAAGGATATCTTTATCGTATGCGGGACGAACGGGAAGACGACGACGAACAATATGCTTTGTGCGGCGATGGAAGCGGAAGGGTATCGGGTTGTCTGTAACCATACCGGTTCGAATATGCTTAACGGTGTGGCGGCCGCATTTGCCTTAAGCGCCGGAATCGGCGGTAATCTGAAGGCGGATTATGCCTGTATCGAGATTGATGAAGCGTCAACCAGGAGGGTGTTTCCCCATTTTAAACCGGATTATATGGTCCTTACGAACCTGTTCCGGGATCAGTTGGACCGCTATGGAGAGATTGATATTACGATGAATATCCTGAAAGAAGTCATGCAGTCTGCGCCGAAGATGAAAGTGATCGTGAATGGGGACGACGCGCTGTCGGCTTATCTGGCTATGGACAGCGGGAATGATTATGTGACATACGGGATCAGTGAACAGGTGACGGATGACGCAGATTCCCGTGAGATCAGGGAAGGGCGGTTCTGCAAATGCTGCGGCGCGCCTCTTTCCTATCGGTTTTACCATTACAGCCAGCTTGGCGACTATGCCTGTGCCCAGTGTGAGTTCCGAAGACCTGACATCCGGTTTGACGCGGGAGACGTTGAGATCGGGGACGGTCTGGCGTTTACTGTGGAAGGGAATAGGATCTGCGCGAATTATAAAGGATTTTATAATGTATATAATATACTGGCGGCATATGCGGCGATGCGGACGGGAGGACTGAAAGCAGGTCATTTTAATGAGATGCTCTCAAGATTTAACCCGGAGAATGGCAGGATGGAAAGTTTCCGGATACAGAATGTGAAAGTGACATTGAACCTGGCGAAGAATCCGGCGGGCTTTAACCAGAATATTTCTGCGGTTATGCAGGATGAGGCTCTTAAGGATATTATAATTGTCATCAACGACAATGCCCAGGACGGTACGGATGTATCCTGGCTGTGGGATGTAGATTTTGACCGGTTCAAGGAGGACAAGATCCGTTCCATCACGGTCAGCGGGATCCGCTGTTATGACATGGGGCTTCGTATGAAATACGTAGACATCCCGGCAATGTCTGAACCGGACGTGGAGAAAGCGATCCGCCAGAGAATTGCCGACGGCTGCGGCAATCTGTATGTGCTTGTGAATTATACGGCTCTTTTCAGTACCAGGAATGTGTTAAAGAGATTGGAGGGGGAAAAGTGATGGAGAAGACAGGGAAGAAGATTGTCATCGGCCACCTGTATCCGGATCTTTTGAACCTGTACGGAGACCGGGGCAATATCGCATGTATGATGCAGAGGTGTATCTGGCGGGGGATCGACGCAGAGACAGTCGAGTTTAACACAGGGGATACGATTGATTTCTCGAAGCTGGATATCGTCCTTCTTGGCGGGGGTTCCGACAGGGAGCAGGCAATTGTGTGCGGGAATCTCTTTAAGATCAGGGAGCAGTTCCGGGAATATGTAGAAGACGGCGGCGTAGTAATTGCGGTCTGCGGCGGTTATCAGCTTCTGGGGAAATATTATAAGACGGAGCAGGGGATGATCGAGGGGCTGAATCTGGTAGACATCTATACGGAGCAGGAGGAAGGCCGCCTGATCGACAATATTGTGCTCAAAAGCGATCTGGCAGATATGCCTGTAGTCGGGTTTGAGAACCACGGCGGAAGAACCTGTATCAATGATAACAAACCTTTTGGAAAGGTGCTGTATGGTTCCGGCAACGACGGGAAAAGCGGTTATGAAGGCGTCGTTTATAAGAACGTGATAGGAACATACCTGCACGGTCCGCTTCTTCCGAAGAATCCGCAGATCTGTGATTACCTGATTCGAAAAGCTTTGGAGAGAAAATACGGCCCGACAGAGCTTGCGGCTCTTAACGACAGCCAGGAAGAAGCCGCGAACGCGTATATTTACCACAGATTTGTGAAAGAGTAGGATAGAGATTCCGAAAGATACAGAAGAGAACAGACATAGCTTCTGCGATTTTGTGGAAGAATAGATACAGCAGAGAACAGACATGGCTTCTGCAATTTTGTGGAAGAATAGATAGTGAAGTAATATAAAAAAGAGAGGCGGCTTATGAGGCAGGATCGTTTTAAGATGGAAAGAGAGGGACTCGTAGAAGAGGGGCAGGAGGTTGAGATCAGCGAACGAAGCGCGGTGACAGGCCAGTATACTTATCTGGTGGAGCCGTCGATCGCCATGTCAGGAATCTATAGAACCAGTGACCGGATCTTTGCCCGGAAGGGAATCATCCGAAAGATAGAGAAGACGGATAAGGGATTCTATCTGCTGGTGGAGACGGAAGGGTAAGGGCCATAAGCCATCCGTTGACACGGGCAAGAAAATGACATAGTAAGGGCCATAAGCCATCCGTTGACACGGGCAGGAAAAGCACATAGTAAGGACGATAAGCCATCCGTTGACACGGGCAGAAAAAGCACATATAATGGAAGAAGGAAATAAAAAGAAGGAGTGGGACCAGACAGATGATTGCGAGGGATGATGAAGAAAAGAGAAGTAAGATATGGAGAATCGTTACCACGGTTTCGACGATTCTGATCATCGTGGGGGTGATCCTGCTGCTGATGAAATTATTTATGACGAATCCATTAGAAGGCAATTGGGCGGATGAAGACGGAAGCTTCTATATGTCTATTATGAAGAACGGTTCTATGGTGATTACGATTCCGGAGGAAGAGAAAGACAGCTCCGGTGTGGATATGGATATGAGATATACGCTCAATAAGGAAGAGAAGACGATTACGATTACCGCGGATGAATCGGGGTTTGGAAAGATAGCCGACGAGACAGGCGGTCAGTTTACAGAAGAAGAGGTCAGGAGAGCGCTTTCGACGGTGATGACAACATTTGATTATAGCGTGGATCAGGAACAGTTGACTCTGACGGAACGAGAGTATGGCGAGCAGCTTGTATTGATAAAAGAGTGATAAGATACCCCTATAACCGTACAGTTGGAATATTTTCCATCTGTACGGTTCGTTGTCCGGAGGGACGACAGTTCGGGGCGGTTCTTCCCCTAAACAGACTGGGCAACGCTCCAGTGAACTAACCGCTAACTACGACTAAGGAACTCAGGAGAGCCTTCGTTCCTAAGTCTCCGTAAGCGGTGGATTTCACCTCCGCTAAGGACGCCCTGGAATGTCTGCTTAGGGGAAGAACCGCCCCGAACTGCCTGTGTATTGGATAAGGATGGTAAACGTGCAAGGATTAAGGTTTTTAGGCTTAACAATGTATGATGCTCCTAATGCGGTAGAAGAATTAAAACATCCGAGGAAACGCCCGCCAAAAGAGAAGGTAGAAGCGATAACGGATGCACTTAAATATTTTGAGGTAATTTAATGGATGAAAGGATTTATCAGATTGCAGAACAGATAGTTGAAATACATCAAAAAGCCTATGAGGTTTATTTGCCGTTGGTTGAAGATGTGTGTAGCAGAACCGTGTCAGAAGCTGAATTATCACATTTGCTTGATTATCTACTGGATTTTGCATGTGATGAAAAAATATTAAAGTTGTATAAAAAGGTGTGTAGAAAATATTTATATGTATATCCGAGGTGCATTAAATTTTATATTGAAGAGTATCGGGAGATGTGGAAAGATGAAAACAAATAACTATTTGGCAGAACATATCTAAGAGAAGAAACAGTTACAATGCTTGAGGAAGTTTGTGATATTATTAAGGGAGGAGCAATGGGAAAAATAATTAAGGATACAATTCATGCAAATGGAATAGATATTGGTATTTATACGCAGGACTTTGAAAATGAATTTATTTCATTGACGGATATAGCTCGATATAAAAGTGATGACCCAACAGCGGTTATTCAAAACTGGATGAGAAACAGGGATGTGATAGAATTTCTGGGATTATAGGAAAGACTTCATAATCCAGATTTTAAACCCCTCGAATTCGAGGGGTTTAGAAAAAAGGCAGGAGCAAACGCATTTACAATGTCACCAAAGAAGTGGATAGAAGCTACAAATGCCATTGGCATTGTTTCAAAAGCGGGACGTTATGGCGGAACATATGCCCATAGTGATATTGCTATGTCTTTTGCAACTTGGATTTCGCCTGAGTTCCAATTATATATTATGAAGGATTATAGAAGATTAAAGACAGATGAAAATAGTCGATTGTCTTTGAACTGGAATTTGAACAGAGAAATTTCCAAGTTAAATTACAGGATACATACTGATGCAATTAAGGACAATTTGATTCCGTCAGAATTAACTCCTGCACAGATAGCTTATACATATGCTAATGAGGCAGATATGTTAAATGTGGTTCTGTTTGGAAAAACATCTAAGCAGTGGAAAGATGAAAATCCGACTGTAAAAGGAAATATGCGGGATGTAGCAACGCTGAATCAATTACTTGTGCTTGCGAATCTGGAAAGTTATAATGCTGTTTTGATTAATCAGGGAAAGAAACAGAAAGAGAATGGAGTTGCTTCGGCAGTTAGCGGTACAGCAGTTGCAGACTTTGGAAACAATAAGCTTAAATAATCTACCGGGATTAGGAAGTGAAATTAATAATTAGGTTTTTCAGAAATTATTATATACGGTATAGGAAAATATCTTGTTTTGATCTGCTGAAAAAGAGGAGAAAAATAATGGATAACTTAAGAGAGTATCAACGGAAGTACTCATGTTGAAAGTATCGTGTTGCTTTCAAAACTTAAATCAAATAAGTTGAAGCATATTAATGTGGAATTAGAGATGGATGAATTTGATTTGACGGCGGCGGAGAGTAAAGCTACTTATGAAGAAATTAAGGATTATGTATTGAAACATAGCGGATTAAAGATAAGTAATCTCTATATTGCACAGATAAAGCAGAAATATGGAATTATTGAGAGGGCAAATTATAACCTGCCAAAATCGGAAAATTTCAAACAGTCGAAATGTCCGCCAGAGAAAGAAGCGGCTATAAGGGAAGCGTTGGAGTATTTTAAGATGATATAGCGAGAAAGGTGAAAACGAAGGATGGCAAATAATATTAATATGCGTCGAGTACAAGCTCGAATTCAGGAAATGTTTCAAGGTAAAGTTGACATGGCAGACTTTCCAAACGATACAAATAAGCATTTTGAAACAAGAGCTTTAGCTGCATTTGCATTAATCATGAAATCTGGGCTTGAAGTGACACAGGCGAGTGTTCAAGTTACAGATGGTTACCATGATATGGGAATTGATGCGATATTTTTGGATGAAACACAGAAAAAGTTATTTCTTGTTCAAAGTAAATGGCGTGCAGATGGAGTGGGTTCTATTACTCAAGACGAAATGTCTAATTTTGCTCAAGGAGTACAGAGAGTGCTGGAAGAAGATTTGGCAGGTGCAAATGATAAAATAATTGCAAAGAGTATTGATATTGATTTGGCTTTAACGCAGATGGGATATCAAATACATGCCATATTTATACATACTGGAAATCAAAAGGTAAATGATTATGTATCACGCCCTATTTTACAATTGATGGAAAAAACAAATGATGAGATAAGTACTATTTTATTATTTGATGAATTTAATTTTAGGAATATATATTCTTTTCTGGTGAATGGGCAAGAGCAACCAGGCATTAATCTTGATGATGTTATTCTATCCAATTGGGGAAAAGTAGATGCTCCTTTTGTTTCTTATTATGGAACTATTTCAGCAGCAACAGTAGGTGAATGGTATAAAAACTTTGGAAATGCTTTATTTGCAAAAAACATTCGATTTTATAAAGGAAATACAGATGTAAATGAGGGCATGAAAAAAGTCCTTTTGCAAGAACCAGAAAAATTTTACTATTACAATAACGGGATTAAACTATTATGTAAATCTATCAAGCGAAAAGCAAAGGACAGTACAACTAATGCGACAGGGTTGTTTGCATTGGAAGGAATTTCTCTTGTTAATGGAGCGCAGACAACAGGTACGATAGGATCCTTGTTTTTAGATAATCCAGAACAGATTTCAAAAGCGATAGTCATGATTCAAATAATTGATTTGAGTAGTGTTGATTCAGAAACGACTACACAGATTACAAGACTATCTAATACGCAAAATAGAATTGAAAATAAAGATTTTGCAGCGCTTGATCCTGAACAGGATAGACTACGGACGGAGTTGACGTTTACTCATTATTCGTATCTCTATAAGAGTGGCGATAAAATTACAAATTTAGAGAGGCAAATTTCTTTTGATGAAGCGATTGTGGCATTAGCATGTTTAAATGCAGATATCTCTTATACAGTAATTGCTAAGGGTAATGTGGGAGCGTTATCTGAAGATATCACAAAAATGCCTTATAAAGCATTAGTGAATCGATCGACAAATTCGTATGCACTTTTAAATTCTGTTTTATATATGAGAGAAGTCGAGCGTTGTTTACAGGACAAGAAAGAGCAAGTAAATAGCAATAGAGAACGTTTGGTTTGCATTCATGCCAATAGATTTATTTTACATTTTATTTTAAAGGATAAAGGGAAAAGTGAGAATTTTAACATATCTGTGATAGATAAAGATAGTATACAAAATGGGGTAATCTCCTTAGTTGATGTGCTTGTGGATCAAACAACACAATTCATAGATGAACTTTTTCCAGAGTCCTATCCTGCCAATATTTTTAAAAATTCAACGAAGTGTAAGCAACTTGAAGAAAAATTCAATACTATCATCCATGATTAAAGAATAGATAAAGGAGAGCGTTTATGGATAAACGAAAGCGTATGGGAAAAGATAAAGAAGGAGTGATTTTTCCAGTTGCTCCAAATCTTTCTGAAATGAGTGATAGTTATTTGCAATTTATAGAAGAAATCAAAAAAGAAATTCAAAAGCAGAGAGTTTCTGTTGTAATGAATGCCAATAGAAGTATGATTTGCCTTTATTGGAATATTGGCAGGGCTATTTTGAAAAAACAAGAGGAAGAGGGATGGGGCACAAAGGTCATTGACCGTATGTCAAAGGATTTGAAAATTGCTTTTCCAGAAATGTCAGGCTTTTCTCCGCGCAATATTAAGTATATGCGCAAATTCGCGCAGTGTTGGTTGGATGAGAAAATAGTGCAACGAGTCGTTGCACAAATACCGTGGCGGACAAATATTACTCTAATGGATAAATTGAAAACACAAGAAGAACGCATATGGTATGCCGGTAAAACAATAGAAAATGGCTGGAGTAAAACAATACTTGAGTTACAGATACAAAGCAGATTAATGGAACGTACTGGAAAAACCGTCAACAATTTTCCTGCGGCACTGCCGCCGCTTGATTCTGATATGGCGAATCAGATATTTAAAGATCCTTATCTATTTGATTTTTTGGGAACCGATATGCCAAGACGTGAAGTGGAAATAGAACAGAAACTAACAGAGCATATTCAAAGCTTTCTGTTAGAATTGGGACAAGGATTTGCATTTGTTGGTCGGCAGGTTCATTTAGAGGTTGGAGGGCAGGATTTTTATTTGGATCTTTTGTTCTATCACTTGAAATTGCGTTGTTATGTTGTGGTAGAATTGAAAGCCTGTGATTTTGAACCAGGATTTATCAGCCAATTAAATATGTATCAGAATATAGTAAATGATATTTTGTGCCATCCTGATGATAAACCAACAATTGGACTTTTATTGGTTAAGGGTAAGAATAAAACTGTGGTAGAATACTCTTTGTCTGGTTATCAGAACCCGATTGGTGTAGCAGAGTGGCAAAATCAGCTTACGCAATCTTTGCCAGAGGAGCTGCAGAGTAGTTTGCCTTCTATTGAGGAAATAGAAAGAGAATTGGAATAACGGCAAAATTGATAGAAAAAGTGCAACGGTCGTTGCACAAATGGGATAATAGCTGTGATTAATAGTCAGTGGCTTAAATCAATTCGGTTTAAGCTACCGATTATTGAAAATGATTTAAGTATAGGTTTGGACAACGGTGAACATGTGGAGACGGTTGTAATTATGCGGGCGGAATATTCTCAGAGAAGGAAGGAGCAGTGAGAGGTATGTATAGAGATGAGACGAGGAAGGTTCGGATCGGGGATGTTGTGATCGGGGGAGGGAGTCCTGTCGCGATTCAGTCTATGACAAATACGAAGACGGAAGATGTGGAAAGAACAGTAGCGCAGATACTTGCGCTTGAGAGAGCAGGGTGTGAGATCATCCGCTGCGCCGTGCCGACGATGGAAGCGGCGCAGGCGATTGCAGGAATCAAGGAGAAGATTCATATTCCGTTGGTGGCGGATATTCATTTCGATTACCGGCTTGCTGTTGCGGCGATTGAGCACGGGGCGGACAAGATCAGGATCAATCCGGGAAATATCGGGGATGAGAGCAGGGTACAGGCTGTAGTGGATAAGGCGAAGGAATACCGTGTGCCGATCCGGGTAGGGGTCAACAGCGGATCTTTGGAGAAGTCCCTGGTGGAGCGATATGGCGGCGTGACAGCAGAGGGACTGGTGGAAAGCGCCATGGATAAGGTACATATGATCGAGAGAATGGGATATGACAACCTGGTGGTCAGTATCAAATCGTCGGATGTTATGATGTGCGTAAAAGCGCATGAACTGATTGCCAGGGAGTGTCCGTATCCTCTCCACGTAGGCATTACGGAAGCGGGGACGCTTCTGGCAGGAAATATCAAGTCTTCGGTCGGATTGGGGCTGATTCTGAATCAGGGAATCGGTGATACGGTTCGGGTATCCCTGACAGGAGATCCGGTGGAAGAGATCAAGTCCGCGAAACTGATTCTTAAGACGCTGGGGCTTAGGAGGGGCGGTATCGAGGTGGTGTCCTGTCCAACCTGCGGAAGGACGAAGATTGATCTGATCGGTCTTGCAAATCAGGTGGAGCAGATGGTCGCGGATATTCCGCTGGATATCAAGGTGGCTGTTATGGGCTGCGTGGTAAACGGACCGGGGGAGGCGAAGGAGGCCGATATCGGCATCGCAGGCGGTATCGGCGAAGGTCTGCTGATCAAGAAAGGCGAGATCGTAAAGAAGGTAAGAGAAGATCAGTTGTTAGAGACATTGAGACAGGAGTTGTTGAATTGGAATGAGTAAACCATTCTTTGAAGTATTTCCTACACTGAAAGTAGACGATGAGCTCCGCCGCATGTTCGAGGGAGTGGAGGTCAGCAAGGTGACGACGAATTCTGACCGGGATTTTATCAAAGTACACCTGTGCTGCAGGCATCTCCTCAGGAAGAAATGTGTCTATGAGATAGAGCGCAGGCTCAAGGAGCAGTTGTTCGGCCGCAGCTATATACAGGTAGAGGTGAAAGAGCGGTATGACTTGTCCGAACAGTATACTCCGGAAAACCTGATGGATGAATATTTTGACAGTTTCCTGCTGGAACTTGACCGGCGCAGCGTGGTGGAGCGCAGCGTGCTCCAGAATTCCAGTTATGAGTTTGAAGATGAGAATATCCTGTGCCTTACGCTTCGGGATTCGATCGTAGCACAGGGGAAAAAAGAAGCGATCACAACCTATCTGACGGAAGTATTCCGCCATAGGTTCTGCCGGCCGATTGAGATAAAAGTCCAGTATGAGAAGCCAAAGGAGAGCGCTTTAAAATATAACGACGTTAAGCTGAAGCAGGAAGTAGAAGAGATTCTTAAGAACAATGCGGCGATCCAGAAAGAACAGGCAGCAGGAGAGGAGTATCCGCCAAAGGAGAAAGAAAATATCGGCGCCGGGGCGTCAGGGCAGAACGCAGACAGTCAGAAAGCCGGTATATTAAAGGGCGCTTCCGGCGACGCATCCAGAGAGGGAACTTCCCGGAAGTCCGGCGGCAGGGCGCCTCAATCCGATAAGTCCTTTGGAGGAGCGAAGAGATTCTCAAAAGGTCCGCAAAGAGGCGGCTGGGGAAAGTCTTCCGATGATCCGAATCTGGTCTATGGCCGTGATTTTGACGATGATCCGATAGAGCTCTCCCAGGTTGTAGGCGAGATGGGTGAGATCACCTTCCGCGGGAAGGTGATTAGTTTTGATACCCGTGAGATCCGTAACGAGAAGACGATCGTTATCTTTTCCGTGACGGATTTCACAGATACGATCACGATTAAATTGTTCATGCAGAATGACCGTCTTCCGGATATCTTAAGCGAGGTGAAGGCAGGGGCTTTTTTGAAGATCAAAGGCGTGACGAATATCGATAAATTCGACGGGGAGCTGGTGATCTCGTCGGTGGCGGGCATCCGAAAGATCAGTGATTTTACGGAATCCCGGAAGGATACCGCGCCGAAGAAGAGGGTGGAACTTCATTGTCATACGAAGATGAGCGACATGGACGGTGTGACAGAGGTGAAGGATCTGCTAAAGAGAGCCCACGACTGGGGGCATAAGGCGCTGGCGATCACGGATCATGGCGTGGTGCAGTCATTCCCGGATGCGAACCATTACATTGAGTCGCTGGATAAGGACGATCCGTTTAAGGTGATCTATGGTGTGGAAGGTTATCTGGTGGATGATCTGACGGATGTGGCAGTGAATGAGAAGGGACAGTCTCTGAATGATACTTATGTGGTATTCGATCTTGAGACGACCGGATTCAGCCCGGTGAAAGACAAGATTATTGAGATCGGCGCCGTGAAGGTAGAAAAGGGGAAGATCACGGAGAAGTTCAGCTCCTTTGTCAATCCCAAAGTACCGATTCCCTTTCAGATTACACAGCTTACCAGCATTACCGATGAGATGGTCTTAGAAGCGCCGGATATCGAGACTGTACTTCCGGATTTCCTTGCATTTATCGGGGATGCGGCGCTTGTGGCGCATAACGCGTCCTTTGACGTAGGTTTCATCGAACAGAACTGCAGATATCAGGACATCATGCCGGATTTTACTTATGTGGATACGGTTGCCATGGCGAGAATCCTGCTTCCGACCCTGTCCAAATACAAGCTTAATGTTGTGGCGAACGCCCTTCATATCTCTTTGGAGAATCATCACCGCGCGGTGGATGATGCCGGGGCGACGGCAGAGATATTCGTAAAGTTTATCGAGATGCTTCGGGAGCAGGGCATTACGGATCTTATGAAGCTGAATCAGTTTGGCTCCAACAATGCGGATGCGGTCAGGAAGCTGCCGACATATCACGTGATCATTCTTGCGAAGAATGAGGTGGGCAGAGTGAACCTCTACACATTGGTGTCCAAATCTCATCTGGAATATTATGCCCGCAGACCGAGAATTCCAAAGAGCGAGCTTTCCAGGTACAGAGAGGGGCTGATTGTGGGAAGCGCCTGCGAGGCGGGAGAACTCTACCAGGCGCTCTTGAACGAGAAGTCGGAGGAGCGGATTGCGAAGATCGTGAATTTCTATGACTATCTGGAGATCCAGCCTCTTGGGAATAACCGGTTCATGATCGACAGCGAGAAGATAACAAAGGTTCAGAATGAAGAAGATCTAAAGGAGCTGAACCGGAAAATCGTGGAATTAGGGGAGCGGTTTAACAAGCTGGTAGTAGGAACCTGCGACGTACATTTTATGGACCCGGGGGACGAGGTATACCGCCGGATCATCATGGCGGGAAAAGGATTCGGCGATGCAGACAAGCAGTCGCCGCTGTTTCTGCGTACGACGGATGAGATGTTGGAGGAATTCGAGTATCTTGGCTCCGCGAAAGCCAGGGAGGTCGTGATCGATAATCCCTGCCGGATCGCGGATATGGTAGAGCGGATCACGCCTGTGCGGCCGGACAAATGCCCGCCGGTGATCCCGGATTCGGATAAACTGCTGCGGGAGATCTGTTATCAGAAAGCCCATTCTATGTACGGAAAGGACTTGCCGCCTGTGGTGACGGAGCGGTTGGAGAGGGAACTGAATTCCATCATTTCCAACGGATTTGCCGTAATGTATATCATCGCGCAGAAATTAGTGTGGAAATCCAACGAAGACGGCTATCTGGTGGGTTCCAGAGGTTCCGTCGGTTCTTCTTTCGTCGCTACGATGGCGGGTATCACGGAGGTGAATCCCCTAAGTCCTCATTATTATTGTAAGAAATGCCATTACAGTGATTTTGATTCCGAGGAAGTGAGAAAATATGCCGGAGGGTGTGGATGGGACATGCCGGATAAACCCTGTCCCGTATGCGGTGAGCCTCTGTTGAAGGACGGGTTCGACATCCCCTTCGAGACATTCCTTGGATTCAAGGGAAATAAGGAGCCGGATATCGATCTGAATTTCTCCGGAGATTATCAGAGTCTTGCGCATAAATATACGGAGGTCATATTCGGGGCTGGCCAGACCTATCGGGCAGGAACCATCGGGACGCTGGCGGATAAGACGGCGTTTGGCTATGTGAAGAATTATTTTATCGAGCGGGGACAGGGCAAACGCAAATGTGAGATTGACCGTATCGTGCTTGGCTGTACGGGGATCCGCAGAAGCACCGGGCAGCATCCGGGCGGTATCATCGTGCTTCCTCTCGGGGAGGAGATCAATACCTTTACGCCGGTACAGCATCCGGCAAATGATATGAATACGGATATCGTGACCACTCATTTCGACTATCATTCCATCGACCACAATCTGCTGAAACTGGATATCCTGGGCCATGATGATCCGACGATGATCAAAACGCTGGAGGAGTATATCAGTTCCCCGGCGATGGAGAATGAATATAATGAGACAGACAATAAATTTGTCGCCACAAAGATTCCGCTGGACGATAAGGGGGTAATCTCTCTGTTCCACGATACGTCGGCTCTTGGCATCACGCCGGATGATATCGGAGGATGTCCGGTAGGGTGTCTTGGGATACCGGAGTTCGGAACGGACTTCGTTATACAGATGGTGGTGGACACGAAACCCCAGACCCTGTCGGACCTGATCCGTATCTCAGGACTGTCCCATGGGACAGATGTGTGGCTTAATAACGCGCAGGAACTGATCCGCTCCGGGAAGGCGACGATCTCCACGGCGATCTGTACCCGTGATGATATTATGACTTATCTGATCAATAAGGGAATGGATTCCGAACAGTCATTTACCATCATGGAGAGAGTCAGGAAAGGGGCTGTGGCGAAGGGGAAATGCAAGGAGTGGCCGCAGTTCAAAGAGGATATGAAAGCCCATGACGTGCCGGACTGGTATGTCTGGTCCTGTGAGAAGATCAAGTATATGTTCCCGAAAGCCCATGCGGCGGCGTATGTCATGATGGCATACCGGATCGCGTATTGTAAGATCAATTATCCGCTGGCATATTACGGCGCTTATTTCGGAATCCGCGCGGACGCGTTTTCCTATGAGCTGATGTGTCAGGGGAAGGAGAACCTGAACCGGCATATCGACGATTATAACAGGCGTTCGAGCACCTTAAGCAAGAAGGAACAGGATACCATGAAGGATATGAGACTGGTGCAGGAGATGTATGCCCGGGGATATGAGTTTGAACCAATGGATATCTACCAGGCAAAGGCGTCGAAATTCCTGATTGTGAACGGAAAACTGATGCCGCCTCTGGTCAGCATCGAAGGAATGGGAGACAAGGCGGCGGAAGCAGTGGAGGAAGCGTCGAAGGACGGGCCTTACCTGTCGCTGGACGATTTCCGTCAGCGGACGAAAGCGAGTAAGACGGTGATAGACTATATGGTGAGTCTGGGGATCCTTAAGGGGCTGCCGGAATCGAACCAATTGTCCCTGTTTGATCTGTAAGAATGATAAGAGGTTGCATGCAAATGAGAAATAGTCAAAAGTTTCATATAGGCTGGTCCAAGCTGAAGTACAAGAAAATTTAGGAATGTATTTGATTGTAAAAGTTTTAAATAGTGATTATCCTTCGAGAGATTATGATGTAGATGTAAATGTGCGTGATAGAGAAGAATTAACTAATATAGTGCCTGCTGATTAAGCCACTATTACCAACTTCCCCGAAACCTCTTCGGGGAAGCCTCTTAAGAGACTCAACAAGGCGCAGAAAATCCTCCTCTGCATTTTGAAGAGGTTCGCTGTAAATACCGATAACGCTATTGAGGTCAGTTGGGTTTCCTCCAGTTTGGTTACGATTAATCCTAAGCCATAACTATGTTTTTCAACACTGAATTCCCGTTTCACTTCAATACGGTCCGTATTATCTTGATATTCCTGTTTCTTCTCTATCTTTGACTGGTTTTTCTTCCCTGGCCGTCCCAGCTTGGGACCAGACATCCGAATCCCTTTGCTTTTACAAAACCTTCGGTTTTCTCTGGTCCTGTAGATCTGATCTACCAGTATCCGTTCTGGATAATGCCCAGTCCGGTTATAGTATCTCATAACCGCTTCCTGAAGGTAAATACTTTCATTGTATGCTTCAAATGAAATCTGTTCAATCCGGCTATAACCTTTCTCATCTATGCTTAAGTCCAGTTTCGCTCCAAACTCTACCGGTGCTTTCGCTTTTCCCCTTACGATCGGGCGCAGCCACGGCTGACTGATACTTACAATGCGATGTTCAACCGTATGCGTTTTGTTCTCATACATGTACAACTAAGCATGGTTCGGAACATTTGAAGCAGCATTTGAAATGCCTGTATCCATGTGATATCAGACATTTCGTCAGAAAAGTATAGAAAAAGTTCACCCAGTGAACGACTGTCGTTAGATTCCCGGCTTTCGAGGGAAAGCATCATATATCGTGTAAAAACAACTGCAGTGTGGGCGGTCATTGCATCGTAAGATAAGGAGTTACATTCCTTGCTGAGATTCAGGTAGCTTTTACATACCTTAAAGAAAACTTCGATATCTTATACGAAAGTTCGTGTAACGGATCTTATACGAACCCTGCTTTTATACGAACTTTCCTGACGAGAATGCGCTAAACACCAAACATCTAATCACGAAAAGTTCGTATAAAGTCCTTAGTCTAATCCAAGAATCCGCGATAGTTCATCTTCGTCATCTGGCCATAATGGTTCTTCTTCCGGAATCACACTGTTTCTTCTGTTTGCGATTTCTCTCATTTGATCTAACGATGGTGACGTATAGTAGTCCCTTGTTGTTTTCATGTCTGCATGCCCCA
>CAJTAL010000024.1 GCA_910574285.1 Lachnospiraceae bacterium | reverse complement strand
GAGCGAGATCGAGCGCCATCATCTACAGCCTGGTAGAAACGGCAAAAGCAAACAACCTAAACGTGTTCCAATACCTTTATACACTGTTGTTGTACATGCCAGACTATAAACAGGAGTCCGCAGGTGTGGAAGCAATGATGCCGTGGAACGACTTTATAAGGGAACGATGTTCCAAGGTGATGGACACGGAAACAGAAACACCGGAGAACCGGGGGCAGATACCGCTCTGATAGCTGCCCCTTATTTGTGATGAAAATACAATCGTTGATAAAAGCTATATTCGCTTATAGCTCCAGGATTCTATGAGCCTTTCCAGTTTTGAACTTATAATTCTTATATACTTCGTTTCATTAAGAACTTGATTATAAACAAATCTTGAATCACGTCATTCACTTGTCAGTCAAAAAGATTATCCCACAGATTTTAGAATATGTAAAACCGGTAGGTTATTCATCGCTTACGAAGTGATTGACATGGCGGTTAATTCTTCGTATAATAGTTATTGACTTAAAGTCAATAACTATTATAGGGGGTGGGGAAAATTGGCAAGGCCAGTGAAAAAACAGCCGGAACAATGGAAGAAAGAGATTTTGGATGCGGCAAAGGAGTTGTTTTTATCGAAAGGATATGAGGAAACTGCCATTACGGATATTATGGAGCTGGCAGGCGGCGCAAAGGGGATGTTTTACCGGTTTTTCCAGAGTAAGGAAGAGGTCATGTACGCTTTAGGGGATCAGATGTTTTTGGAGAATAATCCTTTTGAGGCGGTCAGGGGGCGTTCGGACCTGAACGGACTGCAGAAGATCCGGGAAGTGCTTGCTTTTGACAGGGCTGATGCAGAACGGGAAGAAATAAGTACGCAGGCAATTCCTATCCTGAAAGACCCGCGCATTCTGGCGGCTGCGGTGGAGGCGAACCGGCGCGTGCTGACTCCTTTATGGCTGGAACTGATTGAGGAAGGGCGGCGTGACGGTTCTGTCCGGACGGAATACGCAAAGGAACTTTCCGAACTGCTGCCCCTTGTCAATTTCTGGCTTCTGCCGTCTGTGTTCCCGGCGGATGCGGAAGAGATCCGGCATAAGTGCAGGTTTGTCGCGGAGATTCTTTCGGCAATGGGGCTTCCGATTGTAGAGGAGGAGATGTTTAGACGGACAGAGAAGATACTGGGAGGTTACGGGGAAGAAAGGAAGGAGTAGCGGATGGAGAAGAAACTGTTTACGAAAAATTTTACGCTCCTTGTACTGGGGCAGGCAAGTTCTTTGTTTGGCAATTATATCCTGCGTCTGGCGTTATCTATGTATGTTTTGGAAGTGACGGGTTCGGCGGCTGTGTTTGCGGGTATTTTATCTATAGCGACGATCCCGACGATCCTTTTGTCCCCCATTGGAGGAATCCTGGCTGACAGGGCAGACCGGAGGAATATCATGGTGGCGTTGGACATGCTGACGGGAATATCTGTCTTATGCGAGGCGGTCTTTTTGTCCGGGGACAATGCGGTTATAGTGATTAGTATGCTGCTGGTGATACTCTCTGTCCTTGGGGCATTTGAAACGCCTACGGTGCAGGCGTGTATCCCGCAGATGCTGGCAGGCGATAACATTATTAAGGGAAATGCGGTGGTAAACCAGGTGGCGTCCATTTCTTATCTGATCGCGCCTTTGCTGGGTGGTATCTTATATTCTGCCGTTGGCTTGAAGCCTGTGATGTATGCGAGTGTTGCATGCTTTTTTATCACGGCGTTATTTGAATGTTTTATCAAACTGGGTTATCAGGCTAGGGAATATCAGGGAAATGTTTTGTCCATGGTAAAAAATGATTTTTCCGGTAGTATCCGTTTTATCATGAAAGAGCGGCCGGATATCATGAAGATGCTGCTTCTGGCGGCATTCTCACGCTTTTTTGTCATGGGGGTTACGTTGGTGGGGCTGCCCTTTCTTGTGCGGGCTGTTCTTGGCTTGGATGCAAAATTTTATGGCGGGGCGGAGAGCGCGATGGCGGTTGCCACTATATTGGGAAGTATTGCTGCGGGGCTTCTTACGGGGAAGTTAAGATCCGGCAGATTATCGTATGTGCTTGCGGCAATCGGTGTCTGTATCATTCCGACAGGGGTTATATTTCTTTTTCCTTCCGGTGTGATGACAAGGTATGCTGTGATTGTTGCTGCTTTCTGCGGTATGCAGGCTGCAATCAGTATTTTTTCTATTTTTGCGGTATCCATGATCCAGCAGAATACGCCGAATGAGTTGATTGGGAAGATTATGGCTTATACATCCGCTGTTACGTTGTGCGCCCAGCCGGTTGGACAGATGGTATATGGATTTTTGTTTGACAGGTTCCAGGGGAGCGTGTATCTTGTATTGATTCCTTCGGGGATTGTGGTATGCATAATCGGGCTGCTTGCCGCGGGCTTTTTAAAGAAATTGAAATCATTCCAATAGATGAAGGATATTTGCTTGAAGTTCTTCCTTAAAATGTATATAATATTGACAATTGGGTTTTAATAAATACCGCCTGTTTTCCTATGGCAATGCCAGATAGTATTGTATAATGCTGAATAATTATACACGATTCTATATAGTAGTGCAGAGTAGAGGTTGAAAACATTTTGTGACCAAAGCCCTGTTTTCGGCCTTAAATGTATAAATATTCACTAATATACACTGCAAATCAAGTCCCAAAATGCAGGTATTTTCCGTGAATTCTACCGGGAAGACAGAACATGAAAAATTGTAAAATCTATACAAAAACCGAAAGGAAACCTATGAGAAAACTAGCCTTAAATGATGAAATATTACTGAAAATCGAGAAGCCTGCCCGCTACATCGGGAACGAAGTCAACAGCGTCATGAAGGACCCTTCGAAAGTGGATATCCGCTTCGCCATGTGTTTTCCAGACGTCTACGAGATCGGCATGTCCCACCTGGGGATTCAGATCCTCTATGACATGTTCAATCGCCGAGAGGACGTATGGTGTGAGCGGGTCTATTCGCCTTGGTTTGATCTGGATCAGGAGATGCGAAAAGAGAATATTCCCTTGTTTGCCCTGGAATCACAGGATCCCATTAAGGAATTTGATTTCCTGGGGATTACCATTCAGTATGAGATGTGTTATACCAATATTCTCCAGATACTGGACTTAAGCGAGATTCCGCTTTATTCCCGCGATCGGGACGATTCCGTCCCCATTGTGATCGGCGGAGGTCCCTGTGTTACGAATCCGGAACCGCTGGCAGATTTCTTTGACCTGTTCTATATCGGGGAGGGAGAGACTGTCTATGGGGAGCTTTTTGATGCTTACAAAGAGAACCAGAGAAACGGCGGTTCCCGCAGAGAATTTCTTGAAAAGGCGGCGGAGATTGAGGGAATCTATGTACCGGCGTTCTATGACGTAACTTATAAGGAGGACGGGACGATCGCGTCTTTCGCGCCCATGAACCCTCACGCGAAAGCAAGGATTCAAAAACAGGTGGTGCGGGAGCTGACGGATACCTGTTATCCTCAGGCTCCGGTAGTGCCTTTCATCAAGGTGACCCAGGACCGGGTGGTGCTTGAGATACAGAGAGGCTGTATCCGGGGATGCCGTTTCTGTCAGGCAGGAATGCTTTACCGTCCTACCAGAGAGCGGGACGTGGAAATCTTGAAGCAGTATGCGTACCGCATGCTTAGGAGCACCGGACACGAAGAGATATCCTTAAGTTCCCTAAGTTCCAGCGATTACAGCCAGTTGAAGGAACTGGTGACTTTTCTGATCCATGAATTCAAAGAAGAGGGGATTAACATCTGTCTACCGTCTCTCAGGATAGACGCATTTTCTCTGGAGGTGATGGGGAAGGTACAGGATGTGCGCAAAAGCAGTCTGACATTTGCACCGGAAGCAGGTTCTCAGCGGATGCGGGACGTGATCAATAAAGGGCTTACCGAGGAAATGATCCTTTCCGGAGCAGGACAGGCTTTCGAGGGGGGATGGAATAAGGTAAAGCTTTATTTCATGCTGGGGCTTCCGACGGAGACCGAAGAGGACATGAAAGAGATACCGCGGCTTGCGGATAAGATCGCAAGAAGATATTACGAGATTCCGAAGGATAAGCGCAACGGAAAATGTCAGATTACAACCAGTACTTCCTTTTTCATTCCGAAGCCTTTCACACCGTTTCAGTGGGCGAAGATGTATACGAACGATGAATATATCGCAAGAGCGGCCATTGTAAAGCATGAGTTTAGTGAGCAGTTGAACCGTAAAAGCCTGAAATATCACTGGCACGATGCGGAGGTGACGGTGTTGGAGGGTGTATTTGCCAGAGGCGACCGCAAACTTTCGGATGTAATTCTTGAAGCTTACAGATTGGGATGTCTCTTTGATTCCTGGACGGAGAGTTTCGACAATGAGAAATGGATGAAAGCTTTCGAGAATACCGGTATAGATATAGGGTTCTATAATCTGAGGGAAAGAGACGTCCATGAGATCTTTCCCTGGGATTTTATTGATATCGGCGTAACAAAGGATTTCTTATATCAGGAGTGGCAGAAGGCGTTACAAGGCGAGACGACGCCGAACTGCCGGATGAGCTGCTCCGGATGCGGCGCGTCGAGATACAAAGGAGGTGTCTGTATTGAAAGCAAGAATTAAATTCCGTAAATACGGCGTGATGCGCTTTATCGGTCATCTTGATGTGATGCGTTTCTTTCAGAAAGCGATGCGGCGGGCGGGGATTCCCATTGCGTTTACCGGAGGATACAGCCCTCATATGATCATGTCTTTTGCGCAGCCGCTGGGGGTGGGCATCACCAGTGACGGGGAATACCTGGACATTGAATTAAGGGAGGCGATTGATTCCGAAGAAGCGATCCGGAGACTTAATGAGGTGATGGTGGAAGGAATCGATGTCGTTGATTTCTGCAGAATACCAGATGATAAGAAGAGCAGCGGTATGACAATCGTCGCGGCAGCCGAATATAGGGCCGTGCTTCTGGAATCTGCAAAATCCGCCGATATTACAAAACCATTCCCGGATTCCTGGCAGATGAAACTGGAAGAGTTTATGAAACGCGAAAATATAGTGGTTCTAAAAAGTACTAAGCGCAGCGAAAAAGAGGTTGATATTAAACCGATGATTTATCAGATGTGCCTTAAGAAAGACGGTATCTGCCTGTTTCTGGCTGCCGGAAGCGAACAAAATTTGAAACCCGATCTTGTAATAGGGGCTTTTTTGAAATTTATCAACGAAGAACCGAATGGTGTTCCTTTTCATTACCACCGTGTAGATGTCTATGCCAGACAGCCGGAAGGAACGGAACATGTATGTCAATCCAGTAAGAATATTATTCTGGAAGGAAAGCAGCATACTTTTATACCGCTGAGTGAATTAAAGATCATTTAGTTTGTTATCAAAAACTTCAATTTGGATTTGGATTTTAATTTTACTATTATTTCAGGAGTTTATATTATGGGGAAGAAAGAACTAAAAACCAATGCCATGCGTATCCTGGACCGCCAGAAGATACCCTATGATTATGAAGAGTATGAATGTACGGATTTTACGGACGGTATTCAGGTGGCAGATCAGTTAGGATATGACCATGCTCTGGTCTATAAGACTTTAGTGACAACCGGAAAGACCGGTCAGCATTATGTGTTCGTCATACCGATTGAAGAAGAGATTGATTTCAAGAAATCTGCAAAAGTAGTAGGAGAGAAATCACTGGAGATGCTGCACTTAAAAGATCTTACGAAAGTGACCGGCTATGTGCGCGGAGGATGTACTGCGATCGGTATGAAGAAGCAGTATCCCACTGTAATCCATGAGTCTGCCAGGGAGCTGGAATACATGTATGTCAGCGGTGGGAAGCTGGGGATGCAGTTAAAGCTTAAGCCGGAAGATCTTAGAAAAGCCTCCGGCGCTGATTATGCCGATGTCGTGTATGAACGTTGATACTACGTTTCCATTCACACCCATGCCAGATTCTATGAAGTTTTTATTCTATGAAGGCATGAAAAGTAACGATACTACTTTTATATTGTTATATGTCAGGTTTATGAAATATCTCATTGCAGATAACTCCAAAATGTTGTAATATAAAATACGGTTTATTAGTACAGAGAATTAAAAGCAGTTTGGAGGATTACGGGAAAGATGAAAAAGGTGGTAAAGTTTGGCGGCAGTTCACTGGCCAGTGCGGCGCAGTTTCAGAAGGTGGGAAGAATTATCCGTAAAGAGGAATCCCGCAGGTATGTAATTCCGTCTGCGCCGGGGAAACGTTCGCCGGATGACACGAAAGTGACAGATATGCTTTATAGCTGTTATAATCTTGCCGCGATCGGTGATGAATCGGAAGAAGAATTTGAAGAACAGCTTACAATGATACATGAGCGTTATGATGAAATTATAAAAGGACTTGGCCTTTCCTTGTCTTTGGATGAGGAATTCAAGCTGATTCGCACGAATTTCTGTAAAAAGATCGGAAGAGACTATGCCGCTTCAAGAGGAGAATACCTGAACGCGCTTCTGATGGCAAACTATCTGGATTTTGAATTCATCGACGCTGCGGAAGTGATTTTCTTTGACGAGGCAGGGAATCTCGATGCGGAGAAGACGAACCAGATTCTTGCCGCAAGGCTTGATGAGACAGAGCGAGCCGTTATTCCAGGATTCTATGGTTCTATGCCGGATGGGAAAATCAAGACATTCTCAAGAGGCGGCTCCGATATTACCGGTTCTATCGTAGCAAAGGCAGTCCAGGCAGATATGTACGAAAACTGGACGGATGTATCGGGATTCCTGATCGCGGACCCGCGCATCATCCAGAACCCCAAAGCAATCGATGTGATCACCTACAGGGAGCTTCGGGAGCTTTCTTATATGGGCGCGACCGTCCTTCATGAAGATGCGATCTTTCCGGTGCGCAAAGAAGGGATTCCGATTAACATACGTAATACGAATTCACCGGAGGACAAGGGAACACTGATTGTAGAAGGGACTTGCAGGAAACCCCGTTTCGTAATAACCGGAATTGCCGGAAAGAAGGACTTTGCTTCCGTCACGATCGAGAAAGCGATGATGAACTCAGAGGTTGGATTCTGTAAAAAGGTTCTGGAGGTATTCGATGAAAATAATATTTCTATCGAACACATGCCTTCCGGAATTGACACGATGACGATCTTCGTGCATCAGGATGAATTTGAGGAAAAGGAGCAGAAGGTGATTGCAGGTATCCACAGACGGGTGGAGCCTGATTTCCTGGATCTGGAGTCTGACCTTGCCTTGATTGCAGTCGTAGGCAGGGGAATGCGTGCGACCAGGGGAACTTCCGGCAGGATATTCTCGGCTCTGGCTCATGCCAACGTAAATGTAAAGATGATCGACCAGGGTTCCAGTGAGCTGAATATCATCATCGGTGTTCGGAATCATGATTTTGAGACTGCGGTAAAAGCAATCTATGATATCTTTGTAAATACGATGCTGTGATGCATCTGTTACAATGTATTTTATGTATGTATTTCATGCATGTTATGTAAGATCAAATCTAAAAATAAGAGTAAGTCTAAAAACATGCATGAATTCGGAGGTATTATAAATTATGAATATTTTATTTTTCCTGAGGCCGAAGAGAGAAGTAGCTTATATCCATGATTACCATACTCTGCGCCAGGCTTTGGAGATTATGGAATATCACAGGTATTCATCTGTGCCGATTCTGAACAGGGAAGGAAAGTATGTCGGTTCCATTACAGAAGGTGATCTTCTGTGGGCGCTGAAGCGTTGGAATCTTCTGAATCTGAAAGATGCAGAGGACGTCAGTATCCTGAAGGTTGACCGGAGGTTGGATTATCAGTGTGTGACTGCAAAATCCAACATGGAAGATCTGATCGGACGGGCTATGGAACAGAACTTTGTGCCGGTGATTGATGACGAAGGTCATTTTATCGGTATTATTACCCGAAGAGACATTATTGAATATTGTTACAATAGGATGAAAGGATGTGCCGACAGCAATGATCGTTGATTTTCATACACATATGTTTCCGGATAAGATCGCGAAGGGAACGCTTGAATTCTTAGAAAATGTCTGCAAGACGAAACCGCATACGGACGGTACATACGCGGGACTCAGTAAATCGACAAAAGAGGCGGGGATTGATATATCTGTCGCCCTTCCGGCAGTCACCAATGTACATCAGGTTGACTCCGTGAACCGTTTTGCCGCGCAGTATCAGAAAGCGCCTGTGATTTCCTTTGGAGGTATTCATCCGGAATGTGAGAATTATAAAGAGATCCTGCGGCAAATCCGGGATATGGGAATGAAGGGAATAAAGCTGCACCCGGATTATCAGGAGGTATATTTTGACGATATCCGCTATAAACGCCTGATCGCGTACGCCACAGAGTTGGGGTTGATCGTCAGCGTCCATGCGGGCAGCGACCCAAAATGTCCCTATGACGTACACTGTACCCCGAAGATGGCGTTGGAGCTGCTTAAGGATGTACAGCCTGATAATCTTGTGCTCGCTCATATGGGGGGAAATGAATGCTGGGATGAGGTAGAGGAGTATCTTGTGGGAGAGGATGTGTACTTTGATACAGGCGTCGTGCTGAACCGGATGCCGGAAGAACAGTTCATACGTATGGTACATACCCACGGAGCGGACAAGATCTTATTCGCGACGGATTCGCCCTGGGGCAGTCAGAAAGAATTTGTAGAGATTCTTACGGAGATGCCGTTGACGTTGGTAGAAAAAGCTAAAATTTTTGCCGGAAACGCATGCAGGCTATTGGATATTCCTATCAAAACACGATAAAAAACACTTGATTTTACATGATTCGTATGCTATGATATACCAGTATGCCGCACAATGAGGTTTGAAAGTTCCATACGGACACCGTAATTGGCGAGTAATGATAATAGGAGGTGCCATATGTACGCGATTATAGCAACAGGTGGTAAACAGTACAAAGTAGCCGAAGGCGATATCATTAGAGTAGAGAAGCTTGGTGTAGAAGCCGGAGAGACTTATACATTTGACCAGGTGCTTGCAGTAAGTGACAGCGAATTAAAAGTTGGAAATCCGACCGTTGAAGGGGCGACCGTTGAAGCTTCTGTTGTAAAGAACGGGAAAGCGAAGAAAGTCATCGTTTACAAGTATAAGAGAAAAACCGGATACCACAAAAAGAATGGTCACAGACAGCAGTATACTGTCGTAAAGATTGACAAGATCAACGCTTAATTCGGAGAGTATCCATGATTCATGTAACCATATATGAGAATAGCCGAAAGGAATGCGTCGGTTTTCAGACAGAAGGCCATGCCGATTATAAAGATGAAGGACAGGATATTGTATGCGCGGCGGCATCTGTGTTGGTGATCAACACAATCAATGCGATTGAGGCATATGCGTCGGATGAATGTTCGGTTGTGAACGATGAAGAGACGGGGATACTTGCTTATCATCTGAGGGGCGGCAGACCGTCGAAGGATGCAGATCTTTTGCTAAAATCGATGATCCTCGGGTTAGAAAATATGGCAGATGATGAAAACTATGCGGAATATATTGATTTGAAATTTGAGGAGGTGTAACACCATGATGAATTTAAACCTTCAGTTTTTTGCTCACAAAAAGGGTGTTGGTTCTACAAAGAACGGAAGAGATTCCGAATCTAAGAGACTTGGCGCCAAGAGAGCAGACGGACAGTTTGTAAAAGCCGGAAATATTCTTTACAGACAGCGCGGAACGAAGATTCACCCGGGCGTGAATGTGGGACGCGGCGGTGACGACACGTTGTTTGCACTTGTTGACGGCGTTGTCAGATTTGAAAGAAAAGGAAGAGATAAGAAACAGGTTTCTATCTATCCGGTAGCTTAATCATTGATGAAGCGGGAAGAGTGTTGCAGGATAACTGACATCGGTTAGTTAGAGGGCAGCGCTCTTTTTTAATCTGGTATAACCCGGCATAAATATGGTGATTAAGCTGTTGGGTTATATGAAGAGAAAGGACGAGGAGATGTTTGCAGACAGAGCAAAGATATTGATAAGATCAGGCAAGGGCGGCGACGGGCATGTCAGTTTCCGCCGTGAGTTATACGTGCCGAACGGAGGACCCGACGGCGGTGACGGCGGGCGCGGAGGAGATGTGATCTTCGAAGTGGACGACGGACTGAACACGCTTCAGGATTACAGGCATAAGAGGAAATATTCCGCAAAAGACGGTCTGCCGGGAGGAAAGAGAAGATGTCATGGCAAAGATGCAGAGGATATCGTGCTGAAAGTACCGAAAGGAACCGTTATTAAAGAGGCAGAATCCGGCAAGGTTATCGCAGATATGTCGGGAGGAAACCGCCGTCAGGTTATCTTGAAAGGCGGAAGGGGAGGACTCGGTAATCAGCATTATGCTACGTCTACTATGCAGGTTCCCAAATACGCACAGCCGGGCCAGCCTTCCAGAGAATTATGGGTTACCCTGGAATTAAAGGTGATTGCAGACGTCGGACTTGTGGGATTTCCTAATGTAGGTAAATCCACGTTCCTTTCCCGTGTGACGAATGCACAGCCGAAGATTGCGAATTATCATTTTACTACGTTGAACCCGAATCTTGGTGTTGTAGATCTGGCAGACGGGCAGGGCTTCGTGATCGCGGATATTCCGGGATTGATTGAAGGTGCGTCCGAGGGTGTCGGACTCGGACACGAGTTTCTGCGGCATATCGAACGAACAAAATTAATGATTCATGTCGTGGACGCTGCAGGGACAGAAGGAAGGGATCCGGTAGATGATATCTATAAGATAAATGCCGAATTAGAGGCTTATAATCCGGATATCGCCAAACGTCCGCAGGTAATTGCGGCTAATAAGATTGATGCAATCTATCAGGAGGGAGAAGATCCCATTGCCCGGCTGAAAGCAGAATTTGAGCCGAAGGGAGTGAAGGTCTACCCCATCTCAAGCGTGACGGGAGAGGGGATACAGGAACTCTTATATGCAGTAGCGGAACGTCTGAAAGGACTGGATCAGACGCCTGTGATCTTTGAGCAGGAATATTTCCCGGAAGAAGAATTGATCTATGAGAATCTTCCTTATACGGTAGAAGTGGAAGAGGGCGTCTATGTCGTAGAAGGTCCGAAGATCGAGAAGATGCTTGGATATACCAATCTGGATTCGGAGAAGGGTTTTGCTTTCTTCCAGAAATTCTTGAAGGAGAGCGGAATTCTGGATGATCTGGAGACGGCGGGAATCCAGGAGGGAGATACTGTCAGAATGTATGGATTACAATTTGATTATTATAAATAGATGTATTATAATTAGATGTATCAGAAGAGATGAGATTCATACCAGATCTATATAAGGAAGAATAGGGGGAGAGATGATGACGACGAAGCAGAGGGCTTATCTGAAAAGCCTTGCAATGACGATGGATCCCATATTTCAAATCGGGAAGAACAGCATGACGCCGGAACTTACGAAAGCAATAGACGAAGCTCTGGCCGCAAGGGAACTTATTAAAGTCAGTGTGCTGAAAAACTGTATGGATAATCCGCACATGTTGGCAGACATGGTTGCAGAGCGCACACACTCTCAGGTGGTACAGGTTATCGGGAAAAAAATAGTCCTGTACAGGGAAGGAAAAGATAAAAACAAAAAGATAGAGCTGGAGAAGATATGAAGATCGGAATCATGGGAGGAACTTTCGACCCGATACACAACGGACATTTGATGCTTGGACAGGCTGCCTGTGAAGCGTTCCGATTGGATCAGGTATGGTATATGCCCAATGGGAATCCGCCTCACAAAGATGCCGCCCGGTGCGGAGCAGCTGTACAGGACCGGGCAGAGATGGTAAGACTTGCAATCGCGCCTTACAGGGAGTTTCGGTTCGAGTCTTATGAAATAAAACGTACAGATGTCTCATATTCTTATCGTACGATGGAATATTTTAAAGAATTATATCCGGATCATGATTACTATTTTATAATTGGTGCGGATTCTTTATTTATGCTCGATCAATGGAACCATCCGGAACGGATCTTTCCCACATGTACTATATTGGCGGCTTACAGGGATGAGATCAATACCAGGAGCGCGATGGAAGATAAGATTCGTGAACTGACAAAAGCTTATCGCGCACGGATCCGCCTTCTGGTTACACCTTTGATGAAGATATCGTCTCATGAGCTGCGTGAAGCGGTAAGAGAGGGGAAGAATATTTCTCAGTGGGTTCCGGAGTCTGTCGCGGCATATATTCGTGAAAAACATCTATATAGAGGCGAGGGATAACATTATGAATCATAAGATAACCAAGATCCGGCGAAAACTGATGACTGAACTTGACAAAGAGAGATATGAACATACCCTTGGTGTCATGTACACCGCGGCATCTCTGGCTATGCGATATGATGAAGATATAGAAAAGGCATTGTTGGCGGGACTTCTCCATGACTGTGCCAAATGTATTCCGGGGGATACTAAGATCAAATTGTGTAAAAAATATCATCTGAGCGTTTCGGATGTGGAAAAAGAGAATCCAAGTCTTCTCCATGCGAAACTGGGAGCGTTTCTGGCCGCAAAGAAATATCATATGAAAGACAAGGAGATCATCAACGCTATCGCCAGCCACACAACCGGATGCCCGCATATGTCTCTTCTGGATAAGATTATCTATATCGCAGACTATATTGAACCCGGAAGGAAAGAACTGCCGAACATGGCGGAGGTCAGAAAGCTGGCATTTACGGATATCGACACATGTCTGTACCGGATACTGGAAGACTCACTGGAGTATCTGGACAGTAAGAATATAGCGGTGGATCCCATGACCGAGAAGACATATCTGTATTATAAGAACAAAAGGAATGGTTGTATGTATATAGAGGAGGAACAGTATGGATAAAATCAAAGAAATGGTACGTATTGCCTATGAAGCCCTGGAAGAAAAAAAGGGTGAAAACATCAGCGTTATTGATATCTCAGGGATATCTCCGCTTGCTGATTATTTCATCATTACGAACGGCAACAGCGACAGCCAGGTAAAGGCGCTGGTGGATAATGTAGAAGAGAAGATGCATGAAGCCGGACATTCTCAGATACAGCGGGAAGGGATGCGCTCCGGGAACTGGGTTCTTCTTGATTACGGTGATATCGTGGTTCATGTGTTTGACAGGGAGAACCGCGATTTCTATCATCTGGAGCATATCTGGAGCGACGGTCGGAAGATTGCGGGTTTGGATGAGTTGTAGGAAATCTTCCATTTATACGGTTAAGTGTTGTTCAAGGGACAGAAGTTCGGGGAGGGAGAGAACCGCCCCGAACTTTACTTTCAAACATCAAACACTTTTGAAAAATTTAATACCTTCTGGTAAAAGATTTATTATGATTGATTATAGAGGAGTATCATATGAGGGATTTGAATCGTACAGCGTATCAAAGAATGCTGGAATGGAAACAACGTCCGGATCATAAGACATTGGAAGTGTCCGGTGCAAGGCAGGTGGGAAAAACTTATCTTGTAAATAAATTTGCGGATGAGCAGTATACGCACAAAATATACGTGAATCTGTTGGAACTCTCCGGAGAAATTTTCCTGGAGAATTACCATGACATCAAAAAAGAGATGAAAGAGGGAAAACGTTATCCGAATCCTGTGAAAGAATTGCTTCTTCGGTATGAACCGGATTTTACAGATTCAAAAGATACGGTGGTTATCATTGACGAAATTCAGGAATCTGCGGATATTTACAATCGTATCCGGGAGTTTACCCGTGATCTTGAAAGTGATTTTATTGTAACCGGCAGCTACCTGGGGCGTATATTGAATAAAGAATTCCGTTATTCCGCGGGAGATATGACGTCTCTGGAAATACAGACTCTGAGCTTTGAAGAATTCCTGGATGCGGCAGGAGCGGGAGAGCAGTTTGCAAGACTGGATATTTTTGGTTCGGATGAAGAAAAAGCATATCAGGAGATTTCTCACTGGTATAAAATATACAGTCAGACCGGCGGATATCCGCCAGTGGTTCTTAAGGTTTTGGCAGGAGCCTCCGTGAAGGAATGCCAGGAAGAATTGCAGGAAATCATCCGTTTATTCACGAACGAAAGCCGCCGTTACTTTGACGATATCCTGGATTATGAAGCGTATGGTAATCTATTCTGCAGTATCGCCCGCATCCTTGTAAGAGAAAAAAAAGGGCTTGAGGAAGACAGCTTCAGCGAAGAACTTCAGCAGATTGTAGCTAGGGATTATTCCAGCAATCTGGGGAAAGCCTCTGTAAACCGGGCGATGGACTGGCTTTACAGTTCAGGTATCATAGGATTTGCCGGAAAAGTGATTAATAGCAATATCCTGGATTTCCGTGCAAAGGCAAGATGCTATTTTATGGATCTTGGGCTCACCTCTTTTTTTCTGAAGCAGATTGGCTGTGAGGATTCGGATATTAAAGGAATCGTAAGTGAGAATTTTGTCTATCTGGATTTAAAGCGAAGAAGCGGTTATTCGGGAGAGTTCGCTTTTGAGATGCCTGCTTTTGCCACCTGGGGGAGAGGGGAGTTAGATTTTTATACAAAATCCCTGAATACGGGAAAAACGTATGTAATTGAAGTAAAAGCAGGAAAAAACAGAACCAAAACAGCAATGGAAGTATTGGAAAAAGGAAAAGCCGATTGTCTGTTGATGGCTAAAGGCAGCACACATGGAGGAATTGCAGATCAGATTTACACAATTCCTATATATGGAATTTAAAAATTTTCTTTTTAGATAAAAGAGAGGGCAGTAGAGTGGTCTTTTTTGAGACCACTCTATTTTAATTCTATTTTGAATTACTTAACAACATTTTAATCAAAAAATCTGAAGAGACCGATTACTTTACCAAGAATCTGTACATCCGTCACAATAATCGGATCCATCGTATCATTTTCCGGCTGCAGACGGATATGACCGTCTTCTTTATAGAATGTCTTCACCGTAGCGCCGTCCTCGATCAGGGCTACGACCATCTCCCCATTGCGTGCGGTGGCGCGCTGTTCTACGATGACCATATCGCCGTCCAAGATTCCGGCATTGATCATACTTTCACCCTGTACTTTGAGAATGAATGTCTGATTGTTCGGCATGAATTCCATGGGGATAGGGAAGTAGTCTTCAATATTCTGTTCTGCCAGTATGGGCTCACCGGCTGCCACACGTCCAATAATCGGGACATTCACCATCTCGCGGCGCATGTTAAAAGAGTCATCCAGAATCTCAATCGCTCTTGGTTTCGTCGGATCACGCCGTATGTAACCGTTCTTTTCCAATGTCTCAAGATGAGAGTGTACGGAAGACGTTGATTTCAGATGAACCGCTTCGCAGATATCCCTGACTGCCGGCGGAAATCCCCTTTCTAATATCTGTGACTTAATATATTCTAATATTTCCAGTTGTTTTGGGCTTATCTTTCCCTGTGCCATATAAACCTCCTTCTTTTTCTTCAGAACCTGTCCATACGAAGTTCCCTTCATCATATATCTGAAACTAGTATTATTACTAATAGTATTCTACCACATTGCACGGCAAATAGCAAACAAATGTTTAGAAAATATGTTCGATAATTTCTTTGGTAACTATTGACAAACAATTGTTCGAAATATATAATATATAAAGAACATTCGTTTGGGAACAAATGTATGGATGAGTGTACAGACTTTTGGACATCTGAAGTGCGATAATACTTTATAGAGCGTGAATCATACATAAGAATATAGAAAAAAGGAGGGATTTATATGCGGTCACGTCGGTCTTATGAAGCGATTAGAAGAAGAAAAAAGAAGGTATTCATGCGGAAGATTATATTGCTGTCGGTAACCAGCATCTTTCTATTGGGGATAAGTGTATTTATATCAGATGACTCTGTCGATGCACACACTGAGAAAGATCAACAGATTGAAAACGAAGTTTCTTCCAAATGTAAATATTATACCTGTATTGAGGTTTCTTCCGGAGACTCTTTATGGAGCATTGCGGAAAGGTATATGGATGACCATTACGGATCAGTTCATGATTATATCAATGAATTAAAGGCAATCAATGATCTGGAATCCAGTAATATTCATGTCGGCCAATACTTAACGGTTCCTTATTATTATAATTCAAATTAACAATAAACTATGAAGGTAAAAAGATATGTAGCCTCTTTTGGGAGAGAAATATATCTATACGACAAATACCGATTTTTCCAAAAGATATAGACAAACAGATGCCAATATGGTATAATTATCATGGTTTTATATTGTATTATGATCTGTCAAGGTTTTGGGAGTAAACTTTACATTATATTTAAAATATAAAACCATAGATCATTTATTTCATTATTTAATAAGGGGGTTTCTGTTTTTATGGGTGACACAAGAACTTATCATGAACAGACACGTATTGATCAGACAATGCGTCTGCGGGAAGTTTTAAAGACTTTGCCGCCGTTTGCCAAAGATTATTTTCGGGCAATCGAGCCAAAGTCTTCCGCAAAGACAAGGATTAACTATGCATATGACGTACGTGTTTTTTTTCACTTTCTTATGGAGAATAATCCTGTATATAAGAATTATTCAATGGAACAATTTAAAGTCAGTGATCTTGAGAAGCTCGAACCTGTAGATATCGAGGAATATATGGAATATCTAAAGGTATATGAGCGTGATGATGAATTGATCACGAATGGCGAAAAAGGTCTGGCCAGAAAGATGTCTGCATTGCGTAGCTTCTATAATTACTACTACAAGCATCAGATTATCACAAAGAATCCGACTTTGCTTGTAGATATGCCCAAACTGCATGACAAGGCAATCATCCGGCTTGATACAGATGAGGTTGCATTGCTTCTTGATTTCGTAGAGAACTGCGGCAGCCAGTTGTCTGGTCAATCACTTAACTATTATAATAAGACCAAAGAACGGGATCTTGCTATCCTTACTCTCCTTCTGGGAACCGGGATCCGTGTCTCGGAGTGTGTAGGACTTGATTTGAACGATGTGGATTTTAAAAACAACGGAATAACCGTAACCCGTAAGGGCGGTAATCAGATGGTAGTCTATTTTGGCGATGAAGTTGCCAATGCTTTGAATCAGTATATTGAAGGCAGCCGGAAAGCAATTACTCCCCTCTCCGACCATGAAAATGCCTTGTTTTTATCCACACAAAGACGCCGTATGGGAGTTCAGGCTGTGGAAAATATGGTTAAAAAATATGCCCGTCAGGTGACTCCAAATAAGAAGATCACTCCGCACAAATTAAGGAGTACTTATGGTACGTCTTTATATAAAGAAACCGGGGATATCTATCTCGTTGCCGATGTACTGGGACACAAGGATGTGAACACTACAAAGAAACACTATGCGGCTATTGACGAGGATAGACGCAGACAGGCGGCATCTGCCGTAAAACTGAGGGAGTCTTAGAATGAAGTTACAACAACTTTTAAGTTATACCCGGAAAGCTGTGGATGAATATGGGATGATTCAGGAAGGGGATCATATTGCCGTCGGCATCTCCGGCGGCAAAGACAGTCTGACCCTTCTCTACGCGATGCATGGATTGAAGCGCTTCTATCCACATCATTTTGAATTGAGTGCGGTTACTGTAGATCTTGGATATTCGGAATGTGATTTTACTCCGGTCATGGAACTCTGCAGGGAATTGAACATTCCTTATCATATTGTGAAGACGGATATTGCCCGCATTCTTTTCGAAGAACGCAAAGAATGCAATCCTTGTTCTTTATGTGCCAAGATGCGTAAAGGTGCATTGAATCAGGCTGTAAAAGAGATGCAATGTAATAAAGTTGCTTATGCTCATCACAAGGATGATATTATAGAGACTATGCTGCTTTCACTCTTGTTCGAAGGGCGTTTTTATTCCTTCTCACCCAGAAGTTATCTGGATCGTATGGAATTGACCGTGATTCGTCCGATGATGTTTGTAGAAGAAGCAGATGTGATTGGTTTCCGCAACAAGTATCAGCTTCCGGTTGTTACAAGCCGGTGCCCCATTGACGGATATACCAAGAGACAATACGCAAAAGAACTGGTGAAGCAACTGAATCATGAGCATCCTGGAGCAAAACAGCGGATGTTTACCGCCATTCTGAACGGAAATATACAGGGATGGCCTGAAAGGATTCGATACAGATGAAACAGCAGACTTGTAACGGCATATTCTGAAAGAAAGTATAACGGATATGAAAGAGGCCATTGCAAAAAGATAATTTTACAAAAGCCTCTTTCATATTCCAATTCTATAACTTTTTCTCTCCTTCTTGTTCTTTGAGTTCGACTAATTTTATTATAGCTTCTGCGGTTCCGTCAATCCCCAGCATAGAACTGTTCAGACACATATCATAGCTGTCTGCGGCGCCCCATTTCTTATTGCTGTAATAGTTATAATAACTTGCTCGCTTTTTGTCCGTCTTCAGGATTAAGTCTTTTGCCTTCGCGTCTGTCAAATCATAGATACGGGCAATACGCCGGATACGGGCATCCAGATCCGCATGAATGAATAAACGAATCACGTTGTCATATTCTTCCAATGCATAATCTGCACAACGTCCTACCAGAATACACGGTCCCTCGTCTGCTATCTTCTTAATGGCGTCAAACTGAGCCAGAAAAACCTTATGGTTGATGGGCATATCTGTGTAACTTCCTGAAGTATAACCCAGGGAATAAGTATCCATCACCAGAGAATATAGAAAACTATTGGTTGGTTTCTCATCGTGTGTCTCAAATAATTCCTGGCAGATTCCGCTCTCTTTTGCCGCACGGTCAAGCATCTCTTTATCATATAATTTGATATCCAGTTCATCTGCAACTTTGTATCCGATCTCTCTGCCTGCACTTCCATATTGCCTGCCTATTGTGATAATCGTATTCGTTTTTGCCATACAATCACGCTCCTAAAATTTTAATATCTATATTATACAACAATTCAAATAAATTGTATAGAATTATCGAAAAATTTTGTGTTATTTCTTCCTTAATATATCTAATAAGTCGGTAAAATACTGCGGCAAAGGTGCCTCTGCTTCCAGATATTCCTTAGCTGTGGGGTGGATGAAGCCGAGAAGCTTTGCATGCAATGTCTGGCCCTGGAGATTCGGAAACGGACACTTACGCGGACCATATACGGAATCTCCCAGCAACGGATGGCCTATACTTGCCATATGTACCCGGATCTGGTGGGTACGTCCTGTCTCCAGCTCACATTGAATATAAGTATAATTTTCAAAACGCTCTAACACTTTATAATGAGTAACCGCGTGTTTCCCATTCTTCGTGTTGATACTCATTACTTTACGTTCAATCGGGTGCCTTCCTATCGGGGCGTTGACAGTGCCGCTCTCCTTTTGGATACGGCCGTGGACAATAGCCACATAGATTCGATGAATCGAGTGCTCTTTTAACTGTTCTGCCAGACATTGATGTGATATATCATTCTTACAGACTACCAGGGAGCCCGTAGTATCCATATCAATTCGGTGTACGATTCCCGGACGCATCATTCCGTTAATGCCGGACAATTCATGGTTGCAATGATACATCAGGGCGTTGACCAGCGTACCGCTGTAGTGTCCCGGAGCCGGATGAACCACCATTTGCTTTGGCTTGTTTATAATAATTATGTCCTTATCTTCATATAGTATATCCAGAGGAATATTCTCCGGTACAATATCCGGTTCCTTTATCTCCGGGATAGTGATCTCTACCCGGTCACCGACCAAAAGCCTGTAACTTGCTTTTACAGACTTTTGATTCACGAGTATATATTGTTCTTTTATTAATTTCTGAATATAAGATCTGGATCTGTCTTCCAGGACTTCAGAAAGATAGCGGTCTATGCGCTCTCCATCCTGATTTTCAACGGTGAAAAAATCCTTCAAAATCTTCCTCCTTATAATAGAAGCATATCAAAAGAGCCATTGTAAACGTTGACACAGTAACATAGATGTCCGCAACATTGAAAATCGGAAAATCAATCAATTTAAAGTATAAGAAATCGACCACATAATTCAAACGGATTCGGTCAATGCAATTTCCCCAGGCTCCGGCGATAATACCGACTGCACAAAGACGAAGGGGCAGGTATCTGCCAGTCATCGGAACTCTGCCGTAGAACCATATTACGGCAATATTTATAATAATTACGCTCAGATAGAAAAAAATACGTTGATTCTGGAATAATCCAAAAGCAGCTCCTCTGTTCTCCAGATATTCTAATTGAAAAATATTTTTTAAAATAACAAAGGGCGGATTGTCTTTCAGGTTCTCAAGAACAAGGTATTTGGTGAACTGATCTAAAAGGATCAGTACTGCGGCGCCGCATATGGCGGCCAGACAGCGAATGCTGCGGTTATTTGAAGCCGATTTATTGCCTTCCATCATCATCTTCTCTTTCTTTTTATTTGGTTTTATCCCCAATTATTACATAGAATTAGCCTGTGAGACTGAAAATAATCATAAATGACAGCAGAATTATGGAAAATCAGAGATATCTGCGCGCACATATAAGATTACGTCCTTTTTTTGTCTCTGCCAGGACGCCGTCATATATGATACGTCCCATCTTCCGTACGGAGATAATATCGCCTTCCTTCAGACGATAGCCGTTACTGGTGATCAGTTTACCATTCACAAACACTCTTCCGCTTTCGATGTAAGCCGTAAGTTTACTTCGGGACAGCGGATACGCAAGAGAAAGTACGGTATCCAATCGGACAGAAGCAACCGTACCCTTGATTTCTTCATATTCAGGTTCATATGAATCTGGGAATTCGGATACTGCAGACACCTGTACAGAAGTATTGCGGATACGTGTCAGATTTTCTATGACATATTCTGCCAGGCTATCCTGGACAAACAGCAGCGCTTTCTCACTGTTGATCATAATATCCCCCAGTTTGCAGCGTTCAATACCAAGATTCATCACAGCGCCCAGATAGTCTCGATGATTCAGTTTTTCAGAAAATCTGTGGTTTAACGGGGTGATTTCCAGTACCTGGAAGGGATAACGATAATCATAATAAAGAGCATCAGGTAGAAAAGCCACCATCTGACGCTCTGCTAAACGATACCCTCCATATGTCTCATATCTTGACTGCAGTTGATTCTTTGGAACGGTATGCAAGATATTCAGTTCATTCAGATTCAGAAAGTCACTAAAAGTAACTATCCCACGTGTACATGAGACACGGGATAGCTCTAGCAATCTTTTCTGAAACATAATCTCTTCTTTATTCATAATTAAAACCGTGAGCGCATAGAAGACGCATCAAACGAAGTATTCAATAAATCCTGCAGATCTCCGGAGATATCCACATTGGTTGGCGTAACTAAGAATATATAATTCGATATTTTCTGCAGATTTCCACTGATGGCGTATGTTGCGCCGGAAGTAAAATCTATGATACGCTGGGCAATCTCCAGATCCATTCCTTCCAGATTCAAAATAACGGTGCGTCCGCTCAACAAAGTTTCTGTAATCTCCCTGGCATCTTCCACGGAATTCGGTTTGATAACACAAACTTCCATGCTGACACCGTTACTCCGTCTGGCAGGCTGCCGCATAGGCGTTACTTTGTTGCTTGAACGGGAGGAAGATTTTGATTTCGATGAGAGTTCATAATTATAGCCGTCGTCGTCATCATCATAGGAATCTTCTCTTCCGCGGTGAAATAAGCTCTTTTTCGGCTTCTCTTCATAGTCGTCGTCATAATCGTCATCAAAGAAGTCGTCATCATCATAATCGTCATCGTCATCCAAACGCATTATACTCAAAAATTTATCTAATACACCCATATTAAAAAATACTCCTATCTTCCGTTGTGATCTATTCTTTCGAATAATTACGTGCACCAAAGATTCCGGTTCCCACCCGGATCATGGTAGCGCCTTCTTCTATGGCAACTGCATAATCATTCGTCATCCCCATAGACAGAACCCGCATAGTAATATTATCAACGTTTTTTGCCTCTATGTCAACAGATAATTTGCGTAAGGCTTGAAAAATCATACGATTTTCTTCAGAATCATCAACAAATGGGGCTATTGTCATAAGTCCTTCCACTTGTATATGCGGAAATTCTGCAACTTTAGTAATAAATTCATCAAGCTCCTCCGGCATAAGTCCGAATTTACTCTCTTCTTTCGCCACATTTACTTCGATTAGAATATTAGCCGTAATATTATGCTTGGCGGCTTCTTTTTCGATAGTTTCTGCCAATCTCAGAGAATCGACAGAGTGTATCAGTGATACTTTGTCAATAATGTATTTTACCTTATTCCTCTGAAGATGCCCAATCATATGCCATTCTATGTCTTTTGGAAGAGCATCATATTTGTCGGCCAGTTCCTGCACCTTATTTTCACCGAATACCCGGACTCCAAGAGAATAGGCTTCTTTCAGATCCTCAATCGGCTTCGTCTTGCTGACCGCGATCAATGTGACCTCTTCTCTTTTGCGCCCCGCGCGCAGGCACGCTTCCTGAATCTTATTTTCAACAGAAATCAGGTTTTCTTTTATCATAATCTCATCCCCCCACTCATCCTATTTAATTAGAATACAACATCATTTTCCTTTACAGAATCTCCGTCCAGAGCAATATGGTCATAATTAGAAAGGCCATAATCGCTGCCTGACTCTACGATATAATAATCGTCGCTTTCACACAGAATATGAATCTGTTTGAATACCGCATATCCTTTATTAATATTATAGACTCCTTTGATTCTTTTTGTCTTATTCATTACACATGTATCCGAAGAATCTGGTTTTACCAATATCGTTTCTTCGTCGAATGCATCCATATTCAGATATACCATACCGGATTCTTCGTCCCGGTCATAGACGGTTACCTTGTGAAACTTTGGATGACTCTCCCCTATCTCAACCAGAACACCCGTCTCTTTGCTGTCACCTCCCTGAGTGAGATAATCTTCCTGAATCGTATAGAAAGTCTTGGTACTGACAGAGGATTTCGGTATTTTCAATCCAGATTCATCTTCCAGGATCAACTCCAGATCAAGATATCGTTCTTCAGCATACCGGATCATCGAGCCGTTAAAAGTAAGTATACCAAAATCCTGATCCTTCAGACTATGGATAGAGAATCTGGCTGTGGTTACTTCCTGATCTTTGGAAAAACGGATCTTTACATTCTCCGAATCCCTAAGCTCATCTGCCGTTGCCTTATCCAACGGGATCGCAACTGACCACTGATCGTTTTTAATCAGTTTGTATACGGGATCTCCCACCTTAACTTTTTCATTACTCTTCAGGCTTCTCTTCTCATAATCATTTTTTGCAAAGATATCTTCTGTTATATCATCGATCGTAGTTGATTCATACCCGTCCGTCGAATAGACGATGATTCCGTCTGATACTGCCGTATATATCTGCAGGCTTTCTCCGCTTTGCTGTGCCATGATATCCAACTGTGCCTGCCGATTTTCATTGGAACGGCTTTCCAGAATATTCATAATATTATTCTTTAAAGTATAGACGTCCTGAAACTGCTCTTCACGGAACCCTTCGCTAAAAGATTGGATTCGGGTCAATACCGCCGCCTGCTCTTCGGATGATAATTTTCCGGATTCTTCATCGGAGGAGCTCTCGAATTTCAACTCATCATCAGACAGTGTATACACCCTGGTCTTTGCTCCGACCTTGCTCCCTTCATTTGCAAAGTAACTGACATAACCGTCTGCTTCTGCCTGTACAACCGTCTCATCTCTGAGAATAAAGCCTGTATAAGCATTATCACGCAGGATGGAACCCTCCCTCACTTCATATGCAGACACATGGTTTTCTGTCAGATACATCAAAATCGTAACCGACAGATATATAAAGATAACGCCAAAAATTACCAGTCCAATATTAAAATGCCATTTTTTTTGATAAGCCTGTATGTTCGTCAGATTATTCCCAGCCAAATATCCTGCCTCCTACAATTAAAAAAGATGATTTGCTGTATGATACTTTTTATATAAATCCTGCATTTTTAAGCCTGGCTCCGCCGAGATAAGCGAATTTCCGCCCCTGATACCGCCCGTCTTTTCGCATTGAATCCAATAATTCATCTCTAAGCTTCCACCAACTATAGCCCCAATTACAAAAAACGGAGTCCTTTTCAGGAACACGGCTGAATAATCTCTCAACTGCAATTCTCGAATCCAGATATTCCAGAAAAACTGTCAGGCGCTCCAGATACTCATCCTTTGAACATAAAGAAATGCTCCTTTTCTCATAAGATTCACATAAAACAGTATTCTTTGCGATATACAAAGAATGAGCTTTCACAATGTTAACTCCTAATGACGATAATATCTTTGCTGTTTCTATCACATCAGACAACGTATCTCCCGGAAGATTTAAGATAACATGTGCACATAATTCAAAACCATATTTTTTCACAGACAGAACCGCATCAATAAATTCGGCAAGTGTATGACCGCGGTTTATCTGCAAGAGTGTGTGATAATTTGCCGTCTGTAATCCCAGTTCGATCGTAATATCCGTCTTGTACATTCTGTTGATATCTTTTAAAATATCCAGGTATTCTTTTGAGATACAGTCCGGACGTGTAGAGACGGATATCTCAACAATATGTGAACACTCTGCTGCTTCTTCCATATATTGCTTAAACTGGTCTAAAGGAAGAAAGGTATTTGTATAATTTTGAAAATATGCAATAAATTTATGTGCATGATATCGATGCTCTATGAGAACTCTCGTTTTTTCTAACTGTTCTTTCACAGAAATCCGGCTGTCCATTGCTTCAAAACCTGTTCCTGATTCTGCGCAGAAATCACATCCTCTTCCTGTCATTCGATTCGGACAGCTTACAGGAAGATTTACCGGTAGTTTATATACCTTTTCTCCATATTTATTTTTTAAATATGTTGAATAAGGATAATAAGGTAATTCATGATCCATTGCCAAAATCTCACTTTCTGAATGTATAATTCGTCTTCTCCTGTATATACTAAAACCAGAATGACAAAGGAGGGATTATATGAAATGGTCTGATAATACTACATTAACAATTGTAATTATAGGTGCGATCAACTGGCTCTTAGTCGGAATATTCCGATTTGATCTGGTAGCATTTCTTTTCGGCAATCTTTCATGGCTTTCACGCATCATCTATACACTGGTCGGATTATGCGGTCTCTATCTTATCAGTATGTATGGAAGAATCCGTTCTTCTTAGCGGACTGCTTTTTGATATACTAAACATGAAAAAGAGGGGGATTCTTTTGTAAGATACCCCTCTGCCATATCTATTCACTTGCCGGTATCACGTTTATCAAGGCAGTCATATTCTGATAAAGCATTTCTTTACTTTCCGCTCCCATAATAATAGAAATATATGGATGACCCGTCAAATCCCTTTCCAACAAAATCAGACACTTACCCGCTTTATCTGTAGTCCCGGTCTTCCCGCCGACAATTGTTGCATTCTGCGGCAATGCTGCCGAACCTGTCGCGTATAAGTTCGTCTGTTCCCAATTCTCCTGCCGAACCTGTCCGTCTGCACCGGTGATGGACGCGGTATATTGGTTCGTACTTATAATATCAATAAACTGTTCATATTGAATACATGCATTAAAAATCAGATATAGATCATATGCTGTCGTATAATGATTCTCATCATGAAGTCCATTCGAATTCACAAAATTCGTATTAGTCGCCATAAGACTTTGTGCTTCCTGATTCATCATCTGGGCAAAGGCCTCCGAACTTCCCGCCATGTACTCTGCGATTGCTACCGCAGCGTCATTCCCGGATTCCATCATCAGCCCACGCAGAAGATCAAGGAGGGTCAGTTGATCTCCTGCCTTAATACCGCATACCGATTCATCCTCAGCAAAATTCGTGGATGAAGCATTTTCAGACACAGTAACCATATCAGACAGCTCCCCATACTTCAAAGCCAGAAGTGCCGTCAAGATCTTGGTTGTACTGGCCGGAAACAAACGCTCATGAATCTTATAAGCACAGTTCGTTTTTTTACCATCTACATCAAAAAGCGCCATTGCATGAAGCGTCGAGGCATCCGGGGCGCCTTCCAGAATAATATCTTGTGAAGCTGCACAGAGATCTTCCGCAAACAAGCGGTCTCTGTAAATAGCTTTATTGTAATTCTCGGTCTCATAAGCCGTCGCCACGTCTTCGATCTTCTGATCACACCCGGATATAAGGATGGAACAAAGGAAGACGGCGGCAAGCCATCGATACCATCTACCTGTACATCTCACGCCAATCTAAATCTCCTCTGTCTATTGCTAAGATAATCAATTCAGCCGTGGCCAGGTTTGTTGCCATAGGAATATTGTACATATCACAAAGTTTAATGACATCGTTGACGTCCGGCTCATGCGGTTTCGGATTATTCGGCTCCCGCAGAAAAATAAGAGCGTCAATGTCATTCTGTGCGATCTGTGCTCCAAGCTGCTGCTTTCCCCCCAGCGGTCCGGCAAGATACTTGTGCACATTCAGATTCGTAACTTCCTCGATTAAGCGTCCTGTTGTTCCTGTCGCATATAGATTGTTCTTGCTAAGAATTCCTCTGTACGCAATACAAAAATTCTGCATCAAGGTCTTTTTTGAATCATGTGCGATCAGTCCTATATTCATTTCCTTCACTCCTTATTGGTATTTTTTCGGTTGTAACCCAACGTTTAAGACCAGTCCGATTCCAATATACAGACTCACCAGAGAAGTCAGCCCATAACTAACGAAAGGCAGTGGAACTCCTGTATTTGGCAGCAATTGAGTGGCTACCCCAATATTGATAAAACTTTGAATGCCAATCAACCCTCCGATGCCGCAGCAGATGATCTTACCCGTCAGGTTCTGCGATCGCGTTCCTATTAATATACATTGTATCACAATCAATAACAATAAAGCAATAACTATACAACTTCCCATGAAACCAAGTTCTTCACCGATAATTGCAAAGATAAAATCCGTCTGTGGTTCCAATATAAAATTACCATTTTTTACAGATGTGGTCGTATTGTTGTTCAGACCCTTTCCGGTCAATTGCCCGGAACCAATCGCCATAACTGAATTCTTCTGCTGATAGCCTTCGTCACTCGCATATTTCTCCGGCTCCAGGAACGCAAGGATACGCTTCTGCTGATAATCCTTCAGAATGATCTGATTAGGCTGCACCACGATGCTTAAGAATATAACTGTCACAGGCACCAGAATTAAGATTGCGGTTCCGATAAATCTGTAGCTGAGCCCTCCCACGTAGATCAGGAGACACAATACCAGCGTCGTACAGATCGTCGTGGAGAGGTTCGGCTCAGCCACGATTAATACGAGCGGGATACCGCATAACACGGCATATTTGATCAGAGTCGCGGCATCATTGATATCCTCTTTGTGTTCCATGATAAATTTGGAAAAAAAGATAATCAATAAGATCTTGGAAAGCTCCGACGGTTGGAATGTCGTGAAGCCAAGATCAATCCATCTTGTTGCACCATTAACATTATCGCCTATCAATAATACGGCTCCTAAGATTGCGACAGAAAACAGATAAATCAGCCAATAAAAGTCTGCTATCCATACGTAATCGATCAAAGAAACGATAACCATGATAATAAGCCCTACAACACACCCGAATATCTGCTTGGGCTGATTGACCGCTTTCGCACTGCCCACGGCAAGCACCCCTATCACGGATAACGCTATGACAAGAAAAACCAGATTGAATTGATAGTCTCTGATATGGTATGGTTTTGTAAATTTTGGTAATGGTAATCTCACGATTCTTCTCCTGCAAATGTTATGATAACTTGCGTCCGGTTAATATTTACCTGAAAATCATCTTCTGTAAATTCTATATATTTTGAGAGAGCACTGTGAAGTTCCCTGCATATATTCTCGTAGACATCAGGCGTACAATGTACCCTGTCCGAGACAACCAGCGCTTTAACCCGGTCTCTGGCAATTGACACGGATGATTTTCTTAACATACCTGTTCCTCCTAATCTTTCTTGAAGAAATTAGAAAGTTTTGTAAGGATTCCTGTATTGTTCTGCAATTCCATGAATGGAACTTCCATACCTGTAATCCGTTTACAGATGTTCATGTATGCCGTTCCGGCTTTGGAATCCAAACCGATGACCGGTTCTCCCTGATTCGTTCCAATCACGACCTGTTCGTCGTCCGGCAACGCTCCGATTAATGGAATGGACAGAATCTCCGTCACATCGTCCACGGTCATCATGTCACCTCGCTTCACCATATCCATACGGATGCGATTGATGATCAGGTCCATTTTATTCAGATGGTTGGCTTCCAGAAGACCGATGATTCGGTCTGCATCACGGATTGCCGAAACTTCTGGGGTTGTCACAATGATCGCGCGGTTTGCCCCGGCAATCGCGTTCATAAACCCCTGTTCGATTCCGGCAGGACAATCCAGAAGTATGTAGTCAAATTCTTCTTTTAATTCAGATGTCAGCTTTTTCATCTGTCCGGGTGATATCGCCGTCTTATCCTTTGTCTGTGCGGAAGGCAGAAGATACAGGTTCTCATATCGCTTGTCCCGTATCAATGCCTGTTTGAGACGGCATGTCCCTTCAATAACATCTACCAGATTGTAGACAATCAGATTCTCAAGACCCATAACTACATCCAGATTTCGAAGTCCCAGGTCTGTGTCTATTACAACAACCTTCTTATCAAGCTTCGATAATCCTGCACCCAGATTCGCTGTCGTCGTTGTCTTTCCAACGCCGCCTTTTCCCGATGTAATCACAATAACTTCGCCCATGAATAACTTCCTCCTATAACTGGTTTTACTTCAATATCCCCGATACAAAGCTTTTTCGGCTCCATGTGGTGCGCTGCGATAATTGCGTTATAATCGCCTGCAGCGCCTGCAATCACGGTGCCATAGACAGAACCGGTTATTATGACATTGTGCTTGGAAGCGACAACCGCGCCTTCCTCAATGTCCCCGACGATCACAATACTCGTCTCGGATTCCAGAATCTGTCTTCCTCTTAATGTACCTCTATAGAACTGGCCGTCTCTGTCATGGAGCGTTTCCAGGCTTTCCTCCAACATTCGTTTATGAATCTCTTCTGTACAGGTATCTTTTTCAATAATACAAATAATCTGTATTTCGGCTGCGTCCTGAATGGTTCTGACCATCATCTGCTCTTCTTCTTTGGTGAAAGCACGGCCTTCGAATTCCACTGCCATATCTGCATGATTGAAGAAATGCACGAATGACCGGAACTTTTCCCTGGTCTCTTTCAGCAATTCTTCATAGGGCATGTCATGGTCGAAATAAAGGGTGAGGCCGTACCGGTTACTCTTAATGAATACCGGATCCTTCACACACATACATCCTTTCCCTAATCGCCTGTTGAATTTGATACCTTAACCTTAGCTGCTTTTCCGGTAATGATCTCTTCCTCCGGAGTTATCTCGTAATAGTATTCCATCACGGCATTGCCGATCTCTGCTGCGTACGTAGAACTATATCCGTTCGCAACCCGGATCGCAAATGCCACTTCCGGTCTTTCACTCGGCGCAAATCCAACAAAAAGTCCATGGTCCGGATGTGTCTTACTCTGCTGTGCGGTTCCTGTCTTTCCAGACAGTTTGATATTACTTGCATTCATTTTGGGGAACAAATCCCCATGTTCAACGGCTACCATATTACGCATACCCTTATGCACGGCATCCCATGTAGATTCCGCAACATCGGTGAGCGTATTCTTAACCTCCGGATGATAATCCTCTATTGTTTCTCCGGTTACGGAGATAGCCTTATCAAGTAAGCTCAGATTATACACGGTTCCCCTATTCGCAACAGCCGTAATGTATCTGGCTAATTGACTGGTCGTATAGTTATTGGTTCCCTGGCCGATTGCGGAAGGAACGGATGAATCATCTGAAATCTGAGGTTCGGATTCCGGGATCTCCAATCCTGAAGTATCATTCAGGCCGAACGCGGTTGCATACTTCTTTAAAACTTCCAATCCCACAGTACTGGAATAAAACTGACTGGTGGCCTGTCCTTCCGAATTATCGGAATTGATCTGATCTATTCCGACGTCTTGAAGGCCCATACGATACCCTATTTCATAAAAGAAACAGTTGCAGGAATGCTGTATCGCGCCGGATACGTTAAGACTCCCGTGAGCACTCGGATAAGCCCAGCATTTTGGATTCGGTTCCACTTTTTTATATATTCCATGACATGGCAGATAGGTATCAACATCAACAATACCCTCTGTCAGCGCGGCAACTGATACCAGCGGTTTATAAGTGGATCCCGGAGCCGTCTTTTCCTGAGTGGCGTTATTGTAAAAAGGTCTTGATTGGTCGGTAACCAGTTTATTGTAATAGTTGGAATCCATCGCATTTGCCAGCCGGTTATTATCATATCCCGGATAGGAAACGCAGGCGAGAACCTCCCCGCTGTTCGGATCGGTCATAACCATGGAGCCTGTACAGGGTTCAAGGGCCAGTTGGCCTGGTGTAAGTTCCAGTGTTTCAATCTTTCCCCTGATAAAATCATATCCTCCAAGGCTTCCGCTGTTCAGACGATTATACTGATCCTCGTCATAAACCAGAACCTGCTGCTCATAGAGCATCATACATATCTGCCTTCCGGTTACGGAACCTGCTTTAATCATATATCTGTAGATCAGTTTATCAAAATTACGGTCCGAATTAAGTGAATCCAGAATATACGCGATCATTCCCTGATACAATTCGTTTGAATCAGAGTAGTTGCCCTCTGATGTTACATGCGATTTTAAGAGAGACGTATCAACCCAATTTTTTGAAATCGCATAATTCAAATAAGAATATACATTGATACTCTCGTCGTCCCTCCATGCCTGATAGGTGGCGTCGTTTTTGTCGATGGCTTCTGACATGATAATCCCCGCGTTATTCGTCAAAAGATCTGTTACAATATATGACAGATACGTCTGATTCTCCCGGGAAAGCGCCTTATACGGACTACCGTTCGGATCAGATAAGATCTCGGATAATTCTTGCATCACCGCTGCTTTTCTGGATGAAAATATGGAAAAAACCTCTTTTTCGGCAATTCCGGCGTCTTCTTCTTCAAAGTGACTCATATCCAGAATATCGTTACTGATGAAAGTATTATACACGTCTCCGATGGGGATAAACACATCGCTTCCGTCTTCTACCTGTGTACGGTCAAAATCTAATACGTTTTGAATCTTAATCAGCAGAATACCTGCCAATTCCTGTTCAATGATATGATAGGCGGCTTTCTGAAGTTTTGCGTCAATTGTAAGATATACGTCATTCCCCGCTTTCGGTTCCTTTTCGTTAACAGTCTCGATTACTTTCCCTACACTGTTTACATACAATTTGATTTCGCCTTTTTTACCCTGTAATATGGTATCCATCGTCTTCTCCATTCCGGATTTTCCGATGGTGTCTGTCTTGGAATACTCTTTTTGCTGTTCTTTATCCAGAGCATCATATTCTTCCTGGGAAATCTGTCCGGTATAACCGATCATATTCGCAAAACAGTAACTGTCATTATACCTTCTAAGCGATTTTTCCTCGATATTCACTCCCTGGAGATCATCCAGATTCTCCATCACATCGGCGACGGTCTCTTCACTCACATCCTCTGCAATCGTGGTCGCAATGAACTTCTGGTAACTATTTAAAGAGATGGCATAACGGATATTCACCAGTTTGAGGACTTCTTGTTTCTCCATTTTCTTTTGATCTATGCCATATCCATTCACTTCATCCGTACACAGATGCTTCATGAGACCTTCTGCCGAGATATTCTGCTGCTTGTCCGACAGTTCGTCAATCGTACGTTTTCCATATACGTCAGCAATAAAACGAAGCCTCTGTGTGTCATTTTCTGCAATATACATGTAATTATTATTATTATCCAATATGATCCCGAAATTATTGATCACCGTATCATTATTGGATTCTACCATTTGAATTACGCTGGATACTACCCTGTTCAATTCTTTATTCTTATGGCTGATACTGTCATACTCGCCTGTATCTTCTATCGTAACCGCATAGGCCAGCTGATTATATGCAAGAAGAACTCCGTTGCGGTCATAAATATTGCCGCGGGTTCCCTGTACTTCTTTTGTCTTTTGAATCTGCAGTTTGTAGTCATCAAGATACTCCTGACCTTTTACAATCTGAAGAAAGAATACTCTCTGTACAAGAATTGCAGACATTGAGCAAAATACAATGATAAGGACAAATATTCTGGATTGTAGAATTCCTGATACCCCGGATTTGATCCGTTCCCATAAACTATACAAATTTGCTTGCACTCCTTTGTTCTTCTTCTTCAAGTTTCTTGTTAATGAGTAATATAATCTGATATAACAGCAAGGTTGCCAGGATTGTGTATACCAGTTCTGGAAGGATAATATTGACCAGGTACGTGAAAAAAGCGAAATCTCCCCGGAGCATATATACACAGCCATAGGTTATCAATCCATATATGAACTCGCTCGAACCAATCAATACAATCGGAAGCTTAATATCATCATCATAGAACATCCGCTGAAAAGCTCCGTTCATATAACCGATCACCGTATATAACAGTATATTGAATCCCAATGTGCTGCCCCAGAACAAATCAACCATTATTCCGGAAACCACACCTACGAACATACCTTCCTTTTTCCCTCGCATGAATCCAAAGGAAGAAGTTACAATGATCAGCAGATTCGGTTTGATTCCTGCAAACGACAAACGATGGAAGACGGAGCCTTCCAACAGAAAGCATATTAAAATAATCAAAAAAGTAATAAGCTTTCTCTTCATAAAATCATCCATTCCTTTCATACCGCCGAAGCAGAGATTATTCTCCTTCAGCGCTCTCATCATCATCCGCCAGCATATCCTGTTTTGTCGTGGTAATCACCAGGACTTCCTGAAGCTTGCTGAAATCAACTGCCGGTGTAATGTATCCGGAACGGGTCAGATTATTCGAATCAACTTTGACATCACTGACATATCCGATAAACAGCCCCTGAAGAAAACGGGAACTTACATGTGACGTCACGACTTGCTCCCCGGCTTCTATCTCATTATCATTGTTTGCGAGTTTTTCGAAATACAGACGGCCGTCCGCCATCAATTTCAAATCTCCTCTGACCATGCAGGTATCGGATGTGGACAGCATCATAGCGCTTACATTGCTGGCATCGTCGATGATTGACCGTACACGGGCATAATTAGGCCCTACTTCCGTCACGATTCCTACAAGCCCGCTCCCCGCAAGCACATTGGAATTTACCTGAACGCCGTCCTTACTTCCTTTGTCGATGGTGAAGTCCGCATACCAGTTACTGCCGTTATTCATAATCACGCGGGCGCCTATCTTCTCATAATCTGAATAATTCTCGTCTAATTTATATAATTCCCTCAGACGTTCTAACTCATACTGTTCCTGCCGCAGGCGGGTATTATCGATCGTAAGTTCATCCACTTTTGTCTGCAGCTTTTCATTCGTCTTCTTCATGTCCTCCAGAGTCTCAAAATTATCTGTCAGATCACTCAGGAAACGACCCACATAACTAATCCCCTTCTGCATGGGAATCACCGTATATCCGGCAACAAACCGAAGAGGTCCGCCGCCGTCTGTAAAACGCTCGATTCCCAGAAGGATCACACTGACAACCACAATTGCAATCAGCAGATATTTACTTGAAAAGGACGATTGATTTTTAGTCTTCATCTTATCTCATCCACCTATAATTCTCATCGATCATAGAAAACGCAAATTTTCTTAATTCTTTCGACTGGATAATCTTTTTTAATCCGGTTACCGCGCAGATATCCGGTTCCACGGAAGTTCGGGTCTGTATCCCGACCATTTCCTCTACATACATCTCAAGGCCGGCCGTATGGGCGACTCCGCCTGTCAGGAAGATTCCGTTCTTATAAATCGCACGGCGTACTTCCGGCGGCGTGCGTTCCAGCAAAGACCGGATTGCCTGCACACATTCGATAAGCGGATCTTTCATAGCAAGCCTGACAAGATTAATGGATATGCCTTTGCGCATGGGGACTCCGGTAATCAGGTCCCGTCCCGCCACAGTCAGCATGGATTCTACTTCACTGGTAAAGATGCCGAAACTCTTGCGGAGTACTTCGGCCGTATGTCTTCCGATCAGGAAATCATGGCTGTGACGCACCAGATTGACGACCGCCTGGTCAAAAGTGGCGCCGCCGATCTTCAGAAGACGGTTCATAACCATACCGCCGCCGGCTATAATAGAGATCTCCGTAGTCTCGCCGCCGAAATTAGCGATTAACAATCCGTTCGTATTCTGCACATCAAGATTCAATCCGATAGCGTCCGCAATAGACCGTTCCACGATATTCACTTCTTTTGCTTTGGCCGTCGAATGGATAACCAGGTCAAAAAAAGCTTTTTTCTCTACTTCCGTTACATCTGTAGGTACCGCTACTACATATTCAGAGCCCCGGGCAAACTGCCTGTCTTTCTTCAGCAGATTCTGAAGAAGATGCTGCATCCCGTGAAATCTTGATATAACTCCTTCCTTCATCGGAAAAACAACTTCTATATTAGACGGAGCCTTCTCATACATCATAAAAGCGTCATCGCCTACCGCATAGATCTCGTTCCCGTCTTTTAAAGCGATCACGTCTTTTTCTTTCCATATTACATCATTCTTCTTATCATAGACCTTCAATTCATAGGAACCAAGATCCAGACCGTATACGTTCCTAGCCATCTGACCAGATCCTTTCTAAAGCAGCGCCTCTTCCCGAAAACTCATATATTGATTATTGCCAATGATAATGTGATCTAACAGCTCAATTCCGATTAATGCGCCTGCATCAAGAATTCTTTTCGTGATCAGCATATCTTCCCGGCTGGGAGTCGGATCGCCGCTTGGGTGGTTATGCATTAAAACAATAGAAACTGCATTCTTTTGTAACGCTTCTATAAAAAGTTCTCTCGGTGTAATCAAAGAAGCGTTCACCGTTCCTTTTGATATGTTCGTCTCACCGATCAATCGTGCTTTCGTATTCAGCATCAGAAGCTTCATAACTTCCTGCTTCTCATGCCGCATATCTTCCATATAGTATCTGGCGATGGAGCCAGGTTCAGAAAAACATAACGCTTCCTGATAAGACGCTTTCGACAGACGCTTGGCAAGTTCTGATATGCAAGAAATCTGGATTGCTTTCACTTTTCCGATTCCTTTGATCGCCGTCAACCGTTCCATACTGAATTGGTGAATACCTAAGATTCCGGTCTCGCCTGCATGGTAGAGAATCCGTCTCGCCAATGCTAATGCATTCTCTCCGCGGGTGCCGGTCCGAAGCAGTACGGCCAGCAGTTCTTCGTCGCTTAAGCTTGCGCTCCCCTTCTGCTCACATTTCTCATAAGGGCGTTCCTTCTCCGGTATCCCTTTTATGGTATTAGACTGATTCATCTTATCTTTGGATTCGTATGACACATAAATAGAAGATTTAAAATATTAAAGTACAATACTGCTATACTGACTATACTGTAACTATACTAAAACTATAACTATACTATAAGAAACGATAAATTATAATAGCAAGAACAACGCCGACAATACTTGCGATGGTAATCTTGATTGACAAACCAAACGTCAGTACCAAAATACCCAGATTCAGGACTACCGGATCCTCTAATCCGAACGATTGTCCATAACTAAGCCAGTTTAAAGCAGGTACTCCCTCTGCCAGCATTCCGATAAATCCTCCAAGTACGATTCCTGTTAAGATAAACAAGAATAAAGCCCAGGAGTTTTTGCTTCCTGTTCCTTTCATATGTACCCTCCCCGTTTTTTCTATCTAAAAAACTCAGTATATTTTATCACATTTCAGAAACAGTGTATAGAGTTATCACATTAAAAATTTCTTAATCCGCAGGCTGCTGTGTCGAAAATGCGAAAAATTTACAGAACACAATATTCTGCCGCAATCGCTTCTGTTACCTTAAGACCGTCCATAGCCGCGGAGGTGATGCCTCCGGCATATCCTGCCCCCTCTCCGCATGGGTAGAGCCCTCTTATCCTGCTTTGCATGGTTTCATCCCTTAAGACGCGCACGGGAGACGACGTACGGCTTTCTACTCCGGATACCACTGCATCCGTGCGGTCGTAACCTTTCAGGCGCTTTCCAAAGGAGCGGATCCCCTCCTCCAGTGATTCTGCAATTTCTTCCGGGAAGATGGCTCTTACGTTTCCCCATGTATAGCCGCCTTTCATCTGGGGAAGAATCTCTGATGCTCCCAAGGAGGGACGGTTATTGCAGAAATCCTCAAACAACTGAACCGGGATACTTCCTTTTCCGGCCTGATACGCGGCTTCTTCCAGCCTTCGCTGAAATTCCATTCCTGAAAGAACATCAAAATCAGGCCCCTGCGATTCATAATCGTCAGGAGAGACCGTCACAACCACGGCGCTGTTAGCGTTGATTCCGTCTCTGGCGTGATAACTCATGCCATTGACAGCCAGACGTTTTTCCTCTGACGAAGCATTGACAACATATCCCCCCGGACACATGCAGAAGGTATATACGCCTCTGCCGTTCGGCAGATTTGCCGTTAATTTATAGGCGGCCGGTGGAAGATCCGGGCTTTCTTCTATTCCGTACTGAGCGAGATTTACCATGGACTGAGGATGCTCCATACGGACGCCTACGGCAAAGGACTTGGCCTCCATGGGAACGCCCAGATCTTTGAGCATGGCGAAAGTATCGCGGGCGCTGTGCCCGATGGCCAGAATTGCTGTTTCTGTTTCTAAATTCTCTGTTTCTAAAATATTTTTTTCTGCCTGGCTTATTCCATTTAAGACTTTAAGGCCGGATAATCGAGGAACGCCTTCTTTTTCCACGGTCATTAGATCAATCACCTGAGTATGGAACCTGACCTCTCCGCCGCGGGAAATAATATATTCCCGCATACTCTTTACTACGTTTGCAAGAATATCCGTCCCGATATGGGGCTTGTTCTGATAGAGAATCTCTTTCGGAGCGCCGTTTTCCACGAAGATTTCCAGGACTCTCATATTGCGTCCTTCTGAATCGTGAACAAGGGTATTAAGTTTCCCGTCTGAAAATGTTCCTGCTCCGCCTTCACCGAACTGGACATTGGAATGGGTATTTAATACTCCCGTATTCCAGAAAGCTTCTACATCCCGGAGCCGTTCGTCTACAGATCCTCCACGTTCCAGAAGAATCGGGCGGTAACCAAGGCGCGCCAGTTCGTAACCGCAAAAAAGTCCTGCGGGACCCGTTCCGATCACAACAGGACGATGGGCAAGCGGTTTGACGCCGCGCACTTCTATAAAATATGCTTTTTCTTTCGGCTGAAACTGAATGTTGGAAACGTTCTGCCTCTTTATCCGCTTCTTCAGCTCGTTTTCGTTTTTTACTTCTACATCCACGGTATAGACATAGAAAAGCTGTGGTTTTTTCCGCGCGTCCAGAGACTGTTTTTTTCGCGTATAGGAAAGAATCGCCTCATCTTTGATACGCAGAACCCGGCATATCTTTGTTTTCAAATCCCCTTCCGTATGCCCAACGTCTAATTTTAACTGACTGATTCGAATCATTTATATTTACTCCTTATGATTATTTTTCTTTGGCTCCTAAGAATTCTACCGCGGCGTCATAGGCCTCGGCGCTTGTTGTTTCTATATCAGGAACCAACATTCTTTCGTTATTGTCGCTGTCCGGCCGAAAAAAGCGTCTGTGAGAAGCGTTTGCCTGAATCTGCGAATTTTCTAAAGTCACATAGATAACATCTCCGTAACAGTTCGGCATATTACTGCTTGGCTCGCCGATCAATGCGCCAAGTTTCCCGTCCCTTACAAATACGCATAGCATCGTAGCCGAGCTGAATGTATAACGATTACAGAGTACGGCCAGGCTTACATCCGGATTCTGTACACAGTCTTCAGAACCCTCGGACCTGCTTGTGCCGCTGTCACGGACATAGGAATCCCTCTGCTGTTTTGCTTCCGGAGAGTAACGAGTGATATCCCCATAAACCGGAACAGTCATTCCCATTGCTTTAATCAGCTCTTCACATGCCATGGAATTGCCGCCCGGATTGTCGCGGACATCGATGATGACCTTCGTACATCCTTCTTCAACGGCTTTTTTTAACTCTTCTGCAATATCCTTGAGATTATCGTCATATACACATTTGGCAAAATGAACAACAAATATGTCTCCGTCCATAGACCAGGAATTATTTAACTCTTCATAATTGTCTGAACTTTCAAACTCTTTCTTATCTTCCTCGCTTATGTAAGCGCATTTAAACGAGGAACCGTCGTCAAGCTTCACTGTATAATGATCTTTGGACATATCTGCACCGGAAAGTTCTAATATACTCTTCGCATTAAAATAATTATTATAATTTATTTCCCGGGCCATCTCATTCTCGGCAGGGATCTCTTTATCTATTACAGCAAAGATTTCTTCAGAATTTACATCGTCAATAGCCGTTATATATCGCTTTGTTCCCTTCCCTTCCTGCGTATACATACGCCCGTCCTGATAAGAATGGGAAATATCAAGGTAATCCTCTTCTTCCCACCAGACACAGGTATGACCGTCTCTAAAGAAACAAAAGTATTCCGCCGTTGCAATCTGGAAATCTATCCAGGACATTTTGTTCTTCGTCGCTTTTATATATTTATCCTTCGCACTTTCATAGGCGGAAACGTCGCTTCCGTCAACAAAGAAGGGATGTACTGATTCTATAAACGCAATCGCTTGATTCCGATCCTCTTCTACTTCTCTTGCCGTGAGTATATCCGGGTGTGTTTCTATATCAGAAGACTGATGTGTTCCGTCATTATTGTCCGCTGATCCAGAATATATGATAATCCCTCCTGCTATCAGCAGTACGGTAATGATAAGTATAAATGAAAGTCTGGTTTTTTTACTCATAATTTCTGCATTTCCTTTCCTTAGAATACTCCGCTGATTTTATTATACAGCATTTTTTCAGAGAATGAAACGCATATTTTTCTTGTAAAACAAATCAGAAACGCATATAATGAAAATCAAAAAGCGGGTGGATTCTATGCTGGTAAAAGAAGTGATTCAAGAAGTAACAGAACTTTGCAGGAAGCATTTTGTGAAAAAGATGATTTTATTTGGTTCAAGGGCAAAAGGAACAGAAAGAGATCGAAGCGACATTGATATCGCTGTGTCCGGCGCAAAAAATTTTGATTTGCTTTTGGACGAGATCGACAATCTTCCTACGCTGTATACCATAGATGTAGTAAATCTGGACACCTGTGAAAATCCATTATTAAGAGAGGATATCAATCTGTATGGAAAGAAAATTTATGAAGAGATATGAATCTTTTCAAAAGTCGCTGGATGCCTTAAACGAAGCAAAGGAACGGGATATGGACGACTCATTCGTTCTTAGCGGAACCAGCGCTAAATTCAGTATCACTTTTGATCTGAGCTGGAAACTGATGAAAGATATTCTGGTACAGCATTTTGCAATTACTGATTTTGTAGCAGGTTCTCCGAGAGAAGTACTCCGGAAAGCATTTCAGGCCGAATTAATTACAGACGACATATGGATGGAAATGTTGAATACAAGGAACCGTCTGATACATGACTACGACGGGGAGATTATAAAGCAATACTGTACCAGAATTGTTAATGTCTATATTGATATTTTTTACGCCTTTTTCGGTGTAGCAGAACAGCTCGTTGCTTCGCGGGAATAAAAATGTGAAGAAAACGGCTTATATAGCCCTGCCGGACGCCGCTTTTCCTGCGATACATCCGGTTGCCCATGCCCATTGCAGGTTATACCCACCGCAGATGCCGTCGACGTCCAGCAGTTCCCCTGCAAGATAAAGACCCTTCACGTATTTGGATTCCATAGTCCGAGAAGATATCTCCGTTGTCTTTACGCCGCCGGCACAGACCTGGGCATTCTCGAATCCGTTCGTATCCTGAATAGTAAGGATTATTTTTTTGCATTTTCCGGCAAGTATCCGAAACTGCCGGTCAGTCAGGTTTGACATTCTTGTATGCATCTGCAGCTCTGCCAGTTCCAATATTCTTGGAATCAGTTTCTGATGAAACACTCCTGACAGACACTCTTTGACAGTCAGGTTTGTCCGTCTTTCAGAAATTCCTGAAAGCAGCGCAGATACTTCTTTGTCAGAGTATTCCGGTAAAAGATCCAGCAATACTTCCGTTCTCTTTTTCTGATATAATCCCAATGCAATATGACGGCTGATCTGGAATACAGGGATTCCTGAGATTCCGTATGCGGTAATCTGTAATTCTCCCGTATCCGACCCGGCAGGTATTCCGTCTATAAGCGCAGTAACTTTTGCTTCTGTGCGCACGCCCGACGCTTTTACAAACGGATGGTTCTTCACCTTAAGCTGAACCAGCGCCGGCGCCACCGGCGTAAGATGGTGTCCCAGAGATTTTGCCAGTTGATACCCGCTTCCGTCCGAGCCAAATGCAGGCGCAGCTTTCCCTCCGCACGCAAGAATGACCCGGTCCGCCCGGAAAACCAGGCTGTCGTCTCTCATACAGAAGCCTTTTTTATCCCGGACAATGGATCGAATCTTAACTCCGCAGCGAACCATTACTCCCAATCGTTTCAGTTCAAGCTCCAGAAGCTCCAGCACCGCAGCAGCCTGGTCGGAACGCGGATACACGTACTCTCCCCGTGATCTTGTCACCAGTCCCATAGATTCAAAAAAATCCAGCGTGTCCTGATATCCGAATTGCTCCAGTGCTTTTCTAACAAACGAGATATCTTCACCATGGTAACAGGAATCGGCGCAGGATGCGTCTGCCTGCCGATTTGTCAGATTGCAACGTCCGTTTCCGGTGGCAAGGAGTTTCTTGCCTATCTTCTCTTTCTGTTCCAGGATGAATATTTCTGCATGCCTGTTATTCCTTGCCGCTGCAATAGCCGCCGCCATACCGGCGGCTCCCCCGCCAATGATTCCAATTCTCATCTTATTCCCCGCCATTCTGTTTCAATTATAGATCCGCAACGCCTTCCCGCGCCAGATATTCTAACATAGATCCACAACGCCTTCCCGCACCAGATATTCTAACGACATCAGGATTCCAAGCCTTGCATGAGGCCAGGTCAGTCCTCCCTGAAAATAGACTGCATACGGCGGTTTGATGGGTCCGTCGGCGCTTAGCTCGATGGAAGATCCCTGCACGAATGCGCCGGCCGCCATAATGACGTCGCTGTCATATCCCGGCATCGCCCAGGGAATCGGCGTCACAAAAGAATCCACCGGGGCCGCCGACTGAATTCCCTTACAGAACGCGATCACGCCCTCCGGTTTTCCGAATGTTACCGCCTGGATAATATCGTGTCGGCTTTCTCTGCCGTCAGGTATCACGGGATATCCCAGTCTTTCATAAATATTCGCCGCAAAGACGGCGCCTTTCAGCGCGCCCGCCGTTACGGTGGGCGCAAGGAACAGTCCCTGATAGAAGGACTGCATCACGCCCAGAGACGCGCCCACTTCTTTGCCAAGACCCGGAGAGGTCAGACGATACCCGCACGCGTCTATCAGATCTTTGCGTCCGGTGATATAGCCGCCGATGGGAGCCAGGCCGCCGCCGGGATTTTTGATCAGCGAGCCGACTACCAGATCCGCCCCTAGATCGCTCGGTTCGATGGTTTCCACAAATTCTCCGTAGCAATTATCCACCATACAGATTATATCCGGGCGGATATCCTTCACGAAATGAATCAGTTCTCCGATCTGCTTTACGGAGAAACTAGGTCTTGTCTGATATCCTTTGGAACGCTGGATCGTCACCATCTTCGTCTTTTCATGGATCGCTTTGCGGATATTTTCATAATCAAAAGTCCCGTCTTCTAATAATTCCACCTGGGAATAGGAGACTCCGTATTCTGCAAGCGAACCCTTAGACGGACGGATCCCGATGACTTCTTCCAGCGTATCATAAGGCTTTCCTACCGGCGACAGCAGCTCGTCTCCCGGCCTTAGATTCGCGCTTAAGGCAATCGCCAGCGCATGGGTTCCGCAAGTGATCTGGGGGCGCACTAATGCGCTCTCCGTGTGGAATACGGAAGCATATACGTCTTCCAGCGTATCCCTTCCCGCATCGTTGTAACCATAACCGCTTGCATAATGAAAACTGCCTTCACTGACCTGATTTTTCTGCATGGCCTGAATCACCTTTAACTGGTTATACTCCGCGGTTTCGTCGATGGCCGCAAAGCGCTCTTTAAGCCCGGCTTCTATCTCCCGGCCAAATTCCAGCACTTCTTTACGAACCCCTAATTCCTGATATAACGAAGCGATATCGGAGGTATAATCTGTTTTATCTGACATCATATCAACTTTCCTTCTCTCTTAAGTTTACTTTATCTCCAGGAATCCAGTATCTTTGTCCTGACGGCGGCACACTTGGCGTCAAATTCCGGATTCAAAGGTCTGATCTGCATGATCACTTCCGCCGCCTCCTTATACTGCCTCATATCGTACAGCAAAGAAGCGCGGTTCAGCTCAAACAACGATTCCTCCCCTTTACTGCGGATCAGCGGCCTTAATTTCAGCAGTTCCCTGTAGGTCGCCTCTGCATTATGTGAATGAGAGTAAACCGTCAACAGCGTATTCATTTTCTTAATAAATCTGCTTGTAAATAGTCTTCTCAAATTAACTCTCCCCTTATTCTTTTGTCAAAAACGTAATTCTTAATTGTATCAAAAATCCATGCGGCGCCGTGCGAGCAGAATCATATCCTGAAGAATCTTCTCTTCGTCATGAGAATAGTCTTCTTTGTTTATCCAGACTACGTCTCTTTCCCTCTTAAACCAGGTAATCTGTCTCTTGGCGAAATGCCTGGTATCTCTTTTTAACATATAGACTGCCTCATCAAGACTTATCTCCCCTTCAAGATAAGACAGGATCTCTTTATATCCTAATCCCTGCATGGAAACCATGTCTCTGGTACATCCCATCTCCCGCAGAGATTCTACTTCTGCCGTAAGTCCTGCTTCCATCATCTGGTCAATCCGCCGGTCAATGCGCTCATAGAGCTTTTTGCGGTCGTCGTTCAATACAAAATAAACAAATCTGTACGGTGATTCCTTCCGCCGTTCTTTTTCGTTGTGTTCCGAGATCTTCTGTCCTGTCTGACGGTAGAATTCCAACGCCCGAATTACACGTTTTACGTTATTCGCATGGATCTGCCGCGCCGCTTCGGGATCCACCGATTTCAGCCGTTCGTGAAGTATCCCGCCACCATGATTTTTTGCCGCTTCTTCTAATTCCTTTCGATAAGAATCGTCCCCGTCATTTTCCGAAAAATCAATGTCATAGAGCAGCGCCTGGATATAAAAGCCTGTGCCCCCGACGACGATTGGAATATGCCGATTGGCGTAAATCTTCTCAAGAGCCGCCTTTGCCATCTGCTGAAAACGAACTACGTGGAATTCCTCCCATGGTTCCAGAGCATCCACCAGATAATGAGGAATTCCCCCCATTTCTTCGGGACGGATCTTGGCGGAACCTATGTCCATATGTTTATAGACCTGCATAGAATCCGCGGAAATAATCTCCCCCCCGATTGCATTTGCAAGTCCGATGGAGGCTTTTGTTTTTCCCACGGCCGTAGGTCCGGTCAGCACGATTAATGGTTTCTTCCTTATATCTTCCATGGTCATACGATCCTCTTAAACTTTTTTTCCAGCTCCCGGCGGCTCATGGCGATGATTGTCGGCCGCCCATGCGGACAATGATAGGGATTCTCAAGAGTCAGAAGTTCGCCGATCAAGGCGTCGACCTCTGACGCGGTAAGCTTCATGTTTCCTTTTACCGCCGCTTTACAGGACATAGACGCAACCTTCTCATCGATCAGTTCCGGAGAAAGATTCCGGTTCACCTCGTCTGACAGACCGTCTAACATCTGCAAAAGCAGTTCCTTCTTTGCAATACTGAAGAGATTATCAGGAACAGCCCTGACCGCGTAAGATTCCTGTCCGAATGCTTCAAATTCGAATCCGATCCGGGTAAATCGATCCATGTACCGGTTCAGAAGCTCGGCCTCCTGCATACTCAGCTCAAGAATAATGGGCGGACTGATCATCTGGGAGGTAAAATCTCTCGTCTTCATGCTCTTTAATGTCCGCTCATATAAGATACGTTCATGGGCGGCATGCTGATCGATAATATAAAGATTCTCATGATATTCCGCCAGCCAGTAAGTTTCAAAGACCTGACCGATCAGATGATATTCGTCTTTCGCCTCCCTGGTCAATAATTTCTCTTCGAATAAATTCAGCTGTTTCGGCTCTTCATCTTCCTGCTTCTTCGGATTCTTTGCGTACTTTGCAGCCTCACGGATACGGTCGGTCTGGATCTCTGGCCTGAATATACTGTTCTTATCCTTTACCTCCGCAGAAGAGCGCCGGCTGTGGTAGGCCGCGACACGTTCTTTCATCTTCTCCATGAAATAATCCAGATCCCGCTCGGAAGCCGGAGGGAGGGACATTTTTAAATCTGCATGATTCATACCCTCCTGATCGTTGTGCGGCGAAATAGAACCAAATGCGGCTATACTGTCTGTTTTCAATGAAGTTCCTGGTCCTTCAAGGCTAAGATTCTCAAAAGGAAGCTTTACGGACCGATCGTCCGATACTGGCTTCTTATATCGGTCGTTCCTGCCATGTTCCGGATAATTCCTGATATTTTTATCGTCTTCAGGACCATGCTTAGGAACGTCCAGTTCAACATGGGGAATTAATTCTTCTGCATGAAGTCCCCGGTTTACCGCCTCAAAGACCTGATTATAGACATCCTGCTGGTTATGGAACCGCAGTTCCATCTTGGCAGGATGTACGTTGACGTCCACATCTTCACCGTCAATCTCCATGTGAAGCACCACAAAAGGATACTTATGCTGCATGGAGAAATCCTTATAAGCGTCTTCGATCGCTTTCGATACGACAGTATTTTTTACATAACGCCCGTTGATAAAATAATTCTCAAAATTCCGGTTCCCCCTGGAAATCACAGGTTTCCCCAGAAACCCGGTAATCTTAAGCACCGGCGTATCCTGCTTTACCCAAAGAAGGTTCGAAGTGATATCCCGTCCGTAGACGTGATAGATTACATCTTTCAGATTCCCGTTCCCTGAGCTGTGAAGCTTCGACTGTCCGTTATTGATGAACTGAAAGGAAATCTTCGGATGAGAAAGCGCAAGCCGGGTCATCAGATCCCCTACATGGCTTGCTTCGGTTACGGGCGTCTTTAAAAATTTTCGTCTGGCAGGAACATTGTAGAACAATTGCCGGATCAGAAATGTGGTTCCGTCCCGGGAACCTGTATCCTCTATGGCTTCTTCTCTCCCGCCGTTAATCCGGTATCTGGTTCCAAATGTCTGATCCTTCGTCTTTGTGATCAGTTCCACCTGGGATACTGCCGCGATACTTGATAACGCTTCCCCGCGGAATCCCAGAGAACCGATGTGCGCCAGATCCTCCACCGAACGGATCTTACTGGTAGAATGACGCAGGAAAGCGCTCTTTACATCTTCCCGTTCAATCCCGCATCCGTTGTCCGCAATCCGGATCATCGTCGTTCCGCCCTCCTCGATCTCCACAACGATGGCCGTCGCTTTGGCGTCGATAGCATTCTCCACCAATTCTTTTACGACAGACGCCGGCCGCTCAATCACTTCACCCGCCGCGATCTTATCTATTGTAACCGTATCCAAAACCCGTATCTTACTCATAATATTTCGTCCTCCGAACTGCCGCACCTCTACCATCGATTTTTCAGCTTATTCTGCAGTTGATACAGGGTATTCAACGCGTCTATGGGAGTCAGATTACCCAGATCCAGCCCCTTTATCTCCTCAATCACATCATCGTCCTTCACCGTATCAAACAGAGACATCTGTGCCAGATCCACCTCGTCATAATGTTTTGGCTTAACAGCCTGCTGTTCATGTCCATGGGACGCAATATCTTTGATTTTATCCGTAATATCCGCCTGTACCAGTTCTTCCACGATCTCTTTTGCCCGTTCGATGACGGTATCGGGAACCCCTGCAAGCCGGGCCACCTGGATACCGTAACTTTTGTCCGCGCCCCCCTTTACGATCTTGCGAAGGAAGATGATGTCGTCGCCCTTCTCCTTCACGGCGATACAATAGTTATTGACGTTATTGATCTTTCCTTCCAGTTCTGTCAGCTCGTGATAATGAGTGGCAAATAACGTCTTGGCGCCCAGCAGCTTACTGCTGCTGATATGCTCGATCACCGCCCAGGCTATACTCAGTCCGTCGAAGGTACTGGTGCCGCGGCCGATCTCATCAAGGATCAGCAGGCTTTTGCTGGTTGCGTTGCGTAAGATATTCGCCACCTCCGTCATCTCTACCATAAAGGTACTCTGTCCGCTCGCCAGGTCGTCGGAGGCCCCCACCCTGGTGAAGATCCGGTCTACCAGGCCGATATCCGCACTGGAAGCCGGGACAAAGGAACCGATCTGCGCCATCAGGACGATCAGCGCTGTCTGCCGCATATAAGTTGATTTCCCCGCCATATTCGGACCCGTAATGACGGAAATTCTTTTCTTCTTGTCATTCAGATATGTATCGTTCGCGATAAACATATCATTCGGGATCATTCTCTCCACTACCGGATGACGCCCGTCCTTAATATCAATGATTCCTTTCTCATTGATTCCCGGACGGACATAACGATTCCTCTCCGCCACCAGCGCCAGAGAGGAAAACGCGTCTAACTGTGCGACAGCCTGCGCGCTTGACTGAATCCTTAATATCTCTGTCCCGATCTTATCCCGCACTTCACAATATAACTGGTATTCTAACGCGTATAATCTGTCCTCTGCTCCAAGGATCGTATCTTCCAATTCTTTCAATTCCGGAATAATATAACGCTCCGCATTGGCAAGCGTCTGCTTGCGGGTATAGTATTCCGGCACAAGATTCTTAAAAGAATTTGTCACCTCAAGATAATAACCGAATACCTTATTAAAGCGGATCTTAAGATTCTTAATCCCCGTCTTCTCCCGCTCGTTCGCTTCAAGCTTCGCAAGCCATTCCTTCCCGTCCGATTTGGCAGACCGGAGCCGGTCCACCTCTTCGTTGTAACCTTCCTTAATAATACCGCCTTCCCGCATGGCAATCGGCGGTTCTTCCCTGACGGCGTTTTCTACCAGTTCACAGAGATCCTCAAGCGTGTCCAGACCGTCATGCAATTCCTGCAGAAGCGGCGATTTCATTTCCTTCAGTATGTATTTGATATGAGGCAGCATCTTAAGGGAACGCTCGAAAGCGATCAGATCTCTGGGATTCGCCGACTGATAGGTAATCTTGCATACCAGACGCTCCAGGTCATAGATAGAAGAAAGATATTCCCGAAGTTCTTCTCTGGAAATAGCATTATTCTTTAATTCCTCCACCGCATCCAGGCGGCGTTCGATCTCTTGCCTGTCAATCAGCGGCTGTTCGATAAATTTGCGGAGCAGCCGTGCTCCCATAGCCGTCTTCGTCTTGTCGATCACCCACAGAAGCGAGCCCCTTTTCTGCTTCTCACGAAGGGTCTCACTAAGTTCCAGATTCCGGCGGGTAGAGCTGTCAAGCAGCATATATTTTCCCGTTGCGTAGATCGAAAGCCGGGTAATATGCGACAGATCTCTCTTCTGCGTTTCCAGCAGATACTTAAGCAGCGCTCCTGCCGCGATCATCCCGCAGTCGTAGTCCCGAAGCCCCAGCCCCTCCAGTTCTTTTACATGAAAATGATCCATAAGAGTATGCTGACATATCTTATCGTCAAAGTACCAGGAATCCAGAGAATATAATGTAATCCCAAGCTTTTCCTTCAAAAGATCCAGATCCATACCGCTCATGTAGAAGGATTCATTGCAGATCAGCTCCGACGGCATGAATTTATAAATCTCATCAAACAACTTCTCCGTATCACTTAATTCTGTGACTACATACTCTCCCGTAGTTACGTCCGCCACGGACAGACCGTAACGGTCCGTAATATAGACCACGCACATGATATAGTTATTCTTTGTCTCGTCTAACGCCTGTACATCCAGATTCGTACCCGGCGTCACAATCCGGACCACATCGCGCTTTACCAGCCCCTTTGCCGTCGACGGATCTTCCATCTGCTCACAGATCGCTACTTTATATCCCTTGGATACCAGCCGGTTCAGATAACCGTCTACGGCGTGAAAAGGAACGCCGCACATCGGCGCCCGCTCTTCAAGCCCGCAGTTTTTACCGGTCAGTGTAATCTCCAGCTCTCTCGACGCAGTCAGGGCGTCGTCAAAAAACATCTCATAAAAATCCCCTAATCTATAGAATAAAATGCAGTCCTGATACTCCTTCTTCGTCTCCATGTATTGCTGCATCATCGGTGTCAATTCCGCCACAGTCATACCTCTCTTTTGTCTTTTGATTCCATCATTATAGCATTTCTGTTCCAAATAAAAAAGACAGAACTTCACAACTTCCATAACTTTTCTATATTACGTTACTTTAAAATGTCTGTCAAACCATCTCCCATACACGCCGATCAGCGGTCCGTTCAGACATGCCATAATGACCGTCCCCGCGCCGACTCCCCTAAGTCCGTGAAACAGACAAAAGGAAAGAACCAACGTCAGTACGAAGAATGAAAGATCAAACCGTAACTTGAATCTCGGTAACTCGATCTGATATTTTTCACTGATTCCCTTTACAAAAAATTCATACACCTGCGGATAATATTTGTTTTTGAAATAAAGCAGGGCTCCGAATGCATTGATAAAGAAACCAATAATAAAATAGATCATCCGTATGGTAAGAGGCAGAGTCCCCGGCATGTGAATCTTTGGGTTGAAATGAGGGATCAAAAGTCTCCAGAGATCCAGAAGGAAACCGTAGATCACGCCCGATAAAAACGCGCCGAAATACAGCGGTTTTATCTGTCTCATTGCAATGCAGAATACAAGAAACAGGATTCCCTGAACCACATACTCCGCCTGCCCGAAGGTAAGAAAAGGTATTTTCATGCTGACCAGATATGCCGGTGATACGATCACCGACAATCCAAAATCCGCGGCAGTCAGCATTGCCGTAGCCAAAGACAGGACCAACGCTCCCGCCAGATATACAATCTCGTTACTGACTTTCATCTTTCTCATAACCACAACCTCATTACTGCCTATTTGCCAGCTATCCCTTTGACCGGACGGTCAAAACCGCTTCTTGCACAACATACGCCGCCATGAGCTTTCATGTCTGCCGAAGCGCTTCATTACCGGATCTGGGAAAGTATACTCGGATCCTTGATCTTCGTATCTTCCGCAAATAACAGGATCTTCGACATGATCTCCGCAGTCTTCGGATCGTCGTCGATAAACGGCAGGAAGATGCGTCCTCTGTGCTGGGAATGCACAGGCACGACAGACAGCATAGAATTGCCGACCTGATGCACCACGCCGCTTCCAAGATGCACGGAATACTGTCCAAGCTTCCCTTCAATCAAGGCATGATTTCCTTCCAGACGGACGTTACTGATCTTGAACAGTTCAAGATTACATTCGGCAATCGCCCTTCGCATCTCAATGGTCGAATGACTGGTCTCCGGATCTACGCCGCCTGCATGGGCGACGCTGACCGCTAAGTCTACGTCCCTCATCACCTCACTGTAGATCACATCCGGGATCTCCTTGATCTTCCTTGCTTCCCCGGTCTTCCTGTCGGAGAATACAACCCACTCCAGAGTCGGCGCTTCGATGTCGCTTGGCGAAAACCAGTCTGCCATGGCATAGATACAGGCAACGATATTTTCTTTATAATAGATCTTCTGCAGGCCGTCCTCATAATCGGCTACCCATCGGCGGCTCTTAAGCGCTCCGACTGTCTTCTGCGGCTGGATCTGATTGCCGGAAAATAATCGGGAATCATCCTTGTCAAGTTCCTCTTCCAGTTTCAGGTACAGTTCACGGAATACCTGCTTAAAGGGCTGTCTGATCTTCTTTTCAAATAAAAGCTTCTGATATTCATGCCATCGTCCGCTTGCATACAGGTCGAAAGGATGCGCGATCAGAATCTTGTCGTCCGGTTTTACCGGAAGTACGTTTCCAAAATCGTCAACGAGCCCTTCGTCTGTCAGAAATCCTATCGGCGCCGTGTCTGCCGCTGTGCGGCCGATACGTTTTACCACCAGGAACTCCACAATCGGGCGCACTACAGGATTCTTCCTAAGCTCAAGAAATTCCCATACTTCGAAAGACGTCTGGTCTTCCATCGCCTGTTCCATCATCTGCTTCGTCCTGACATACTGCTCCTTTAGCTGCTTATTGATTTCCTGATATTTTTTAACCGCATCATTCTTCTTGTACTTTGAAGGAATGGCTTTGAGAATCTTCCCGCCTTTTCGGCATTTCAGCGAACTCTTTCCGTATTCATCTATCGATATCATCAATTCCAGTTCTTCTACAGGCTTCCAGTCAAAGTATTCTGCAGACTGCTCGACCAATTTTCCTTCCATGCGAAGCATAAGACGGGTCACATCGGTAAATCCTGCGTTGACGCTCAGGTTTTGCAGGGCAATCTCTACCGCGCGCCCTTCGCTTGCCCGCCGCTGAGCACCGAACTGCCTGCTTTCTTTCTTATATTTCTGGATAAACTGGTAACGGTCCAAAAGCTCTTCTTCCATCTTATGTTTCTGCTTCGGAAGCGGCAGGAGACCTATACTCATCAGAAGATCCTTATTTCGCTTTGCGTCAATCTCTGCTTTCAAATCCTCTTTTTTCACCTTTCCAAGGGCGGCGTCCGCATATTTTCTTGCTCTTGCATGAGCGGCTCCGGCGGAAGAATATTTTGCGGCGTCGTAAAGAAGCTTGAAATTCTTTTCCCCCACATTTTCATAGGCTTCGAAGAACCAGTGAATGTCAAAAGCCCCGTCTTTTAATTCTTCCGGTGAGAGGGGCGTATATTTTGCGATCACCGAGGTAAGCTGCTCGTCCAGCCCTTCGCTGGTGTGTGCCATGAAATAATAACATGTACTGGCAAATCCCGGAATCTTGAGATATTCTTCGATCATGGGAATCCATTGCTGGGCGTACATAGAGAGTTCTGCAAGGCGTTTCTTCGTAATATCCGTTCCTTTAAGCGCTTCCTTAAGATCTTGTGCCGTCTCATCAGGTTTCGGTACGCAGACCGACAGCAGATGGCTTAAAACGACCTTCCGCTCACTGTTAGCAGAATAATAACTATATCCGCGCTGCAGAGTATCTTTCCCAAGCGCCGTCAGAATCTGAATCATATATTCAATACCATAAATAATCCGAATCTGCCGGATGTATTCGGAGAATGGCGTCGGCTTCTCTCCCCTCTTTAACTCTACCTTCATGACCAGGGGGATCAATTCCTGATAGAGCTCATGAGCCAGAGCCATCGCCGGAAGCTCGTCTCCTATCGTGTCGAATCGGTATTTCCCGTCCGCGGGTCTGATCACATTATAACCAAAGAAAGAATTCAGAGCGTAGATTCTGGCGTTCCTTGACGAAACCGCGCCTTTTTGCTCCACGGTACTGACCGGCTCCAGGATGCTTCCCATGTTAAGGAACGTGAAGACTGCTTTATAGAACAGGCTTTTATTCCAGATTCCCCGTACATAACATTCCACATAATTCGAAAGCCCCAGGTAACAATGTCTGGACTCCTGATAAGAATACTGCTTCTGTTCCCGCCCTTTCTGTGCGAGATAATGCTGCTGCAGCCGGAATCTTAAGGTAAACGCGCTTCCCCAGTCTTTCTCGTCTGCCAGGCCAAGCCATTTGATCATCTCCGCAAAAACCGGAAGCTCTGCCGCTCTCTTTGTATAGGTTACAGTCTCGCCGTTCCAGCGTTTCTCACTGACGGGGAAGAGATCGTTGGAAGTATTAAGCACAGACAAGAACCTTGCCGTCCCCCGCAGCGCAAAATCTGCCTTTACCGCATCCGGAACATACTGGGCGCACAATACAGAAAGTAAAGTATTCACCTGACGATGATAGGAAATGGGCAGCAGCAACTTTTTAAAAGGCGGTTTCTTTAAGAGTCCGTTACCAAATACCTGTTTATATAACTTCTCATTATACTCATAGAAATTTCTCTGATGGCAGCATTGCCGATAAAGTTCTGTTTCCAGAAGAAGCTGCGGATTCTTAATCTCTTTTTTGTAGAATTCCTCCCAAATATCCCGAAAAGGATATGCATCCAGCGGTTCGGCATCCGGATCGCTGTTGATATAACGGCTTGTCTTCAGATCATTTCCCAGAAGTTCGTCCTGTCCCCATGCCGTCTGATAGGACAAGGCTTTATTCTCATCAATCAACTGATCCAGCTTCTTACATACCCGGATACATTCCTCTTCTCCATAAGAGAAGAGACCGGAAGCCTGATTAGGGTCGATCTCCATAGGCGGAAGAACCCACTCCTGATTCACGTCATACAAACCATAGCCCGGCGTGTTCAGGATATCCTGGGCGGCGCTCTTTTCGCCCAAAAGCTCGTCAAGAAGCACCTGTTCTTTTCCGGTAGGCGCCGACATTGCCTGAAGATGTGGGATAACATCCTCAAAATGCTTCAAATCCTCCTTCTTAAGCCTCAATGCCAAGTCTAAGGCACCCATCCGGCAATCTTCGGATTTATCCCCCAGAAGCCGGACGATACAGCCTGCAAGCTGTCCGTAATTCTGTTTTTCAAGAAGCGCAAGCGTACCTTTGCGCCCTTTTTTATACTTTAGATTCTTTTCAATCTGTATGAAATCCGATTCCTCAAGTTCCATATCGTCTACAAGATGGTAGGCTTCCTCGTTGGTATATTCTTCCGGATTATGCAGAAGCTCGAATAATACCTTCTTTCTGCTCTCCGATACCGGGCGGTAAAGCAGCAGACGCGCGGCCGCCGCCCGGGACGCGCTGTAATAAGAATATCCTTCTCCCTGCCCGATTAACGGGATATATCCTGCAGCCTCATCCAATCTCTCTTCGTCCTGCAGCATCCATGCGATCAGACAGAGCCGCTGGGCTATCACCGAAGGCCCTATGGATACCTGATGCCACGGAAAGATACAGGGTGAGAACGTGAGTCCTTTCTTCGGGAGTCTTCCTAAGATATCTTTCAGGATATCATAGCTTCTCTCTGCCTCTTCCCTGTCGGAAAACATCTCTTCCAGCTCCATCTTCTTTGGCTCTGTCACCTTGCTGCCGCGGAAGGAATAGATATTGTTCCCCTCCTCTTTGACGAGCCGGTAAAAATGGCTGTTGGCCGATCCCATAAACCCGGGCAGAAAGCATGCCGTAAGCTCTAGGTCGTCCGGGTGGTTCAGAATAATTTCTTTTGACGACTGCATCTTAAGGCTCTCTTCCTGGAGAGACAGGCAAAAATAAGACGCTGTCATCTTCTGGTGCCTGGTGCCGTGAGAAATCAGCTCCCGTACAGCTCTGACTGCGAGCTTCGCGTCATAGAAGCCCTTTGCCCAGAGCACGCAGCTTATAGCGACAGAATCTTCTGAGGCAAGCTGTTCCTCGCAGAATTCAGGTTCCCTCAGGCATCGTCCCATCATCCGCAGCAATTTCTCTGAGATCCGATCTACACTCTTCTCATTGAAAATACCGATCCAGGTGGATACCGCACGCTTCACAGATGAGTAACGGATGAGATTATTCTCTTCGATAACCGTAAATAAATGCAGGAATGCCTCCGGCCGTCCGGCATCCATCGTCTCGCAGACCGCCTGCCTTGCTCCCTCCTGAAGTCTTGCCGCCAGAAGGAATCTGCCAAGGAGATCATATAAATCCTCATTTCGGCTCATCACGATGCTTCTGATCAGCTCATGGCTTAGCATGGCTGTATTCCCTTCCCCAAGAAGGATATCTTTCACTGCCTGTATCGACTCTTCATCTCCCCGGTCAATCTTCGCCGCCAGCATCTCCGCATAAGGAAAATAATCATTCCTTGCATGGTCGTAAGTCTCCGGGTCTGTATTCCCGGTCAGAATCTTTGCAAGAGAAACTCCGTAAAAATCAAGTCTTGCATATGCCCGCAGCGTCTTTACACTCTGCTCCGCAAAGGGCTCATAACTGTCTGAACGGAGACTTCTGCGGTACCATCCCGCCGTCATCTGATACTGGTTCATCTGATCCAGCGCGAAATAAAACTCATCCTGATATTCTGCCGGTACACAGACTTCAACCAATTTCTTATAGCGGCTCTTATACAACTCACTCAAAGATTCAAAATTTCCGCCTGCCAGAAGCTTCCGCATGTCGCTGCAGGCATTCTGAGGTATCGTATATCCGTAGACATCCGGCAGCATATCTTTTTCCTGAGGAGAGAGATGGCTTCCCTTCTCCTTTAATCCGTTTACCCAGTTTTCCGTTATCTTTTTTCTCGTCTGATATGTAAATTCCGCCATAAACATTCCTTTCTGAAGCATATATTTTCTGATTCATGTACTTCCTGATTTATATTCTGCCTGACAACATCGTAAGACGTATGAATGTAAATATCATACCTTCTTTCCAAGGAATCTTGTCTTCGAGATTTGTCAGCTCTTCCTCATCTGCAAAGACACGGTAGATCCCGTCTTCAAAGCACTGGATCGTATTCACCACCGCTTTCTCAAGATCGGCGTCTTTGCCTCCATGACTGCCAAAGGAAACCTTTCCTCTCTTTGCCTGCTCTGCAATCTCGTCTTGTGTCAGGAAAGCCAGGAGATTCTCCGTGTCCTTCCTCTCATTATAATCCTTTACCCCAAGGGTTGTCAGTTCCACCAGAAGTTCCCTCACATTTTCCGGCTTCTTTTCCAGAACAAAGGGGACCAAGGGCAGTTCCCTGCTCTTTCGTATCCCTGGTTTCTTCATCCTTACATTAATAGTAAACGCCATCTTGCTTCCTCCGCACATCTATCTGCTTTTCCTGCCGGGATCAAAAGGTATTTTGCCCTCATGATGCCGCGGCATCCTATTATTAAGTATAACGAGAGAATCATAAAATGGCAACTTTTTTCAGGAGCGTATAAGAAAACTTATCGCTCAAGAATGACTGCAATAATATATGAATTTAAAAGACATGATAATGCGGTTTTTCCTCGCCGTACAGCCAATGAGAAAGATAACCTCCAAGGAAAATGCCCATGGCGCACAGCCCCGAGAAAATGATCATAAACGGGAGACAGATCTGCCCGAATAATTGAAAAGGTTGGTTGCTGTAATCCCAAACCGCCAGATGAAGCCATTTATTTACGATAATACCTGTAATAAATTCCATCGCTGTCACAAATATGATACACCGGAGAATCTGTCTCCATAACGGATCCTCCCAATGAACAGCCTGCCCTTGTACCGTAAAGAAAACCATGCAGATTCCGCCAAGGATGAACATGGACCAATGGGAGAATCCGCGGAAGATGATCTCAAAATAGTAATAGAGACATCCTCCAAGTGTCCAGAAAAACAAATATTCGCTAAATTTCCTCATGAAAAAACGCCCTCACTTATGTTATTACTAATATAGTGTGAGCGTTTTTGACCTGGATTATATGTGGTATTTATTACTTATCTGAATAATGATTCTTACATTCGGATATCAGTAACATATTTTCCTCTATCTTATAAACAATTCTATTACTTTCATCAATTCTTCTACTCCACCATTTTTTCCAATTCTACAATATCTTTATGAACAAGCTTTGATTTGTCTTCATAGTAATTACGGATTACCTTATCCAAATGTGCCTGATTTTCCTGGCTATAAAATGGATCTACTTTAAGCTCAAACGGTATACCTCCATAACTTATCATCTTTTTATAAAAAAGATTTGTTGCTGTCGATAAACTCATACCTAATTCAGAACATACATTCTCCGCCTGCTGCTTTACCATATCGTCAACCCTTATGGATAGTTTTCCCTCCTTTTTTATATTATACCATAAAAATATAGTTATTGGATAAATGCAGTCAATTCTTCATAAATATTGCAGATTTTTTTAGCCGTATTCTCCCATAAATATTCTTCTGAAATCTTCAACTGCGCCTTTCCTCCTACATCATTTACAATTTGTGTATGATCAAAGATATATCTAAGCTTTCCTGCCAACTCCTGAACATTTTCTGTCTTGAACAGAAAACCATTCTCCCCATCATGAATCAATTCGGTAAAACCTCCCACATCTGAAGCGAGGACGCAGCATCCAATACTCATCGCTTCAAGAGCTGCCGTTGAAAAAGCTTCCTTTCTGCTCGGAAGAACTACACACATTGCTTTCTCATAATAATTAAACACATCACGCTGATTAATCAGCCCTGTAAACACTGTTTTTTCTTCCATATGCACTTCTTCGCATAATCTTTTTAATTGTTCTTTCGCGCTGCCGGTTCCGATGATTGTCAGCCTGACTCTTTCTCTGTATGACTGCGGCAATAAGCTGACTGCACGAATGAGTAAATCTACTCCTTTTACTTCTTCCAGCCTGCCGCAGAAAACAATTTCTCCGTTGGACAGAACCGGCTGTCCTCTCTTTCTGATCTTCAGATTGACGCTGTTATAGACAGTCACTAATTTATTTAAATTAGTAAAGTTAAATCTTCGAATAATTTCATTACGAATAAAATCGCTGACACATAAGATCTTATCTACATTATTGACCAGATAACGCCTTACATTATCTATCATCCACGCTTCCCCGGAATTCATGGAATGCATGGTTACTGCCATCGGAATATTCAGATACCTTCCAAGCATTACCGCGCCGAAGGATATAAATGCATCATGAAGATGGATCAGCCGGAACTTATCATCCGTATGCCCAAGATATGTGATTGCTCCCTTTAAGAACAACTGATTTAAAATTGCCGTCTCATAATCAAAGGTATCTTTTTCCTCCAGAACAGAACAAAGTTTCAGCTCTTCTTTAGAGAGTCTTCGTGCAAAATCCGTATCAATTTCCACTACCTTCAATGCTTCCGTATCTGCAGTGACTGAGTAGAAATCTCCCGAAGTATAAGCATAGTCCAAACTTGTCTTCATGCGTCCGATCAGCAATGTAATCTGATATCCAAGTTTTATCAATTCGTATGTCAGATTCTTTACATGTATTCCGATTCCGCCGTAACAAGGCTCATAATCAGATGATATCATTAATATTCTCTTCATTTGGAAATCCTACATCTTTTTTCTATATCCTGTGACAAAATCCACTTCATTCTGCAACGACCGCCCTTCAAGAAATGCCTGGAAATTTTCTCCTGCAATCTTCACTGCCTTGTCAAGAATATCCTGGGTATGATAATTTCCTGCCACATGAGGAGTAAGGATCAGATTCGGAGCATTCCAAAGCGGAGAATCCTCCGGCAGAGGTTCCTGTTCTGCCACATCAATCGCCGCCCCTGCGATCACGCCGTCTTCCAGTACCCTGACCAGATCCTGCGTGGGAATAAGGCTGCCCCGCCCGATATTTATAAGTATTGCCGAAGGATTCATAAGACGGATCTTCCTCTCATCTAACAGATGGAAGGTTTCCGCTGTCCCCGGTAAAGTACACACAACGATATCGGCACATGGAAGCTGCTTTTCCAATGCATCCATCTGATATAATCCTTCCAGATATTCCGGCTTATCCGCAGGACTCCTCCGTATGCCGGTCACTTTACTGCCCAGGGCATTCATTTTACGTGCAAATGTGTCGCCAATATCACCCAATCCCAATATCAGCGTCCTGCTTCCGGCTATATTCGTTACCATTCCTTCATCATGCCATCTCTGCTTTTTACGGTTATCTTCATACAGAGTCAGTTTTTTCTTTAATGCAAACACAACCCCGAGCAGATACTCCGCAATTGTAAGCCCATAGGCCCCTGTAGCGTTACAGAGCTTCACGCCTGCCGGAAGGACATTTGGCTGAACATACTCGTCAGCCCCCGCGCTGTCAAGCTGTAATAACTTAAGATGCCGTGCCTGCGGCAGATATTCTGCCTTCACATTACCCAATATATAATCCGCCTGTTCAACCATCTCACGGGTTGCGCCTTCCTTTCGGTACGCATATGTAAAATGCATGTCCTTACCGATGGTCTCCAGATACCTGCGGTGTTCTTCCTGAACCGGTATCGTTACCAGTACTTCTTTCATACTCTGTTCACCTTCCTTTTTAATCTATTCAATATTCTGAAATTCCTTATTGAATATTCAATATATCTGTCTCTGCCTGCAGAGTTCTTTTAAATCATCAATAGCCATCTCAACGTCAAGCGTGTGGAATCCTGGCCAACAATCATTCATTGTGTGTGCATCCGCAGTTTCATATATTTCCCGACTGCTTTCATTCGTATAATAGTGCCAGTAACGATAGACATAGCCTGTCCAATACATTACCTCCGCCGAGTAGATCATACCGGCTTTTTTTAAACCGCCTGATTCTTCTTCAAGTTCTTCAAGAATATATTCTTCCCCCGCCCACTGCAGCCTGTCATAAGTATCGTCAAGAGCTCCCGCCGCCCGGCTGTTCATGAAAAATGTTATAAATGCCGGACAGTCATATTCGTTTTTTAATGCAAGTTCAAAAAGCCTGCCTTGTATATCACAAAGCTGACGTTTTTCAAAAGTAAGCTGCTTCATGTTTATTCCTCTTCCTCCAATATCTCGTCAAAGAATCTGCCTTCCCGACGATATTTTCGGCAAATTTCATTTGCCAATGTAATTCCTTTTAAACGATTCGCTTCACTTTTTTGTTTGAGTATGCTTCTATCATCTTCTGAAAGCTTCTGGCTATCAATTATCTTTATTTTCTTACAGGCCTTTTCTGTCAAAGCCACGTATTGTTTTCCCAATTTGAGCGCAGCGAGACAATGGATCAGGGCATAATCCGTAATCTCTCCATAAAAAAAACGATCAAGGACAACAAACATTCTGTCATTTGCAATTGCTCCTGTCACCATGTCATACTCTTGGTTTAATTCTGCATACCGATTATAGATTTTTGATCCTCTGACAGATTCCATCTTACCACGATTATAGGCAACTAACAGAGCCCAGTCTAATCCGACTTCTATATTAAGAACTTTCAAATCCGACAAATCAACACTCAATGTATAAATTTTCGCCTTAGGATAATTACATATAAGGGTAAGCGGCTGCGTACGATCTGTACCCATATAGAAACCTCTCCCAAAATCGCAATGTTTACGGCTTTCCGGATATATCTCACCGTGAATCCCCGATTTTGATCCATGGTAAAGAGTCACAATTTTATCTTTGTCTATCTTAGAATCTTCCATTCTGACCTCCCGTAAAACGGAAATCACTTCATTTTAATCAAAATTTCTCTCAATCACAATCAACGGTATCACCATCTGATCCTGCATATGAAAGTCTAATGCAATCTGCACAATACGTCCCTAACCAGAGATTTTCTGAAAGACCGACGCCTGGAACACAGCCGTCTCATCTCCGTTTTTACAGGAAAACTGCATATTCGTTCCGCTCACCTGACAAAAATCCAGGCTTGTCAAAGCACAAACCGCCCCAGTGTATGCTCCATAGTCCTCGTAACGCTCCACGCTGATCAGATATCCCTGGGGCTTTACAAAGGCTGAAAGCGTCTTCGCGTATTCCTTATGCCTTTCTGCCTGTTCTTCCATCGACAATGCGGCCGTCTCCGGTTTTTCGCAAAGCGGTCTCACTTCAACATTCTCATGTACCGTACGGGAAGAAAGAACTGTGTCATACATCTTCCCTTCCGACGCTTTCGGATCGGTAAAGCGTACATTTTCTATATGCAGCCTCCCTGCAAGTTCATCTGCCGCAGAGACAGCGTTGTGAGACAGATCTACGCCTGTGACAGAAGAACCAGGATGCAGCCGCGCCAAAAAACAAGACAGAACCCCGTTCCCGCAACCCATATCAAGAATATCTCCCGTCCAAAAAGACTCATATCTGAGCAGATAATCCATGGCTCTTCGGAAAAATACGCGGTCATAAAAAGAAGACGCCAAAAGACTCAGCTCTAAATTCTGATTTATGTAATCGACAATCTCCTCCTGACGGTAAAGATACGGAGTATCTCCGGTTCCGTACATCAACCGTTCTTCTGACCGGTCAAACAGTTCCGTCATTCTTTCAATATGCTTTTCGCCTTCATCCTGACCGAAGGTTTCAAGCAGCGCCGTATCAAATTCAGAAATCTTACAGATACCGACCTGCGAAAGATATTCTTTTATCCTCAAATCCAGCACGCAAATCCCTCCATTTTTATCAAAAATACCCTCTTCTCTTCATCTCACAAAGAAGTTTCGGCTGAATCTCCGGATAAGTCCAGGATTCCGGCTCTTCTTCCATAATCACGATCTTTTCAATCTCACTGTGCAGCTCTTTTTCAAAAGAGCAGATCTCAGCATAACAGAGCATCCCAAAGGTTTCTTCTCCGTCAGCGTCATCCCCAGAAATCACAGAATACACGCAGACCGGTTCTATACTGTAATCAATCGCGCCCGTTTCTTCATACATTTCTCTCTTTGCCGTTTCCAGAATCATCTCACCCGGCTCTCGGTGACCTCCCGGAACCTCTAACGTGTCACGAGATTTATGCTTACAAAATACATATTTCCCCTCTGTTCTCGCAACAATCACTGCGAATTTAAGCAGGCTGTCCTCCGTCTCTTCATAAAAACGAACCGTCATATATAGGCTTACCTCCTCGCTCCGATATAATAGAATCCTCTGCACTCACTCAGCTCTACATCCACATACTTCCCGATCAATTCCTTCCCTCCGTGGAAATGCACCAACAGGTTATTGCTCAGTCTTCCCGTCACCATCGTAGGATCATGATCGCAGATATCTTCCACCAGCACCTCCTGCACGGTTCCTTCATGTATAGCACAGGTTTCAGCCGCGATGGCCTGCACTTCTTTCAAAAGTTTGTCGAACCGGTTCTTGATCACGTCTTCCGGAATCTGATCCTCCATCACAGCCGCAGGTGTTCCCGTACGCTTCGAATAGATAAATGTAAACGCGCTGTCATACCGTACTTTTCTCACCACGTCCAACGTCTCTTCAAAATCTTCTTCCGTCTCTCCGGGAAATCCTACGATGATATCCGTTGTAAGAGAGATATCCGGCACTGCCCTGCGGAGCTTATCCACCAGATTAAGGTACTGTTCCTTCGTATATCTCCGATTCATCTTCGTAAGTATGTCCGTACTTCCCGACTGCACCGGAAGATGAAGATGTTTACATATTTTCTTTGAATCAGCCATTACTCTGATCAATTCATCGGACAGGTCTTTCGGGTGGGAAGTCATAAAGCGAATCCTGCGAATCCCTTCTATTTTCTCTATTTCCTGGAGAAGCTGCGCAAATGTCAAAGGCGTATCCAGGGTCTTCCCATACGAATTCACATTCTGTCCAAGAAGCATCACCTCGCTTACACCGTCCGCTGCCAATCTCTCGATCTCCCGTACAATCGCTCTCGGATCTCTGCTTCTTTCCCGTCCCCGCACATAAGGAACGATACAATAACTGCAGAAATTATTGCAGCCGAACATAATATTGATTCCGGATTTAAACGTATATTTACGCTCGTTGGGAAGATCTTCCACGATCTGATCCGTATCTTTCCATATATCGATCACCATCCTGTCCGATTCCAAGCGTGTCGCAACTAATTCCGCGAATTTGAAGATGTTATGAGTACCAAAGATGATATCCACAAACCGATAACTTTTCTTAAGCTTCTCCACCACTTCCGGCTCCTGCATCATACAGCCGCAAAGCCCGATCATCATATGCGGATTCTTCTTCTTTTGCGGCTTTAACTGTCCAAGTCGTCCGTATACCCGTGTGTTTGCGTTCTCCCTTACAGTACAGGTATTAAAGATGACAAAATCCGCCTGCTCCTCCGAAGCCTCCTCATACCCTATCTCCCTTAAGATACCTCTGAGCTTCTCAGAATCCCTTGCGTTCATCTGGCAACCGAAATTGAGTACGCAAGATTTTGGCAAACGGCCATTTTCCTGTTCAAAGCTCTTTACCCACTCCCGGCATTTTGCCATGAAATAGTATTGTCTGGCCGGTTCTTCCGTCGGCGGCTCTGCAGCTATATCTATTTTATCCAAATCAATTTCGTTATACATTTCTCTTGACTTTTTTCCCCTTTCCATCATATAATGTGCAAAAAAGAAGCGGTTTTTTTACCGTACAGCTTTATGGCTCAAGCGGGGTACTCGTTTCTTTTTCTTAATCCCAATCAATTGCCTCGTGTGGTATCGTCCCGTTCATTTCCCTGTCTTTTCGTCCGGTTCTTATGGCTTCTAATTCCTCCGGTTCAGGGATTACTTCAGGCACAAACTTTATAATCACTCTATACAAAGTATCAATATCTTTTTCCGGAACCAATTCTATCAAATTTTTTAACATCTCTTTACTCATATTCTTTCACCTACTCCTATAACCTTTTATATGCCTGTCCTCTTGGAATAATATTATCAATATATATTCTATCATCTTCTATTGAAAATAACACTCTTAAATCTCCAACCCTTAAACGATATCCATTATCTATACCTTGTAATTTTTTAATATCTCCAAAAGGAACTTTTTCAATTGCTTCTTTCAAACGTTTTTTCGTTTGCTTGTCAGCAGCATTAATATATTTTACAGCATTTTTACTATATTCAATCTGCAATAAGTATTCCTCCCTTTTATATCCATAACTTCTCGGAATCTTCAGCCTTGATTTTATAAGGCTTTCAGACCCCTATCGCAAAAAAATCACCCACTTTTTTTGTAAAAACACTTGACAAATCGCTCA
>CAJTAL010000023.1 GCA_910574285.1 Lachnospiraceae bacterium | reverse complement strand
CTGAATGCAAAAACCGGGAAATGGGGAAATGCTTCTCCAGCTAAAGAGATTATCGCACAGATTTCGAGACTTGTAAAAACGCTAGATTATTCATCGCTTACGGATAGTATTTCTGCTCTTGGTCATATTCAGAGAATAGTTTCTCGCCGCTCTGGTAGGCGGCGGCAGAAACAGCGGATTCATTGTTGCTCCGCTTGATGATTGTGATTTTACAGTGCGGGCATGGCAAGTATGCGCCCTCCTTTCTCCCGGATTCCGGGCATAGAAAAAGCAGGATACCTTTTCAGATTTCCTGCTTGGGTGTACCGCTGGTGGGCGGCGGAATATTTGGTTATATTTACATCAATCCGCCCCCGTAGAATGTTTCGATTGCCTGTGAGATAAATTCCGCCGTTCCTTCTCCATACCGCTTATCTATCTTGGATTTTGTCGGCTCTGTGTTTTGGAACCATGCAAGATATTTCATCATGCCGGATTCTTCCTTTATCTGCGTAAGCTGTTTCATCACAAAGCCGTATTCTCCAACCAGTTCCTTTACTTCAAAAGAATCGGTAGGACAGTTTTTCTTCCCGGCAAGCTTTTCCATGACTGCTTCTATGCGTTTGCCATAGCCTTTCACCACATCCTTGCCTAACGGATTGGCGGATGCCGCCTTATAGGCTTCCTTCCCACCGTACCACTCCACAACCTTTGCATATTTTTTCTGCATATCTTCCGAGGACACCACTTCCATAAAATGCTTTTTCCACTCATCAACGCCCCCAAATTCATCTACGGCAATCTTACGCATCTTTTCAGGCATACGTTCATAAGTCAGTCGGAACATTTCTTCCACTTCTTTTTTGTCAAAAATCGCAAAATCCATTTTATTATCTCCTTTCAAAATACTGTCAATGCTGGCAATCAAACGCTCCATGCGTTCCTTTTTTACTGTCAGCATTTTCCTCTGCATTTGTAAAATCTGGTTCCTGTCAAGAGCCGGGTTCGCCATAATCGCTTTGATTTCCTTCAAAGGAATATCAAACTCACGGAAAAACAAAATCTGTTGCAATGTTTCCAATGCTTTATCGTCATAAAGCCGGTATCCCGCTTCGCTTTTGTCTGTCGGCTTCAAAAGACCGATTTCATCATAGTAGTGAAGCGTGCGCACGCTGATACCTGTTAAATCTGATATTTCCTTTACTGTCCTCATTGCCGCCAACCTCCTGTTCCTGATATACACACTTTAATCTATTACGCACCGTGAGGGTCAATAGTTTTTTTCAAATTTTTCTTTGAGTATATCATCTTTCTATCCACATCGGAAGAAGCAGCGCAGAATGATATAAAACTTGCTGACCGGGAATAGCTGGCGGCACAAGGTGTTCCCGGCGGCAAGCCCACAAAGGGGTAGCTGGCGGAGCCAGCGCAGGGGAAGGGTAGCTTCCCCTGTGATGATTGGAGCAGATTGAAAATCTGCGGAAATCATCTGCTGTCCGCAGGACGCTCCCGGCAGGGCGCAATGCACCACTTCCCTAAGTGATGTATAATTGCGCCCTCTTTCAGAGGGGGATTTTCCCACTTGTCGCTTTGGAAGCCAAAATTGCAAGTGGAGTTTATGGCAGTTGGAAATCAGCCGTACCAATTACGCCATAGGCGGCATAAATCAGAACGCGCCCGGCTCGTTCTGATTTTTCCACACATGGAAAGCCGCCAATGTGAGCGCGCCCGGAGCGCTTTGATTCTGGAACAGGCTTTTTTATCGTTCCTGCTGTCGAGGCTTCTTGTCAGGATAGAGCTTCCCGGCAACAACGGCGGCATGGCTCTTTATCCTGATTTCCCCCTCCTGCTCGCTGCATTTTGCGTTCCGATAGCCTTCATCGGAGAGGAAGAAGCGGAACCGCTCCCCCTTAAAACCGACAAAGCACTGCTTCTGTACTTCCAGCGTAATCATGTGCCGGGTTTCTGGGTGGAACCGTTCTTTTCCTGACAGGTCATGTCCCTGCATAATCGGCTCCTGTGCCTTTGCCGCCGCAAGCCGCTGGCGGATGGAATTGTCACGCTCTGCAAGGAACCGGGCTTTTGTGGCGGCAACAAACTGGCTGCACTCCGGCTCCGGTATCTTTTCCAGCTTTCGGATGGCGTTCTCCACGATTGCCTTTGTCAGTAAGTCCTTTATCACCGGCACGGTTTCTTTCATGCCCGCAAGGGTTTCCGCCTTGGTCGGTGCGGCATACTGACAGATAATATCCAGCTCGCTTTTTGAAAATTTCATTCCGTGTCCTCCTTCCGGTTTTCGGCAAGAACCTGTGCCACAAGACGCTTCGTGTCGCCCCGGTGGAACAATACTTTTAAGATGGTGCTGACCTGCTCGTCCGTCACGGATTCCGGGTGGGGGAGATGGCTTTCCAGCATAGCCCCTCTGGTGCAGAGCCGGTGTGTCCGTTCCTTCCGGTTCAGGGTCTTTATCTGGTGTTCCAGCATTTTCTCCTTATGCTGCGCCCGCCGCAGCCTTGCTTCGGTCTTTTCAATCTCCTGATTCAGTTTTTCCAGCTTCTCATTCATGGGCAGCGTCCTCCTTGGGGAGCAGGATATAGATGTGGCTGACCTCCCCGATTCCCTGACGGACACGTATTATCATCCCGGCCTGTTCCAGCTCGTTCAGGGAACGCTTGCAGGTCTGGGGGCTTCGGGAGAGTGCCGCCGCTATCTCCATGACGGGGAAGCGGATGAACAGAATCCCGTTGCTGTCCTCGGTTCCCCTTGTCAGGATTTCATCCAGCAGGCGGGCGTACATGACCTTTGCCGTATTGCTGACCGGAAGCCGGAGCATTGCCTTTGGGAGCGGCATACAGGGCGGCAGAGGCGTACTGGCTATCATAAATTCACAATTCATTGATTTGTGTCCTCCTTTTGGCTCGTTTGGATAGGTAGCGGGGGCAGTCGATAATGACAGCCCGGAAACTCTGCTTGCACCCATGTTGGCATTTCCGGCAGAGTCCGTTGTAGCTTCTGCGCCCCCGGTCGTTCAGGAAGAAAGCAAGCTCTTTCTTCAACTTCTTTGACATTCTCGGCATAGTGCCTCCTTCATAGAAAAACCGCCCGATTCAGCAGTAACAGCCGGAATGGGCGGGCAGTTGTTTTTTGTGTAGCGTTTCGGGGTGATTTTTAAGGGAAATATAGCCGTAGAGCCACCCCAAAATCTCTCTTGGTATTACGGGCAGGGCAGACTATGCCCTGTGAGATTGCTGTGTTTCGGTATCGTTTCGGTGTTCATTTTGCCGGTTCCCTCTGTTGTCGTTCCTGCCCCCGTCTTTGGCGGCGTTTCGCTCCGCTTGGTACGCTCGTTGCGGTCAGGGTTCCTCCGTTTCCCTGCCGGAAGTCGTTGCGCTACATCGCCGGGGAGCATATCCCATACAGGCCGGTCATTCGATTGGAATAATCCATCGATGAACTGCCTATATCATATGACATTTTTGTACCATGTGCCGTATGTCCACAAAATAGGAATTAAGGGCAAATATCAGAAATTTCCACGATTGTGGAAAGTATGGTATAATCCAGTCAGGCGGCAGGGAAGCAGCCGCCGGAAAGGAGCGTGCGCCCATGAAAGGAGCGACTACCATACAGGAACGCCTTTGGGAACTGCGCAAGGACAAAGGGCTTAATCTGGAAGAGCTAGCACAACTGACGCAGATTTCAAAATCCGCCCTTGCCAGCTATGAATCTAAGGACAATAAAGAAATCAATCATGGCAGCCTTATCACACTGGCAGATTTCTATGGAGTGTCCATTGATTATCTGTTATGCCGGACAGAAAACAGGGAGCAGGCCAACACTGATCGTATTCCTCAATGCAGTTTCATCCATTTGAGCTGCCGCCATGCAGTGGGGGATCGGCACTTGGCTGTTTTATCCGTAACATAAAACAGGGAAAAGACACCCATGCAGGCAACGCTGCATTTGTATCTTTTCCCTGTATACGGATTTCCTCTATAAAAGTATGGTTCAGCCATACCTCTGATGGTGCAGATATCTGCGGATGTCACCTGGATTTTTTTGACCGCATCACTGCTCCCCTGTCCATTATAAAACACTCCTTCTCTTAATAAGTATGGCTACACCGTCCTAAAATAGTATTGCCACGCCATTTTTACATTTGCAGGGTATGGCACTATCATACTTTTAGGAGGTGAAACTATGGCTCTTCATCCAAAACAGTTCGGCATGGTACTGAAAAATGCACGGATGGACAAAAAGCTTACCCAGGCTGAATTAGCTGAAAAACTGGATATTTCTCTGTCTTACCTGAAAGACCTTGAACGTTTCCGAAACAGCCCAAGCTATGAGGTCTTTGAAAAGGTCATCCGTTACTTCAACCTGTCAGCAGACACAGTAATCTACCCCAACCAGAACCAGGCTGATGATACATACCAGAAGATCGGACGTCTGCTGACCCGCTGTGACGAAGGACAGCTCAAAGTCATCCTCGCCACCACAGAGGCGCTACTGTCCGTAAATGAAAAACCCTCAAAACCAGAGTAACAGATGAATGCGGTGTCCAGGCGGTGTTTCCGTCACTTTTTCCCTGCATTTTAAAGGCTCATTCCTGCAGCGGAATGCCCGTGCAAAAATGAGCCTCTTTTACTGTCTTATCCATTTCATAAATTCTTCCGTGGACAAATCCTGCCGCAAAAGCCCCATGCCGCTTAACAGGAGGATGCAGTCCACATATCCCTGGCAGTATGCTTTCTGTCCATCCAGTGAACTCATATCTTCCAGTTTCGCCATCCACTCCAAAAGTAACTGCCGCTGTTCCTGTGGGAGCTGCTGCATCACTGCCTCGCATTTTTCACGAAGCCCTTCCACTTCTTCCTGGGCTTCCTTATATCCTGGCACCTCTACTGCAGTATCCCTTGCTACATTCTCACAGCGCAGCCGGTTTAAAAACTGTCCTACTTGTTCCCATATTTTATTCTGCATATCCATGTCCTCCTTCAAATCTTATTATCATTATTAACATATCCGCAGATATTACACCATCCCGAATTCAAATCCATACTCCAAAAAGAAACAGGCAGTGTTCCAAGCCTTCTGCTTAGAACACTGCCTATTTGTTTTTTATTCGATTTATTTTATATCCAATCCCACGTACAGTCTGGATGTATTTCGGCCGACTTGGGTCATCCTCAATTTTTTTCCGTAGACGGCGGACATGGGAAGTGATATTGCTGTCATCCCGAAGATATTCCCCATTCCAGACATAATTGTAAATCTTTTCTTTAGTAAGCGTTATGCCCTGATGGAGTGCCAGCACATACAGAATACGGAATTCAATATTAGTCAGGCTTACCTCATGGTTTTCTTTCAGAACTTTATGCTGATCTGGCAGGATAATCAATTCGCCATTTTTTATCTTCCCCTGCTTTCCCTCTATTGTTTCATCAATGCTAATATGCGCTCCATTTACAATCTCTATTATTTTATCATATATTTCCTGTTCTGGTTCTTCCAAAGAAATAACGAGTAATTTTATCATATCACTTAACTCCCTCTATCAACTTCTAATCCTTTATAAAACTATCACTGAATGCCAGATATATTTAAAGCAAAACCAACAGAACATTATTTTAAGAACTGTTGGTTTCACTTATTTGCCTACATCAATGCGCACTTAAGTTTCCTAAAACTTTCTTCACTTATATCGTGTTCCAACCGGCAGGCATCCTTAACTGCAGTTTCCTTAGATATGCCAGCATTAGCAAAAACTGTAAGAAAAAAATCATACCGTTCATATACTTTTTGTGCTACTAATACTCCTTTCTCAGTAAGACACAAACTGGAATCCGGGCGTTTTATCAGAAACCCTTGCTCTCTTAGCTGTTTTATTGCTACACAAACACTTGCTTTGGAAACCCCCATATATTCAGCAACATTAACCGAATGGACATTCTCAAGTTTTCTCTGCAGTACAAAAATTGTTTTTAAGTAGTCTTCTTTAGATTTTCCTAATTCCAAATCAATCTTCCCCCATTTCAATTTCTGTAGATAAAGTATGGTTTATTCTTACTGCAAAAACTATGGTAAGTATTGTAGTCAAAAGGTCGGCCATAGGCTGTACCCATACCACCCCTGTTAAGCCCATGACATGAGGCAGTACCAAGACCAAAGGAAAAAAGAAAATTCCCTGTCTGCTCAAGCTAAGCACACTTCCCACTAAGCTTTTACCAATAGCTAAATAAAGTGACGCATACACCATTTGAAAACCAAATGTAATAAATAACACTGCATTAAGTCTGAGTGCCTTTGCCGCTATACCAGCCATTTCTATGTCTGTACCAAAAAGGGAAACAATTGGATCTGCAAATATGAAAAGTACAATAGCTGCAACAATACAAAACACTGTCGACCATATCATGCAAAGCCTAATAGATTTCTTCAATCTTTCGTATTTTTTTGCTCCATAGTTATATCCCGCAAAAGGCTGAAACCCTTTCAAAAATCCAAAAACAACATAAGTTACAACTGTCATGATACGGGTAACTGCTCCCATAGCTGCTACTGCAAAATCTCCATAAGGCTTTGCTGCAGTATTGATACTTCCCATAGCCGTGCTTGCAAGCAACTGAAACAGAAGTACAGGAATGCCGATTTTCAGAACTTCTGCATAAATCGTCTTGGACGGAGCTATGTTTCTAACCGAAAATCTTAAAACACCTTTCTTTTTTGCGATATATCCAATGTAAAGTGCCATATTGATACATAATGAGATAACTGTTGCAATAGCTGCCCCTTCAATACCTAAATCCATACCATAAATCATGATAGGATCTAAAATCACATTGGCGATACTTCCTGTAAGCATGGCTTTCATTGTGAACTTCGTAGCTCCCTGGGCCGTAAGCAGGTTATTCATCATAACAGTAAAAACATTGATGATTGAACCAGTTACATAGATTTTTGCATATGCTCTTGCATAAGGCAAAATTGTTTCCGTTGAACCTAATGCCGTAAGTACCGGGTCAAGAAAAACCATAATGCCTATAATGATAATTGTCCCAACCAGAAGCCCTGAAAAAAGCGAGGTAGAAGCTGTTTTGTCTGCCTGTTCGTTAGCTCCCTTCCCTAACAGCCTTGATATGTAAGAGGATGCTCCTGCCCCAAACATCATACCCAGACCTATGATAATCTGCACGATTGGAAACACAACGGATACGGCTCCCATCTGGCTCATTCCAAGGCCACCTACAAAATACGCATCAATCGCATTATACAAGGCTGAAATCAGCATACCGACCATTGTCGGTATACCCAGCTTAAGTAATGCAGAAGCAACACCTGCTTCCTCCAGTAAATAGATTCGATTTGACTTTTCCACCATTTTAATGTCCTCCTTAAACTTAATATGATTGTATACGCATGTCCGCTCTGCGAATATGCTTTATTATCGGTGCAAGTGTAAACGCTCACGCCGTATAATACCTTTGATAACAGTACGGTATTTTGAATTTTCTGATTCAATTTCTCTTTTAATGCCATTGCAGATATCCTCCTCACTTTTTTGCAGTTTTGCGGGATAAACCATATCAAATACAACATTGATGTAAGGACCGCTTTCAATCAGCCTGAAATTACTTATTTCAATTTCATCGCTAAATTCATTCAGGACAGTATATATTTGTTTCATAAGACTGTCCTTCAATGTCTTATTTTCCAACACATAATCAACTTGTATAAAACTGTCGCAATGAAATTTTTGTTTTAAGTCATAGGCTATCTGATTCGCTGCAATATAAAGCTGCTGGCTGTGTTTTCGATATCCTTCTGCATGCATGGATATCACAAAATATCCAAATCCGTAATCATGAAACATCAGATCATGGACATCAATGATTTCCGGATATGACTCCGCTATTTGTAAAACACCCTCTGCCATCTCCTGATCTGCTGACTGCCTCATAATCCGCCCTAACACTTCCCATAAGCTTTTTATGCCTGCAAAAATAATGAATGCAGATACTAGCATGCCACAATAACCATCTATTTCAAGATGTGTTATATACGAAACAGTTGTTGATATTAAAACTGCTGCCGTTGCTAATGAATCACTCATACAATCTGCTGCCGTTACCTTTAATGTTTCCGAACCAGTTATTTTTGAAAAGCGTTTATTGTAACAAAACATATATCCCTTTACAAAAATAGAAACCAGCAACACTGCCAAAGCCGACATGCTGAATACCGGACTGTCCGAACTGGCTATAGATGCAGCAGAATCCCCTGCCAGCTTTATTCCCATAAGCAGGACAGCAATAGATGTAAAAATACTCATAATCCATTCAATCCTGCCATGTCCAAAAAGATGTGTATTTCCACCGCCATATCCTGCAATCTTAAATCCCAAAAATGATACAAGTGAAGTCCCTGCATCTGACAGGTTATTAAAACCATCTGCTGATATGGCAACAGAGTTACTAAAAAACCCAACGGTTATCTTGGCTATGCACAAAAATAAATTTAACAGGATGCCAACAACACTTGACAGGGCAGCATATGCTTTTTTTACATTTGGGTTAGAAACTTCGTTCTTGTTTTTAATAAACAGTTTCACAAATAAGGTCATCATAATTAATTTCTCCTTTCAAAATTGAACAATAATTCAATATTGTTCGGTAAAAAAAGGAACTGGCTCCTATAAACCAATTCCCGACAAATACATCTCCGATAATTTATGCAATATCATCATAGCCCATTCCTTTCCCTTATAATGGTACATAACCTGCATTAGCCCATCCACAAAATTATTGGCAATAATATGGATGAATATTTCATCCCCATCTGTATCCTTTTTATGTTTATTCAGATGTCCTTCTATTGCTGCAATAAACCGGTCCTTTTCCGTTTCATACTTTGTGCCGTCACTTTTATCAAATAAGATAATGCATTCCTGCCTATGCTCGAATAAATTCAGCAGGCACTCTGTTTCTGCCCTGCTTAATCCATAAATAACTTCTGGATGCCCGTCATCCCTGGCAGTGAGCACCCTCTCCCAATCATAAAGGACTGGACGGAGGACAGCATCAAAAAGAGATTCTTTGTTTTTATAATAAGAATAAATCAGCCCTGTTGGTATTTTAGCCCTGCCCGCAATCTCACGCATAGCTGCTGGCCTGTACCCTTTTTCATAGAACTCCTGCAACGCTGCCTTTAAAATATTTTCCCGTATTTCATCTTTTAATACTTGAGCCATGTCCCTCTCCAATCTTGAACTTTTGTTCAATTATAGCTCGCGTTTATCTTTTTGTCAAGCCATACCCCCATTTTTATTTTATATGTTTCACCACTCCAACCAGAAAAATTCTAGCTTATCTTTGAAAAATAATTCTTTTATATATCTTATCAACTCAACCTACCCTTAACAATCCTATCTCCACAACCTCCCCTTTATCTATCCTGTCAACACAACTATCCTGCCCAAAAAGCAGTGGATATGTTTCCGCATAATACAACAAACAAAAAATCTGGGAGTCGGAACAATTTTCCCAAACTGTCCCAACTCCCGGAAATCTCTTGTTTTCTGTACTTTTCCGCTATTTCATTTCTCCACCCGTGACATCAACACGACACACTCAACATGTGTCGGTATCGGCTGGGGAACACATTTCCCCAACCACGTTACCGTCTGATGAGCACATTTTTTCAGTTACAGTTTCATTCAATCGCTCTGCCTTATTCTGCTCCATTTATGACACCTTTTTCCCTTTCTGGTTTGCTCTGTAATCTGCTTTCGCATTCTCTACCTTTAATGCCTGATTGCACTTAAGTACAAATGTCAGTTTATATGGTGTTGGATTTCCTTCCGCATCATATCCACCGACAATTACCTTTTCTACAATACTCTCAAACACAATTCTGTCAAATTCATCCAGGGCATTTTCATTTTCCAGTGTCTGTCGAAGCTGTGACATACGCCTGCTTATATTCTTCTGTTGTCCGATATTCTCTTCCAGATAAGCCTTTTCTTCCGTAATCTGATGAAGTTTCCGCTGAAAACTCAGCTTCTTTTCATCATAATCTTCCTGTTCTATTTTACCATCAATCAGCAGATCTGTTAACCTGCTTTTTTTCGATTCAATAGTGGAAATGTCCTTCTCCAGCTGTTTTACCCTTTTCAGTTCGGTATCATCCTTTAAAATATCCTCAATCGTATTCAGCACCGATTGGAGAACATCATCAAAATTATCAGTCAGAAGCCGGAATGCTTCCAGAAAAGCGTTTTCAATAATCACTTCATCTACCGCCTTGCAGTTCGGACAATTATCAATCCCGTTTTTTGTAGCATTCATACACTGCCAGACAGGTTTTTTCGTTGTAGTCGTCTGATGTCTTGTCCTTCTGGATAATTTATGACCACAATACCCACATTCAAGCATACTGCTGAATGTAAACTGTCTTGTATAACGCTCTCTGTTTCCAGTTGTCTGCATCAGCTTTGGTTTGGCACGCTTTAAGCGAATCTCCTCTGCTTTATCCCAAATTTCTCTTGAAACAATTGCTTCATGGTGATCCCGGATATAATATTGATTTTCCTCTCCCATATTAGCAAGTCTTCTCTTTGAAATCGGATCAACTGTAAAAGTCTTTCCAAGAAGCACATCACCTTTATACTTCTCATTTTTAATCATTCCCATAACTCCATGGTCGTGCCACTCCACTGTGCCACGCTTATTTTTAATTCCAAGCTCTACTAAACGTTTGGCAATCGTACCGCAGCCATTTCCTTGCAAATACATATCATATACGAGTCTGACTGTTTCTGCTTCTGTCTCATTTACAGTGATTGTCTTTGTGTCCTGATGATAATCATAACCAAAACAACCGTTAAACCCAACCAGTTCTCCCCGCTTCATTTTCATCTGTAATCCCATTTTCACATTACTGGAAAGGGATTCCACTTCTTCCTGTGCCAGTGAACTTAAAATTGTCAGAAGCATTTCTCCGTTCATATCCAGCGTATTGATATTTTCTTTTTCAAACATGATAGCAATATTCTTATCCCGGAGCATACGCACATATTTGATAGTATCCGGTGTATTTCTGGAAAATCTGGAAATTGATTTGGTAAGGATCATATCAATCTCGCCGTTCAGACACTTCCGGATCATTTCCTGAAATCCTTCACGCTTGTCTATCTTTGTTCCGGTAATTGCTTCATCTGCAAATATTCCTGCCATTGCCCATTCTTTATTCTTCCGAATTTTTTCTTCATAATAAAGTTTCTGGGATTCAAAACTTCCTAACTGCTCATCCCCATCGGTAGATACCCTGCAATAAGCAGCCACCCTTATGCGGTCAATCTGGACTGCATAATTATTATTTCTTCCACGGCTGTTCGGTGCCGTTTTTGTTGCCTGTAAGACCTGTACTTCTCTCATGCTCATAATCTTCCTCCATTTCTTTTACCTGCCACTTTCTTTTCTGAATATTTGCGGCTGTTTTCTTTGTCTGTGCTGTCATTCTATCTGAATTTTTAAATGTGAACGACTGTTGAATTATTTTATCTTCCATTATTTTTTACCTCGTCTTTCTATATCAAAATCAAGCGATTGCTTTCACCGGATTGTCACTTCGCTCACCGGCTACCAGATAACTGTCCATCAGCTTACGTCTGATTTTTTCAAATTCTTTTTCAGACAGCAGGTTCATACGATACAGCTTTGCAATCAACGTCATTTTCTTCGCATATTCCAGTTCTTTTCTCATAGCTACGCCCCCTTTCTTCCGTATTTGTCAGCATCACCTCCATTTCTGTCATTTTCATCATCAAGTGATACTTTTCATTTGTTTACCTTTTAATCTTGCATTTATCAACAAACATACAGCGTATTGGCTTCCATTCATACACCTGCTGTCAATGTTACAATCAACCTCTATCAGAATTATTCTGAATGTCGGCAGCTTCTTTCCAAGCATACCGACCGTTTCCGGAGTATCTTCAACGCTCCCCATAAAAAGCTATGGATCTTGGCATCTGTGTTAGCTACATTTTCTATAAAGAAAAATATGGTGTACAACTCATTCAATTTTCAAGGTACAGAAGGATTTCAAATATTCCCTTGCTTATACAGCCTTGAGACGACAAAATATTGTTCAATTTTGGAACTTTGTAAAAATCTCTTCACTAATAAAGTCCGGCAGAAGTGATTTACCAACCCTCTTTTTCAATAATTCACAAAATATTTACATTTCTGCTTTTACTTTCGCTTTAATGCGAACTTTATTGTTCTGTCATTATAATTCGCTTTAATGTTAATGTCAAGTATTTTATTCGCTTATTTGCGAATGTTTCTGTTTACATTCTGAGATTTTGATAGTAAAATAGACTTATCAAATAGAAAGTAGGAAATCTGATATGACGATTGGTGATAAAATAAAAAAAATCCGGACATTCCGGAATATGACACAGGCTGAACTCGGTGCGGCTCTTGGCTGGGGCGATAAGGGTGCAAACCGTCTCGCTCAATACGAAACCAACTACCGGGTTCCCCGTAAAGATCTGGTTACTGAAATGGCTAAGATTCTGGATGTGAACCCACTGACACTGCATGAACCAACTACAATGAATGCTTCTGAACTGATGGAAATCCTGTTCTGGATTGACGAATTTAATCCTGGCATGATCAATCTCTTTCAGTTAGAGACTTATCCGGGTGAAAAATCAAATTCCAGTGACGATACCTCTATCCGCTACCATGATTCAGATAGTTGGCCTGCACATCCACCTGTTGGTATGTGGTTTAATTATGGGGTTCTCAATGATTTTCTAAAAGAATGGACACTTAGAAAAGAAGAACTAAAATCTGGCGAGATAACCCGAGATGAATATTTTGAATGGAAAATCAACTGGCCGCAGACCTGTGATGACTGCGGGAACAGGAAACCGTCAAAGCAGTGGAGAAATTTATATAAATAATTTAAAGACCGAAACTCTCCATCTTGCTTTGAATTTCGGTCTTCTTAAACTCATTCGTAACCGGTCAGTGCTTTCACAGTTGCTACAAATGTTGCTCTTTCATATGATTTCTACAAACGTCTTATCCTTTGTTAATAACGCTTTTACTTCCCACATATGTCAGCAGGAAATAACTGCCATACACTAACACAATAAATACCGATGTTACAAAGATTGTGGATGCTACATTCATATCTCCAAACGCCTTGATAACCTCACGGCTTGCCACTGTCAAGCCAACAATTGAATGAATCACTGCCAGTAAAAGCGGAAGCAGAAAATAGCTAAGAATTTGGATGAATAGTGCATGATTCAGTTCACGTCGTTCTACACCCAGTTTTTTTAGTAGATTGTATCGTTCTACATTATCAGTAGCTTCAGATAGCTGCTGAATAGCAAGAATTGCTGCACAGGCTATCATAAATACAATACCAAGGTAAATTGCCAGAAATGCTATGGTCGCCTTTGTAGTGACCGAAGATTCGTATACCTGCTGCTTCCCTACATAATACGTAAAGGCACATTCTCTTTCGTCCTTTTCCTGATAATTATCCAGCAATGTACTAAATTCTTTTGCTGCGTCTTCTCTCACACACTGTACATTCCATATCATCGTATCAACATTCATGTTGTTCATCCATGTATCTGCGACTACAAATATGATTTGACCATGGTCGCTATTTGACATGGTAAATTCTTCAGCTTTATTCACCGGAGAAAGCACATTTCCATCAATCGTAAGATTAATATTTTTATCATAAAATTGTTCTGCAAGTTCACGAACATTTTCTTTATCATATAAGATTCTATAGTTTTTTTCTGATAAATCAAGCTCGTCCATACCTTGCAGTTTACGCAAACCATTGTAATCTGACAGGCTTACAAATGTCAGTGGTAAATCTCCAAATCCATAAGCAGCCAATGTTTCTGGAATCTTAACATCATAATCCTTATAATATGCCTTGCCATCTGCCATGGTACCTTTCAGGCACTCATAACTGTCTGCAATCAGGCTGCTGTCCTTGATTTCAGAGGGAAGTCGGCTTAAAATCGTATCCGTTTCACCATTATTATAGTCTATGACACTATACTCATATGGTATTTCCGTACGTAGCTGTGTTGACAAAATGTTTTGCATACTGTACCCGGTGGAAAAAATACCAATGACCAGTAGCAGAACAATGCAGACAACAGAAAGTGATACAAAATTCGTATTAATCTTACTGGAAAACTGACGTACAACAAACATATTGAGTTGTTTGAAATAAAGTCTTTTGTTCCGCCACATAATCTTTACAAGAATACCGGACAAAGACCAAAAGAACAGCAGTGTCCCTACAGTTCCCAAAATAATTGAGAGTGCAAAATACAGATTTACATGAATGATTCCATTATTCAAAATGAGTACATATGCGGCAGCAAGGCATAGTATGGAAGCTACAAATACCTTCATTGCCGTTTTCATGTTCTTTATTCTTATAGTCTCATTTTTTCTTCCACCATATAGCAAATCAATCAGCTTGTATTTTCCAATTACAATCGTATTTAAGAGCATAACCACCAAAAATATTACACCAAAATAGATCACACTTTTGACTGCGGCATCAGGTGCAAATACAAATCGATATGCAGAAAGATCAGCCTCAAATATTTTTGCGGTAAAAACAGACATCATCTGAGAGCCAAATATTCCAAGCAACAGCCCTGTAGCTAATGCCATACCTGCCATGAACGATGTTTCCAACGTAAGGATCATGGAAATATTTCGTTTACTCATTCCCAGTGTCATATAAACACCAAGTTCTTTTTTACGTCGCCGGATAAAAAAATTGTTAGCATAAACAATCAAAAATCCCAAAACTACAGCTACAAAAACAGAAATATATGACAGTATCTGTCTCAGTGCTTTCATGGACTCAGCAGTTGTTTCCGTAACTACCATGATGTCCCTCTGTGCATAAATAGAATTAAACATGTAAAAAATGCAGACGGCGAGCACCAGCGTAAAGAAATATACTGCATAGTCCCTGATGCTTTTTGATGCATTTTTAAAAGCCAGTTTACTCAGCATTCAGGTCACCTCCCAAAAGAGCAATAACATCCATAATGCGGTCAAAAAACTCTTTTCTGCTTTCCGTACCACGAATCAGCTCGTTGAACAATTTTCCATCTTTAATGAATAGAATTCTTTTGCAATAGCTTGCTGTAAAGGCATCGTGCGTTACCATAAGAATTGTCGCATTCATCTCTTCATTTAATTTGCGAAAGCTTTCCAAAAGCATACGTGCTGATTTTGAATCCAGGGCACCAGTCGGTTCATCTGCCAAAACCATAGAAGGATTTGTAACGATTGCTCTAGCAGAAGCGACACGTTGTCTTTGCCCTCCAGACATCTGATACGGATGTTTGGAAAGTACATCGGTGATATTCAAAAGTTCAGCCACTTTCTGTACTCTTGGCTCAATCTCTTTTGTCGGAACTTTCATAATGGTAAGTGCAAGTGCGATATTTTCAAATGCTGTTAGCGTATCCAAAAGATTAAAGTCCTGAAAAATAAAACCTAATTTTTCTCTGCGGAACTGTTCCAGCTGTGCAGATTTCAATGTTGTGAGATCTTCTCCCTCAAGATAAATATGTCCTGCCGTAGCACTGTCAATGGTTGAAATACAGTTTAGTAGTGTGGTTTTTCCGCTACCGGATGCTCCCATGATACCGATGTATTCACCCTCTGCAACATCAAAACTGATGTCGTCAATGGCACGTGTAATATTGCCTTTATTTCCATAATATTTTTCGAGATGTTCTACTTTTAATGTATTTTTCATCATATCCTCCTTATAAAACTGTTGTAAAGTATCCGATTAATGCCAAAATCCACAAATGTGCCGGATAGAACACATAGAAAAAGTATTTACTGAATTTTGTTTTTGGTCCTCGTTCTCCATTGTACAAATACATAAATGGAATCGTTGTAAACAACAGCCAATCACTATTAAACATCAGCGCTTTTATCGTTGTCTCCATAGATGGATATATCTGGAAAGAAGGAATAAATAGCAATACCGATAATATAAGGATTGCTATATTGCGCATTTTAATCTTATTACGGAAAATATAGCATATAAACAAAAATGGAACGACTGAATTGCTTCCTTCATATGCAACACACGCAAAGATTGAAACAGGAACTCCAATCAAAATACGCAGTGCCATTATCATTTTAGGGCTAAGTTTTGTGCTTTTCACCTTATAACACCATATGTTCAGTGCAAGTATTCCCATTGCCAATGTAAAGAAAATGTTATTGTAGATTGTAAGTGAATCTTCATTTAACAGATAATTTAATCCGAAGTTTCCTACAAACATGATTCCTGCCCACAGAAACAGACGTCCATTATATTTTAGTCTATTTCGTGTGTGAATAAAACCTTCTACTGCCATATAAGCAAAGAATGGTGCAACGCATCTTGTGATTACATGAAATACCTCCATCCATCCTGACGGAAGAAAACCCGGAATGTGATGCAAATGATCTAGAACCATAAGCATCGCCATAAATAATTTTAACTGATAAGCATTAAAACGTTTCATCATAGACCTCCCAAATTTTTTTAGCATCATTAAAATTACTGTAGGCTGTTATCGCCTTATCTTTTTCCAAGTATATCGGAGATTATGAAATATTAACATCGAATTACCTTACACAAAACGAACAAAATTGTCACATTAAGAAAGTAAGAAAGCGGACCACACTATGGCAGTCCGCTAATATTGTTTACACTTTTTTATTCTAAAAGCAATCTTGAATCTTTTGGGAAGGTAATCTGCATAGTTGTTCCCTGTCCACTGGCAGAATACGCCGAAATAGACAGACGCATCTTATTACAGAGCTGCCGACACAAATACAAACCGATTCCGGTAGATTTTGCATAACTTCGTCCGTTTGTTCCCGTAAATCCCTTTTCAAATATACGTGGTAATTCACTCTCTGGAATACCAATACCATCATCTGAAATATACAACAGAACATTATTCTGTTCCTCACATGCTGAAAATGTCAGCGTAAGCGTCTCCTTTTTGTATTTTATGCTGTTGGCAATCAACTGCCCCAGAATGAATTCGAGCCATTTTGGATCACCATATACTGTTTGGGAAAGGTTATCAAAATGAGGTGTCGCTTTTGCTGAAATGAGCTGCTTTGAGTGTTTTTTCAGTATTCCCTTTATCAATTCATCCAATCTTATTTCCCGAATCATGTAATCCTTTTCAAGATTAGTGCTTCTGGCATAATAAAGTGCCTGTTCCACATAACCATCAATTCTGGAAAGTTCCTCTTTTACACCAGAAGCTATTTCGCCCTTATTGTTTTCACAGATCAAATCAATACAGGAAATCGGAATTTTAATTTCATGAATCCATGTTTCAATATAATCTTGATACTCGGTATTCATTCGGCGATAGGCAGCTATGGCATCATTCATAGATTTTGTTGTCTGTTTTAGTACATCTATCAGGAGCACACCCTCTGTAAACCCGGCTTCCTCTATCACGGAGGAAATATAATGTTTTTTCTCCATCGCATCCAGATTCTGATACAACTGCTTATAGAAGCTGTTCTTTTGAACAAACTCCAACACAAGTGCACCAATGGTGATTAGGAGCAAGCATATACAAACAAGGGCATTTGCGGCATTGTTGATATCCATTACATTCAGGAGCAGTGCGAGAAACAGGATAATCGCTGTCTGTGACAGGAGAAAAACCCACTTATCCTTCAAAAATGCAGAGAACTTCATACCAGATACCCCATATACAGTACCAGAGAATTCATATAGAAGAGAATCGGAAACTGATTGATCGACAGATGCAGGAAATTATGCAGAAAAGTGAACGGTCAGAAAAACAGGAACAGGTGGCAGGATATCTGGCGGATCTGGAAAATACATATCAGAACATTCATGCGGGTATCTACTGCAAAGACTGGACCCTGGACGCGATACTATACACCGAAATCGAGCGGGCGCGGCAGCAGGGAATCTCAGTTACCTGTAAAGTGCAGAACTACCCCAAAGACCAGGATGGAATCCAATGCATGGGAAAGGTATTGGTAACATTATTTGAGTATGCAATCACTGAGAGCAAAAAGACAAAAAAGACAGATGGATCAAAGGAACCACAAATCGATGTATAAATAGATGTCATCGCAAATCAGGCAGTGGTACTTTTTACCTGTCAGGCAGAGAACGGAACACGGGCTTTGAAGAAAAAATTGGATGAATTAACAAAAGAACGAGAAGGGAATACCGAGATAGATAAGAAAGACCGGATTTGCGTGGGGACGATGTTCACTGGGGACGGAGTTGCTGGCTTTGTTAGTGTCCCTGGTGGTAAAACAGAGAGACTGTAATTAATTCTGTGTAAACTCTAAAAGAGCCATATATCCTCTTGGATTGATATTAAAATAAATATCGATTCAGGAGGACTTTTTTATATATACGACATGATTTCGGGCATGTCAAGAGCAGACGTTATGCTTACATTGATCAGAAAGGTGGCTATCTGTGCTTCTTGACATACCAACTTATATCAGATGTGAAATGACTCCCACCTCTGTAGGTGGCGAGCAACAAATCAGTATCAGTGGTGGGAGTCAATCCCCCATCTGATATAGCCTCCGGCAGGATTGCAGAGATGCGCAGAAGAAATATGTCATGCATTGCATGACGCGCATCTCGCAGCAAGAATGCCGAGGCATTCTTGAATATTTTGTATTTTAAAACAAAGCTTTCTTCATAGATTTATAAAAACTTTCGACGAATTCAATATTATAATCCTTGTGGTATATAAAACCTATTGAAAGAAAATCGTTATAATTTTCAGTTTTAAAAAAAATAACGTCTTTTTTTAAATGAACATATGTTAATGAAGATTCAGTGATAAAAGTTGCTGAATTTTCATCTAGCATTGATACAGATGACAATATATTTGGGACATATGTTATTCTTTTTGGAAAAAAATTGTTTTGATTTAATATCATCTTTGAGGCTGCACCCACATTCTCGGATAAATTTAATAAATAAAATGTTTTGTCTTGAAATTCATCAAAATTAATATTTAATGGGTTGTCTATAGAATTATGTTGTAAATTATATTTAGATTCCATTATCTTATTTTTTTTACAAATTATATAAATAGGGTCACTTTTTACAAGCTTATATTTTAAAGCTTTATGTTTGGGCCTGAAGTTGGTAATAAAAATATCAACTAAATTATTTAATAAAAGATATTCATAATTCTTTTCTTGATAATCACTAATAACTAAATTTATATTCGAATTACTATTAAGAAATTCAGGTATAAATTTTGGATATACATAAGAACTTAAAAAAGGTAAACTTGATATCCTAATTTCTTCCTTTTTGTCATCAATATTTCTGATCTCATTGTACATATCTAATTCTAAATCCAAAAATTTTTCTAAGTATTTTGCATATATCTCACCTTTTTTTGTCAATTTGAAAGGAGAAGTGCTCCTATCGAAAATCTTGAATCCGAGATCGAATTCAATGGATTTTAAATATCTACTCAAGGAAGGTTGTGACGTAAATAAAACTTCACTGGCTTTTGAAACATTCCCATATTTTAGCAATGCACTAAGGTATTTTATTTGTTTTTTATCTAACATAAAAACCATCCTAACATTATTACAATTTTGTTATATTTTATTTAAAATTCAATCATAGCGTTCTTTAAAGATGTATGGTAGCATTAACATAACAAATGGTACTTAAGTGATTAAATTATAACATAAGCTTATGTAAAAAGAAAGTTATATCTAAATTAGGAATGGTTTTACTTTTAAGGAGGAAGGAAGTTTGAAACAAACAAGTAGAGGACAGCCAAGAAATAAAGGGCATAGCAAACAAACCACCTTTCGGTGGCTGAAAAATTGAATATAGACACAACACCTAATCAGGTAACAGGAACAGCATCAGCGCTGATGACATATCCTCGTTGTCTTAGTAGATTAAGTGCCTGTGAAGTGGTCAGCACTTTCGATTCCTTCACAGGACGTGATTCAAGAAAGCCTTCTGGTGTATATGGTTTTAAATCTGTGAGTATGTGCCAGATAGCGGTTAGGAGCATACGACAGATGGCAATGATAGCTTTCTTGTGACCACGGCGTGCTTTTATACGCCGATAGCGGGTAGTAAATTCAGGATGTTTCTTCGATTTGATTAAAGCATTTGCAATCTGCACCAAAACTGGTTTAAAATAGTAACCAGCACGGGAAATCCTAGTGGATTTGATTTTATGATTGCTTTGGTCATTGCGGGGACAGCATCCAGCCCAGGAAACGAGGTTTTTAGCTGTGGGGAAAACAGACATGTCACCTCCGATTTCAGAGAGCACCTGAATGGCAGTCATTGGGTTCTTATCGAATCCTGGTACGGTTCGAATAAGAGTAAGGACTTCTTCATATTTATCACTGAGACGAAAGATTTCCCGTTCTATTTCTGCTTTGTGCATTTCTAATTCATCAATGTGGTTCAGACATTGTCTGAGTTTTACAGCTTGTTCCAGAGAGATAGCACCATCAACAGCCGCCTGTATTTCTTCGATAGGAGTCTTACATCTGCGATCTACAAAAGGTGCTACATCAAAAGTTTCCCCCGGGTGTTGTAAAATTTGTTCCGTAATGGAACGGGAAGATTTCCCAAATATATCTGTAAATACATCATCGAGTTTTAAGTTGGAAACAGTAAGACAATTATGAGCACGATTCTTTTCACCGGTAATCATACAGGTGAGTTTGAAACGGTATCTTGCTAAATCTCTTAATTCCCGGATGTCGGCAGGTGGAATAAAGGAAGGCTTGACCATTCCACACATGTATAAATCACAAATCCACTTGGCATCCTTGCGGTCTGTCTTGTTTCCTTTTTGGGGCTTGGTATATTTGGGGTGGGAAAGAGTAACCCAGATGTTATTCTTCTCCAGGATATTAAAAACAGGGATCCAAAACTTGCCGGTAGATTCCATACAGACATCATTACAGTTGTATTTCGCAAGCCAGTTACACAGCTCCTGCAAACCTTTTGTAAAGGAAGAAAAGCGGGTCTGCTTATACTCTGTACGACTGTGAGAATCGGTAATACCGATGCAAGCAAAGATCCAAGTTTTATGGACATCAAGTCCACAACAGTTATTTTTGAGAATTTTAAATGACAATAAAATATCCTCCTGATGATTTATAGTTATAAAACTGACAGTGACTGGTCATCCGGCAAAATCGAGTCGACTTTGGAAGAGATAAGTTTACGGGCTACTGTTATGCGCCAATCATTGATGCCTTAACGGATGACCGACAACATATAACAATGCGAGGTCGCCGCTATACAGCCCCGCCACTCACCTCCACGTGTTCTGTAGTGTGTCAGTCTTATAAAAGAATTGTATCAGAAGGAAAATAGATTAGAAAAGCGGAAGTTTGCCAAAGTGTTTCATGACGCATTGGTGCCTTTCGCAGAAAGGCGGATTATAACAATGACTTTTTATCCAGTCAAAAATAAAATATTAGAGAATTTAAAAAATGGTAAAGTTTCAATAGGAATGGAGTTATATACAGGAAGTGCATCCTTGGTAGAAATTTTAGGATATACAGGATTTGATTTCTATATGTTAGATATGGAGCATGCACCTGTATCTATTGAAAATATGAGGCATTTAATAAGGGCGGCTGATGCTGCTAATTTAAGCACTATTGTTAGAGTTGCTGAAAACGATTACTCATTAATTGCTAGAGGAGTTGAAGAGGGTGCACAAGGTATAATTGTTCCGCATGTTAGTAGTGCAGAAGATGCGAGAAAAGCTATTGACTCAATGAGATATCCGCCAGAAGGAAAAAAAGGAAGTTGCTCATCCATAAGAGCAGCAAGTTATTCTACTTCTGGATGGGATAATTATCTTGAATATCACAGCAATAATGTAATGTTCATACCTTTAATTGAGGATATTGACGGTGTTAATAATGCGGAAGATATATTTAAAGAATTAAAACCAGGGGTTGATGCAGTATTTTTTGGTAGAGGAGATTTGGCACAACAATTAGTAAAAAAGGGAGAAAAAATTAACTGGGATCACCCATTTGTATTAGAAGCATATAACAAAATATTAGAATTATCAGATAAATATAATATTCCTACTATTGCAGTACCATGGCCAAAAGTTTCTATTGATACTGCAAGAGAAGTTTTAGAAAATGGATCAAAAATTTTGTTATATTCAATAGATGAGATTATGTTTTATGATCAATGTAAAGAAATTATTGAAAGGTTAAAATAGTTGATTATATAGATTTATTGTGAGGTGATATCATGAAAGATAATTTAAAATTTAAAGAAAAATTTGGAATAGCTTCGACACACTTTGGTGGTTTACTTGGTGCAGGAACAGCTTCTGGAGTTTCAATAGCTGGATATTTTATTACTAAAGGAGGGTGGATGTCATTATTTTTTCCTTGGGTTACTATAATATTAATGTTTATAATATATTATTTTGGTATTCAGATTTCAAGACTAAAAAAATTTGAAAAGTACAATGAAGTTTTATCCTATGCATATGGAGATTTAAAGAAAATTTTAACTCCTATAGGCGAAATAGCGGTAATCTATAATTTGATGTTTTCTTTAGCTCTAGCATTCAGTGGAGGCGGTGTTTTGTTAAATCAATTCACAAAAATTCCAGTAATCCTTGGGGTTATAGTTATTTCAATAATATGTATAATTATTTCATTTTACGGACTTGATTTTTTAAATAAGATTCAAAGTTTTATGACCTTTGGTATGTTACTAATACTTCTTTTAGTTTATATCACAGCTTTAACAAAAGGATTTCCAAATCTTATTGAAACTATTAGAAGTGGATGGATGCCAAAAGGTGCAAGTTTTGGGAGAGGGTTTTATTGGGCGTTCGCAGATACAGCTTCCTATGCTTCTTTCTTGGCAATTTATATGCTTAATGTTAAAAAGTTTAACAATACAAAAGAAGTAAAAAGCACTTTGACTTTAGGTGCATTAATGTGTTCTACAGCATTATGGCTTCCTGCTTTAGTTTTATTATCATATACTGATGCAGTGTCCCAAGAAATTCCTACTATGTATATAATGCAGAATGTAATAAACTTTAAAGGAGCAACTGTTGCATATACTGTACTTTTAATGTTAGCTTTTATTTCAACAGGGGCTTCATGTTTAGCAGCAATATCAGATAGGTTCTCTGTTTATATACCAAAGTCAATAAGTAAACCTAGTTCAAGGACATTATTAATTTGTATATTGGTAAGTATAATATCGATATTAATTGCTCAATCTGGCATAAAAAGTGTATTTAATTTATTTACACCGATTGGTAATATATTATCTTTAACTTTACTTGCGATTCCATTGTTATTTATTCTTCCAGTTAAGTACAGAAAAGATAAGACGATAGAAGTAAAATAAAGAAAAATTTAATTATGGGGTGCACTAGTCAACATATTTTGGACACAAAATTATAAAAATTATTCAGTTACAGTGACCACATTGGGGTCTGATCCAATAACGTTTAGTTAAGCTTTTTTTCAAATTAACAGTTGACAAAGATGTGGAAATGTGCGGCCGCCTTACTGATTACCATAATCAGTAAGGCGGCCCTTGAAGTTAGATATATTTTTCTTCAAGGAGGTTACCGCATATGACACCCGCAACTATTCGAAAACGTTTCTTCTCTGTCCTTGAAAGTGCAGAACAAAATATTCATTTATTCGTAAATGCCCCAGGCTCAGAAATGACCAGACATAGACGCTGCCCTTTACTGGACACCATAAAGGCTACCCTTTGCCTTACCATGAATAGAACAAATACAGAGCTATTTGACTTTTTTATATCCCAAAACAAACCTGTCCCATCCAAATCTGCTTTCACACAGCAACGGAAAAAACTGTATGCATATCTTTTCCCATATATTTTAAAAGATTTTAATGAAAAAATTCCTTTTATAAAAACTTTCAAAGGCTTTCATATTGTTGCTGCTGATGGTTCTGATGTCAATCTTCCAACAGATAAACACGATCTGGTATACCGTATAAAACAGGCGCGAAGTGACAATGTTTTTTTCCAGATGCATCTGAATGTCCTGTACGATATCTGCGAAAACAGGTATATTACTGCTGTTACCCAGCCACGTCCGAAAATGAATGAATCACTGGCTTTCTGTCAGATGGTCGACCAGTGTGATCTGCCAGACAATACGATATATATTGCTGACAGGGGGGATGCTTCCTTAAATACAATGGCTCATTTCATTGAAAATGGAAAGCTTTTTCTCATCCGGTGGAAGTCTCCGTCTGCGCCATCTGCTTTTCTGAAAGATCTTCTGCCGGCTGAAACTGAATCAGATACAGAGATTGTTCTGGATGTAACAAGATCAAAAAAGAACCGGCATCTCTGTCATGGAGATAAGCTGAAAATCGTGAAAAACAAAAGAGTTTTTGAACCGATCCCGCCTGATGATACGAAAAGTGTATATACTATGAAAATCCGTTGTACCTGCATACAGCTTGAGAACGGGAACTATGAATATTTGATTTCTAATTTATCTCCGGAAACATTTTCTGCGAAGGATCTGCGGGAACTTTACTGGAAAAGATGGGGGATTATGCAGATATAGGCATAATCCCCCATATGCCGATATTTTAGAAATGCCGATAAAATTTCTATAAGATTCCATGCCTGACCCAATATCAGGCATGGTTAATAAACTATCGGCATTTATTTTAATCCACAAAGCCGCTTGATAGCATCTTCGTCATTGGCATACTTGAACACCACATCATCCTTAAAGATGGATTTGTCGCTATCGCTAAGCTTATGCAGTGCTTCCCTCTTCATCTCTTCAGTAACCTTGGCGTAGAAACGAGTCGTTTCTATATTCGAATGACCAAGCCATTCAGATATAGTAGGGAGAGGCCCCCCGTAGCCTGTCCGAAAACCTTATTTTCAGGCATAAATTTAGCCCCTTTCCTTCATCTGTGACATTGAAAACTGAATAAAATACACAGGATGAAGAAAGAGGCTTATGCCTGTTCCATCAATTCCATCATTTTTTGAAATCCAAGGAGATTCTTCGCCCGTTCCAGGTTATAACCCAGACAAAAGAGCGCAAACTCTCCAGCCACTTTCTGTATTCCCCTTAAAAGAAAATAAGTGGCTCCCATTGCTCGTTTTATTGTTCCAAACGGATGCTCCGACAGGCACATCCTCCGGCTCATCTTTTCTTTATCCGGTTTCAGGAAAAACTTCACAACCTTTCTTTTTTCATAATGCCATTTTTCATCCGTTTTCGTTTCCTCCGGCTTCTTTCCTTCGGCTTCAAGCCAGCCCTTACATGGTTTTACCAGCTGATCTTTGGTAAAGTCAATCTCTTTCCATTCGCCTTTTCCCTTGTAACACTTATTACGGTTCGGGCAATGCTTACACGCATTTTTATTGACATAGCGGATATTCCCGTTTTTCTTTATGCTCTTCTGTCTCAGGATTTCCCCAGCTGGACAGTATACCAGGTTTCTCTCAGGATCTCTGACAAAATAACCTTCTTTTGCTTTTTCCTGCATTTCCTCAGGACTTCCATAGACACTGCTGTTTTCCCGTTTTTCATCCACCACTTTACGACGGACTGTTTCTACCTTCATATCCTGTATCACTTCTGCATAAACTTCTGGTATCTTACCTGCATGCAGTGCTTTCTTCAGTTCTTCTGGCTCTGTGCTGGCAGTATCCGTTTCTGCCTCTTCATAAGGGATTTCTATGTCATAACCGTCTTTTCCATCATCTGTTATGACATGTGGGATAATACCGTTCTCCAGACACTCCACCATATCTTCCGCAGCTTCATAACCTTTATCTGCTACTACTTCTATGATCTTTTCCGGTTCAGAGCTCTTTATCCCCTGCATCGTACTTTCCAGTAATCCATGGTCGGTTACCTGATTGGTCATCTGAAAATCACGGATCAGATGTGTTTCAGAATCTACCGCCGTCTGTGGGTTATATGCTACTGCAAACCCATTTTTATTTTTCATGAGTTTTGCATCCGCATCTGTGATCGAAAGCTGGGATGCACCGGTTTCTTCCATCAGCTTCTGATAACCATCGTATCTGGCAAGTCTCTCCTGTGCTTCTTTTAACTTGGCTTCAAGATTTTCTCTTGTCAGTTCTCCTGAAATCTCGTCTGCTTCTTCCTGTTTGTCCATTTCATTCAGGATCCTCAGATACTCATCTGTATGACCATTCAGCCATTTGATCCTGTCATCCAGTTTGTTTTTGGTGAAGTTGTTATCTTTTGCGTTATCCGCCTGGATCTTTGTTCCATCCACGGAAGAAAATCCCCATTCCACTGCACCGGAGATCCGGCGGTTGAATTCATAAAAAATCTCTTTCAGGCTGTCTATGTTGTTTTTCCTGAAATCTGCAATGGTGCGAAAATCCGGTTCTACACCGCCGATCATCCATTTCACTTCAAGATTTACTTTACAGCTTTCAGCCAGTTTCCGTGAAGAACGGATGCCTTTCCTACTTCCGTAAATATAGATCTTATAAAGGCTCTTAGGATCGTAAGATGGACGGCCTTCTGCTGCCACAGGTTTTACACCGTATTTCCCTATACCACGTTTTGTAGCAATGAACTCTTTTGCACCGATATTTTCCAGTTTTTTTCGAAGCCGGTTTACATTCACAGTCAGCGTGTTATCATCAACAAATTCATCTGACTGCCACAATTCATCCATCAACTCATCACGGGAAACAATTTTTCCAGCGTTTTTGAGTAAAACAGATAAAATTTTCATTTCATTCTTTGTCAGCTCTGTACTGTCAGCACCGTAAGAAATCAATCCTTTCGATGGTCGAAAAATCACACCTTTATACTCGATTTCCTCTGAAACTGGCACATGTGCGCTTCTTTTCAAAAGTGCAGCAATACGTGCAACCAGTATTTGCGTATTATAAGGCTTTGTAATAAAATCATCTGCTCCAAGATTCATGCTCATCAATTCATCCATATCCGTGCTGCGGCTGGTAACAACCATGATCGGAACTTCTGATTGCTTGCGGATCTCCCGACAGATATGAAATCCATCAAATAGTGGCAGATTAATATCCAGAAGTATCAAATCAGGAGATTCCTGCAATGCCAACTGTATGATATTCTGCCAGTCATCACTATAAGCACATTCATAGCCATATGAATTCAGTAATTTCATTAATTCTGTTCTAAGGACTTTATCGTCCTCAATAATATATATTTTCATTGAATTCTAAGCCCCCTAAAATTGATTTCAATTATATCATATCATATTTTTCACATCTACATATTATAATTTTTCTTCCATTCTATATCTTTTCAAAATCCCAAAAACAACTCAACAATAACATGAATTTCATTCTTTTTATTCATTCTTAATAAGAATCAGCTTTCAAATATAATCTAAACAAAATAATTCCAAAATTTATAAGCAGAACCACAAGTATCAGATTAAGCGGAAGATATTCTCTTATCAAATTTCCCAATACTGCAACAAATGAAATACTGGATATCAAAACCATTTTATATAGGTCATCCCATATCTTCTTATATTGTTCAATTCCAGCCCAAACAAGGAATACACATCCAAGAATCCCAGCAACAATCATAAGCATAGAGAAAAATCCTTTAAAGAGCATTTCTCCGGCAGTATCGCTTATATATTCCAACCGTTCAAACCATGCTATATATTTTTTGCACCAATTTATCGGTATCATTATAAATTGCAGCACATCTTGTTGAAATGCCCCATTTTGAAGAAATGAAAAGAAAATCACACAAAGATATCCCCAGTCCCAGAAAAACTGCTTTTCTTTCATATCCTCAACTTCTGATTTTACCTTTCTCCTGGCTTTTTGTATCTCCACATCTGCCCGTTTCTTTTCCCTTTCAGCCTGGTACTCTGCCTGCCTTGCCTGTTTTTCTGCTTCTTTCTGTTTCTGCTGTGCCTGTTCAACCGCTTCTACCGATGATTGGTTCACCTGTATTTTTAATTTAGAGTTCCGGTCCCGAACGTCTTTTATTTCTTTTTCGAGCTGCTCTTGCTCGCTCCTGCTCATCAATCCGTTTCTGTTCCTCAAGTCGTCGTTGCTCTGCTGTAAAAACTGATTGAGTTTCCGCATTTCGGACAGTTCTGCTGTCATCTGCTGAATTTCGGCGTTCGACTTCTGCATTTCTTCTTGCATTTCGTGATTCTCGAAGAATAGCTTCTGTTTTTCCATTTTCAACTTGTGTGTCCTTTCCTGGAACTCCTGTATAAATTCGCTCATTTTCTGATATCTCACCTGCAGCTCGTCCCTCTCTGCTGTCACTTTCTCCAGTGATGCTGCCTGTTCCTTCGCAAGCTGCTTCCACCTGTCGGTAGTATCCGGCAAGTTCTTCGTCTGCTCCGTTTGTTCGTTCTGATTCGACTCGTATCCTTTCGTAATTTCCATTAAATTCATTCTCTAGTCCCTCCTTGCTGATGTCCAGATGAAAGGTTTTGGACAGATTGCTGTCACGCACTTTCTTCCCATCCTGATTCTGGAATACAACGTGCTTTCGCTTTTCCGTCCAATTCACACTCCACCCAAACTGTTTCATTTTTTCTATAAATTTTTCTTTACTGATACATTTTTCCAGTGCTTTTAAGACCGCCATTGCACAGTCCGCCACAAAACTGTCCTTTGCCTGTTGCCGGAACAAGTTATATTTATCCTTGCTCCATGCAATGACTTCACCTTTTTCGATCTGACTTCCATCAAAGTGTTTTCCCTTTTCCGCAACAGTCAGTCCACGTTCCCGGCACATCCGATTTGTAAACTGCTTCATCCGCTCCAGATCTTTTTTCGTAGTATGCAGTTTCTTTCCATCCTCATAACTGACAGAATTCGTCACCAGATGGCAATGAATATGAGCTTTATCCTTATGGACTGCCACTAAGGTCTGGAATCCCTGGAACCATTTTTCAGCAAATTCTTTTCCAAATTCAAATGCCTGCTCCGGTGTGATCTGCTCGTCCTTATGCCAGGAAATAATATTGTGGGCATACATTCTCCCAGAATCTTTAGCCCACATCTTCTTTTCTTCTAAAAAGGTTCTATACACCAGATCATAGTTGATCTCATCATGGCAGTACGGACCTGTTACATAAGTAAGCAGTTCACTTGTCTTGTCCTGTCGCAAAACATATTCGATGCAGTTTCTCATTGCTCCATGTGTATTTGTCCGCTTATTAATCGTCTTATTAATAGCCATATCTTTTCACTCTCCTTCCTGTATTTGAGAATATTTTTATTGAGATAATACAGAATATCTTCCCTTGGCATAAAACCATCCGTATTCATTTTTCTTGCAATCTGATTCAAATTCGTAGCTGCACCACGAAGCTGACTAAGTATCTCTGCAAGCATCTGATTCAGCGTTTTCAGTTCTTCCACTTCCTCTACAGAAGCAATTTTTAAATCTGCTATTGCATGAATTACAACCGCCTGCTGAGTCTGTCCAGACTCCTTTACTTTATTTTGGAGCAGATCATACTCTGCTTTATTCATTCGTATCGTTACTGTATAATTTCGTTTTCGCATAAATCTTTGTCTCCTTTCTCTGCTCTATCTTTTTTATAAATCCGCCATAACCTTTCCGACTAAATTAGCAGGGGATTCCATAAGGGGCAAGGCCCCTTTGGTGGGTGCAGGGTGAAACCCTAGTCAATCAGTAAGTCTTCCGAAGGAATGTCCGGTGGACATTTCGCAGGAATACTTACGCCATTGACGTGCCGGGGTTCCAAGGGGCAAAGCCCTCTGGCAAGTTTAGGAACAGCCCAAAGGCTGGCTTCGGTGCATAGTGGCTTGCCACTTTGCGAAACTTGCCTGTCATCTCCCCACCACTGAACCAGCACCAAGTAAGCAACATTCTCCTCTGCGTTATTAAGCCAAAATTGAGATGACAGTGGTTTTGTGGTGCAGGAACTGACTGTAAAAGAAAGAGAAAATCTCCACATTCCATAGATTTTTCCTTTCTGAAACAGGCTAGTCATGCACCACTCCGATGCGAAATATCGGACAATCATGTGCCGTATCCGGCACTCTATATTTCTTCTTTGCCTTGCTTATACAACGTTTTCCATCTGCAAATGCCTCTCTGCCATATTTCGCTGTTATTTCTGCTTTTCTTTTTCTGAATCACTTTCCATTTCTGCTGAAAAGCATAAAAATAGCAGTCATGAACATTTCACTGATTTTTACCAATAGAAATGCCATCACTGCCATTACCTTTTTCTGCTATTCTGTTTCCGTAAAGCTTTCCTTACTGTCAGTCTATTTTTCTATTACTGCTATTTTATTTTGTCGCAAATTTCAAACAGGTCATGCAATAAATTCTCCAGTTTCATAAGTCTGCGATGCTGATACCAGATCAATCCGGGAAGTCCCACTGCAAAGAAGAACGAAGCACATAAAATCTTTATTGCCTGTCCTCTGCTGCTTATCCCTCCATATCCAAATCCACATACCAGATTCACGAATAAAACATAGAAATATCCACAAAATAAAACAAATTCAAAAATCCACACCAGCACCTTTTTCACTTTCTCTTTCACTCTGTACTTCTCCCTCCTGCATTTTTAAATTCAGTGTAGCGAATTTCTCGCTATATTTCAATAATGAATATCTCGTTAAGTTATTATTATGCTAGAGGTGAAACGCATGTATCAGAGAATACGGGATCTGCGTGAAGATCGTGACCTTACGCAGAAGAATATGGGTGAAATTCTGAATTGCAGTCAGCGTATTTACAGTAATTATGAATGTGGTGATGTCGATATCCCTACTCACATTCTGATTAAACTGGCTGAATTTCATAACACCAGCGTTGATTATCTGCTAAACCTGACAGATGATAAACGTCCTTACCCAAGAAAAAAGAATAGCTCCACTTAAGGCAGTCCGATTTATTTTATGCAAACCGGACTGCTTTTCCTTTTTACAGACAGCTAAAAACTATCCGCAAAATCCAGTGCTGCATCCATATCAGCTTCTTTCTTCCAATCCAGATTATCTTCTGTAATCTCACCATCTATTTTCTCCACTGTCAGTGTCCCATTTGTCAGGTTGCTTCCACCCACCGATTCTTTTACAAACGGTACAAGCATTTCCATCAGATTCTTCGCTATAACCATCGGAACGGATTCTTTCACTCCATCCCGGACAGCTGTTTCCACTCTTTCCAAAAACGCATCTTCCTTTTCTCTGGTTTCCAGATACGGATCTGCTTCATTCCTGTACTCTCTGGAAAAATAATCATTCAAAGCTACTACAACTACTCTGGTGTACGATTTATATTTTTCCCTGTCCATCGTCTGCAAATATTCCCATGCCTGCCTGTCCTGTTCATCACAAAGATTCAAACGGATATTTGTATTGATGATTTTCCGTTCTTTTCTCATACAAGCATCCCTCCGTTTCTCTGGATTTTCCTTACGCTCATTGCTTCATAACCTTTCGCTGTGGCACAGATGTCCCGTACAATCGTTACCCGGCTCTTGTCATATTCTCCAAAATTCTGGATCATACAACCGCCACCGCCGACCACATACAGACGCATCAGTTCTGGATTATATTCCCGTTCTCTCAGCTTATGGAATATTTCTTTCGTATAATCTCCGGCAGCTTTACGAATGACTGTCAGATATTTCTCACCAATATCTGCTGTCCCGGTACGGATCACCTGCTCAATCACCAGATCATCCACCACTGTTCCCAGTTCTTTCAACAAAGATTCCCTGACTGCAAGCACACACTGGTGCGTTCCATATTTCTCTGTAAAGCATTTCTTCTCTAATGGACGGGAATTATTGATATACATGATGTTCATAGTCCCGTTTCCAATATCCACAAGCATGTTGATTCCTTTGAAATCCTGTAAGCGGTAAAAGGCTGCTGCAAATCCCTGTGGGTAAATATCAGCACCTGCAAACTCTACATGATACTCTTTATTGCGGAATATAAAATCCACGCTTTCATTCTGAAGGAGATATTTCTGGAAATCTTCTTTCTGTGTAGCTACCCAGGTAAGCGGAAGTCCGGCTGCAATGTGTACCTTTGCTTGATTCATTTCTTTCCCATCAAGTTCCTTTGCTATAGCCGCCAGTGTCAGCACATAGTAGTCCTCGTCCTGCGTTTTCTCTGCACAGAACTCCTTGTGTTCCTCTCCGATCTGGTAATACATACCATTGTAAACAAGAAGATTATTCTGGAAGATTGGCTCCTTGTCATATCTGGCTACACCGGATGGAAAGCATCTGGTGGCTGTTTTCATGTTTCCATACCCATGATCAATCCCAATCACCACAATTGTTTCATTATTGTTATTTTTCATCATTCTCATAATCATACCTCACACTTTCTTAATTTTTATTTTTGACTTTCTCCCAAATTCGGGAAAAACCTATATTTGTATCAGCTAAAACGTTGATACAGGAAAAAGGGCAGTCAGTGTAAAAAAAGCAAAATATTATGTACTCTGGCAGCTATCTTTGTTATTTCTCCTGCTCCGGTAACATTTCTTTTTGCTTATTTTGCCCTAAATGCCCTTAATTCCCTGATTCATATTTAATTGTAACTGTTTATAATCTGTATCTGTTTCTTCAAAAGGTATTCTTTCTTCTGGATCTACAGGACAAAAATCTTCTTCCTTAACTGCAATATCCTGATAATAGAATTCACCATTGTACTGCTTCAGAAGGAAACCTTTATCTGTCATATTCCTGAAAAAGTTGGATTTACCATGCCCCTGTCTGCCATTCTCTTTGCAGTATTCCTCATACATATGGAACACTTCACTTCGTTTCAGACGTTTTCCTTTAGCACGCACCAATGACTCATCAATAAAAGCACAGATACTATCTGACGTCCGTTGCACTTCTCTTACACATTCTTTGCTGTGTTCGCTCTCCGTGAACTTTCCCTGTTCGTACAGATTTTTCAATGCAATCATCGCCATATGAATTGCATAATCGGATTCTGCCTGTACCTTTTCCTTTAAGTGCAGATCTTTTTCACCACTTTTTACTACCCGGTTCATATCGAGAATCAGTAGTCTACGGTAAAAAGCATCTGACTTGTCCTCAAGATTTTGCGGCATTTCATTGGTAGAAAAAAGTAGCTTTGCATAAGAGTGAAAATGAATTGCATCCTGTCCTTTTTTCTCATAAATCAGTGTGTCCTCACCGACTGCTTTCTTTAATACATCTGTGTTCTCCATTGCTTTGCAGGGAATATCCGCACAGGCATTTAACAGCTTTCCATACATACCAGTCGCATAGAATCGTTTATTTAAATCCTGTAAAGAAATGCTGGACATATTGTTGATTCCAACTACATGCTGAATCAGCGATACTGCCACAGACTTTCCGGTTCCACCATTTCCTTTCAGTGTAAGGAATTTCTGAAACTGCGTATCCTGTGTCATGCAGTATCCAAAATACTCCCAGAACGTCTGCTGTTCTTCTATATTTGGAAGAGAGGATGCAAGATATTTTTTGATATTTTCGCCACCCTGCATCACCTGCTCTCTGTCTTCCGGATAATAGGGAAATGGTATCTGATTGATTGTCAGATAATCCGGATTGTGTTCCAGCATTTCACCCGTAACCGGATCATAATATCCGTTTTTAAAATTAATCCACCGCACAGGCTGCTTATTTAGTTCATATGCCTCCCGGTGAACTTTCGGCTGTGTAATCAGCAGATTATAAATTCTTTTAATTACGCCACTCTGTATCTGATCTCGATAGATCAGCTTCTGTATACGGTATTTCATTCTCACCCCATTATGATCTTCCCAATAGGCACCATGTTCATAATAATAAGGTGTGATTCCTACCACAAAAAACTGAACATTCTCCACCAGATAATCTACAATCTCCATATCCCGGACGCCTTTCACATTCCCTTTTGCATCAAATAAATGAAAACGGCTCAGTTCCGGTTGTTCTTTCGGTTCTCGCTCAAACCGAAGAATATACTGTTCCAGTAATTTCTCAACTTCTTTCTGATTATCCAGTTTGCCAAGATACTCTTTCTCTTTGAACAACTGCCAGCCTGCTTTTCCATCAAGACCAGCGTCTTTGAAAAATGTCTGTAACTTATCATTCATCCACTTCACCGTACAGGAAGCCACATAATGATAGGCACTCTGACAGCTTCCAGTAAACTGAATAGACCTCATTTCCTCTATAAAGGAATCTGCACTGAAATAATATCCGTCATCTTCCTGCACCAGACAAAGTGCCTGATAACCTGACATCACAATATTCAGTGCGATATCCTGATTGTCCACCAGAAAGATATAGGTCTGTGCTGTCCCTTCTGGATTGGTTTCCATATAATGCTTCAAAAACTTCTTGTTCAAACTTATCACTTCCTTTCAGGCAAAGAAAAAGACGCAAGCCATATTTTATGACTCACGCCTTACTTCGCTCACAATATTCTATTTTTATCAGTTACCTGCAAGATCGGTTACTGGCAATCTTTATACATAAATCAATTCTTTCAGGATAATCTCTTCTGCAATCGCTCTATGCTGATTGGCAGCTCTTACCCATGCCATCTGATCTTTCTCCTTATCTGGCAGTGGTTCTTTTTCTTCTAACTGCTTCAGGATCACTTCTTCCCGTTCTCTGGCTGCCTTGTCCACTTCCAGAAGATGTTCTCCAATGGTATCCTGTAAAAGCATCACCTGATACGTTGAATTTCGATGGTTTTTCAGATAATCTCTGCGTAAGAATCCATATTTGCCAAGTTGCTCCATCTGCTCACCGGATTTATAGGTGAGATTCGGGATCAGGTATCCATTTACATTTGTATAAGTCAGTTTTTCCATAGTACTTACCGTCCTTTTCATATTTCCATTTTTATTTTACATTTTGTTTTGCCCAATTCTTTAATAATTTTTCAATCAAATCAACCTGCTGCTTTGGAGTATACGCTGTTGGAAAATATTTACCAATTCTTTCCAATGGCAATTTAATCTGTTCTTTCTGATTCGGTTTGATTTCCTGCAGAATCTCATAAATCTTATCCATATCAAGGCATTTCTGTTGGCTCATACGCTTTAACCGATTTGCCTGAGAAATGTTAGGAATGCTCTGTTCCAGTTCCATGACTGCATGGAGTTCATACTGTTCTTCTTCGCTCAGAAACGATACCTCCACTGCTGACCGAATCGCAAGTATTTCTTTATCAACCATATCCAGTATCTTCGGAATCAGATGGGTTAACCGGATATATCGCTTGATCTGTGTCACACTTTCGCCAACCATACTGGCGAGCTGTTCATTGCTTCGCTTGCCTCCTGCTCCGTCTTTTTGCTGAATTTTTACTTTTCCAAGTTCCTGTAATTCTGCTTCCAGTTCTGATACATTCACCAGTTCTGTCTTGTACTTCGGCTCCAGTGGGTCCGAAGTATCCGCTTCTGCTCTGCCCTGGTGCTTCATTGCTTCCAGACGCATTTTATAGGCAAACGCTTTTTCGCTTGGCAGTATCTTCTCTCTTTGGAGATTACTGTCCACCATCGCTATAACCGACTGATCATCATCCAGTTCCCGGATAATGACCGGCACATCCATAAGTCCTGCCCATAGTGCTGCTTCTTTTCGTCTGTGTCCGGCTATAATTTCATATCCATCACCATGTGGATTTTTTCTCACCAGAAGCGGAACTAATACGCCTTCCTTCTCAATACTGCATCGCAGTTCAAACAGTTCCTGATTTCTCTCTACCTTAAACGGGTGTCCTTCAAAGCTATGCAGCTCTTCCAGTTGCATCAGTACAATACCTGCACCCGGCTCGTGATTCTCTGATGAACACATTTCTTTCTTCCTTGCCATTTTTTATCTTCTCCTTTGCCTTGGGATAAAAGAAAAGGACACTCATCTTCCAGAAGTTCTGAAAACAAGCGTCCTTTTGGCTTTTCTCTATGCTATTGAATAAAAAATGTTAATTCTATCCGAATGTGTTTCCTCATACCAGATGCAATACTACTGACACTTCGATGCCATTCATAATCTGCTTTTTCTTGCCCTGTTTGCCTGTTGGTGTGAAACTCATATACCTCGCAAAGTGCCTGAAATTAAGGACTTCTACGAATTCACCCGATGTAGACAACACACGACTTCCACATGTGTCGGAACTACTATGTAAACACAATTTTTCAGCCTCGTCACTCGTATAGGAACACAATTCTGCGTCATTATGTACAGCCGCAGCGTTTTTACGCTTTGGCTTAAAATCCTTTCCATTAAAATTAGAGTGGATACCAGTTTTATACTCAAAGGTTATCTTCAAAGGCTCCTCCACTCCCTCATTATTATAACCTCCGATGACTATTTTTTCAACCACGCTTTCAAAAACCACCCTGTCGAAACTCTCCAGTATCTCCCCAGAACCTAACACTTTTCTGAACTCCCTTAACCGTGTTCTGGTATTATCCTGATTCCTGCTCAATTCCATCAACCGCTCCTGTTCCTCTTGGAGCTTCTTTAACTGCTCGGACAGCTCTTGGTTCTTCTTTTCGTAAATGTCCCTGTCGATATTATTATCAAGCCTTAAATCAAGCAGCTTCTCCTTACGCCTGTGCAGGTCAGCCATTTCCTTTTCAATCTTAGGCAGACGCTTCAGAGAAGTGTCGTCATTAAGGATTCCCTCAACTTTTTGCAGGAACTCATCAACAATCTCCTGCTGGTCTGTGCATAAAAGCTGGTAGCTCTTTACAAAGGCTTTTTCAATCACTTCTTCGGGGATTCCCTTACAGTGTGGGCAATGTCTTTTCCCGTTCTTCGTAGCAGTGACGCACTGCCAGATTGTCTTAGTGTATGCGGAGCTGCTGTGCCAGTTCCTCCGTGTCAGAGTGCCGCCGCAAAATCCGCATTTTATCATGCAGCTAAACGCATATTTCCTGCTGAACTTGTTTCTTTTCTGCCCCTCTTGATGCACGTTGCGGTTTGTGTTCCGCTTCGCCAGTATCTTCTGCGCTTCCTCAAAAATTTCCTCGCTGATTATCGGTTCGTGATGGTCACGGATATAAAACTTATCTTCTTCCCCGAAGTTTTCCAACCGTCTTTTTGAAATCGGGTCAACCGTGAATGTCTTTCCTAAAAGCAGGTCGCCTTTGTATTTCTCATTTTTGATAATTCCGATGACTGTGGACTGTACCCATTTTGAACTGCCGTACTTTGTCTTGTATCCCAAGTTTTCCAGTTCGTTCCCGATGACCGTGCAGCCTGCGCCCTCAATATACCGATTGAAAATATACCGTACAATTTCAGCTTCCTTTTCATTTACGGATATGCTTTTTGTATCCTTATGGTAGTCATATCCCAGACAGCCTTGAAACCCTACAAGCTCGCCCCTCTGCATCTTCATTTTCAATCCCTTTTTGACATTGGAAGATATATTCTCCACTTCCTGCTGTGCGACGGAGCTGAGTACCACCAACAGCAGCTCGCCGTCCATTGTTAAGGTATTGATATTTTCATCTTCAAAGAAAACGGCAATGCCTTTCTCTTTCAGCATACGGACATATTTCAGAGTGTCCAGTGTGTTTCTGGCAAATCTTGAAATGGATTTTGTAATCACCATATCAATATCCCCATTCATACAGTCGTTAATCATTCTCTGGAAATCCTCACGCTTCGCTACCTGCGTGCCTGTTATGGCTTCGTCAGCGTATATGTCCGCCAGTGTCCATTCGTGTTTCTTCTTAATCAAATCCGTGTAATATGTGACCTGTGACTTATAGCTGTTGAGCTGGTCTTCACTGTCCGTGCTGACACGGCAATAGGCGGCTACCCTTAACACTTCGACCTTTCTGCCACGGATACGGTTTTCACTACGGTTTGCTTTGATTACCTGCACATCGCTCATATGATTTACCTCCAAAATATTTATTGATGAATGTCAAGCCGCAAGGTTCGTAACGACATTGTAATCTCTCATAAGCCGCTTCTTTATGGCTTCGTATTCATCTACCGTAATTAAACTTCTTTTTTTCAGCTTCTGCAAACATGCGAATTGGATGCTGTAATGTACAAAATCCTGCTCCCTATTCTGCTCCATCGCCACACCCCGCTTTCTGCTGCTTCATGGATAAGCTAATGGCAAGAGCCTTGTCAACCCTTGCCATTATGTCCGTGGGCATTGTCCCCATATGCTGTTTTAACCGCTGTTTGTCAATCGTCCTTATCTGCTCAAGCAGGATAATGGAGTCCTTATCAAGCCCTTTGTAATCTTTCACGGCGGTATGTGTCGGCAGTTTCGCTTTTGTCTGCACTCGGCTCGTAATGGCTGCGATAATGACCGTCGGGCTGTGCCTGTTTCCTATATTATTGGAAATGATAAGTACGGGTCGTGTGCCGCCCTGTTCTGAGCCGATAACGGGATTAAGCTCTGCGTAGTAGATGTCGCCACGCCTGATTGTTCTTTCCATATTCTTTATAACCTCCATCTGGATTTAGGCAGGAATATCCTGCCTATGTAACAGACAGACGCAAGGAAGCATTTAAGGTCGGAAAAGCATAAAACAAGCCCTGTTCCATTGACCGCCCTGCATCTGGCTTTATGATAAAAGGCATTTTCTATTTGTCCCCGACACCCCGAAAATGCTGATGCGTGATAACGCAAGGGAAGTCACCAAACGGTCAGCAGCGAACTGACGCCACGGGAATTGCACCCCAACTGTCGGTCTGACAGAGCCGCCCCCATTGCCTGCGGCGGACTGGTTACCGCTCGGACTGTGGCTGGACGGGAGTATCATTGTCCTCTTTGTGGGTTTTGGCGAAATCGGGAGCTGCCCGATATTTCCAGTCGGTATTTTCCGCTTGCCGTCTTTCGGCGGGTCATGGCGTACCGCTGCACACGCTTACGCTTATTACAGCCACAAAGAGAATGTATTTGGTGAATGGGTATTCGGTTGTCAAAGAGCCGTCCCGTTTCGATATAAAAGAAAACTGGGCAAGAGGTTTTTGCCCTCTCACCCAGTAGCCGATGGGAGAGTGCGATTTTGGACACTATCCCAAAAGTTTTTTAATTTTTTTCTTAAACCTGTTCAAACGCTTGTAAATGACTTCCTTGTTTAAACTTAATTCCACTGAAATTTCAGTGACTGAAAAGCCCTGCGTCCTCATCAGCAACGCTTGGAGCGTGAGCTTATCCAACTGATGCAGCTCTTGGTACAGCACTGCATTTTCAATGCTGTCCAAAAATTCCTCAATCGTTTTTACTTCGGGCTGTGCCGTGTCCTCTGCCACTTCCTCAAGATATGTACCCGCATCCTGCAATTTCTCATAGTACCGTCTGTCGGAATTGAATATCGCCCAATCATGGACACGGAGCTTTTCAATATCGCCCTCGCTGACACCCAAGCTCCTAAGCTGCTTTTCCTCGGCTTCTTTCCATATCCGCCATTTTCTTTCTTCTCTGGCTTTGTTGTACGCCATAATCCGTTACCTCCAATCTGAATTTTTTTGTATAATCCAGATTGAAAGGCGGAGAGCGGCATCCCACACCCAGAAAAGCCTTGCGGCGTGATATTACAAAAAACGACAAAAGAAAAACCGTAAGGGCTGTCACACCTTTACGGTTTATAGATATTTTAGTTCTTATATGTAGAAATTTGACTTCTACTTCTTGGGTAGAAATCCCCCTTGCACTGACAAGGATTTTTTTAACAGGCTGTCCACCCATCCCCGATATGATATATGTAAATGGAACTTGCTATTTGCAGGCAATAAAAATCCCTCCAAACTTGAAACAGATTTGGAGAGAAAAACTATTTTTGCATGAAAATACAACCCGCCAAAACGCTGTTTTTTTTATTTGACGAGTTATAAATCCAATCAAAATTCTTATTCTAAACTTCCCGCTATACCTATAAGAAAATGCTATCTTCCGCTATTATTTTTTTATTGATACTCTGCCTAAACGACTTCCTAATTGGCTTAAAATCTCATTTGATATAGTATTTATACTATCTGCAAGGTCAGCAGCCATGATTTCACTGTTTCCGCTTTTCCCAATAAATATGGTTTCATCCCCGCAAGACACGCCCTTAATATCTGTCACATCTACCATTAACTGGTCCATACAAACACGACCGACAATAGCTGCTTTCTGCCCGTTTATCAAAACAAATCCCTTATTTGACAATTCACGGGGAATCCCATCTGCATATCCGACTGAAACAGTAGCAATCTGCATTTCTTTTCCAGCCTTATAAGTCAGACCATAACCGAGTGCTTCGCCTTTATGTAACTGCTTTACACACGCAATTCTGGCTTTTAATGATAAAACTGGTTTCAATTTTGTATTAGAAATAATTCTATCTTTCGGAGAGCTTAATACACCATAAAGTGCAATTCCTAATCGTGCATAGTCAAACTTTAAAGCGGGGTAATTCAGTACGCCATAACTTCCTTGTATGTGCGTTTTAAAATGATGTATTCCCTTTCTATGCAGAAAGTTTATTACCATATTAAATTCCTCAATTTGTTTTAGAGTAATATCCCGTTCCGCATCACTAGCCCCATCGGACATACACAAGTGAGAATATACACCTGTTATCTTCAGATTATCAAACTCCCACATTTTATAAACTTCCTTTATGTTTTCGCTTCTTTCCCCTAAACGATGCATACCCGTATCTATTCCAATATGGACAAAGATGACTTGTCCAAAGTCATTTAACAATTTTGCGTAGGGGTAATCAACTACCGTTTGTGTAAGATTGTACTTCACCAAATCAGAAAACTGATTTGGCGAGGTATATCCCAAAATCAAAATCTGCCCTAAAATCCCTGCTTTTCTAAGCTCAACCGCTTCATTTACTGATGCCACACAAAAATCTTTAATTTCCAAATCCTGCAATGCTTTTGCAATGAGGACAGCACCATGTCCATAGGCATTTGCTTTAACGGCGGGCATAATCGCACACTTAGGAGAAAGTATTTTTCTGAATTGCCTTATATTGTAAGCCAGATTGTCTATATCCAGTTCAATCCACGCCCTACCTTTTTGATACATTTCTACCTCCCCTTTCAAAAAATATTTGAATCATAAACATGGCTGCCAATGACAATAGACAGACCGAAATATATTGGAAAAAGGAATTGTCCACAAGTATCTTTGTAAGTCCTGTCACTTTAGCGATTAACCGTTGGGCAACAATTACCGCAGGATGAATAATATACAGCATCATTGAACCATTCCGTATCCAAGCGGGGGCTTTCCCAGAAACTTTAAGCAGTAATTGAAACAAAAAATACATCACTGGCAGCAAAAAGAAATACATACTATTATGCTTTTGGATATGGAAAGAATAAGTAATCCATCCCTCTAAAAGCATAAGTAACGATGCTAATGCAAGTCCCCATTTACATACCTGTTCCCCACAATGAAATTCGGGAACAGCCAGCAGCACACCGAGCAGGATATAAATTGGCGCAAAGAAAATACCGTTTCTTGTATAACTGCTGACATAGAAAATGCCAGTATATAACGTGCGTAGTAAAGGCACGTTTTCTATAAGACCATAATAAGAATCACCAAATACTCCTATCACATAAGCAATGAGCGAAAAGTAAACTGCTGCCTGAACTGATTTTTTTGTCAGACACGCAAGAAGTACACACCCAATAATTGCGGCGGGAAAATACCACAAATGATAGAACGTGCCGTCAAAAAGAAGCTGCTTTATAAACTCCAAGATAGATTTTGGCATATTCCCAGAATATATTGAAATAGGTATATAAACAGCGGTCACAATGAGGTACAGCCTTATATTTTTAACAAGGTATTTACGGAGAGGATATTTCTTTTTAAAATTGCTAAGCACATAGGGAGCTAATACAAAATATCCTGTCGTCATAAAGAAAAATGGAACAGCAATTCTCCCAATACAATAGGTAATTAAATAATCAATTCCCTCACTCCAGACTGACAATGGCGATATATGAATTGCAATTACCATGAAAGCAGCCACTAAGCGGAAATAATCTATTCCTGCAAATGTTTTATGACGCATAATATTCCCTCCATCTACTTAAAATAGCCCCTCCCTCGTTTGTACCCGAAATCATATACGGCGACATCTCCGATACATCAAGTTTTATAGAGTGACCGCCATCTAAAAAAACATACGAAATTTCGATTTTGTCCGCTTTAGAACTGTTATAAATATAAGGATGCCTTAAATCGGTAGTTTCCTTTAAAAAGCAAATGTATTCTTCTAAAGCCATATCCTTTTCTGCCATAATGACAGAATGGGGATAACCCACATAGCGAAAATGCCACGGTTCTGCTCCAATACCCGTTATCTGTTCTTTCCCAGACACATACCTTTCAACAAAACCAAATCGGGGAGCGGTCGCTCTGAACTCCCCACAAATCCCCGTATATGGAAAATGCGGGCAGATATAGTCAATCTGTTCCTTGTTCTCTGCAAGGTCTATGGCAAGTCCTGTCTGATGCTCGCTATGTCTGGGTACTGCCACATATTTTTTTGTGAAATCAAGACCGCTTTTGGCTAACGTATCATTCCATATTTTTTCCTGTTCTTCCTGTGTGCGGAAACCGCTTACAGCTACAATTTCATTTTTGCAATGAATTTTTGCTAATATTAGCTGTAATAAATTAGCCGCCTGCTCATTCATCTGTATTTCTGGTTGTTCCTTAATTGCTGGCTGCATATCTTTCATACACGGGAACTTCATAAGCGGATAATCTGGCGTTACAAGTATTAAGTTCCCATGATAAGTGTTGTCTTTTGTTAATTCAATCTGTGTCACTTCGATACCCCCATTTCAATCAAGCGTCCGATTACTTCATCAAATGGCAGACCTGCTTCTTTTAACATATTGGGATAACGGCTATGCTCCGTAAAGCCGGGAATTGTGTTTACTTCATTAAAATAAATTTCCCCTGCGGGAGTCAAAAACATATCCACCCTTGCAAAACAGCAGCAACTTAATGCTTTGTAAATTTCAAGAGCTGTTTCTTTAATTTCTTTTGCCTTTTGTGGAGAAATACGTGCAGGTACATGAATACTGGAAGTTTTCAATGTATATTTCTCTGTGTAATCAAAAAATCCATCCGACAATTCAATTTCATCAACTTCACCCACAATCAAATCGGAATCCTTGTTCCCCAAAACTGCACATCCAACCTCAAAACCATCAACCATTTCTTCCAGAATAACGGTAGAATCATGCTCAAAGGCACTCTCGATTGCTAAAAGCAAATCCTGTTCATGTAAGACTTTTGAAATCCCAAACGATGAACCAGACCGTACAGGCTTTACGAATAAAGGATAACCAAGCTCTAGGGCTTTTTTCTGAACCATTTCCTCTGAATAATTTGTCTTAATAGTAAAAGACCGTGCAGCTTTTATTCCGTTCATTTCTACGATACGGTGAGCCAGTTCTTTATCCATACATAAAGCGGAAGATAATAAACCACATCCGATAACAGGAATCCCCATCAAATCCAGAACCCCTTGAATTGTTCCATCTTCTCCGTTCTTTCCATGTAAAACTGGCAATGCAGCATCGAATGAAATTATCTCTAAATGATGATTGTCCAAATAACACAACCCGTGAACTGTTCTGTCAAAAGACGGAAATACTGGCGTACAGTTTTCTTCTGACTGCCAATTATCCTCCTTTATCTTTTCCAGTTCCCCTTGATACCAGTACCATTTGCCAGAGTGAGGGGCAATGCCTATTAAGATTGGTACATATTTCTTTGTGTCAATACACTTAATTACCGCATATGCCGACTGTAACGAAACTGCATATTCCGTGGAGCAGCCGCCAAAAAAAACAGCAACTTTCTTTTGTTGATTCATTATGAAGTCCTCCTTTTTCATACAAAGCAAATAGCTTCTATTCAGTATTCATTCTACTGAACAGAAGCTATCCATACTTTAATATTCAATTTTCTAATTCCTAAGAAAATGCTAAGAGAGCCTATATATTTTACTAATGTGTTATAGGTAAAGAGATACGGAAAGTTGTTGATTCGTTTTCACTTTCGGCAGTAATTTTACCTCCATGCAGTGTTATGATTTCTTTTGCAATCGCCAGCCCCAATCCTGCACCTCCCGTATTCGTCGAACGTGCTTCATCCATACGGAAAAACTTCTCAAAAATAGAATTTAACTTACCTTCTGGAATTGTCTTTCCTTTATTGCAAAAATAAATCCAAACATCCGTATCTGTGCTTTCAGCCCATATTTTAATTATCGTATCTGGGTAACTGTAATAAATCGCATTTTTTAAAATGTTATTGAAAACTCTGGCTAACTTCATAGAATCCCCATAAACCGTTACTTCTTCATCAACACATACCTCTGTTTGATTACCATGAGCATTTAACAGCGGGTAAAATTCATCTGTCATTTGAACCAACATATGACAGAGGTTTATAGATTCTTTTTCCAAATCAATTTGTTGCAGATTATATCTTGTTATATCAAAAAATTCGTTGATAAGCTTTTCTAAACGAAGTGCTTTGCTTAATGCAATATTTACATATTTTGTTTTTTGTTCTATCGGCATATCCTGTGCTTCATCCAATAATGCTAAATATCCGATAACAGAGGTAAGCGGTGTCTTTAAATCATGTGCAAGGTAAGCAATCAAATCATTTTTTCTGCTTGCTTCTTCCTTTAACATTTGTTCATGCCGCTGCATCGTGGATTTTATTTCGGACATCTGGGCTGAAATTTCGGCATACTCTTTTGGAAAAATATCTATATTTCCTTTTTCTTCTATCATAAAGTCATGCAGCATCACCGAAGTCGCAGTGATGGATTTTCTCACTTCTGCCTTTGCATGTAAATTTGCAACCGCAAAAGTAATTGCAATGCAGATAAGTACGATTATAATCAGAACTGTCAAGATAAATACTTTCAGCTCCGACCACAAAGGCTCTGTAACAAGAATATCTTTTCCCACATCAGCAGAATAAACCTCATGCGTATTCATGTACTTAGCCGTGAACCAATCCACAAAAAAGCCGTTCCAAACCTTATCTACCAGATAATACAATCCAAAACAAGCAGCAATGCCGAGGATACAAGTGCCAATTAGTGTAGTTGTCTTTGAAATCTTAATTTTCAATTTTGTATCCACACCCCCAGACTGTTTTTATATATTGTGGTTCTTCAAATGAATCTCCCATTTTCTCACGAAGATGCCGAATATGAACAGTAATGGTGTTATTGCTTTTACTGAAATATTCATCCCCCCATATTTGATGAAAAAGTTCCTCCGAACTGACTACATTTCCTTTCTGCTGACACAAAATCCGTAATATAGAAAACTCCGTAGGCGTTAATGAAAGAGGCTTTTCATTTAAAGTACACTCATGCGTTTTCACATTTAGAACTAAACCAGAATGAATCAAAATATCTTCCTCTGGCTCATTTCCCACATTGTATTTTTTATATCTTCTTAGTTGGGCTTTCACACGAGCGACCAATTCTAAAGGCAAAAACGGTTTCGTAATATAATCGTCTGCCCCTAATGTTAATCCCGTTATTTTATCAATTTCCTCTCCCTTTGCCGTGAGCATTATCACTGGATAGCGATATTTCTCCCTTATCTTTTTGCATATTTGGAAACCGTTCATATCAGGCAGCATAACGTCCAAAATTGCCAAATCAAGGGTTTCACTTTCAATACAAGCCATTGCATCTTTGGCATTATAAAATTTATATACAGTAAAATTCTCATTTTCAAGATAAAGGGAAACAAGGTCTGCTATTTCCTGTTCATCATCTACAATCAGTATTTTATTCTCCATATCAGTCCATTCCTTTCCTTTTGTTTTATTTTACTAAATTGCACATAAGCAATCCTGCACTTTCCAATAAGAAATTGTTAAGATTTTCCTAATCGCCGTATAGATTCAAGGTATCTCTGTAATTTCCGTATCATATTTTGATTGCGATTATTATTATATACGCTATAAAGAATAATAACAACTCTATGCAAGGGGATAAAAAAGAGGGGATAGTTCTTTCACTTCTATACATAGGAAATCATATATCCTATATGTAGAAATGTCACCTCGTTTCATAAGAACTTTGATTTCCGTAAAATATCTGTATGAACTTTTACGAAAAATGAGGTGATACTTTATGAATGAAGTACCAGAAACTTTTGACTTTATGCCTTTTGGAGAAGCAATCAAGGATGCCCGTGAAAAAAATGGTCTGACAAGAGAGGAATTAGCCGAACAGCTTGACATTACGCCAAGATACCTCCAGTCTATCGAAAAAGAGGGACAGCAGCCAAGATTTATGCTATTCATCCAACTTATCACAATGTTTGACATCTCGGCTGACCAATACATATTTTCCGATAAACACATACAAAAATCTTCACTCCGCCGACAGTTGGACTCACTCTTTGACACATTCGATGATTCAGAGCTGACAATCATAGCAGGGACGGCGCAGGGGATATGTAAGGCAAAAGAGCAGCCAGAGGATTGACCTCTGGTTTCCTTTTACCTTGTTCAACTAATAGTTTGGACATCCGTAGCCGTATATTGAGCCGCTCCCGACTGGATAGCTCTGCTGTTTGCAGGCATCCCCAGAGTTGCCCTCCACGGTGTAGACCGTCCCATTCTCGCATTTCTCTACGATTCCCACATGGTCGATTGAGCCGTCGCTCCCCCAATCAAAGAAAATGAGGTCGCCTGCCTGCGGCTCATAGTTCTTATCCTGCCATTGCCCTTTGCCCTTGAACCAGTTCACACCGTCCGAGCAGAGGGAAAATTTCGGGATGATGCCGCTTTCCAGATAGCCGCACTGGTCGGCACACCACGATGCGAAGCAGGCGCACCATTCCACACGCCCGCCAAAACCGTACCAGCTCCAATAAGGCTGACCGCCCTCGTTGCCGAGCTGCGTCAATGCAACCTCCACAATGGCTTGGTTTCCTCCGCTTGTAAACGCCCTCCCGTATGGGTAGTAGCGTAATACATGGGCGGGGTACTGTGTGTCGCCGTACTTCTCCCAACCGAGCCGCTGTGCCTGCATTGCGGAAAACTCCACCGCATTTGCATAGGAATAGCCGCCGTAGTTGCTCTTTGCCCATGAGATATACCCGTTCCCAAAGTTGTAGCCCTGCAAGGCGAGCTTGATGCGCTCCATGTCAATCGGGTTCTCCACCTCGGCTGAAACAAGGGCTGCTTTTAATTCCTGCACGCCGCACTCGATGGAATATTCGGGGTCTTTGATTCCGTTCGGCTCATGGGGGTATCTCTTGTTAAAGCTCCCCTCCGCCGCCTGCATCGGGTCAAGTCCACGTCCACCGCTTTCCTGCATCATCACCGCCTTGATAAGCTCCACATATTCGGGGATGCCGTACTGCTTCGCATACTTTTGTATCAGCGGCGTGTAGGCTTCCACTTCCGCACTGACAGGGGTATAGGAAGTGCTGTCGCTGCCGCCCCCGAACAGGGAAACGGCGCACCCAAGCAGGACGACGATAATGATTATCACAATGGCAATCCAGCCGCCCGCGATAAGGGCAGAAATCAACGCTTTTGTCCCCGCTATGATTGCCTTGACCGCCGCAATGGTAGCCTTGACCGTGGCTTTCGTCGCTTCGGCTGTCGCCTTTGCAGTGGCTTTTGCCGTCTGCGCCGCTTTCTGGGCGGCTTTGGCAGATGCTTTCGCCGTTTTCTGCGCCGCCTTTGCAGTCTGCGACCTGGTCTTAATCGCTGTCTTGGATGTCGCCTTTGCAGTTTTCACGCCTTTTTCCGTCGCCTTGACCGTCCCTTTTGCTGTGGTCTTGACGGACTTTTCCGCATTTCTGGCGGTTGTCTTTATCGTCCGCTTTCCCTGTTGTCTGGTCTTTATTAGTGAGTTTGCCGCCGTCTGGGGCGTTTCGGTCTTGACAGGAGTAGAATGAGTAGCAGAAACAGCGGGACGGCTTGCAGTCCCTTGAACCTCCTGCAAGCCGTCCTGTCCCATTGTACGCATGGCGTTTTGTCCTGCCTTATTCCGCATTGTTTTCTGCTCTGCGGCTTTCTTCGCCCGCTTTGCCTTAAAGTCGGCGATTTTATCCTTTACTTTACCGATATTCTCTCTTGTGGCTTCGGCGTTTTTCTGCCCCTGCTTATTGAATTGGTGGATGCCCTCGTCCTTGATACATCCCGAAGCATGGGAAACCTTGTCGGCGGCATATTCCGTGGGGGAATTTTCCTCTGCATAATATCCCTGCTTCGCCTTGTCCTTTGTCTTAGCGTAAGCGGATTTCATTCGACTGCCTGCTATGGCGGCTTTGTCTAAAGTTTTAATCGTACCTTTGACCGCATCTCTGGTCTTTATATCAGCCATAAAATCCGACCTCCTTTCCCAGAAGATTTGCGGTCATGTCAGTCTGCTTTTTTCGCCACCACGGCAAGCCTGCCGTTCTGTGCGGAGTATTCGCAGGTGGACAGGGTAATGAGCTTATCCCCATATTCAGCGGTCACGCCCGTATCATACAAGGCAAGTTCCTTACACTTCCCGACAAAGGCATTAAATTCTTTTTCATTCTCCGCATTGACAAAATCATAGTAGCGGTAGCCCTCCGAGCTGTACGCCACGGTCTTAAAAACAGCAATAATTTCATACTCTGCCTGCTCCGTGAGGGTGTCAAACTGGATATTCCTGTGTTTCTCATAAAAGCTCTTGGATTTATAATCTTCCAACGCCCCGAACATCCTGCCGCCTTTGATGTGGTGTCCGTAGATAACCAGATTATCACTTGCCGCAAGGTCGCAGTCCTCTTGGATATACGGCACTCCCAAATCGCTGTATTCCTTTTCAAAGCTGTGCTTCAGATAGAAATTCGGGCTGTTCCTGCTCTGCATGACGGGGTAGTTGATGCTTGTTCCGTCTATGGCAATCCACCCGACCATATCCTCATTCTGCAAATACAGTTCCTTGTACTTTGCAAGAATATCCTCTCCCTCGCTGACGGGCGTATCCTTATCTCTGGGCAGTTCTTCCTCTGGCTCGGCGTTCTCCACGACCTTTGCAATCTCCGCAAAGGCTTCCGTCTGCTCGTCTATCTGCTGGTAATGGCTATAAATCTTAAAGCCACAAAAAACCGCTGCTCCTAAAAAGGTAACAGCGGCGGTAATACAGAGAATACATTTATAGTTTTTCAGATTCATAAAATATTCCTTTCTTTATTCTGTCCTGCTTTCTGGGCATAATGGTATGCCCGCAGGGTGTTTCTTTGTTCTTGCCCTGCTTTTGGGCATAGAGGTATGCCCGCAGGGTATTTCCTTTTTTCTTGTTTTCAGCTACCGTGTATGCTCTGCCTGCTTCTTGGGCGTTGGTAAATCCCTGCAATATTCGGGATACCGTGCCTTGATGCCCTCCATGAAATACGGGGCGAACTCGCAGCAGAACAATTCCTCTGGCGTGAATAGTTTCTCACGCCCCTCCTCGGCGTAACCGTTCCAGAGGTTAAAGGCAAGGTGGCAGACTTTGACCGTGCCGCTCGTCTGCCAGCCTGCGTGCATCCCCTCTGGCTTGATGCAGTCCGTCTTAAAATCGAACATGGCGTTGATGTTCTGCCTTGTTTCCCCCGCAATCCCCATCACATAGAAAAACGCCCTGTGATAGCAGTCGTTGACCTTACACTTTATCATGCTTTCCAGAAAAAAATCACGGTGGGCTGCGTTGCGAAACCTTATCTCCGACATAAAAATCCTCCTTTCTCCTGTGCCGATACGCTGCAAGCCGTTTCTTTTTGCAGCCGTGGCAGAATGATATTCTCCACATAAACTTCATTGATTTCAGAAGCGATAAAGTCACGCCCGTTTTTGATGCACTGGACTACCTCGCTCCCAGAGCCTGCAAAGGGGATTACCACTAAATCGCCCGCCCTGCTGCTTGCAAGCAGCATCCGTTCCGCCAGCTTCTCTGGCTTCTGCGTGGGATGCCCCGTCGCTTCTTTATAATTGGGCATAATCCTCGGAAACTCCCATACGTTCCCGCAGGATTTCCCCTTTGGGTTTTTCCGCTTGTCTTTTTCGCCGCCCTCATCATACGGGATGCGGACGGCATCAATGTTTATTTCATGCAAGGGGTTACTGTAAAACCACAAGAACTCCGCTTCATTCCGATAGGTCGCTTTCGCAGGTCGCCCCGTCCTGTAATTCCAGACAATCAGATTCCGCTTTATCCAGTCAAACTTGTCTAAAACGTGGGTAGAGAGTTTGTCTATCATCTGGCAGCTCCCCCAACAGTAAAACGCACCCGTAGGCTTCAAAATCCTATGGCATTCCCCCGCCCACGCCAGACACCATTCCAGATATTCCGAAACTGTCTGGAACACAAAATCAAAGTCCCCTTTCATGCGGTAATACGGCGGGTCGGCAATCACTACATCCACGCTTCTGTCTGGAAGTTCCCGCAGCACTTCCAGACAGTCGGCAGGATAAACACAATTCCTTTCCTGTTTCTTGACAATAATAAGTCATACTCCTTTCTCCATTTTGACAATAGATAGTTATACAAACACTGGATTTGCAAATAAAAATGCCATCGCATGGAACATTCCACGCAACAGCAATACCTCCACCGACAACAAAAAACACTCTTACAACCAATCCATTCAGCGACTTCACACCAGTATAACTTTTTATTGTAAATACCAGTGCGCCAGTATGAATAATTATTGTAAAATTCACACATGAGCCGCTATTATGGATATTTATTGTAAAATATAGCTTTCTATTGTCAGAGTATAACTATTTATTGTAAGTCAACATTTCCAAAATTGCCATCCTTTTAGCACTCCCCAAATTTAGTCGTCATCAGCTTATACAGCTTTGTATTGCGTGGGAATTTATTGACGAAAGGCACAAGGGAGCTGCCGACTTTCAATAATCCCTGCCCCGCACCGACATTCGTGATATAGCTCATCTGAAGGTCGGAAATGTTAAGGAGCTTCGCAAGCTCGATTCTGTCCGTGGACGCTTGGTTCAGCATGATAATGAACTCGCTGTTGGCAAGCATCGTCCTCGCCGTATGGCTCTGCAAGAGGTCGTCCACGTTCTGCGTGATTCCTGTGCAGTACGCCCCATACTTACGCACACGCTTCCAGAGGGTAAAAAGGAAGTTTGCCGAGTATTCGTGCTGAAAGAGCAGGTAAATCTCGTCAATGAAAATAAAGGTGTTCCTGCCTTTCGCCCTGTTCTGGGTGATGCGGTTTAAAATGCTGTCGAGGACGACGAGCATACCAATAGGCTGTAACTGCTTGCCCAAATCCAGAATGTCGTAGCAGATAAGGCGGCTGTGGGTATCCACGTTCGTATGCTTGGCAAAGGTGTTGAGTGAGCCGTCCGTGAAAAGCTCAATCGCAAGGGCGATTTCCTGCGCTTCTGGCTCATCCTGCTTTAACAGCTCCTCACGGAAGTCCTGCAAGGTCGGCGGCGTACCCATATAGTTGCCCTGCTGGTAGTAGCGGTAAACGCTTGCCGTGCAGCGGTCGATGATGGATTTCTGCTTTGCCCCCAGACTTGCCCCGCCGATAAGTTGCTCGCACAAAGACAAAATAAACTCTGATTTCAAGATGACGGGGTTCGCTCCGTCGCCGTAATCAGAGTTCATGTCCATTGCGTTGATGTGGTTGTCGCTCGTCGCTGAGATGTGGATAACCTCGCCCTGCATGGCTTTCACAAGAGGGGCGTACTCTCGTTCGGGGTCTATGACCAAGACATCGGCGTTAGGGTCGGTCAGAATAATGTTTGTCATTTCCTCCTTTGCCGTAAAGGATTTTCCCGCACCCGACACGCCGAGGATAAAGGAATTGCCGTTCAAAAGATGGCGGCGGTTGGCGATTATCATGTTCTTTGAAATGACGTTCTGCCCGTAATACACGCCGTCCTTATGGTAGATTTCCTGCACACGGAAAGGGATAAACACCGCAAGGCTTTCCGTCGTCAGCGTCCTCAACGCATCAATCTTCCTCACGCCGAACGGCAGGGCTGTGTTCAGCCCGTCCATCTGCTGGTACTTCAGCACGGCAAACTGGCAGAGATGCTTCCTTGCCGTCGTGAGCAGGGCTTCCGTGTCGTTGTCAAGCTGCTCTTTGGTTTCTGCGGTATGCACCATCGTAAGCACCGCAAACATCATCCTCTGGTCACGGGTCGTCAAATCATCAAGGAACTCCTTGCTTTCCTTTCTCTGCTGCTCCAAGTCGTAGGGGATGACGGCGGAAAAATTGTTGTTCTGGTTCTGCTTCCTCTGCCAGTTCGTGATGTTGGTTTCCACGCCAAGCAGACGGTTTTCTACTTCTCTCACGGCTTCATCCGTCGGGACAGGCACAACGTCCACGGAGAGCATCATGTTACGGTTTAATTCACAAAGCTCCGCCACCATGCTGTCCTTGATATAGGCTGCGTACTCTCTGAGGAATATCACACGCCCGTACCGATTCCCCATCTTAAAATAATCTTTCTCAAACTCAAAGGAGTCGGGGCAGATATAGTCCTTGAAGTCGTGTCCTTTCCGCATGGTCTGCACCATGTCAAAGGAGAACGCCGTTTCCTCGCCCGTGCGGTAAAAATCATGGAAGATACGCAGCTTGTCGTTAGCGTCCAGTTCCGTACACTTCGAGCCTAAACGGTTAAAATGCCCGATAAGGTCAGCACCGACACGGGCAAAATAATTCCTCGCTTCCTCAATGTTCTTCTTGCAGACGGAAACCGTCACATATTTATCCTGCACGGTGGAGTTTGCCCCCGTTGCTTTATCGAGCAGCATCTTGTTATACTCTTTGCGGTATTTATCCAAATCGTCCTCCGCCATCGGGATTAAGATGGTCTGCTCAAAGTCCGCTTTATTGAGCCTGCGATTGTTTATCGTGATTTTCGTGGTCGCCCCGCTATCGAGGGCGTTAAGAAGCTCCGAGTATTCGAGGAACATCGCTTCCTTGTCCTCACGGCTTGCCACGGCGTAGTTGATGTCCTCAAACTTAAATGTCTTTGCGTATTTGTTCCTGCCCACGAGGAAAATGCCGTCCTCCCACATGGTCTTTAACGGGATGACCGCCTGCACCGACTTCGGCACGATGAATTTCTCCCTGTCCTGCTTGAACAGCGTTTTCAGCGTCTTAATCATAATCTACCTCCTTGCGCTTTCTTGATTTCTTGGGCTGCTTTCGCCCGTCTGTCTTTGTTCTTTTTTTCCTGCGTTTCCCCTTTTTCCGTTTCTTATCCTGCACGGCGGGCAAGCCTTTCTCATGTGCGTCCAGTGCCTGCTTCATCGCATCGTAATATAAATTCTCTGGGACAAATAAAATCTTCTTCGGCATCAGAAACTGCGACTTTATCCATGCCCACACAAACTGCTCGGCGGTCATGCCGTTGTACCTCACAAATCCCATGACCGCAAAAGGGGAAGCCCCCAAGATGCACATCCAGCTTACTGTTTCCGTCCCGAACCTGCCACGGAGCAGGAAGAACAAGCCGACCGCCACGCCGCAGGCAAGCACGGAAAACAGGAACTGCCGCATCGACAGCCCGAAGAACATGGATTCCGTGTAGTTGCGGATTTCCTTATTTATCTTGACTTCCATATCAGCACCGCCCCTCTCGGACGTCTCCCGTCGAAATAAAGAGGATGCTGCGTTTCGGGATATATGCAAACCCAGAAATGGCATCCCCGATTTCAAATATCTCGTTATCGTCCGCTTTTCCAAATTTTCCGACCAGCCCTTTTTCAGCAGGCAGGTCATAGGCTTCGGAAGCCTCAATGACTTCTCCATTTAACAGATGGATATTATAATTCTGGCAATACTTCGTTTCTTTTTTCATTTCAATTTTCCTTTCCTGTGGGGTAATTACAAGCCCATCATTTCCCTTACCACACGGTCTGCCATCTTGACCGCACCGACAAGGACGAGCATATTGAACACCAATTCCCCGATATAGCCCCATACCATCGTGACCGCCGCCGCATCGGGGTTGACTGCGGGCGGGGACGCCGCAAACACCGAGAAGATGATGCAGGCAAGCACGATGATTGCCCCCTCAAGGCACACGGCGGAGTAGCTCTTGATGAAACTCTTTCCCACGCTCTGGCTCGGCTCTCCCGCAAACGAGGACAGCGGCACGGGGGCGATGGCGGTGTAAAGATACAACTTAAAAAATCTGCCGTACACCGACATTATCATAATGAATGACAGCACCGTGATGAACAGCCCGCCTATCAGCGTGACCGCCCATAAGGGGATGCTCTCGAAAAAGCCGCAGTCCTCCACGGCTGTCACTATCTCCTGTGGTAGAACCGTTTTCTGCGCCGAGCCGAAGCCTGCGGCTTTCATAATGGCGGAAATCACGCCCTGCACAATTTTGAACAGAGCCATCATCAGCTCCAAGCCGTAAGTGACCGCACCTTTCGCAAGGGCAAAGCGGATGAACAGCTTCAAGGCGTGTTCGGGCTTCTTCACGCTTGCGAAGTCGCCGCAGGTACGCATCACGCCGACGACAAAGAACAGCACGAGCAGGGCAAGCCCTATCGCCTGCAACGCCCCGTGGATGTCAACGATGACTTTCCATATCGCACCGCCCTTAAAGGTTTCGGGGGATTGGGTGATGAGCTGCCATATCTCGGCTAACTTTTCATTCCATGTGTCAAGGGCGTTCTCCAAGTTCTGGACTACCCAGTTGTCTGACATTCGACCACCTCCGTTCTTAAAATTTGATAGCGGGGCAAGTTCCGCAGAGCGGATCTGCCCCGTTATCCTGTCTTGTGTCAGTCTGTTATTTCAGTCTGTTTTGGATTAGCCCGTGATGAGGGTTAAAATCTCTTTCGCAAAGGTAATCACAACGCCGCCCGCCAGTGTGAGGAAGCCGTTCGCCCTCTGGGACGGGTCGTGGGATTTCAGCGACAAGCCGACCTGCACGATGCCGAAGCCGAGCATAATCATCCCGACCGCCCGTATCAGACCGAAGATGAAATTGGAGAGGTTGTTGACAACGGCAATCGGGTCATTGGCGGCAAAGGCGGTCATGGACGTTCCAAGCATCAAAGCCGCAGCCAGTACCGCCACGCAGTAGCAGCGGAAACCTCTTTTTACCTTGCCTGTCATCGGCAGTTTCTGGGTTGCTTTGTTCTGGTTGTTCTCGTTTTTCTGAAAAAGTTTCATAGGGTAAATCCTCCTTATAAATTGAATATTTCTTCCAAGTCCTCATCGGACAGAAGCTCATAGGAAGTGCTGACAGGATTAAGCGCAACAGCGTCTTTTGGAATATCCCCGCCAAACACAAAGGTTGCGACCGCCTGCGTCGGCTCGCCGTGGATATACGGCGGCTTCCCACCGTCGGCGGTCAGTTTCACGTTCGGGTGTTTCAAGATGTCGTACTTCAAATCCATGACGGGGCGTTCCCCACGCACAAAAAGAAGTGCGTAGCGGTTGTCAAGCATACGCACCTCGTCTGGGGTTAAAAGCTCACGCCCCGAAATCTGGTAGTTGGTGGAATAGTTGCCGCTCCGCCCAGAGCTTTTCCCATAGGTGTTGGTGTCGATGGTCGCCTTGCCTAACAGCTCCGACACAAACTTGTGGGTACTCTGCTCATTGCCGCCGAGATAGAGGAACTCGTCGGCGTTCCCGACGATGCTTTCCCATTGTTTCTCAAACAGGGCTTTGAGCTGCGCCAAATTCTGTAAAATGATGCTGACCGACACGCCCCTTGAACGCATGACTGACAGTATCTTGTCAAAGTCATCTGGCAAACTGACGTTCGCAAATTCATCCATAATGAACTGACAGTGGACGGGCAGGCTCCCGCCGTACTTGTGGTCGGCGAGGTAAAATAGCTGTTGGAATAGCTGCGTGTATAAAAGTGACACCAAAAAATTAAAACTGGTGTCGTTGTCTGGTATCAGTGCGAACAGTGCGACTTTCTTCTCGCCCAAAGACGGTAAATCCAATTCGTCCGTGGCAGTCAAAGATGCAAGGCTTTCCAGATTGAACTTCTCAAGCCTTGCGGCAAGGGTTATCTGGATGCTCTTTAGTGTCTTTGCCGAACCAGAATGGTAATCTCTGTAATACTTCAAAGCGATATGCTCTGGGTTTACCATCTCCAAGCGGTCAAACAGCTCGTCAAGCGGGCTTACATAGCCGTCGTCATCCTCCCTTACCTCACCCGCCCTTAAAAGCTCCATCACCATCGGGAAATTCTGCTCGTCTGGCGGGGCTTCGTATTTCAGATAGAATACGAGGGATAAAAGCAGCATACTCGCCGCCGTGTCCCAGAACGGGTCTTGCGACTGGCTTCCTTTCGGCGTGGTCGCCTTAAATAAATTTGTTACCAACCGCTGCACGTCGTTGCCGTTTCTTAGATAGACAAACGGGTTGTAGCAGTGGCTCTTGTGCATGTTGATTAAATCAAGCACACGCACCTCATAGCCTTTCTTTTCCAGAAGCCCGCCCGTGTCACGGACAATCTCGCCTTTCGGGTCTAAGATTACCATTGACGTGTTGCACTGCATGACGTTGGGCTTACAAAAAAATCTGGTCTTTCCTGCGCCAGAGCCGCCCACCACGAGGATATTTAAGTTCCTGCGGTGTTTCTTCCCGTCAAGCCCGATGCGGACGCTCTGGGTCAGCAGCTTGTTCTCCGATGCGTTTTTATCTCGGTATTTTTTATTAAGCGTACCTGCATTGCCCCATTTTGCAGAGCCGTGTTCCTCCCCCTTGCGGTAGTTCCTGCGTGTGGAGAAATAAACGCCGATTCCCATGCCGTAGGCAAGCAGGAAAATAAGGACAGTCCTTACGCTGTCCCCGCATACCGTTATGGAAAACGGGTTCTCGATTGCCACGGATAAATTCTGCATTATCTCCACGATGCCGCCGCTGACATAAGGGGCAGTCAGCAGTGCAAGCCACACGACAGGGACAATCCCGCATAAAGAAAGGATTAAGCCCGCCTTGTAATCATCACCGTTCTTCATGGCACTTGCATGGGGCGACCTTTACTTTCCTGGTCGGGGCGAATGCCACCCTGCTTATCAGCTCGTCAACAGGCTCGGTGGGGCGTTCCTCCTGTATCTGCTGCGTCCGCAGGGTGTTGAGGGCGTTGAGGACGATGTTCTTATCGTATTTGTCCAATGCCAGATGGTATCGTTCTTCTTTCATGGGCTGCACCTCCGATTAGCGTTCCTGCCCTTTGGATTTGGGCGGCTTGTTCTTCTCAAGGCTCTTATACATGTCCGACTGGATTTCGCCCAGAACGTCACGCATCGAGCCAAGCTGCCCTTTAAATTCCTGCGTTTCCATGCCCGCAAACTCTTTCGGGATATTGTCGAAGCGGAAGCCCTTTGTGTCCACGCCGTAGCGGGAGCTTACCATATAGGCGACGCAGAACGACTTGAACTCTGAAACGTCACGGCTCTCCTTGTGCTTGAAGTCAAAGACCGCTGCCGACACTTCCTTTGCCATGCTGACAAAGAGCTGTTCTTCGTTCAATCCCGTCTTGATGAAGATGGTCTGCTGTGCGCTGTCGTAGAACGCAGGCAGCTCAAGGTCGTCCACTGGCACAAAGGAAACGGGGCTTGCGTCAATCATCGCCGACACAAGCTCCCGCATGGTTTTCTGCTCCTGTGGCTGCTGCCTGTCCTTTGCCGAGGTCTGGGAAATGTCGTAGACCACTTTTGCATTATAGCCGACCGCCTTTGAGCCGTCCTCCCGCTCGTACTCTTTCCCCGGCTCAAGGATGGTGATTTTCTGTGCGTCCTTGTCCATATAGGCACGGCTCTGTTTCCAACTGCCGTAATCCTTAAGCTGCGTCGCTTCGGGCATCTGCGCCGAAACCAAGATGGCGTTGTTGACGGAGTAGCGGTCAAAATGCCCCTGCACGTCAAGGTACTGCTGAAACGCACCTCCGTCCGCCATCATTTTTTCGCAGGTCGTGTCTATCAGCTCATAGGCTGCTTTCCGCTGCTCCTGTTTCTGCGTCGCCCATTCCTCTTTGTTAAAAGGTCTGCCTCCGCCGCTGAATACGTCATAAATGCTCATGCTTATCTTGCTCCTTTCGATTTTGGTTTCCGTTTCCGCTTCTGGGGCTGCTTATGCTCCGTCTTTCCTGCGGGCGGTTTCTTTCCCCTGTCGGGAGATTTCTCTTTTGCAGGGGAAACGTCCGCTTCCTGCTCCTTACGGCTCTCCTTGATTTTCCGCAGTTCCTCCCTGACTGACGGCTTTTGTGCCTTAGCCATAGTAGCCCCCTCTGCGGGCTTCCTTTGCTGCTTTGAGGTAGGCTCGGACAGAGGGGATTTTTCTGTCTTTGCCACCGAGGGGTTTGGGGCGTTTTCCTCTTTCTGCACGGGTTTTCCCATAAGGGCGTCCATGAGTTTGTCTTTCTCCGCCTTTTCCTCCACGCCGACGTCTGGCTCTGGCTGACCGTCCTTTGCATCTGCGGTCTTGGTATCTCTCGCCTTTCCTTTTTCCCCTTTCGATTTTTCCGCTTCGGTCACGATGGAAGCAGTATCTACCGACGCAAGGCTGAACCTCTCCACGATGCGGCTGATTTTCGATGCGTCCTCGGCACGGGCAATCACATCCACCTCCGCATTGGGGTCTTTGTTCTTGCGGTCTGCCAAAACGCAGTAGAGTACGCCGTATTTCTTCGCTTCCTGCGTGAACTTCTTCAAGTCGCCGCTCTTGACAGTAAAGACTTTTAACTCTTTCCCAGAGCGGAGCATGTTTGTGAGCCTTGCTTTGCCTTTGGTTTTCTGTTCTTCCTTTAAGATGGAATATAAGAGGATGGCGATATTCTTCGCACCCGCCCCCGTGATTTTGGCAGCAACCTCAAATCCCTCCAAGCTCATCCTTACGATTTGCTCCGCCGCTTCGCCGCCTGTGTTCATGCTTCATCAGCTCCTTTCCTTTTTCTTTGTTCTCATCTGCCCGTATGACATTTAATTTTTCCTTGAGGGTGTCGCTGCGGGCTTCGATTCCCTCGCACAATCTGACCTCCTTTCGGATTGTTTTCATGCGCCCCGTGATTTCCGACAGCCGAGCCTTGACCGCTTCTTTTTCTTCCCCGACAGATTTTCGGGATTGGGAGTAAAGCCCCTTACGCTGTTCGGTCAGCTCACTTATCTCGGATTCCAGAGAGCCTTTATAGGACAAAAGCTGCTCCGCCGTGTCGATATGGTTGCGGCAGAGCAGCCTTGTTTCGTTGGTGATGGCTTCCATCTTCATAAGGTCGTCCTTTAGGAGATAGTGAAGCCGTGCGTAATTCTGTTGTTTCTTTTTTGGCAGGATGCCGAGCTTGTAGCAGTAGTGGAGATACAGCCCACGCAAGCCGCCGATTTTCTTGGCATCCTTTAACGTGCCTTTTACCCTTATCACTCTGACCTGCGGCTGTTCTTTGGAAAAGCTCTGGAACTTGACCGCATAGGAATTTTCCTTGATGCGTTCCGTTATCCGCTCATTGGTGTAGTCATCGCCGAGCTTATAGAGCCGCTTCGGTCTTTGCCATCCTTTTCCGATTATCGTCCAATATTTTCGGTTGGGGTCAAAATTGATGCGGTATCCCATTTCCGACAACTGGCGGTCAAAGTCTTTCAGCGTGAACGATTTTGAGATGGCTTCGTCCACCGCCTGCCGTGCCACGGTATCCCTTGTGGGTAAGCCCTGCTTCTCGGCTTGGCATAGGACATAGGGCTTCTTCCTGCCGCTTGGGTGTTCGATGACCGATAAGGAATACTCACGACACAATTCATCCGAACGCTGGCGGAGCAGACGCAGATTCTTCTTGTTGTCGTGGTAGTGCCTGCCGTCAATATAAGAAATGGAGTTGACGACAAAGTGGTTGTGCAGGCAGTCCGTATTTAAGTGGGTTGCCACAATCACTTGGAACCTGCCGCCCCACATCTTCTCCGCCAGCTTCACGCCGACCTCATGTGCCTGCTCTGGCGTGACCTCGCCCGCTTTAAAACTCTGGAAGCCGTGATAGCAGACAATCTCGCTCTGGTCGTTCCATTGGGCTTTTGCCATCATCATCTCGTCCCTTGCGGTGGCAGGGTCGCAGTTTACGCCCGTGACGAAAAACTGATGCTCGGTCTTGTCCCCATTGGTGGCATACTTCATCACGTCGCCCATCGCCTGCAAATCCGCATCCGTGTATTTTGGGTTGGCGGTCTTTTCTGGGTTCTCCGCATAGTCGATGGGGTGGTCGAGCCTGCCCTTTACGTCCCATATCTCGCAGACCGCCATCAGCCAGACATCTTCCTCGGAACAAGGTAGCACCTGCCCACGTCCAGACGGAAATCCCGCCACCGCTTCGCTTCGTCGTAGAGCATCGGCGTGTCCACAAAGTTTAAGGCGTTCGCCTTTGCCGCAAGCTGGTTGATGCGGTTGCCGATGGCGGACAGCTCCCGCATGATTTTATAAAACTCTGGGTCTGGCTTCTCGCACAGGCGGTAGCCCATGACCATCGACTGGAGCAGGGCTTGTCTGGAGTGTCCCGACCTTTCCGCAAGGGAGCAGAGGTATTCAGCTTCTTCCTCGGTCAGTCGGAACAGTATCTGCACGTTTCGTTTCCGCATCCAAATCCCCCTTTCCCTCGGAAAGCCTGTTAATCTGCAGCACGCACATACACGCCACGCCGACCATGCCGCCGAGCGTTGTGCCGAGGATAAAATATAAGAAATTACTCATTCTTGGATTCCTTTCTGTGACCGCCGTACCGCACACGGCATGGCGGCATACTTTAACATTGTTCTTTTAACGGGGTATTAGGGGAACTGTCCCCTAACAAGCGAATTTTGTTTCCATCGGCAGATGGATAACCAAATTCAGTGCTTGGTAAGACGTGTCTTTAATCCCCACCCTCATGACAGCATCCTTTACATACCGTTCTGAAGCACGGACACTCCGAACAGCAGCCGTCCTCAAAATCCTCTCCCTCGGATTCGATTTCTTCCCCTGCATCCTCCATAGGGTCGTTAATCTCGGCTTCGCCGCAGACAAAATCCTCTTGGGAAAACTTCACAAGGTCGGTATCAAACAGGACGGTCTTTAACTTCTCCGCCGCCTGTTCGGGGCTGTCGGCATGGATGGAAACGGTCTTTGCATAGTGGGCGACAAGGGTCACTTCATAGTTTTTCAATCGGTCTTTCCTCCCTTTTGGTCTTAAATTTAATGATAGTTACGTTGTTCCTAACAGAAAAATCTTCACGCAGTCAGCGGGCATCCCTTCTTTCACGGCTCGGTTTCTGCCTTGCAATCCCCAGATAGGACATTAAAAAATCGTTGAAGTCCTTGCCAACTGGCGGCGGTTCATCAACGATTTGGTAGTCTTTCTGCAATAATTCTTTCAATGCGGCGGTACATAAACGACCTGCCCTGTCCTTATCCAGATGCAGAAATATGGTCTTGATTTGTGGATTTGCTTTCAAAAAAGTCGTGAGGGCAATAGGAATTTTGCTTTCTTTCAGCTCTTTCTTCGGCTGATATACGCCCGACAACGAGAGAAGATTCTCTGCCTTATAATCCTTTCCCTCGCATTTTAAATAGGTGGCATAGGATAATAAATCAATGGCGGCTTCAAATAAATGCACGGCATCGGTCGGGTCTTTTGCCAGAAGCCGAAACGAATACCGCTTGTCGCTGCCCGATGCGTCACGCTTGAAGTTCCCCATCGTGCCACGGCAGGCAGCATATTTTGGCGTTCCGTTCTCATCTTTCCCGATAAAAACGGCGTTGTGGTAGTCGGCACTCTCGAAAATAATCCCCTCGGCAATGCACTCTTGAATAATCTGGTAGTCAATGCCACGCCCGAAAAGATACTCTGCCACCCTGTCACAATTTTTGTTCTTCGGCGGCAGGAGCAGCACCTTTGGCTCGTCTTTCTTCACGGCAGGGGGCGGCGGTTTCCAGTCCGCCATCGTCTGCCCCGTGAGGGTTTCCACGGCTTCCACAAATCCGTATTCCTTGACTTTCATCAGATAGTCAAGGGCAGAATAGCCGCCGAAGCCCCTCGACCACCAGTACCATTTTCCGTTGGAAATCTTTAGGCTGTCATGCTCGGCGGTACAGTAGACGTTCGTCGTGCCTTTGACTTTGACAAGGTTGCTCGGCTCATAGGCTCTAAGATAGGAGAGTAAATCTATCTGCCTTGCCTGCTCAAGCACGTCGGGGTCAATCTGCACATAGGGTCTGTTACTTCTCATTCAAATAAAATCACCTCCAGAAATGAATTTAGCCGAAGGATTTTCGCTAATGAAAACCTCTCGGCTATGTAATAAATTCAATATTAATTCTAATTTAAGTTGTCTGAAAACCGTAATTTATTGTTTGACAGCATTCTTTCTGTTTCAATCTACAACATTCTCTCAATTATAATGACTAAAGAAAATATTTATTCTATTAAATTAGGATATCCTACATCTAAATCATATCCTGTACCATCTTCATTTCGTTTTAATTCGTAATATTGAATATACTCGTTTGTCATGCTGTCCGCAAACCAGATAAAAAATGTGACTCTTTTTCCCATTTTGTATGTTTGAACATTTAGTAATATTTCTTTTTTCTGATTTACTGTAAATACTTCTTTAAAGCTTATACCAGTTAAGTTTTCTCCCGTTCCAAAAGTTAAAGTGTTTGCAAATCCGTTTCCTATATTTGTAATAGATAAATATATAGGATAAAACTCTTGTGTAGCTTTTCCCTCTACATATTTTGGCTCATCTGCGATTTGAAATTTTTTTACAGTTCCAGATGGTTTTCCCACCACTTCTACATTAAGAAATGGCTGAATACTTTGTCTTTCCTTTTTTCTATCAGCTTCACGGGTAAACTGTATTGTATAAAAAACACCAAAAATTGCAATCGTTCCAGAAAATACACCACCAATGATGCCACCCCAGTACGATGCTAGCGACCCAATCCAAGTTGCGTTAGCATCATTATCAATGGATAATTTGCCTATACTACATCGTATCACCTCTTCACACTTCAAGGACAATAATACAAATAAAATAGCGATAATGATACCCATTAAAACTGGCTTTATCCATTTTTTCTTTTTGCGTTTTAATTGATTCTTTCCAAATCGCGATATATCCATTTCATTTTTCATTTACTCAACCGCCTTTTCAAATGCCACCGTCTGCTCCTTCATAGAAATCTTCTTAATCAATTTTTACCGTTTATTATTTTATCATTTTAATAATTTTCTCTGCGACACTATCTATATTCATATCTGATGTATCTATTCTAACTGCATCAGAATAATGATTTTTCAAATATATAGTTGCAGTTTGAAAATACGTTTTTGCTAAATCCACATCTCTATTTTCTTGGTTTTCTATACGTTGATACAAAATCTTTTCTGATGCAGTTAAGATAAAATGATAGCATTCAACATCTACAAAAGTATTTACAAGTTTCTGATTACAATAATCATTAATCAATGCAATCGGAACAATTATATAATCATAATCTCCGCCTTGTATCAAAGTCAATATTTTATTTCTAAGTGCATCAATCAAATATCTTTTCGCTTCAGGATACCTTTCTCCAAAAAAATCAGAAATAGAATTTGGTTTATATTCCTTTTGCAAAGCATCAAACTCAAGTAAACACATATTATTAATTCTTTTAGCAATTACATTGGCAACAGCAGTCTTTCCACTCCCAAAAGTTCCATCTATCCATATTATTTTCATATTCTCACCTGCAACTTCTTATTTATTGCTCTTATTGTACATCCAGATTATGAATTTTTCAAGCCAGTCAAGCTATTGCATTTCTGCTCCATAGAAATATTATTCCTTTTAAGCTATATAAAAAGACGGCATCAACACTCACGCCAATACCGCCTTTTTCTCGGTCAGTCCGTTATAAAATCCCTGCCTTTTTCAGATACCCCACGCTGTCATAGCAGCCACGGAAGTAGACCGACTGCATCTCCATGTCTGTAAGTTTGTTCCTAAGCTCCATCACTTTAATCAGTGCGGCACATTCTTCCTCGGTCAGTTCCGCCGCTGTTTCCGTGTCAAACACGCCTAAGACTTTCGGATGTTTCTCATATAAGCCCTCAATCTCGGCTCTTATGGCACGGTATTCCTCATTTTCTTTGGACAGTTTTGCGATGACAGAGCCGAGATATTCATTAAAAACATTGTCATGAACATCTACAAAAGTTTCAAATCTGAACGCATCAGACATTCTTCCTCACCTCCGATTTTTTCTAATCGTCCTTTATTATACTGCCCAGAAATACTCAATACAAATGTGCAAACTGGATTTAACGCTCCCTGTCCGCACTTTTTTTCTCTGGCTGCTCATCGTTCTGCTCTGGCTCATCGTCAATAACAGTCTTGTCTTTTTCATTCAGATTCAGTTCGATATTGAGGGCGTTCAGCCGTTCCGTCTTTTCTTTCAGCTCATTTTCAAAGGCAAACGGCTTCTTCACTTCCTCTTTTGCGGTTTCAAGCTGTGCGGTGGTTTCCTCCTTTCTGGTCTTGGCGGCTTCCAGTCTTGCGGGAAGTTTGGCAATCTCATTCTCAATTCTCGTTAAATTGCCGAGGGCATCCGTTCCTAAATCCACTTTGTATTTCCTCATTCCGCATAAATTTAAGCAGTAGTGGGCATTGACCGTATCATAGAAAACCTCCATCTGGAAGCCACGGTAGCTGCCGATTTGTATCGGCTGTGACAGCGGGTTTTCCTTGCAGATGGCAAGGAGCATTTCGCCTGCGTCCGCTTTTTCTTTGTAGGTCACGCCGTTTAAGGTCATCGGGCAGAATTTATCCTCGCCCTGCGGCATATGCTGGCTTGCAATCTTGGCATCATTTCCATATCCTACAATGCGTTCCCCATACTCCTTAATCTCCTGCGGGTAGTGCTTCAGTATCCTGTCCTCAAGGTCGTAATGCTCGGAAAGGTAGCTCTGCTTCAAGACTTTCAGCTTCGCCACCTGCATATCCAAATCCATTTTTTCCTTAAAGCGTTCATCGCCCGTGGCAAGCATTTTCACCTCCGCAAAAGAGAGGGCGACCTCGTCCACGTCCTCGGCAGAACGCACGGGGCTTTTGCTCGTCATTATCTGGGAGATGAATTTCTGCTTTCCCTCGACAAGCTGATAGAGATACGCATCAAATGTCTGTTCTGTCACATAGCGGTAAACTTCCACTTCGGGAAACATATTGCCCTGACGTTCCAGACGACCTTGACGCTGTTCCAAGCATGACGGCTTCCACGGGCAGTCGAGGTTATGAATGGCAATCAGCCTGTCCTGCACGTTTGTACCTGCGCCCATCTTCTGGGTAGAGCCGAACAATATACGCACTTCGCCGCTCCTTACCTTTGCGAACAGCTCCTTTTTCTGTGCGTCGGTATTCGCTTCATGGATGAAACGCACTTGCTCCGCAGGGATTCCACGCCGTATCAACTTTTCCCTCATGTCATCGTAGACATTAAACATGCCGTCATTTTTCGGTGTGCTGAGGTCGCAAAACAAGAGCTGTGCAGCCTTTGTGTCGGCGTGTCCCTCCCAGATGCGGTACATATTTTCCACGCAGGCGTTGACTTTGCTGTTCGGGTCGTCTGGCAGCATCGGGTCAATCAATCTCTGGTCTAGGGCAAGCTGCCGCCCGTCGTTTGTCACTTTGAGCATATTATCTGTTTGTGGTTTTACCAGTCTTGCACGGATTTTCTCTGCCCGCTTCGCAAGCCCCGCCACCATTTCGCTCTGAATTTCACTCGGTTTGGTCTTGATGTTGTGGTAATTGACCTTTGGCACGGGGAGCTTTAGCATATCGGCAGTCTGGATGTCCGCAACCTCACGGAACATCTGCATCAGTTCTGGCAGGTTGTAGAACTTCGCAAACCTCGTCTTGGCTCGGTAATTCGTGCCTTCGGGGGCGAGTTCCAGAGCCGTGACTGTTTCGCCGAACGTGGAAGCCCAACTGTCAAAATGCTGCAACCCGTTCCTTGCGAGGGTGTCATACTGCAAGTACCGCTGCACGGAATACATCTCGACCATTGAGTTACTTATAGGCGTTCCCGTTGCGAAAACCACGCCACGGTTGCCCGTGATTTCGTCCAGATAACGGCATTTCATAAACAAATCGCTTGACTTCTGGGCTTCGGTCTGGGCGATGCCGCCGACGTTCCGCATCTTTGTGTAAAGGTAAAGGTTCTTGTAAAAATGGCTCTCATCTATAAAGAGCCTGTCTATGCCCAGTTCCTCAAAGTTTATCACGCTGTCTTTCCGTTTGGTGTCGTTGAGTTTATCGAGCTTCGCCTTGATTGCTTTCCTCGTTTTCATGAGCTGCTTGACCGTGAACTGCTCCCCGTGGGATGCCTGCACGTCGTCTATCCCCATCTCTATATCGTCAAGCTGCCGCATGAGCTGTTCCCTCTGGCGTTCCTCGCTGATGGGGATTTTCTCGAACTGGCTATGCCCGATAATCACCGCATCATACGCCCCCGTCGCAATCCTGCCGCAGAACTTTTTGCGGTTTCCCGTTTCAAAATCCCGCTTGGTAGTCACAAGGATATTGGCAGATGGATAGAGCCTTAAATACTCCGACGCCCACTGCCCGACAAGGTGATTCGGCACAACAAACATGGATTTCTGGCATAAGCCGAGCCGCTTGCTTTCCTGTGCGGCGGCTACCATTTCAAAGGTTTTTCCCGCACCTACCTTGTGGGCAAGGAGCGTGTTGCCGCCGTATAGGATATGGGCGATGGCGTTCACTTGATGCGGTCTTAGCTGGATTTCTGGGCTGATGCCTCCAAATGTGATATGGCTTCCGTCGTATTCACGGGGACGGATGGAATTAAATGTGTCATTATAATAGCGTACAAGCCTGTTCCTCCGCTCTGGGTCTTTCCAAATCCAGTCCTGAAACGCCTGCTTTATCACCTCCTGCTTTGCCTGCGCCGCCGTGGTTTCCTTATGGTTCAGCACCGCTTTTTTATTGTTGTGTTCATCATAAACATAGTCAAAGATGCGGGTGTCACGGAGATTTAAAGTGTCCTCCATAATGCGGTATGCGCTCGCCCGCTTCGTGCCGTAAGTGCTGTCCGCCTTGACATTCCCAATGTCGGAACTCTTATTCTCGATGAACCAGTCGCCGTTATATGCCGTGTAGCGCACTTGCAGCCTGCCCGCCGCATAGCTTGACGGCGTTAAAAGCTCCATCATAAACTGCTGTATATCCTCCTGCGGTATCCATGTCGTGCCGAGACGGACGGAGATTTCGCTTGCAGGCAAATCCTTTGGGATGACTTTTTCCAGAGCCGCCACGTTGACTGCAAGCTCTGGGTCTGACTTTGCCGCTATCCCTGCAACTTTCAGTTTCTCCCGCACATTCCCCGATAAATACTCGTCTGCGGTCACATACCTTGCAGGCTCACAAGACGGCACTTTGTAGATAACGCCCTGCAATTCCTTAATGATTTCTTCCTCTGACCTGCAAGTGAGCCGTGCCATATAGGGCAAATCGACACGGGCTTTCTCCCCGATGGAGAGGGCGAGGGCTTCGCTGGCGGTTTCCACAAAAGTCACTTCTCGGTGGGGCTTTATCGTCCGTTTCGTGAACATATCCGCCTTGCGTTTGAATTTCCCCTCGTCGTCAAGCACTTCAAGGGAACAGAGTAAGAAATAACTTTCATCTGCCCCAAAAGCGAGGTAGTTCCCCCTGCTGTTGATTAAGCCGTACCTTTTGGTAAAGGCATCATATAATCGGTTTAGGTTTTCCTGCTCGGTCTGTATCATTTCCTCTGGGCAGTCGTCGGTCTGGTACTGGATGAGCTTCCTCACGCAGTCACGGATTTCCAACAGTCCCCTGATGCGGTTCTCCGCCGTCATGGACACGTTTGCAGGGGTCATCTCGTTATTCTCTCGGAAGTAGACCTTGCCGCCCACAAGGGCAAAAGAGAAGTTCCGCACGTTCGGGTCGGCGGGGATGGCTTTCTCCTGCTCATCAGAGATACGGTCAACCTCATTTTCTATCTCTGGGATTTCGCCATTTATCCGCTGAATGGCTTCATGGAGAAGCCCCGCAAGCGGCACGTCGGGGTAGGCTTTGCAGGCACTGTCCATGCCGAACCTCGTGCTTTCCATCTTCATCTCGCCAAGCACCATCTCTGGATGCTGGACAAAGTAGCTGTTCATCGTGACGCCGTTTTCGTCTGTGTCGAGGTGTACCCACTCTGGCTCTATCTCTATGATGCGGTCACGTTTCTGTAAAATAAGGATATCGCTCGTGACTTCCGTTCCTGCATTTGCCCGAAACGTGCTGTCGGGAAGCCTCACCGCACCTAAAAGCTCGGCTCTCTGTGCGATATATTTCCGCACTTCTGGGCTTGTCTTGTCCATCGTCCCCTTAGAGGTGATGAACATCACAACGCCGCCTGAGCGCACCTTGTCCAGTGCCTTTGCAATAAAATAGTCGTGGATTAGGAACTTCTGGGCGTTGTAGCGGCTGTCGTTGACTTTGAACTCCCCGAACGGGAT
>CAJTAL010000022.1 GCA_910574285.1 Lachnospiraceae bacterium | reverse complement strand
GCTAATGTAAAGCGAAAAATAATGTAAAGTCGCCTCCTTCAAATGCCAGATATGCTGAAAAATTCATCGCTAAACTCAACATAATTCTTTACACTTTTATTGGATGGATCATCCCATCACAATAAAATATGGAGGTTTTTACACGATGAAAGAAACAAAAAGTACACCAGCCGCAGGTATCCGCGAGCTGGTCACAGCGGTTAAGGCACAGATGTCCGGGCTTGGCTACAGCCAGTACACCATTGACCGCATGGACGCAGTGTGGAAGAATCTGGCATCCTACTGCGAGGAACACAATGATGGCCTGCTGACAGCGGAATCGGCACGGGGCTTTGTCTGGGATCTGTATGGCGCTGTCCTGGGCGAAAAGGACGCATCACAGAACGTCAACAGGGCCGTCCACATACTGCTGGACTTCCAACAGTTCGGCATGATCTTTAAGCAGTCCCACATGACTCTGAAGTCCTTTTCAGATGCATTCAGCCCGCTGTTTGAAGGTTTTCTTGAAAAACAGCGCAAAGACGGCTTTGCAGAGGGCTCTGTCAGGACATGGCGCAGCCGGCTGTTCCGCTTCGAGTATTTCCTGGCAAACAGCGGGATAGACCGGTTCAGCCAGATCGAGCTGCACCACCTGAACGCCTATATCGAAACGCTGGCCGGTTTTTCTTCCGGGACAGTTGGCGGGACAATCAAGCTCCTTGGAAGGCTGTCAGATTATGCCCTCGCAAACGGCTGGCACAGCAGGAGCTTTTCCGGCTCCCTGCCGGATGTGCGCCGCACACACAGCTACAGGCTGCCGACAGTGTTTACCCCGGAGGAAGTGGAGCGGATACTGGCATCCGTTGACCGCGACAATGCCCAGGGGAAGCGCAACTATGCGGTGTTCCTGCTCGTTGCCCGCCTGGGCCTGCGTATCAGCGATGTCCGCCTCCTCCGCTTTGATTCCATCGACTGGCAGAACAGGCGGATATCCATTACCCAGAAAAAGACCGGCGTGCCGCTGGAGCTTCCGCTCCCCGACGATGCAGGGTGGGCCATTATCGACTATCTTAAGCATGGACGCCCGGAAACGGACTGCGGGTACATTTTCGTGCGGCACACAGCCCCGTTTGATGCCCTGAAAAACAGCTTCCGCGAAACAGTGGTGAAAGCTGTCCAGAAAGCCGGGGTAAAAGTCCCTGCGGATAAGCCGGTAGGGATGCATTCCTTCCGTCACAGCATAGCCACGGCCATGCTCTCCAATGGCGTGAAGCTGACTGAGATCGCCCAGACGCTGGGCCACACAACGCCGGAAAGCACCCAGACATATATCAGTACGGATACGGAGCTGCTCCGCCAGTGCGCATTGGAGGTGGATCTATGAAAACATCCTACTTCACAGGCCCATTTGCCCCGATGTGCGAAACTTTTGTCGCCCAGAAAAGGGCCTCCGGCCTTGTATACGAACAACAGGCAATGCTCCTTAAGATGTTCGACAACTTCTGCAAAGGGTACGAGGTCCATGATTATACAATCACGAAGGAGATTGCCACCGCATGGTGCGCAAAGCGTCCGAATGAAAAAGAGATAACAAGGCACAACAGGGTTGCGGAAATGCAGCGCTTTGCGGTGTTCCTCTGCAGGCAGGGGCATCCGTCATACCTGCTGCCTGCCATCCCGAAATCCGGGGAGAAACATGTGCCGTATATTTTTACCAGGGAGGAAATGGCATCCATCTTTGACCGTCTCGATAAACTTGAGCCGACCAATGTCTCCCCGCACCGGCACCTCGTGTATCCACTGCTGTTCCGGATGCTGTATGGCTGCGGGCTGCGCATTTCCGAAGCACTGTCGCTGCGCCTGCAGGATGTTGACACAGCCAGCGGCGTCCTTCATATCCTGCATGGCAAGAATGACAGGGAGCGCATCGTGCCTATGTCCGACTCGCTCACCGGCCGGTGCCTCCGGTACATCCGGGATGTCCACCAGGATACCCCGGAAGATATGCCTTTCTTCTATACAAAAGAGAAAAAGCGCTACGCAAAGTCTTCCATAGAAAAAGCGTTCCGCGGTTTCCTCTGGGATGTCGGCATTCCGTACCGGGGAACCAGCCTTGGACCCCGCGTGCATGATGTCAGGCATACCTTTGTCTGCCACAACATCCAGGGATGGGCAGAATCCGGGATACCTGTTTCCAGCAGGCTTCCGGTGCTTTCAAAATACCTTGGGCATACTTCCATCAGCGCAACACAGTGGTATCTGAGGCTGACTGCGGAAGCATACCCGCATATCAGGCAGGTCTGTGAAGCGGAGCTTGGTGGGATGTATGCCGATCTCTTAAAATTCCTGCCAGAGGAGGTGGAAGATGCCGATGATAAGACCGACTGATTTTGCACGCGCCCTGTCCGGCTACTTTTTTGAATACCTGCCGGTGCAGAAAGGGCTGAGTGAAAATACAATACAATCCTACCATGATTCTATGTCAGTGTTCCTGTCCTACTGCGAAAGCGAGCGCCATCTGAAACGGGAAAAGATGGAGATCAAGGACCTTGACAGGAAGCTGGTGGAGGATTTCCTTGACTGGCTGGAACAGGAAAAAGGCAATTCGGCTGCGACAAGGAACCAGCGGCGCATTGCGCTGAATACTTTTTTCAAATACCTTCAGTATGAAAACCCGGAGCACGTCCTCCTCTGCCAGACGGTCTGCTCCATCCCAAAGAAAAAGCATGAAAAGCAGACAATCCGGCATCTTCCTGTTGACGCCATAAAGGCAATATTGAAGCAGCCAGACCAGCAGAGCCACAGCGGCAGGAGGGATTTTTCCCTGCTGTGCCTGATGTACGAAGCAGGGGCAAGAATCTCAGAGATTGCCGACCTGCGCATCGGAGATCTGAGACTTGACAAAAAAGGAGCCATCGTTCATCTGCATGGAAAGGGCAAAAAAGCCCGGTCAGTTCCTCTTATCGCAGACATTTCAGCAGTACTGCGGCTGTACCTGCAGGATGAAAAGCGGTACCGTCCCTGCCTGAAAGATGAGCCGCTGTTCTGCAACCGTCATAAGGAAAAACTGACACGCGCAGGGATTTCCTACATTTTCCACAAGTATGCTGAGTCCGCCAGAATTGCTGAACCAGAGCTGTTCCCTGAGAAGGTTTACCCGCATATATTCCGCCACAGCCGTGCCATGCACTGGCTTGAAGCCGGGATCGACCTTCAATATATCAAAGACCTGCTTGGGCATGCAGATCTTACGACCACTGAGGTGTATGCACAGATCAACACGGAAATGAAACGTAAAGTATTGGAAAGCGCCCAGCCGCAAGAGCGTCCTGCCGCTGAATATCCATCATGGACGGAGGACAAAAGCCTGATGGGCTGGCTCGAAAGTTTCCGTGACATCCACTAAATAATCTACAGAATTATGCAAAGCCAGCAGACGAAAATCTACTGGTTTTGCGGCATTTAAGGAGGTGACTTTACATTATTTTTCGCTTTACATTATCCCAGTAATGTTTAGCTCAACATTATTGCGCGTCAAGCACCCGCCACGCGAGGGAAAATCCATCCCCCACGACAGTTCCTGCGTTTGCCCATTTCCCCTTTGGAGGTCCAGGTACAGAAATACTTTCGTCTTTGACGGAGCAGACCGCTTCGAGGACGGCCTTGAAATCCTCCCCCTTGTTGGAGGAGAAGGCGCCGGGGACATTCTCCCATACGATAAACCTTGGGTATTTTCCATCTGTTGCACACCTCATTTCCTTTACGATTCTTACTGCCTGGTAGAACAGGCACGACTGCCGCCCATCCAGCCCCGCCCGCTTGCCGGCCACCGACATATCGGTGCAGGGCGAGCCAAAGGTGATGATATCCACGGGGGCGATCTTTGCGCCGTCCACTGTGGAAATGTCGCCTAAATGCTTCACGGAGGGCAGCCGCTTTGTGGTCACCCGGATGGGAAAAGGCTCAATTTCTGATGCCCATAAAGGCGTGATGCCCGCAAGCAGCCCGCCGAGCGGGAATCCCCCGGAGCCATCGAACAGGCTGCCGAGGGTCATCCCGGAATCCGCAGTCTGCGGATTCGGTGTGTCTCCGCCGCCAGTGCCGGAACTGATTCTATGGATATATATAGCGTCCGCATTCATTCCGCCTCCACCTCCTTCACCAGCGCGGAGTATGGAATTTTCTCCCCGCCGCGCACCACATACACATTTTCCGAATCCCCGGTATCCTCCACATACCTCCGCAGAATCACAGACGCATATTTCTCATCCAGCTCCATCATGCAACAGATGCGGTTCGTCTGTTCGCACGCCATCATCGTGGAGCCGCTGCCGCCGAAGGTGTCCAGCACGATGGTGTTCTCCTGGGAGGAATTGCAAATTGGGTATCCAAGCAGGTCAAGCGGCTTGGAAGTCGGGTGGTTCTTGTTCCGCTTCGGCTTGTCGTAGTTCCAGATGGTGGTCTGCTTCCGGTCGGAATACCACGGGTGCTTCCCGTTCTTCAGAAAGCCGTACAGCACAGGCTCATGCTGCCATTGGTAGTCCGAGCGTCCAAGCACGAGGGAATTCTTCACCCAGATACACACCCCGGCAAGGTGGAACCCTGCGTCCACAAACGCTTTCCTGAAATTCAGCCCCTCGGTGTCCGCATGGAACACATAAGCCGCGCCGCCGCTTTCCAGATGCTCCACCATGCATGAGAACGAATTGTACAGAAATGTGTAGAATTCATCCCCTTTCATACTGTCGTTCTGGATGGTCAGCCCGCCGGAACTCTTGAAAGAAACTCCATAGGGAGGATCTGTCACGATGAGGTTTGCCTTCTTCCCATCCATGAGCGCCGCCACGTCTTCTGCACTGGTGGCATCCCCGCACATAAGCCTGTGCCTGCCCACCGTCCAGATATCGCCCCGCTCCACGAACGCCGCTTTCTCCAGCGCAGCGGAAAGGTCAAAGTCATCATCTTTCACATCCTTCTCCCCGTCCCCGGCAAAAAGGTCGGCAAGCTCGCCCTCCTCAAATCCCGTCAGAGATACATCAAAATCCGCACCCTGCAGACTTTCAATTTCGATGCGGAGCAGCTCCTCATCCCATCCTGCGTCCAAAGCCATTCTGTTGTCCGCAAGGATGTAGGCTTTCTTCTGCGCCTCCGTCAAGAAGTCTGCGAACACACACGGCACTTCCTCCATGCCCTCTTCCTTTGCCGCCGCAATCCTGCCATGCCCCGCGATGACATTGAAATCCCGGTCGATGATGACTGGGTTGATGAAGCCGAACTCCCGCAGGGACGAGCGGAGCTTCGTGAGCTGCTCCGTTGAGTGCGTCCGTGCGTTGTTCACATACGGCACTAATCTGGAGAGCGACACAAGCTGCATCTCCGTTGTCGTCTTTCCCATTTTTTATCTACACTCCTTTCCTTGCGCGGAGCAGCCGCTCCATCACGTCATCCTGGGGCGTGTTGCCCTGGAACTCCACCGAGCAGTTCTCCTTCACGATCTGGTAGATCTGCATCCAGCAGTAATTGGTCTGCTTCATGTAGGACTGGCTCATGGAAACATAAGGGGAGGCGATGGCAGCCCCCGTGGTCGGGTGCTTCGCAAGGAAGCCCGTGGAGGATACAATCTCCTCACACTGAATCCACCGGGAGACGCTCATGGCATACTGCTCCACCATCTGCACGGTGACCAGCTTCTCACAGCCCCTCGCCTTCAGCCATGCATACGTTTCGTTGAAAACCTCTTCCGCCACCAGCTCCCGCCCGCTTTTCTGCGGGGACTTGAGGAAGTCCTTCACGGGCGGCACATCCATGCCCTCCAGCTCAGCCGGCTCCATCATCACTTCCGCCGTTTTCCCCTCGCTGATCTTCTCCGTGAGCGCCTTGGGCTTCCGCCCTGCCCCCGGCCTTGCGCCGCCCCGGTTGCTGCCGTCTTTTGCCACCGTTTTCACCCCGTTTCTTTGATTTCGTTTGAAAAAATGCTGCGGAATCAAACGCCGCAGCACCTTAAAAAGCCTTTATTTTACGGAAAATCAGAGCGGGGCAATCCCCCGTTTGATTTCCGGTTTTTATGCGTGACACCCCACGCCCGTTCCCCGGCGGGTTCCTTACAGAGATTTCACCCGCCCCTCCCGGCTGGCAGAAATCTCTGTAAGGAACCCGCACACAATGATTTAATGCTTATTCCAGCGGTCGCCCCGCTCCGCATGAATCCTTGCATGGCAGGACTGGCACAGCGACACAAGGTTTGCCTCATCATGCGTCCCGCCCTCCGCCAACGGCAGCCTGTGGTGTACTTCCTCCACCGGCCGCAGCAATCCTTTCTTCTGGCATTCCTCACAGAACGGGTGCTTTGCGGCGTAGCGGTCACGGATTCGTTTCCATGCCCTGCCATACCTACGGCGTACAGCCGGGTCTCGGTCGTACTTCTCGTAGCGGCGGTTCTCTTGCTTCCCATGCTCCTCGCAAAAGCGTCCCTCTGTCAGCTTGGGACAGCCGGGGAAGGAACACGGCCTCTTCGGTTTCCTTGGCATTGCTCTCACCTCCCTGCGGCATAAAGAAAGCCTCCGCAGGAGAAGCTCCCGCGAAGGCCGCCTGTCTTTATGCAGTTTTCGATAATATCAGTGTACCACGTCCAATATGGAAAATCGTCCGCGATTTTGGACATCAGCTTTTCCCATACAGCAGGGTGACCAGTTTCTGCAAAGCGCGGTTCTTTTTCTTGTATGCGGATGTCCGCTCGATGTGGAAACGGTCGCAGATGTCGTAAATGGAATCCGTCTGCCGTTCATCCTCGGAATAAAAGGTTTCCAGCACATACCGCTCATCCTCAGAAAGTTCCTCCCATGCTGGAAGGAACCACGCCATATATTCCACCGCCTGACGGTACCGCTCCTTCAGCACGTCAATCTCCTCGATGCCCTTTATCATCCTGTCCTCCACGGCGTGGGGATTGCGGGTATGCGGCATCCCGTCCGATTTGGGGCTGCTGATCCCGCCCATTTTTTCATATGCCGCCCTGACCTCGTCATCCGTGTGTTCGATGATGAATTTCATGCTGCCGTAGTCCTTCAGTGCGTCCACGGCCGCCGACCGCTTGTCAAGGTACTTCCAGATAATGCTCATAAGCCATGCCTCCAATCAAAATAAATTTGCTTCCCCCGGATTTTCAAAGATTGTCATTGATTTTCGTTGATTGGCTCAGATTTGCTTTTTGACTGGAGGCGGCTCCGCCTATATTTCTAAATCAGCTTTCACCGCATCGATCAGTGCGGCCTGCGTGGTGTCCTTCTCGGATAATGCCTTCATGATCCGCTCGTCTATAGTGCCTTTTGTGATGATGTGCTGCACCACCACGGTTTCCGATTCCTGCCCCTGCCGCCACAGCCTCGCCACTGTCTGCTGGTATAACTCAAGGCTCCATGTCAGACCGAACCAAACCAGCGTGTTCCCTCCGCTCTGGAGGTTGAGGCCATGCCCCGCACTTGCCGGATGGATCAGCGCCACCGGGATTTCCCCGGCGTTCCATTTCCGGATGCTGCCGTCTGTGTCCAGCCTCGCATACGGGATTTTCAGCTTTTGGAGCCGCCCCGTGATACGCTCCAGGTCGTGCCGGAACCAGTAGGCCACAAGCACCGGCTTGCCGTTCGCCGCTTCGATGATGTCCTCCAGTGCGTCCAGCTTCCGCTCATGGACGGCGACCGTTTCCCCGGCATCCGTATACACCGCCCCATTCGCCATCTGAGACAGCTTCCCGGAAAGGGAGGCGGCGTTGGCGGCTGTGACCTCGCCATCGGGAAGCTGTAAGACCAGTTCCTCCTTCAGTTCCGCATACCGCGAATTTTCCCGTTCCGAGAGATACACCGAGTATCTGGAATTTATCAGCTCCGGCATCCGCAGGTAATCGGTGGACTTCATGGAAATGGTGATGTCGGAGATTTTCCCGTATATCTGTTTCTCCGCACCCGGCAACGGCTTGTAGGAAAATACCACCTGCCCGTTCTGCTTATCCGGCCGGAAGTAGGAAGTGCGGTACTGCCCGATGAACCGCCCAAGCCGCTCCCCCATGTCCAGCAGCCGGAACTCCGCCCACAAATCCATCAATCCGTTGCTGCTCGGCGTCCCGGTCAGCCCCACGATGCGCTTCACCTTCGGCCGGACTTTCATCAGTGCCTTGAACCGCTTCGTCTGGTGGTTCTTGAAGGAGGACAGTTCATCAATCACCACCATGTCAAAATCAAAGGGGATGCCGCTCTCCGTAATCAGCCACTGTACATTCTCACGGTTGATGAGATAGATGTCTGCCGGTTTCCTTAACGCCGACAGCCGTTCCGTTTCCGTCCCTACAGCCACGGAATATTGCAGGCTGTCCAGATGATCCCATTTTTCAATCTCCGCTCCCCATGTGTTCCTCGCTACACGCAGTGGGGCGATGACCAGGATGCGGCGGACCTCGAAGCTGTCAAACAGGAGATTATTTAAGGCTGTCAGCGTGATGCTCGTTTTGCCAAGTCCCATGTCCAAAAGGACTGCCGCCACAGGGTGTGTTTCGATATACTCCGTGGCATATCTCTGGTATTCATGTGGACTGTATCTCATCCATAATCCCTCCAATCTGCGATTCGTCATCCAGCACATACACTTTGAATCCAAGCCGCCGTAACAGCCTGTGCCGGGAAAGCTGCAGGGGTCGTGGCTTTTCCCCCGGAGCTTTTACCTCCACGAATGCCATTTTCCCATCCGGGAGAAGTGCCAGTCTGTCAGGCACCCCATCAAAACCGGGCGATGTGAACTTTAGTGCCAAGCCCCCGGCGGCCTTTACCGCCGCCCTAAATTTCTGCTCTATGGTCTTTTCTCTCATGCAAATGCCTCCAATCCCTTATTTTTCAATCATTCCAGCCTTTAGGGTGCAGGTCGTTGACGGTCGTTACATAAAGTCCTCTATAAGTGTTTTTTTTACTGAAAAAACTGCCCTAAAGGGGGTTTATACTGCGACCGTCAACGACCTGCACCTTTCCCATAAACACAGGGGTTTCAGCTTTCAAAGTCTTCCTTGATCTGCAGCCCGATAATATACATACCCGCCTTTTTCTTCTGCTTCTTAAATCCTGCTGTTTCCAGTGCATTATAAAAATCAGCCGTGCTTCGGGTATACTCACCCGTCCTCATACAATAGCTGCGGTATTCCTGGTAGACCTCCCCGGACTTCGCCATATATCCCGATTCCACCTCGCAGCATTCGCCCAGAAAATGCCCAAGCCAGTCGTTATCTTCACGGTATAATTTGATAGCCTCTTCCACGCAGGCAGGGCAGGGGATATGGAAATTCCGGCTGATTGCCTTCTTTGCACCCTCAATAATCCACGCCATGACAGAAGGTGCTGCCTCCGATACGAGGAAATCGGCATAATTCTTCACATCCCCCGCCCCTTCAATCCTGGCATGAAAGGGGATCACAATTAAGCGCCTCCATGTCCCAGGGTCATTTGCGCCCACCCTCGGCAGGTGGTTGGTGTACAGCACGAGGGTATGACTCGGCGTGAAAGAGAATGGGTCTTTATATTTTTTCTCCGCAAAAATCTCATCCGTGGAACACATCTGCTTCACCACGGAGGTGTTCAGCCGCATCCCCTCCTCCAGCTCGGCGGCTATGATGAGCCGCTTCCCCTTCGCCTCGGCAAGCTCCGGCTTCACGTTCCGCTTGCAGCCGACCGTGAGGGTATCGGCAGACATATTGCCGCTGTAGGTGCCAAGCACACGGGCTATTGTGTTCCAGAAGGTGGATTTGCCGTTCCTTCCCTCCCCGTAGGCAATGACCAGCGATTCCATGTAGACGCGCCCCACCGCCGCCATCCCCACGATCTGCTGCACATAGTCAATCAGCTCCTGGTCTTTGCAGAAAATGGTGTCCAAAGAATCCAGCCACAGCTTCTCACCCTTGTCGCCGGGAGCCGCCGCTGTTATTTTCGTGATATAGTCCTCCGGGCTGTGGTCTCGCTTCCCCGCCAGCCCATCCGGAAGGTAATAGGTGCCGTCCGGCGTGTTTAGCAGGAATCCGTCTTTATCCAGGTCGGACACACTGATCTCCAGCATAGGCTTCGCCGCCTGCAGGGCAGAAACCACATACTTCATATCCCGTCGCTTCATCACAAACGCCTTATAGCCTAAAGCGGACAGATAGGCAAGGTAGGCATCCATCTGCCCGCTACTGATTTTCTTTTCCAGCGACTTGCCGCCAGAGGCGATGGCATCCTCCGATATACCGGTATCCATGAGCGCCTGTTTCGCCCGCATGATTTCATCCTTGGAGTCCGCAAGCTGTAGGTCTAAAAATTCCTCCGCCGCACCCACCGCCTGCTGCTTGGACTCCACCCAATACTGCCCGCAGAAACGCAGGTAGTCCGTGGCCGCCGTGTACCGAAGTTCCACGCCGTATTCCCTAGTCAGCACCTTCGCCTGCCCAATGTCAGAGTAATCCCCTGGCTTCAGCGATTCCCTTCCGAACTCGTCATTGTACGCATCCGGGGCGACATACCCTTCCTGCCCCTGCACCTTCTCCGCAAAACGGCAGGCGCTCTGCCAGATCATAGCAAGCTCCGCTTCTTCCAGGGGCGGATTGCACTTTGCCGCCTCTTCCATGAAAATCTCATGCGCCCGCTCCGTTGCGCCGTACCGTTTCACCACGCGCCCCGCGAAATGGGACATGGTGGCGTTCCTCTGCCCCTGGGGGATCTCCCTGCCGCCCTGGAGCTTCACGATGCAGTCAATGGTGATCTCGCCCTCATGCCAGAGGATGGCGTCTGCCGGATGCCCGAAAATGAACCGGGCGGAATCCAGCGCCTTGGCATCAAAGAATGGGAACTTCTGCTGTATGCCTTTCTTCAGACTGGCACACGCCTCCCCGTCATGGATAGGATCATGAGGGAAGTACACATGGAACCTCGGCCTTGCGGACTTCCCCTCCTTCGGCTTCATGTTGTTCCGGCTCGGCACCACAACGAACGCCACGTCCTTCCCGATTTTTTCTTCCAGGTCTTCCGGGTGAATCCAGTCCGCCGGATTGTCGGAATGGGAATTGTCGCAGTCCATCACGTCCACATCGCAGGAGAGGAAATTGTCCCCACTCCTGCGGCAGTTCTTAAATTCCGCGCACACATGGTCGAACGCCACCACCTCCATGCAGTCGTCCTCATTGTCAATGATGCGCCTGTTGGGGTATAGGCTGTTCTTTGCGTTCCCCCTGCAGTTCGCCGTATAAAATGTCATTTTCATGCCTTGTTTACCTCCTCACATTGCTCCGTGAAATAGCGTATCGGCATATCCCGCTTTTCCGCTTTCTCGATCTCTGCCGCCATCCCCGTGGATATGGTGTTTCCGAACACCCATAGCTGCTCGCATTTCCCAAGCAGCACCATCCCCATGAACATCCCGATTGCCCGCTCCGCAGGCTTCCCATCATCCAGAAACTGCGGAAACAGCAGGTGCGGAGCGAGCGGGATAGCGCCGTTTCGCACCGCAAATTTGCAGTAATGCCTTGCTTTCTCCATGTTGCCGTCTATATCCCCGGCAAGCGGGGAACATATATACACAAGTGGCAGGTATGTCCGCTTTGCCGCCAGCTCTTCTTTTCTGATTTCCGATAATGCCTCATATGTGGTAGGGTCATGGTATCCCTCACTGTTAAACCTGCTGATTCCCAAAGCCAGCACCTCCTAATCTTTCTTGTAGAACTCACATTCATAGCCGTCTGCCCGGAGCAGCAGCCCTTTCGCCCAAGGCGGCGTCCTGCCCATCTGTTCACACACCTCCTCCAGGGACATCCTCCGGTCGGCTTCGATAATAATCTCATCATGCACATGGGCCACGATGGAACAGCACCGCAGCGTCTGCATGGCATAGCATAAAATATCGCGCGCAATCGCTTGGACGATGTTCTCCACGAACTTGGGGCCGTAGCTTTCCAGGCGCTCCCATTTCTTCGTGCCGCCCACGCCCATATAGGTCACGGACTCGCCGCCGAACATGTTCTCCCCGATTTGCGGCTTTACATAGGCAAGCTGCCGCTTTGACGGGAGCGTGATGAATAGCATACCGCTCTGGAAGTTGAAGCGGATGCCGTGTGTCTCTATGGGCAGCCTCTTTTTCACGCACTCTTTCACGGCGCGGTCAACATCCCACCAGAGCATAGTGATATTGGGGTTGGAATCCCTCCATGCCGATACAAGCGGCTGCAGTTCCTCCTCGGAAAGCCCCATCTCCAGCGCACCCATAGATTTCAACGCGCCTACCGAACCGCCGTATCCCAAGGCCAGCTCCGCTATCTTGCCCTTCTGCCGGAGATGCCCATTCTCTCCGTTCTTCACGACAGGCACACGGAACATCTGGCTTGCCGAAGCGCAGTAAATATCGCCACCTTCCTCAAACACCTTCATACGCCACCGCTCCCCGGCAAGCCAGGCGATTACCCTCGCCTCAATAGCGGAAAAGTCCGCCACGATGAATTTCCTGCCATCCTGCGGCACAAAGGCTGTGCGGATCAGTTCCGACAGCACCTCTGGCACGGAATCGTAGAGCGTGGACAGCGCATCAAAATCCCCGCACTTTACAAGCTCACGCGCCTCCGCCAAATCTGGAATATGATTCTGGGGCAAGTTTTGTAATTGCACAAGACGACCGCTGAACCGCCCGGTCCTATTGGCACCATAAAATTGAAACATACCGTGGACGCGGCCGTCTGCGCAGACTGCATTTTTCATAGCTGTGTATTTCTTCACAGAGGACTTGGCGAGCTGCTGCCGAAGCTCCAGCACCTTCGCCAAAGGCTCCGGCGCGGTTTTTAGGAGCGCCGTCACCGCCTTTTTATCCAAAGAATCCGTCTCCATGCCGTTTTCCGCAAGCCAATGCTTCATCTGCTGTACGGAATTGGGGTTGTCAAGCTCGGTCAGTTCCTTCATGGCGTCCGACAGTCTCTCATGGGAAAAGGCATCCATCCGGATCGCCTGTTCCACCATTTCCATGTCCACGCCAATGCCCCGGTCATTGATCTCCTGATCCTGGTGGTACTGCTCCCACACCTCATCTGATACAGGGAACTTATAGAGCCTCTGCTGTATCTGTATCTCCGCCTCCACATCACGGAGATTATAGGCTTTGAACCGTCTCCATTTCTCCATGTCGTGTTCCGGCAGATTCCGCATCCTGCCGCCGTTTATTTTAGTGGGCTTGCACGGGACGCAGAAATATCGTATCAGGTCTTTGCCTTCCGTCAGCTTCTGTTTTTCCAGCCCCAGCACTGTACCCGCATTCTCCAGCGAAAGCGGAAGCCCCAGCGTGGCAGACCATACCATCGTACAGTGCCATCCCTCCGGCTCCAGCCATTCCCCAAGATAATGCGACAGGCACACCCGCTCGAACATGGCGTTGAATGCCCATTTCGTGACTGACTCATCAGAGAGCGCCGCCAGAACATCCGCAGGGATGTTCTCCCCACAGGCCAAGTCCACTACCTTCACTTTACCACCGTCCATCGAATAGCCGAACAGCAGGACTTCAAAAGTAGGGGAGGATGCATATTTATAAACTCCACATTTGGATAAATCCACATCAGAAAATGTCTCAATATCAATCGACAAGGTTTTCATTCCTTCACCATCCTTTCACTGACCTTTGGGCGACAGGGAAACGCACACAATGGAACGTATCCCCACCGCCCTCTGCAGTCACTACTTATTCAGATCAGGACAGGAAATCCTCGTCATCCTCATCCGCAAAGTCATCCTCCGCACGGGACTTGCCGCCCAAGGGCTCGCCGTCACGGATTTTCTGCAGGTTGTTCAGCCCACAGGCGATGCCTTTGTTGCCGTTGCTGTTGAAAGCATAGAAATTGATGCTTGCCCTTCCATACACGCCGCTGTAGACCTCGGAGCGTTCCAGAATCGGCTGTCTGTCCGCATCCACGATTCCCGGTGCTGTGGTGCTGTTTGCATTGACGAAATAAGCGTTTGCGTATGCCTCATCGTCCGGGCGCTCCGTGTCACCGTCACGTAACGGCGTCTTCAGAACAGAGAGGGCAGGGACGCTCCTGCCGTTACCCTTCAGTTTTGCCTCGCCCTCGCGATATGCAGCCTCAATCGCCGCCTTAATCTTTGCGATTGTCTTTTTGTCCGACTTGGGGATGATGAGCGAAACAGAATACTTCGGCTCACCGCCGTTGATTGCTTTCGGTTCCCATGCGTTGCAATAACTCCACCGGGTGTCCGGACCGGTGATTACCTTTGTCGGATTATTTACATTGTTTGCCATATGATTTGCCTCCTTAATTTTCCTTGAAATCTTCTTGTGCGGTGTGCATCGGTGGGCGCTTGTCCGACTCCGGCACAAGTGCCGGCTTTCCCTGGGGTTTCTCGGTCAGTCCCGCTTTCTCGATGATGTCCGCAAACCTCTTCTTACCGAGCGCCGCCGTCATGGCGGTAATACCCAGCAGCTTCTCCTCGTAGGGATTGAAGCCCGCTTTTTTGACTGCATCCGCTACGGCGGCCTCATCGGTATATCTGCGGTTGGAACGGCCTTCCACCACCTTGTACCCGTCGTACTTTATGCCGCTTAGCGCCTGCTGCAATGCAAATTCCTTCACGTCCGCTGCCCAGACAGACAGTTCATCCGCCCTGGCAAGGATGGCGACGATTTCCGCATCCTCCAGCGTGGCGGGCATGGCAAAATCATATTTCGCCATCTCCAGGTTGTACTCGGCGCGCTTCCTGCAGGCGGCTTTCGCCTTGCAGAACCGGCACCAGTCGCCGCAGGCAAATTTGCCTTCGCCGTCATAGGCCAGCTTTGCTTTCTCTGCCAGCTCACCATTCGCCCACGAAAGGAGGTCATCCTTTGCCATGACGCACACGCTGACATTGTCCCTTCGCGGCTGGAAGATTGCCATCTGCACAGTGTCGATGTCATAGATGCCGTCAAAAAGTTCCAACGCGCCCAGGGCATACAGCATCATCTGCGGATTGTCCACAGCGGAGACTTCCACGCCCTTGCCGTGCTTATAATCCACAATGTACAATGTCCCGTCCGCAATGATCACGCAGTCTCCGGTGCCGAAGCCTTCCTGCACAAACCGGGAGAAGTCCAGCCGCTGCTCGATCAGCACGACCGGGTCTTTGCATATCTTCTTTGCCTCCGCCACAAGCTCCATCACATAGGCGGCATAGTCGCAGGCGCACTGCTCCATCTCTTCACTGTAGAAAGACAGCCCCTCGGTCGGGTTGGCGGATTCCATCCCAAGCATCGATTTTAATTTGTGTTCACACAGGCTGTGTGCGTCTGTGCCTTCCTGGGCATACTCGCTGCTCTTGTCCTCATAATTCTCGCACAGCCTTGCGGACGGCGGGCAGTTCAGCCATCGGCGGCTGGAAGATGCCGACAATAAAGCGTGTCCAACCATCACAGCACCTCCACTTCTGCAAGGAGTGCCGGATACTCCGCCGGATCAATGCCGGACAGCTTCGGCGCACCGTGCTTCTCAAGCAACTCCTTGACCTTTGCCGTATGCCCGGCACGGGATTTCTCCGCCAGCACCGCACGGATTTCCTCCAGCGTTGGCACTTTCACCTCCGGCTCTGCTTTTGTCGTGTCCTTCGCGGCCTTTTTCTCTGTTTCCTTTTTTGCAGACGTTCTGTCCACAGTTTTCTTCTCTTCCGGCTCGCCGCTGAATAGATCCGCCAGCGAATCTGAAATGCCGATGAGGATTTCGCCGCAGCGTTTCAATTCAGACAACTGTGCTGCCAGCTCGCTCATTTTTCCCATGCCCTGTACCTCCTTCCTCTATTTCATGGATTTCCACGGATTCCACCGACTGCCCAGGGGAGAGGAGGTAGACCTGCGTAAAGCCCCCGAAAAGAAATCTCAAAAGCCTGGACGGAAGTCTACGCTCCGCACCGGCTATGATGTTCTTGCCCTGTCCGCCTGCACCGGTGATGTTGATGCTGACTCTGTGTTTCAATGCCATTGTTCTCACCTCTTTTCCGGGAGGCGGTATTTTCGCCTTCCATATCTACGGAGATTTCAAAGGTGTTTTGATGAGGTGATTTTCAAAAATATTTCAGAAATTTTTTCCTGGCCGCAGCGATGGAATCATATACCGCTCTATAATTAACACCTTCCTTTTCCGCTATCTGGTGCATGGACATCCCGGCGGCAAGCATCAACATCCGCCTCTGTTGCACCTCCGACAGCTTCCCAAACGCATCCCACAGATGCTTGTCTGCCTCCCTGCGTTCCTCCGCCATGTCCGGTGTTTCATCCGTGGCCGGGGCAAATTTGTCCTTATCGCCATACTGCAAGGCGTCGAAAGAATAGCAATGGTACCGTTCCTTGCGGTCGCCATTGGATTCGAGCCTCCTGGATTCCAGGATGATTTCCCCGATGGAATCCTCCACTTCGATTTCAGTTACACCGCCTGTTGCAAATTCATACTTGATTTTCATTTTGCCGTTCTCCTTTCGGAGCCCGGCAAGTGGCACTAATCATGCCGCCGGAAACAAAAAAAAGAGCCTGGCAAGCAGCACAAAAAGTGCCGCTTGCCAGGCTCAATGTCATCTCCGCCATATTTCAGGTGGTATCATGGAGGCTTGACCGTTTCTTGGAATGAAATCTCCCCTCCGTGCATCATGCTCAGACAAACGAGTGATCCTTGTCCCGGTTTAGCCATCCGTTTCCCCAGCCCATATACATTCCTTATGAGCGTGTCGTATTACCGTGGCGGAATCTCCGGTCAGCCCCTATAGAAAAACAGAGGGCGGATCGATGTCCTTATTCAGTTTTCTTCACCCCAATTTCAGCGCCGCAGTGCCCGCACTTGATAAAATAATCGGGATACCGACCCTTTGTTGGGATAACGAGCTGTGTCTTTACAGCCGAGGCTGCGTCCATCAGTCTCCACCCGCACTTGGGACAGAAGACTGTTTTTCTCTTTTCTTTTAAGTCATGGTTCGATTCCTCCTTTTTCCTGCGCACCATCATATACACTCCTCCTGATACTGCCGCCTATCCGGCATGGGAGTGTGGGTGTTCCTGTCACGCCACGGTTACTCAACAATGGCCGTAAGCCACGGGGCTGCCGGCCTGCCCAAAAGACGTGCGTTCAGGTACGCCATCTCCAAGGTGAGGCATGTGTTCCCCAAATAGTAGCCGTCCATAATAGTGAGTGTCATGGCAAGGTCAGGCTTCTCCATATCAGTCAGACAGATCGGCAGAAGATACTGCACCCGTCCCTGGTAGCCCTGTGGAACCACAATGCCGGGTTCCACTACCGCCCTCCGTCGCGCCAGCTCTACTGCCGTTTCCAAAAGCAACGGTAGGTTCCGTGCATCGCGGATTTCAGCGGGCAACCGAAAATAATTTTCCTCATCTCCCAGGATGTGGTCTACATTGACTCGGATCGGCCATTCCGGGTTGTAGTTGACGCCATTCTGCGTCATATAATAGCGGGGCTTCTTCGGAAGCGGCGATATGTACCGGAGCTGGTGAGACAACTCGTCCGCAAACCCCCTGAAATACCATTCCAGCATAGAATCTTTCTTCTTGTTCCGTCCAAAGCAGGCGTAAATTGCTTTGTAACGCGGCGTGTAAAGGCCCGTATGGAAGCAGGCATGTTCGTTTTCAATATGGAACATCTCCGCCGCCTTGCTGGGATTTCTTTCATCTTTGTAATCAATTAGCTGTTTTTTAAAGATTGCATGGATATAACGCTCTAAAATCGGCGTATCCGGATTTTTAGTTAAATAGATCGGGTTCCGAAAGCGCCACGGCTCCGGCAGTGCCATCTCAGCCAGTGCGTCAAGCTGGATGTACCAGTCCGGGACGTAGGCAAAGGAAAACAGATCTGGCTGCAATATCATATCAATTCCCTCCATTTTTTCTGGATCGCATCCACCAGCTTCATCTGCACCTGGACTTTCATGTCTTCATCAATATGCTGGAATATCTCACCGTTCCTGCCGGTCGTCTCATAGGTCACCAGCGAATTGATGTAAGCATCATAGTACAGCAGTATTTCATCCAATGCCGCTGCATCTCCGTGGACCGCCCTTTTAATTAGGTCATAGTTCAATTCATGTCTCTGAGCTTCCCCGCTCATAAAATATTCTGATTGCCTGAAAGGCGCGCTGCCTATAATTATAGACAGTGCGTACCGTCACCTCCATTCTTTTTGCAATTTCCTCATCCGTCAAATCATACCAGAAGTCAAGCAACAATACCTTCTGCTGTTTTTCCGGCAGGGAAAGGAGTGCTTTATATAAAGTTTCACTGTAGACCACGCAGGATAACCCATCTGCAAAAAGCACAAAATAGTCGGACGGATACCTGTCCTCGTGGCTTAAAAGTTCAAGAATATAGTCTATCGGTTCTTCTGAAAAGTGTTTGTCCCGGTTTTCCTTCGCCCTTTTTAAGTTTCTGCTGAAATTGCGAGCCACCGTCTTGCTGAACGAGTCAAACATGGCGACCATACGCTTTTCACGGTTATCAGAGGGAACTCCCATGACACATCCCTCCTTTTTGCAGAATTGAGCTGGTTGGTTTTTTTCGCCTCCTCACATAACCAGAACACATCTCAGGGTGCAAAACCGGAAAGTTTTCTGAAAAAATATAAAATTTCTTCTTGGGGCAGGATTGTATAGGATTTTCGATTAATGTCTGCGCATACTCTTACCTCCACAAAAGCCAGGAGAGGGCCAATCCGTACAAGGCAGACTGACCCTCTCTTGGCAAGAACAAAGTCATTTTTATGGGCTTGCCTTGCGTTATTAAGATTACCTATTTTAATTCGGTGTGCTCGCTTCTTAAGAAAAGATCTATGTATATGGCTTCATAACTTTTTGCTGGATTTTCTATTGAGCACACAAAAGACATGAAAAATTAATGAGCTTTGATTTTATCATAAATTGTAATGCTATCAGTAAATCTGTCATCCGCTGTGGAGTCCATCATTACACAAATATAAGTTTCCCCATTAATGACTGCTGCAGAAACTAAGCAGTTACCCGCCAAAGTGCTGGCTTCTGTCTTTAGACCAATGACTTCGGGGTAATAATATTGGCTGTTGGGATTGAGCGGCTCGTTGGAATTATTGTATGTAACCTCTCTGCCACCGACCCATTTGGGGTAGGATGTGTAGCTTGAAACAATTTCCGAAATGTAGGGGTCATCCAAACACGCTTTCACAATGATGACAAGATCGTAGGCCGTTGTGTACTGTCCTTCGGTGTCATGCCCATCCGGGACTAAAAAGTTTGAATTTTCAAGACCAAGCATCCGGGTCTTTTCATTTACCTTGTCCATAAATGTATCAATGGACTGCGCATTTGTCAGATTACTGTCTCCAGCAATTTTCTTCCCAGCATTGACCGCCAGTGTATAAGCGGTGTCATTGCCGGAGGGGAGCAGAAGGGCGACCAGGAGCTGCCTTGTTGTCAGGATATCGCCTTGGTTGAGCCATGCTCTGGACGAGTCCTCATGCATCTGCTCTATTTCAGTGCCTACAGTCATTTCATCATCTGTGGGACAGTAGTCAAGTACCGTCAATGCCGTAATCAGTTTAGCTGTGCTGGCGAGCGCAATTTTATCTGTGCTGTTTTTTTTGATACAGCAAGGTATTGGCATCCGCATTCATTACAACGACATTTTTCGCTACAACATCCGCAGAAATTGAATCAACGGAACCGGCGGGGGCAGGAGCAGGAGAAATTGTTTCCTTCTGACTGCGATCCTCTTGGAAAAAACCTTTGTTGCCGTTTCCAGCCTTGTTATCGGATGGGGAGGGTTTCCACTGCCTTTTAGCAAATCCACGGCACCAAAGATGGCAACTGCTATAAGTAGGCAGAGAGCATCACACACGGAACCGTAACGAATCTTTTTTCGCGTCCTTGATTTCTGTCGGTTCCTTCTGCTATAGTTTCTATCATTGTTTTGACGTTCCATTTTTTCTCCTTGCCAATTTAGGACTTGTCCGATATAAACCGACGCTCATCAAGCGTATGATTTTTCTTTTGCCGTCGTTCAGCAGATTGGGGCTATATGGATTTAGTTCTTTCGGAAAAAGCGTTCACAGTGCTCATAAGGGGGTAGCCCCCTTATCGGTGATTTCAATATAATCAGCTTTAGTCATACCGTACAAATAGTAATCGCAGTATGTGTTTACCATTTTACCCTCACGGATAAGTCCCTCACGCTTGAAGCCTGCTTTTTCCAAAGTTTTATACGATGCAATATTTTGTACATGAACATCAGCCCAAAGACGCTGCAATTCTGTTTCTTCAAAGCAGAAGATAGCTACTCTCGCCAGTGCTTCTGTCATAAGTCGGTTGCCTTGATAGGCAGGAGAAAGACGAAATGCTACTTTTGCCATGCGGTCATTTTCAATGAGATACACCCACATATCCCCGATGACTTTATAATCTTGTTTGTGAACAATACCCCAATGAAAACTTTTTGTGGGTTTCTCCGGCTTTTGAAAAAGCAATTCTGGGTTTAAGTCACTTTTCCCCGGGCGTTTTCCCCAATACTGATAAATGGAACTGTCACCCAACCATTCTTTCAAATCTGAAACATCTTCTTTTCGCAGAGGGCGCAGGATAAGTTGTTCCGTTTCAAGAACAGGCTTATTCTGCGCATAATCCTGTAATTTCATAAGCCACCCCCTCTTAAAATTTGAACACCTGTCCCCAATCAAAATAGCCGGACGCTTCTGTGCTTTTCGGCCATTCGCTGCACCATGCGGGAACACCGGGCGTTTCAACTCTGTCAAAACTCGGAGTGTACGGCTTGATGTCAAGTACGGGCGTATTGTCATTTGCGTCAATGAATGTAACACGAATCATGCCGTTGGTGAAATCAATGTTAATAATTTCGGACGCTGTTAATGCAATAGGGTTCGGACGCGCAGGAGATCGTGTCGCAAATACACCCATGACTTCGGGTGCGCCTTTATAGGGCTGTTCTGTCTGTAATTCATTCCGGTCTGCGTTGTTGTCGCAATCGCTGAACCACCAAAGGACATTGATGTGGCTGAAGCCCTCTAAGGCCTGCAGTCCGGGAATGTACTCCGGCTCTAGCTGAATAAATGTGCCGTTTTCATCATTTTTTACTTTGCCAATGGCTTTTAATTGATAGGTCATATTTTTCCTCCTTGCTTTTGTTGGTAAAACCAGTATAAGACCTCACATCATGTGAGGTGCAATAGGGAAAATTAAAAATGCCCTGCATTTTTAGCAGGACATTTCAAAGCCTGTACCATCATGCGTGTTCCAGCGGTATTTGAAGCTCAATCAAATATTTTTCAGGGTTATTCTCATTCCACGGGCCCCTATGCACGATCTGACGCATCGGGTTAGACATTTTGTATTCGCTGTTTGTCTGCAACCATTCGGCAAAGGCAAGGTAGGCGCCTTTTATATTTGCAAAATCGCCATAGACCATTGTGCAAGCCATATACGGGACTGGTTCTGTCATGTGGAAACAAAATGGCTCTTTTGCCTTTCCCATTTTCTTTACCGGAGCGCATAGCTCAATATCAACATCTGTCTCTCGAAATTCTGTATCGTGATAAATGGAAAGTGTATTGCCCATTATTTCGATTTTTTGCACTTCTGTAAAAGTAGAAAGTTCTTTCCATAAGTCGCCCTCGGAATAGTAATTCGGTACAATTTTCCGCAAGGATAGCACCTGATACGCCGGGATTGACTTAACGGATATATTATAGTGCAGTTCTCCTTTACCACCCTGTATTTCACTTTTTGTAAGTTCAATCTTCCGCAGTTTTTCTCGTTCGGCCTGTATTGCATTTTCTATCTCTATGCGCTTTTTATCGAGCTGTGCAAGAAGGGATTGCTCGTCCATCGTCAGGGCAAGCGCAATTTCCGAAACATTCAGTCCACTGTCCCGCAGATACAGAATCTTATTTAGACGCGGTATTTGCTTTACTGAATACAGTCGGTGTCCCGTCCACTTGTCAACCTCTGCCGGTGTCAGAAGTCCTACCTCGTCATAGTAGCGAAGCATACGAATAGATACCTGTGCCAGCTTTGAAAATTCACCTATTCTAAACATTTTATCACCACCTATCTATCATTATATCCATAGTTTTTGATACTTCAAACAGAAATTCGCTTTAAGTAATATAGATTTATTTTGGCTAACTGATAATGATATGGCGCTTTTTCAAATACATTATCTCTTTTTCTTGTGTAGCTTTAAGTCAATATTTTTCGTTGCCGCTGCATCCTGCAGTAATCCAGCAACAAAAGCGCTTTTTTCTTTGAGCGTCAGTGTTTCCATATCAGGTTTACGGTAAATTTCTTTAAGTACTGTTTGCAGTTCTTGCAGTTCCAGCAGGTTGACGGCTACGCAAAAGAGTGTCTTTTTGCGGCCATCATTATAATTGGATAATAAAACCTCCAAAATGTTGGCTTTCACCGCCTGCTCTGCATTATAAGCGTCTATTCCAAGGCGTTTGGCCTTTTCCATATCGGATCTTCGATTTCGATGTGTAATAAAGGAATCGAAATCATCAATATGATCGTATTTCTCACAGGGGTATTCACTGCATTGAAAACAGTATTCAACTCCGTCATGCTCCAAACTGCATCTTGCAATTTTACAGGACTGATTCCCTTCACCGCCGCCGCAACCAGGACAGTTTTTATTCAAAAACATGGGGCAAAGCCCGCAATTCAAACCGCAGAGGGAAAATAATTGGTTTGCTCGATTAAATCCTTTCATGGAACCTCCTTAAACAGCCTGCCTGCAAATATTCAAGACAAGCTCTGATAATGCTTGACATAGCAAAGTAGAAAATTTGAAAACTTAAAACTCATATCTTGTACCATGCGAGAGCAACAGGCCATCTGTTAATTCCACACGCAGAATGATAGTGTTTTCATCGTTAAAATCGGTATGACCGTTATCAATCCATTCAGCAAAGACTTTTTTCAGCTTTTCAGCAATCACACAGTTTTCTTTTTTCCCAAAATAACCCAAACTGACGCCATTCCCATGTGCTGTAAACCACTCGCCGGCGATTGCAACAACATGGTTATCTTTTATATGTTTTATTTTATTTGAGAGGGCATGAGTAATGATATAAAATGCACCATCTTCGTAATAGGCATTTACATATCGCACATAAGGCGTTGCATTTTCTATTGTTGCTAATGATATAATCGTATCTTTCCCGAAACGCTCAATCATGACCAGTTCTGCTTCTTGACTAAATTCTTTCATTAAATCTTTCTCTCTTCAAATTATATTTTTCGGATCTGTTCAAAGTCTCGACAAGCTGGAATTTAGCTATTGTCTTTTCTTTTCTATTGTGTAGGATTGCAGACCCTTCTGACAGCCATTCTTTTCATAAAATCCCTCTACTCCCGGTTGTGAACCAAAATATAACATAGTAGGCGTATTATCATTATCCTTTGCAAGTTGAAGAAGTCTACTTCCTACTCCTTGTTTTTGATATTCTGGAAGAACAAGCAACTCTGTAATTGTTCCAAAATAATAACCATCTGAAAGAATACGCAAACACCCTATCAGCACTTTGTCATCATAGGCGGTTATATTCAGCGTTTTAGATAATGCCTCCTTTGTTCTTTCGATGTCATAATCGCCTTGCCATACTTGATTAACAAAGGAGAGAAAAGTTGAAGCATTAAGTTTTTTATCACCCACTTTGTATTCCATTATTATACCTCCACAACTCCGAATCGTTTTTCAATTTGACAAAAGCAGAAGCCATATAAACATCACTAAAATGATAGCCCCTATTAAAGAAAAAATGTTTACAACTTTATTTACTTTTGCCTTAAATATTTTCGATAGAATGAAGAAGACTCCCATGCCTATTACTCCGCCCAAAGTGTTTGCTAAAAGGTCAGTAATATCACTTGCCCCAATAGCAAAAACAAATTGTACGGTTTCAAAAAACAAACTTGTCAGAAATATTGGAATAAACTTTTTAAGGAAAGGCTTCTCTTGTTGCAATGCACATAACAAAATTCCGAAAGGAATAAAAGCAAAAACATTATTATATATCTCACCAAAACTTATTGTTCCGTTGACGATAACAGAACCTCGGAAAGGAATTAGATTCACACTTCTCAAGTGATCTATATCTTTAAAAGAAAATTGTAGTTTAAATATTATAATCCATGTTAATGCTAACAGATATACAATAAGTAATCCTTTGGTTATTTTTTTGATTGCATTTTATCGCTCCTTTCTATAAAATTCCGGTTAGTTTATCCGTCCACAGTACATTAACTATTCAGAAGTTTTGTCAAATCCTCCTCGGAAGCGTCCATTTTCACAGAAACTTCTTCCATTGTCATACCGGTAGCAAGAAAACGCTTTATAACCATTTTCATATCCTCGCCAACCTCAATGATATGTCCGTCCAAATCGTAAAAGCGAATCACCCGCTGACCCCAGCTATGATCGATCACTTCTCCCAGATATTCAATATCCGGGTATTCTTTCAACTTGTTCAAAAAACCGTCAAAGTCCTGTTCCTCAAAGACGATTTCCGCATTGTTGGATTTCTTTAATATCTTTTCTTTTGGCAGATCTACAAGCCAGTCAAAATCCTGCTGCAATGCCAGGCCGCAGGTAAAAGCAATGTTTCTGCCATAATCCTGGAACACCTCTAATCCAAACAAATCCTCATAAAAATTTCTTGCGGCACTGATGTCCACCACCGAAATCACAGTACATGTATATTTCATAATGATAATTCCTCACTTATAGATATATTTTCGTGGCTCAACAAAACGGAAATTTGTCATTTTCGGTTCGGTTTTCTTTTGATAGCCAACAATTTCATGTAATCATCAAAATCAGCCGTATTAGTCGGTTCAAACATAACCCATTTCCCGCCATGATAGGTTTTCGCCTCATCATACTGCTTACAAACAGCATTAGAAAGAGTATCCCTTATCGCTTCAAATTTGGCTCGTTCATCTTTGCCTAAGATTACCATAAAGCCCATACAGTTTTCCCTTGCATATAGGGCGCAAAGTGTTTTTCCGCCTCTGCGATATTTGTATTCATAGTTCCAGGACTTGCCACCGCTGTTCCATATGCGATCCATATCGTATTTCTCGTCAATCGCAGCGCATAGCCTCTGCCATACGTCATATAAAGATTGTCCAATCAAGGCAATCATATCATTCTCATCTGGTATTATGTTGATCATAACTTAGCCTCCTCAAAACACCACTATCGATCCTGTTTTCAAAGATTGCGCCATTCCTCATTTGCTCATCAACCATATTGCCGCAACGCTTTGATATAGTCAACATGATATAGTTTCCACACATGAACTGAAATTCTTTCTATGTGATTTCTGTTCGTCAGACCAGAGGTTTGCTCTCTGGGTTAGTACTTTCCCCGAAATCCGGCTTCCTTCAGATTCAACTTCACGATGGACACCCTTGCCTTCGGCTATATCCTTCCCACTACCGGGCGGATTCCAGACTTTCATTGGTTAGAAACGTGCGCCGCCAGGCGCACCACTATAAAAAAACAGGTTTGAAAAACTGCTTTTTTATATATGAAGTATCATTGTCGCCAGCCAGAAATAAATTAAAAGTGAAAGCGCATCCATAACCGTCGTAATAAACGGAGATGATATTACAGCCGGGTCAAGCTCCATTTTTTCTGCAAGAATAGGAAATACGCATCCAACCATTTTGGCAAATATAATTTCGATTATAAGTGTCAGACTGATTACAAGATCAACCTGAATAGTAATAGCACTCATACCAAGCAATGTTCTGTCAACAAACCATATTTTAACAAAATTGACAGTGGCAAGTGTAATTCCGCACAGAACACCTACTCTGAATTCCTTCCATATCACTTTAAAAATATCTTTAAAATTTATTTCTTTAAGTGAAAGAGCACGGATAATAACGGCACTCGCCTGACCTCCCGAATTACCGCTTGTTCCCGTAAGCATAGGTACAAACGAGGTCAGTACAATCAGTGCCGAAAGCTTGTCCTCAAAAGCATTTAAAATCATACTCGTAAATGTTGCACTTATCATAAGAAACAAAAGCCACGTAATTCTGGATTTCCATGTTTCAAAAATGCCTGTTTTGAGATAAGGTTTCTCGTTAGGCAGAATAGCGTGCATCTTCTGGATATCCTCAGTATTCTCTTCCTGCAATACGTCAATAGCATCATCGACTGTAATGATACCCACAAGCCTGTTTTCCATATCCACAACAGGAAGAGCAAGGAAGTTATACTTATCAAGGAAATTTGCCGCTATTTCTTTATCATCATGCGTGTTTACAAAAATTATATTTGTTTCCATAAACTCTTCAATCTTATCGTCATAATCGTGTAACAAAAGTTCCTTTACTGTAGTTACACCAATAAGATGCCTTGAGCTGTCAGTAACGTAACAAGTATAAATTGTTTCCTTATCAACACCTGTACGTCTTATTCTTTTAAAGGCATCCTCAACAGTGTTATCCTTTTTCAGATCAACAAACTCAGGGGTCATAATTGAGCCTGCGCTGTCCTCAGGATACTTTAAAAGAGTGTTAATTGATTTTCGTGTCTGTGCATCAGTATTTCTGAGTATTCTTTTTACAATTGTTGCAGGCATTTCCTCAATAATATCAACTGTATCATCAAGGTAAAGCTCGTCAATAACCTCACGAAGCTCTGTATCTGAAAAAGCATGGATGAGAGCCTCCTGCGTTTCACCGTCAAGCTCAACGAATGTTTCAGCCGCCTCTTCTTTAGGAAGAAGACGGAAGAGCAAAATCCTCTGTTCATTTGGAAATTCATCAAAAAGAACAGCAATATCAGTTGGATTAATGTCTGCTAAAATGCTTTTAAGCTGTGAATATTTCTTCTCTCTGTAAAGAGTGGAGATTTGCTCTATAAGCTTTTCAAATTCAAGTTTTTCAAGATTCATAGTCCGTATCTCCTTTCGTTTTTTATTTTATTCCATAGTATTGTTACCTCCTTATGTATCAAAACTGTTGAATTGGAATTTGTCATAATAAATTAAGGATATTATAGGTTTAAGTAGTAGCAAGACTTTAATAAAGTAGAAAAGCCTCAATTGAATTTCTATACCAGATTAGTTACTGTGTATAACCTCCATATAAACGTCCTCTTCCATCATTTGTTCTTTTGATTTTTTATCCAGATATAGCAGATAACCACTCCGATTAAGGCTATCCCTCCTGTGGTTATATATGGTAATTCAATATTGCTTTCATACAGATACCCAGTTAATAAAGGAGCAATAACTTTGCTAAGATTTCCGGCGGTACTGGCAAATCCCATCAGTGTTCCTTTATGCTGATTGTCAGTTTTTGAAAGGGTTGCGTTTAATGTGGGTACTGTAATAGCAGAAGATACCGCAAATAAGCCAAAAACCACCAACACACTAACAAACCCAGTTGTCAATACCATGGCAAACGCTACTAAGGCTTTGCAAAACATACCTATCAGTATTAGTCGCTTCTCACCAATTTTTTTTGCTAAAGGACCAGTCAAAAAGCCTTGTACTACAATCAAAATACCTGCTAGAGCCATCCAAATAACACCAACTTGCTTAGTGGAAAATCCAAACTTATCTACGACATACAGCCCCGTAATTCCTTGCAAGCCTGTTTGACAGAAATGCACAACGAAAATAAGTATCAAAACCATTCCTGCTGAGCCCAAAATTATACTTTTCAGGTCTGAAAAATCAAAGGGTTTTCTTTTTTCCGTCTGTCCTGAACGCTCAATTGACTCTGGCAAAAGTGTTAGAATTAGTAGAAAGGCAATAAATGAAATGCCAGCGCCTGTAAAAAATGGGAGCGCAAGCGAATAGCCTGCAAGAATGCCTCCCAATAATGGTCCCATCATTACGCCAATGCTCATTGAAGCTCCAAGTTGACTCATATTCTTGCTTCTTTCTTCCTCCGAGCTGGAATCTCCAACATATGCCAAAGATGCAACGGACGTAGCAGATGACAAAATACCCGATAAACTGCGAGCTATAAATAGTGTCCAAAAGGATGAAGCCAAACCGAACAGGAACAAACTGATGGAATATCCTATAATACCAATGCTGATAATCGGCTTTCTACCAATTCGGTCGGACAGTGCACCCCAAAAAGGTGCGCATACTGTTTGTGCCAGAGCATATACGGCAGTGAGCCATCCAAGCTCACGACCGCCAGCACCTAGATTTTCCATGTAAAATGGCATGACCGGAAGAACTAAGCTATATCCTAACGCAATCACCAAAGTAGCAAGATTTAAAGCGAAAATTGGCTTTTTATTCATCAATCGTCACCGTCCCCTCTGAGCCGTCCACCGTTATCATTTGTCCATTTTTAATACTTCTCGTGGCTGTGTGTGTCGCCATAACGGCAGGGATACCACATTCCCGCGCAACAATACTTGAATGACTGAGAGGACCTCCAATATCCGTTACAATTCCACTTGCAGAGGCAAATAAGGGTGTCCAAGCCGGAGTTGTAGTAACGGCAACCAAAACACTTCCTGGCTGGAAATTTTTAAAATCTGCCGGACTATTTAGTATGCAGGCACGAGCTGTCACAACACCAGAACTGGTTCCTATACCCCTCAACACGGTTTTTCCATCTTTTTGTTTCTGTGGTGCATGTGATATGCTTTTTACTTTCTTCTCAGGTAACTGAGCTGGTGACACATAGCCCTGATACTTTTTGAGTTCCGCTTTTCGCTCAAGTATCGAATTTTTTCTATCGGATAAAGGTATATTTTTGTCTAACTGTACTATAAATTTTTCCAATTCCAATTTTGTGAGCCAATATATATCATCTATATGCGAAGTAGCTCCGCCACGTATAAGGCGTGCTGAAATTTCATGAAACATCTGGCGAATCAGAGGATGCCCCATTCCCATGCAATAAATAGCATTTTCACGCATAGGAGCAGTTTCCTGCGCCCAATGGAGCAACTTCAAAAACAGTTTTTTGCGTGAGCCACCTATATGTTGTAAAATTTCTTCTTCTGCCTGTTTCCTATGCTTTTCAAATTTGGATTGACGTAAAAAAGGACTTTCACCTTTGCCTTCTACAAAGGTTTTTATGGATTCAAAGGTTGGTGTAAGTGTTTCCTGCGGTGTGGAATATGCAAAATCAAATTCATAAGCGGTACGACCAAACTCTTTAAAATACTGATTGATTCGATTTTTCCATTCTATCCATACTTCCAGCGAAACTTCGTCAGGCGGAACTGAGGACATAAAATTTTCCGCTATCTTTGCTGTTGGATTACTTTGCAGATAAAGGTTGAGAGTATTATTTTGCTTTACCCATTCCGAGAGACTCCACAGGTTCTTTTCGGCTTGCAGAGCAATCGTATCAAATCCAAGCAGGAAAACAGAAGTATCTGTCATACCAGCGCGACGAGCCGCTCCCTGAAAAAATTTTGTAAATAATGTTTCGCTGATAGAGGCGGCTGGCAATGTAAGCTGAATTCTTGTAAAATAAATACAAGCGGCATAAAATACAGTCTGAATCCCCTTCATTATTTGATGGGCATTCAGCGTATGCAGGGGCTTTTCTTCCCATTGTTTAATCACATCCTCAAATTCTTTTCGTGCTGTTTCCCAGCGTGCAACACTGTTCGTGAGCGCACGGCGTAAAGATTGGGGTGAAAGGGATTTGACAGCAATCAAAAGAGGCTTTGAATTAGCGGAAAGATAAACATATCCGTTAATAATCGTATATGCTCCGTTTTCTGGCAGTAGCTTTTTCGCACTTTTACCAAACATATCTATCCATAAAAGCGCCGACGCACGGTTGACTATTTCAAGCCCAAGTGTGGCGAATAAGGGCGTAACAGGATTTGGCAAGTGTTCCGCTAGACTGCCTTTTGTATATATAACATCCTTTTCCGGTAACGTCCATTCCGGCGGTAGGACAGTAATGGGGCGAGCCTGAACAATATACAACTTATCTTTTTCCAGTGCCCACTCTACATCCATAGGCATTTCATAATACTTCTCAATTTTTTTTCCAAGTTGTGTTAATCGCATAACTTGATTGCGAGTAAGAGCATGTTTTTTCCTCAACTGTTCAGGAGTTGGGATTTCTTCTGTTCCATCTGAGTTGCGGACTGTCATAATTTCTTTGTTTGCTACTTCATATGATACAATTCGTTCAGCATTTTTATCTACAACAATTGTATCAGGGGTGACTAAGCTAGAAACAACCGATTCGCCAAGTCCCCACGCGGCGTTAACAATCATTTCGCTACGTCTGCCATTGATAGGGTTTAGCGTAAACATAACGCCGGACGCATCGGAAAACGCAAGCTTTTGTACTACAACAGCAAGTGCGACAATTTCCTGCTTTATATCATTCTTCATGCGATAAGCAATAGCGCGAGCTGTCCATAGAGAAGCCCAGCACCTCTTTACAGCGTCAAGAACTTCATTCTCACCTTGTATGTTAAGATAGGTTTCCTGCTGGCCTGCAAAAGAAGCGTCGGGCAAATCCTCGGCGGTTGCGGAGGAACGGACAGCCACTGCTATATTTCCCAATCCGGCATATGCGGTTTTAATTGCATCGGATACTTCCTGCGGCATTTCTCCATCATGGAAAAGCATCCCTATCTGCGTAGATACATTTTCAAGCTGACTGGTATTGTTAGAGTCAATACCGTCCAGCAACTTATTAATGTGAGGTTGAATATGGTTCTTTTCAACAAAAATCTTGTATGAGGTAGTCGTAACATGAAAGCCCTCCGGCACAGGGATGCCCGCTGTCAAAAGTTTTGATAAAGACATACCTTTTCCGCCGACCATTTCAAGGGTTGCCTGTTTATGCAGCAAGGGTAGGGTATAATAAATCATAATTATTCACCTTCATCATTCATAATTCCGTGTAGAAATATATCCATTGTTTCATCAAGCATTTTCTCCGGACTGGCTGATGGTCGGGATGTGTAAATGATTGATATAATGGAGTTAATTAACAAACGCGTCATTAAATCGGCATTTGTCTTACGGAAGACGCCTGATTTCACTCCATTTTCAATTACAGATTTTATAATATCCTGATATGCGTAACGCGCAGTTTTCAGCCGCTTTCGATAATCTTCTTCTAAATAGTCAGATTCTGTATTTAACCACATCAGCACCGTTCGATACTGCTTTGGTACTCCAAGATGATTCAGCATGATTTTTCTAAGACACTGTTCCGGCGAGGATTCATCGGCAATAATCCTATGAACCTTTTTAATTATTTCTTCTATTTCTTTCTCAACTGCATATACAACAATCTCGTCTTTCGTTTTGAAAAAATCATACAGACTGGACTTTCCCATGTTTGCTAAAATCGCAATTTCCCTCATTGATGTTTTTTGGAATCCATTTTTCTCTATGAGCTGCAAAGCAACACTGATTATTTCTTCTCGACGCTCTTCTTGTTGTTCTGGTGTAAGCATAATTCCTTTTGGCATATTATGATACCTCCTTATAGCGACCATCGGTCGCTTCTTGTTTTGCTATCATTATATAGCGACCGATGGTCGCTTGTCAAGGCTAATTTTTTTCCTCTTTTGGCATTCGGATTGCTTACAGAGAATTTTGACCATGAGTATATTCCTATATATTCTGCACATAGTCAAGTTGAATATCATCCCAAGTGCATCCGCATAAAAGCTACAAGATTACCCTCCCTCTAGTTGCTTGTAAATGCAAACAATTACAGATTCGGATACCAACGTAACAAATCAGACAGCCCTTCGGATTCCAGTTTCCTGATCACATAACTCAACCACTCCTCCGGCGTGGGCATGTCACCTGCTATTATAGTGGCATACGTTTCCGAAGATTGATAAGGCTAAAAACATCCTCCATGATCCTTTCGTTCTTGACATCCAGCATTACCCATTTCTGTCCATTTCCAGCTTTAGTAGCTTTGAATACCGTTTGTACATAGTTCGAGCATAGCGGCATGAGAAGCTCTGCCTCTGCAAGTTCATGACTTCCTATGACCACGAGGGCGATAAAATAGCCTTTCATTGGATAGAGCGTACAAAGGGATCTTCCGCTCTTTTTGTACTTAATATTCCAGCCAGCCTGCATGGAACAACGGCTGTGTTCCATGCAAGGCTTGATCTGGTAGGCGGACTGGATACGCTCATTGAAGTCCGCCCATAACGGGCTGCAAATATATTCTGTGACCTGCTCCCACGTTGGCGGCGTTACATTTGAATAGAGCATATTCCAATCCATCCTAATTTCCCTCCTTAGGCCCGACTATCCAGCGGCAAAGGCTTGACCCAAATTTCCATGTATGCCATGTCCTCTGCATCCCGGTAATACTTTTCCGCAGAGAAGGGTTCCGTGGCCAGGTTATGGTGCGACAGCCATGTGCCAAAAAGATACTTGCTGGCCTGATCCAAAGCAACCGTCACCAAATCCTCAAATTTTTCTGCTTCAATTTTGCAAACGATGTATTCGCCTGCGGGAAGTTCTTTCTTTACGAAACCGTCCTGCAACTGGCCCGGTACATTTTTAGCAAAGCCACCTGCAAAATAGGCGAAAAGGCCTTGCGTAGCATCTTCCGTATGGGACATTCCCATTTCTATGCTGGTATCGAGGTCGGACAAAATTGAGGCTTTCTCCGTGTGATACCGTTTCCAAAGCTGACCCGGCGCATCCACGCCGGTGCTTTCGCCAGCCGGAACCTGCTCAGAAATACGAACTTCGGTCTCCAGACCAAGGTAGGTCTCCGGGGTCGCCAGCGATTTTCTCTGAATTTCCAAAACGATATCTCCCGCTACCAGCGGAACCCCTTCGTCAACCAGAACGTAGTTCATGGAAATCTCCGGCTTTTCAAATGTGTTGAGCATTGGTGAATTCCTCCTATAGTCTTCGGGAGTAATCCCATACGTTTCCTTGAAAGCCCGTGTAAAGTTTGCGTGGCTGGAAAAGCCGTAGTCTAAGGCGACGTCAAGGATTCTCTGTTCGGAGTCCCCCAGATTCTCGATCACCTTTGCCAAACGGCGGAGCTTCACATATTCCTGCACCGATTTATTCACCAGTCGCTTGAACAAGCGCTGGAAATAAAATGGGGACAGGCCAACGGTGTTTGCCAATTCCTCCGTCGAAATTTCTTCAGCCAGGTGTTCCTCGATAAAAGTCAAGGATTGTTCGATTGTTTCCCATGCGTGCATTACAGCACCTCCTATGATTAATGTTCATAGCTATGAGCAAAATGTCGTTTAGCTCATCCCTATGATGTTCACATCATACCACGTTATTTCCGGCTGGGCTTTTCACACAATGCCCTTTTGATGTGCGGCGTTGTTTGAGATGCCCCTCGACCATGAGTATATTGCCGTACATTGCACACACAGTCAAGTTGAATATCGTTCCACCTTTTTCATTGCAGAAAGAGAGAAAATTTGCTCGACTTTTGATTTTCATGTAAATACACAAAGTCAAAGATTGGGATACCAGCGGAGCAGCTCAGACAGTCCCTCGGATTCCAGCTTTCTGACCACATAACTTAACCACTCTTCCGGTGTAGGCATATCCCCTGTGTGGGGAATTTTCTCCCATTGTGCCCGTCGTATTGGGTCTGGGTCATTCATCCCCGATTTTATGCGGGCTGAAATAATCGCCCTCATCTCTTCCACTGTAATATTCCTGTCTCTCGCCAGCTTCTCAAAAAACGTTCTATACTCCGGCATATGCCTGCCTCCTTTCGTTCCATACGAGTAGTATGCCATATTTGAGGCATAATATAAACGGTTTTATGCCCGTGAAAGGATATAGTTTATCTACCAATCCAGACTATTATAGCACCACTCAAGGGCTTAAAATAGACATAAGGAAAGGCGGACTACAAAATGGATGTACAGAAACGAATCAAAAATCTGATGGAATTGAGGGGTTGGACAGACTACCGGCTGGCGAAAGAAGCGGGGCTTTCCCATTCCACAGTTACAAATATGTTCAACCGCAGCAATGCTCCAACTTTACCGACCCTGGAGGCTGTATGCAGAGCGTTTGGCATAACGCTGTCTCAGTTCTTTGAGGATTTTGAAGACAATGAGACGCTGCAGGAACAGAGGCTTTTATTTTCAAAATGGAGTACCTTTACACCAGATCAGAGAAAAATCTTGCTTGACCTTATGGATATCATAAAATGATGGAAAGCCGCAGTCGCTCCACAGCGTGGAGTCTGCGGTTTTTGATTTTGTGTTATAGTGACGCCATACAATGTCCATCTTGTCTACTCAACCCTCCTGTAACAATCCTATCTCCACAACCTACCATATATCCAACCTGTCCACTCAACCCTACGTCAGTTTTTACCGTAGACCAGTTTCCAAAGAGTTACAAAACGCAAAAAATCCGGGAGCCGGAATTACCCATCGGCAATTCCCTACTCCCGGAAACCCCTTGTTTTCTACACTTTTTTGTACTTCTATTTCTCAACTCTTGACATCAATACTACCGTCTCAACATGCACCGAATGTGGAAACTGATCCACCGCCCTCGCTCTCTTCACTTCATACCCTTCTCCACACAGGTACTTTACATCCCGCGCCAATGTTGCCGAATCACAGCTCACATACACAATCTTCTCCGGTCCCATCTCAGCAATCGTTCGAAGCAGAACTTCATCACATCCCTTTCTGGGCGGATCTACGACCACTACATCCGCACATGTCCTCTTCTCTTCGTTTTTTTCATTATATTCCCTATAATAATCCGGCAAGACCTCTTCTGCTTTCCCTTCAAAGAACTTCGCATTCGTGATCCCGTTAATTCTCGCATTACTTCTTGCATCCTCAACCGCCTGCGGCACGATCTCAACCCCATATACCTGTTTTGCCTGCTTCGCAAGGAATAAAGAAATCGTTCCAATCCCGCAATACAGATCCCATACAGTTTCTTCCCCGTGCAGTCCGGCATAGTCAAGTACCAGCCCATACAGCTTCTCTGTCTGTACCGGATTCACCTGATAGAATGACAAAGGAGAGATCTGATACTTCACATCTCCGATATAATCTGTAATAAATGGTGTGCCCCACAGGACTTCATAACTGTCTCCCATGATAACATTGGTCCGGCTGGTATTCGGACTAATCGTAATACTGGTCATTCCTTTTAATTCTCTAAGTTTTTGCAGCAGCCTACTCACATTGGGAATCTTTCTTCCATTAGCCACAATACACACCATGATTTCTTTCGTTGCAAATCCATACCGGATCAACACATGGCGGATCAACCCACTTCCGGTCTTCTCATCATATGGCCGGATATGGTTTTCCTTCATGAAACCCAGCACAATCTCCAGAATATCCTTATTCACCGGCACCCCCAACGCACAGTCTGTATTAGCGATAATATCATGCGTACGGCCGGCATAGAATCCTGTGACAGTCCGTCCTTCCTTATCGGAACCAAAGGGAAATTGCGCCTTATTCCGATAAGCAAAGGGATGCTCCATCCCGATGATCGGATCCATGATCTCCTCCAGATCTTCTTTGGGTATCCCACCGATTCGCATAAGATTTCCCCTTACCTTCTCTTCCTTGAACTGAAGCTGCCTTCCATATTCCATCTCCTGAATCTGGCATCCGCCGCATTTTCTGGCAAGCGGACATACCGGATTCTTAATCCTGTATTCTGACGGGGTAATGATCTTTATCAGCTTCGCGTAACCGTAATTCTTCTTAGCCTTCATGATCTTTGCTTCTATCACATCCCCGATTACAGCATCCTTTATAAATACCGTATATCCGTCTGCCTTCCCGATTCCCTCGCCGTTCGCCCCTATATCCTCGATCACAACCGTAATTAAATCATTCTTCTGCATATCTGTCTCCTCTTCTATTTGATAAATACACGCCTGGCGTGTATGATAATGAAAGTTCATCCCAGATTTCTCGAATCCTTTTTAACTCATAAATACACGCCTGGCGTGTATGATAATGAAAGGACGCAGTAAACAAGATAGCATTTACTACGCCCCCTTTAAAGACTAAATTACATTATATTATTATATTATTATATTATCATATTACGCGTTTCCCAACGTCGTTTTCCTTATGTTCGATTCAAACAACCTGTTATATCCCAGCCAGTCGTTTGTATTCTTATCCTTGAAGATTTCCGTAAGCGTCTGCATCTTTGCATCCGCGCAATCTGCGAAATTCAGTGCGAAAGCTTCCGCCAGCGCCGGTTTCTTCGGAGACCCGTATTCCAGCTCCCCGTGGTGCGCCACAACGCAGTGCTTCAGCTCGCTTGCCAGTTTCTGCGGAAAATCCGGTATATTCCTTACCGCTTCGCTGATCATCTCCACTCCTATGACAATATGCCCCAGAAGCTGCCCGTCATCCGTATAATCGTTCATCGGAAATACCGACAGTTCCCGGACTTTTCCGATATCATGGAAGATTGCCGCAGTGATCAGAAGATCCCTGTTCAATATAGGATAAGCGCCCGCCATATATTCACAGAACTTTACGACGCTTAATGTATGCTCCAACAGCCCTCCCGAGAACCCATGGTGCACACTTTTTGCCGCCGAATGTGCGTTAAACTTCTTGATAAATGCCTTATCATCGACAAAATAATACTCAAGCACCCTCTTCAGATACGGATTGCCAATCTTCCCTATATATCTCAACAGCTCTTCATACATCTTATCCGTGCTCTTATCCGTCGTCGGCATATAGTCCGCCGGGGAGTACTCATCTTCCCTGGCCACACGGATCTGCTTGATATTTAGCTGCAGATTATTATTATAATGAATCACTTCCCCATACACTTCTATAAAATCCATCTCTTCATAATCGGAAATCCCGCTTGAATGTGGATCCCAGACTTTCCCGTCCAGCGTTCCTGTCTTATCCTGAAGAATCAAATTATCATATGGTTTCCCGTTTCTCGTCTCTGCGGAACGTTTTCCTTTACATAAATAGATGTTCCTGATTGTCTCCCCCTCATGCAGGGTGTTGATATACCTCATATCATTGCCTCTTTCTAATTCTGTCTTATATTCTCTGTCCTGTACTGTCCACATTATACTTCCATGGATAAGCCCTATATTCTATGCTGCCGGCTGCCGCGATGTACCTGCACGATCCTTGCACTCGGCTGCCGCGATGTACCCGCACGATCCTTGCACTCGGCTTCCACAATGTACCCGCACGATCCTTGCACTCGGCTGCCGCAACGTACCCGCATGCTCCTTATTCTCGGCTGTCACGATGTACCCGCGTCTGTTCCTCTCTCCCGACTGTCACGGCGCCATGTCTATTCTTTGCTCCCGACCGTCACATTGAACTCCATATCTACATAACCGTCCGTCCCCTGGCGCTGTCCCTTGATCTTAAGAGCGCTTCCCTCGGTACTCTTCATCAATGCCTGATGATACGCCATATAACTCAATGCCTCCTCACCGCCGACGCTTATAATAATATCGCCGCTCTGAATCCCTGCCGCCATCGCCGGAGAATCCGCATCTACATTCTTCACATACAAACCCTTCGGAATTCCCTGTTCTTCTATCTCCTCCGTGACATCCACGCCATAGATCCCGATATACGGAACTCCGCGCCCATTCGACAGATGCTCGATCACATCCTTGATATCCGTGATTCCATAACCGGTGACTAGTTCTGTACTTCCTTCCTCCACCGACTCCTGTTCGATAAGGGCAATAATCTCTCCCTTGAGATTAACAATAAAACCGCTCCCGTTCTTAGAACCGGCAATATCCGTATTGATCAGGCTGTACTGTCCGTCCGCAAGATCCACGACATTCTTTCCGGAAGCAATGGAACCGAACCCCATAGCGCCCGCATACCCAAAGGGCTTTCCGATGACGATGGCAACGTCTCCTTTGGAAACCGCATTCGAACTGCCAAGGACTGCCGTTTCTATCCGCGGCCATGTAGCCTCCTTGATATCCGAACGGTTCACAGCGTATATTCCCAGCTTCAGGTTCCCGTCGCTTTTTTTCAGGACTGTAGGACAACTGCTGCCGTCATTGAATACGACACGAAGCTTCTGGACGCCTTTGGTCACGGAAGTCTTTCCAAGGATCAGAAGCTCACGCCCGTTATCTGCCACGATGACTCCGGAAACACTGCTCTTATAATCTCCCGTCTCCTCTGTCCAGTCCGGCGCCTCTTCCACGCCGATAATCTCTACTACCGATCGATTCGCTTCTACTGCAATGGACGTCAGAGAACGCTGCATCTGCCGATAACTGTCGGCATCAAGGGGCGCCTGCACGACTTCTTCCTTCGGTTCCGGCTCTTCCGGCTCCTTCTCTTCCGGTTCTTCCTCTGCCGGAATGGTAACCTTTGCAGGATCCTCCTGGAATAATTTGTCCATAGAAGGCTTCAACGCACTGAAACTAAAGCAGGCAAATACTCCGAACACCAAGCCAAATCCCGCCATTCGGAAAATACCCTTACGCAGTCCGCCCTTTTCCTCCTTTATCGTTTCTTTTATGAAGGAATATTCCCGGGTTCCGTCTTCCTGCACGTCTTCACCCTGTCTGTGCGGTTTCTGCCCATACTTTCCCTGCGGTGTTTCCCGATGTTCCTCCTCATACGATGAATCCTGACCCTTCCTGGCCGGCGGCATTTTCTGACCTACCTCTTCCTGCGCCGCGCCCTGGTCATTTGCTCCCTGAGGATACCTTTCTACTCTCTCCTCCCGGGGCTTCTGCTCCTTTCCGGAATCCATACGCTCTTCCATAGATGCACCTTTCTCCCTTTCAATGCAACTCACAAAATGATTGAACAGTAACTATAGTATACTCCATGAAAAGCGAATGTTCAATATTTATCCTTTTCTTTATGGCTCAAATAGGTTAGAATATGTCTAGGTGATGAAAATGAATAAAAAAACATTAAGTAAATTAGAATACGATAAGATAATTGAACTCCTCACAGACCATGCCTCTTCCTACAGCGGCAAAGAACGCTGCAGGAAGCTTAAGCCCATGGTCTCTCTTCCTGAGATCAATTCTGCTCAGCAGGAAACGAAAGCGGCATTTACCCGTATCGTGAAGAAAGGGCGGCTTTCCTTTGGAGGCTGCAATCCGGTGAATGATTCTCTGAAGCGCCTGGAAGTGGGCGCCGCTCTCGGAAGCGGCGAACTTCTTTGCATCTGCAAACTTCTGGAAACTGCCGGACGTGCCAAGGCTTACGGGCGGCATGACAATAACGATGAAGAAGAAGACTGCCTGGACCCGTTTTTCCAACAGTTAGAACCCCTGACTGCACTGAGTACGGAGATCCGCCGCTGTATCCTGGAGGAAGACGAGATCAGCGATGAAGCCAGCGGAACACTCAAATCTATCCGGCGCTCCATCGGTCAGATGAACAGTAAAGTGCATTCTACCCTGACAGGAATGGTAAATGGATCCCTGCGTACTTATCTTCAGGATCCTATCATTACCATGCGGGGAGACCGTTACTGCATCCCGGTAAAAGCCGAGTACCGAAGCCAGGTATCCGGACTGATCCATGACCAGTCCTCCACCGGCTCTACTCTGTTCATTGAACCTATGGCCGTGGTAAAACTAAATAATGACTTGAAGGAACTCTATGCTAAGGAACAGGAAGAGATCCAGGTTATCCTTGCGCGCCTGAGCGCAGATACCGCAGAATATATCGAAGAGATACACACCGACTATACCGTCCTCGGCGAACTGGACTTTATCTTCGCCCGGGGCAGCCTGGCGCTGGATATGAACGCATCCATGCCTTTGTTCAACACGGAAGGACGCATCCATATCCGGGAAGGCAGACATCCTCTGCTGGATAAGAAAAAGGTAGTCCCCATAACACTTACTCTGGGGAATACCTTCGATTTACTGATCGTGACCGGACCGAATACCGGCGGAAAGACCGTATCCCTTAAGACGGTTGGTCTGTTCACACTCATGGGACAGGCAGGACTGCACATTCCGGCTCTGAGCCGCTCTGAGCTTGCCGTATTCGAACACGTCTATGCAGACATCGGCGACGAACAGAGTATTGAGCAGAGCCTCAGCACTTTCTCCTCTCATATGACGAATATTGTATCTTTCTTAAAACACGTAGACGAACGTTCCCTTGTTCTCTTCGACGAACTTGGCGCAGGCACAGATCCGACTGAGGGCGCGGCCCTTGCCACAGCCATCCTAAGCCACCTGCATCAGCGGGGAATCCGCACGATGGCCACGACTCATTACAGCGAGCTAAAAGTATATGCCCTGACTACTTCCGGAGTAGAGAATGCCTGCTGTGAGTTCGATCTTGAGACACTGCGGCCGACTTACCGCCTGCTCATCGGAATTCCCGGGAAGAGCAATGCATTTGCCATCGCGGGAAAGCTGGGGCTTCCTGATTATATCATCGAAGAAGCCAGGACACATCTGACTGAACAGGACGAATCTTTCGAAGACCTTCTTACGGATCTTGAGACCAGTAAAAAGACTCTTGAGAAGGAGCAGGACGAGATCGCCGCTTATAAACGCGAACTGGAACGGCTGAAAGCAGAAGCAAAGCAGAAACAGGACAAACTCGAAGAACAAAGAGACCGCATCCTTCAGGAAGCCAATGAGAAAGCCTATGCAATCCTGGCAGACGCCAAGGAAACCGCCGACGAAACCATACGCAATTTCCACAAATTCGGCAAAGAGAATATCTCTGCGGCAGAGATGGAAAAAGAACGGGAACGTCTGCGTAAAAAGATGGCGTCCGCCAATTCCGGAGTAAAACTGGAGTCCAGGAAGCCTCACAAAGTCCACAAGCCTTCCGACTTCAAACGCGGAGAATCCGTCCGCGTCCTGAGCATGAATCTGAACGGAACCGTCGTCTCTCTTCCGGACGCTAAAGGAAATGTTACCGTACAGATGGGAATCCTGCGCTCTCAGGTCAACATCTCTGACCTTGAGATCATCGAAGATTCCCCGTCCTACTCTGCAAAACAGATACACAAGACCTCCAAGGGCAAGATGAAGATGGGAAAATCCCTGTCCGTCAGCCCGGAGATCAACCTTCTCGGCAAGACTGTCGACGAAGGTATAGCGGAACTGGACAAATATCTGGATGACGCCGCCCTTGCGCACCTGTCTTCCGTCCGAATCGTCCACGGAAAAGGAACCGGCGCTCTAAGAAATGGTATCCATACCTACCTGCGCCGCCAGAAACATGTAAAATCCTTCCGGCTCGGCGCTTTCGGCGAAGGCGACGCCGGAGTCACTATCGTAGAACTGAAATAAACTATATTAACGCCTGTGCGGTTCCTCAGTAACTGCACAGGCGGATTCCACTATAAGGAGATTTATATATTATGGTAAGCAAACAGAAAATCTTAATCGTAGACGATGACGAGAACATCGCGGAATTGATATCCTTATACCTGACCAAGGAGTGCTTCGATACCATGATGGTATACGACGGAGAGAAAGCCCTGATCGCCAATGAGGCTTACCAGCCGAACCTGATTCTCTTAGACCTGATGCTTCCGGGAATCGACGGCTATCAGGTATGCCGGGAGATCCGTACCAGATCCAACGTACCGATCATCATGCTGTCAGCCAAAGGAGAAGTATTCGACAAAGTCCTTGGGCTTGAACTTGGCGCCGACGACTACATCATGAAGCCCTTTGACTCTAAAGAACTGGTCGCGCGGGTAAAGGCTGTCCTGCGCCGTTATCAGGCTGTTCCGAAAGCCGAAGCGCCCAAAGAAGCCAAAGGAAAATGTGTAGAATACCCAGGCATCACTATCAACCTGACAAACTATACCGTACTGGTGGACAACATAAGGGTTGATATGCCTCCAAAGGAACTGGAACTGCTTTATTTCCTGGCATCCTCTCCGAACCAGGTATTCACCCGTGAACAACTTTTAGACCAGATCTGGGGATATGAATATATCGGAGACACACGTACCGTAGACGTACATATCAAGCGTCTGCGTGAGAAGATCAAGGATCATAACATGTGGGGGCTTGCCACAGTCTGGGGCATCGGCTACAAATTCGAGGTAAAGTAAAATCATGCGCAGTACACTATATCTGAAATTTATCATCGTATATATTTTATTCGGATTCCTCTGCATCTTTTCTGTAGCCACGCTGACTTTTAATTTGACGGCGGCTCCCCTCGTGGAGAAGGCTGCCTTTTCCCTGTATCAGGAGGTTAATCTTGTAGCCAGCAACTACCTGCCCCCTTATTTTGCCGAAGAGCTGGAGAAAAGAGATGTTCATCTGCAATTATCCGGCATGGAACTCCAGTTGGAAGCGTCCATATGGTTTGTAGACAGGGACGGGAAGATGATCTCTTCCGCAGTGTCCGATGATTATCCTTCCGCGCCCTTTTTCATCCAGGATTTCGACCCTGTCGAGATCAGCGGACAGCAATACCAGATCGGACGTTATCATGATTATTTTGATGAGGACGTAATTACTGTAATGGCGCCGGTTGTGTACGGATATACACCTCAAGGCTATCTGATTATCCACAAATATATGGACGATTTGCAGGATGCTCAGCATATCCTTCTGAGAGCCGCATCCATTACCGTGTTTCTGATCTACATCCTTTCCTTCGTGATACTGCTGGCTTTCCATTATTTCGTATACCGGCCGCTGCACAAGATCACAGAGGCCGCCGCTCAGTATGCCTCTGGTAACCTGGAATACGAAATACCTGTATATACAGAAGATGAGATGGGGTATCTGTCCGCGTCGCTGAACTACATGTCTTCCCATCTGCGGGATGTGAAAGATTATCAGAAAAAATTCGTAGCAAACGTATCCCATGATTTCCGCTCACCGTTAACCTCTATCAAGGGTTATGTGGAAGCCATAGCTGACGGCACGATTCCGCCTGAATCATACGAAAAATATCTGAAGATCATTTTATTTGAAACAGAGCGTCTGACAGACCTGACACAGGATCTGCTGACTCTGAATGAGTTTGACTCTGAGAATCTGATTCTCAATAAAGAAATATTCGACATCCACGAGATGATCAAGCATGTCGCCGCCTCCTTCGAGGGCACATGCACACAGAAGAAGATCTCCATTAACGTCCTGTTTGCCTCAAAACATCTGAATGTCAACGCAGACAAGCGTAAGATCCAGCAAGTTCTCTATAACCTGTTGGACAACGCCATCAAATTCAGTGATCCGGATTCCGCGATCACCGTAGAGACAACAGAGCGGGGGGATAAAGTCTATACATCCGTAAAAGATGAGGGCATCGGCATTCCCCGTAACTCGCTGAACCGGATATGGGAGCGTTTCTACAAGTCTGATCTCTCCCGCGGCAAAGATAAGAAAGGGACAGGTCTTGGACTTGCCATCGTCAAAGAGGCCATCCAGGCGCACGGCGAGAATGTCAATGTCGTCAGCACAGAAGGCGTAGGAACCGAATTCATCTTTTCATTGCCGAAAGGATAGCTCACATTTTACACAGCCCGGAAATTCTTTCTAGTGCTCCATCCAGTCAGAAATCGAAGTGTGAACCAGATAGTTCAGGACTTCGGTTTCTGGCCGGATGGAGCACTAGTGTAATGGCGCAAAAGGCAGGTGCATTTTACTCGAAGGTTAATGCAATGCTGTACTAGTGTACTGACAGAAGATAACACAGTAGAAAGGATTTCCGGCATGATGTTCTGGGTCTTTAGCTTACAATCACCGTCGGATATCCTGCCTGCTTTAGCTGTCTTTCCATCTCAACAGCATCATCCATATCGTCGAATCCGCCCACCTGAACACGCAGATACGGTCCCGAATCGTCTATAAATGCCGGATACCCTTCTTCCAGCAGCTCTCGCAGCAGCCTTTCCGCATATCTTCGGTTGCGGTACGCCCCTACCTGCACACGATACTGATTGTCTTTGATAATTCCCGCCGAATCTAACGTATCCAATACACCCGAGGCAATCGCCTGTGCGATATCCTGGAAATTATCATCAAATAGCTGATTGTCAATATCCGAATTTATAAACCCTGCCTCTACCAGCAGCGCAGGCATCTTCGTTCTTTTAAGTACAACCAGGTTCGGCCTTGCATTTACTCCCAGATTCACGAAACCGACCGCCTCTAACTGATCATTGATATCCTGTGCCATCTGATATTTCAATCCGGACAGATCATATACAAGCGTTTCCACTCCGGATACCTCATTATCTGTCGGATATGAATTTCTATGAATCGAAATAAAAAAGTCAACCCCTGCGTTGTTCGCCTCCATTGCTTTCTCGTAAGGTGTCTGATATACGTCCGTCGTCCTCGTATATTGTACGTCAATCCCGTTATTCTGAAGAATCTCTCCCACCGCAAGAGTCAGTCTAAGGGCATCGTCTTTCTCCTGCCGTCCGTTATATACAGCGCCCGGATCCCGTTCACCGCCGTGGCCGGCATCCAACATGATTGAATAAGGCATAAATTGCCTCCTGGTACTTTTTTCATTAATATATGCCAAAGGGCAGGATTCTGTGAATCCTGCCCTTCTAATTTTCAATATAATCGGACTTAATTTCCGTCAGTTTTTCGATAACTTTATCGGCCGCTTCCATATCCTGTTCTCCGGAGGACAGATTTCTATACCCGTAACAATAGATCCCCGCGCTCTTCGCCGCCTGCATTCCTGTGTGGGTATCTTCCACCGCCGCCGCGTTCCCGGCTTTGATCCCTGCCATCTCAAGCACTCTCTGATACACATCCGGCGCAGGCTTTTTCACCGGCACCTCGTCGCCTGATACGGTATAATCAAAGTACTTCTCTATCCCCAGAAGCTGAAGCGTATCATCTACCAGAACACGGGTGGAGGAAGACGCCAGCCCGATCCCGATCTCATGCGTCTTTGCCCAGCAAAGTAATTCCTCAAGCCCCTCTGACGGCGATATCCGATTCTCTTCTATCTGCTGCGCTACCAACCGGTATTGCTCTCTTTCCAGGTCATAAGGCTCTCCCTCAATACCGCATTTTTTAATCACTTCTCTCCAGAAACCGCTGGAAGAATTCCCCACCGGATCCGGAAATGCCGCGTCCGGCACGATTCCGAATCTTTGGAACATCATCTGTCTTGCATTCTCATGCAGCGGCTCGCTGTCCAGAATCACACCGTCCATGTCAAATATCAGAAGTTTTAAATTCTCTTTTCCCATCACTGCCTCCTACTACACTTTGCGCCGTTGTCTCGTCCGTGATCAGAGTATCGATACACCCTGAACGAAGCGCCGCCCGTATCGCCTCTACCTTCTTCTCACCCGTCGCAACAAGCACCGTATTATCAATCTTCTTCAAACACTCCATATCTGCGTTCAGCAACCGTTCTGTCAGGGGGCAATTATCATAACTCCCGTCTCTCCTTATCGGATTCATCGCAAGATCAGCGACAAATCCCTGTTCCCTTAATACCCGAATATCCTCCTTTGTAATATGGCCGCGGATACACATCGTAGACTTCTCCGTCAGCTCTCCCACTCCAAGAACCGCAATATCACATTTCCGCATCAGTTCATAAGAAGCTTTGATGCTCTTCTCCTGCAATAACCAGCGCTTCGTCTCCGCATGTTCCACAACTACAGGCGCGTAAAGCATATAACTGGGGCAGTCTAATCTATTCGCAATCCCCCTGGCAATTTCGTCGCACTTCTCTACCGGCCTCTCAATATTCTGGGCTCCCATCAACTGGACCACACGGCAGGAGCCGCGGCGCTTGTACGACATCTGATCCGCCACCTCCGCCAGTGTCCTTCCCCATGATACTCCGATGATATGACCTTGCTGGATCGTCTCGTCCAGATATTGCGCAGCTACATTCGCGACTTTATAGATCACCGTACTCTGCTCTCCATAATCCTTTGCTACAATAGCCTCCCGCAGATGAAACTCTTCTTCCATACGGTTCTCAAGCTCTATATTATCTCTTTCATACCCGTGGATATTCAATGTTACAATCCCCATATCCGGCAGAGAATTGATAATATGGTTCACCTTTTGCCGCGTGAAGGATAATCTCTTTGCAATCTCATCCTGAGTCATTCCCAAAGTGTGGTACCAATAAGCTATTTTTACATACAAATTCCGATTCATACGTCCCTCCGTCTACACTCCTGAATCTTATACCACTTTCTTTCCATTTGTCAAGTTATAACACCCTATTCCCGCATTTTCTTAAAATAGTCAATCAATATTTCCTTAATATAATAATACCTCCTGGCATAAGAGTTATCAATCCGGATCAGTTCCAGATTATGCGCCCTGCAGATCTCCTGCTTCCTCCTGTCGCGTTCTTTTACCACCGCGTCTTCCATATGTTCTTTGCCGTCCAGCTCAATCGCAAGAATCGGAAGTTCCTCGCTCCCCTCCTTCTGATACACTACAAAATCAAACCTGCCGCTGTAGAAAAGATCGCTGTAATTCGTATTCTCCCGAAACACATGAGAGATTCCCACCTCTTTATGGACAACGCAGCTCATATTATAATACAGGACATTCTCCAGCGCATGATTCAGGCTTGTAAGAAACGCTTCCTCCGTCTCCGTACTGTACGGCTTGACTCCAAGCGCCCGGGGCGCCGCTGTTTTCTCGGTTACCTGTGACCTTCCCTTCGTCTTTACATATTCCACCAGTTCATAGATGTCGTCATCCGGATCATTTCCATGCAGGCGGTTCAGGTCCTCGCTGCTCGATATGACGATCAACTTCTCCCTGGCCCGCGATGTCGCGACATTGATCAGTTCCTTGTTATTCTTAAGCCACTGGTATGTCGGCCGCTGCGTCCGATCCGTAACCGCCAGAGAAAATAATATGACGTCCTTCTGATCTCCCTGGAATGCATGTACCGTCCCGCAGGTAACGTCCGTAATGTTATACGACTTAAGCTGTTCTTCCAGGTATCTCTTCTGATTGGCAAAAGGGGTAATGATCCCGATCTTCTTATCCCTGTTCATCCTGACATACTCAATAATCTTCTCCGCCTCCGCAGGCGCCGTATTCTTCTGCGCCCCAATATTCCCCTTCACATCTACATACAGCAGAGGTTCCTTCTCCTTACTTTGCGTCTCCACCTTGAGTTTCCCGTTATAATACTTCTTATTGTTAAAATCAATGATCCGCGGGTCGCATCGGTAATGATGGCTTAACAGGATCTCCTCACTGACCGGATCGTTAGCCAGGTATGTCTTATAGATGGAATTCCTGCAGTAGTCGTATTCCTCCGGCACCTGGTATTTTCTGCGCAGGCTTAAGTTGATCTTCTCATCCAGTACGATCACCGGATTAAGCTGCTGCGGGTCCCCCACAAGCATCAGGCTCTTTCCGCGGATAACCGGGACCAGGGAAACTGCGTTATTGCTCTGGCTCGCCTCATCCATGATAACCATGTCAAAATAAACCTCCGGCTTCCCCAGCTTCGCCGCCGAGATACAAGTCGTCGCGATCAGCGGAAATATTCTCAGCAATTTTTTCAGATTAGCCCCGTCCGACAGATACTTTCCAAATTCCGCCGCCCGCTTCTCTTCATCTCTTATGTCGAGGATCAGCCGCAGCTTCTCATTCTTCGGCTCTCCCAGACGCTTTATCATCTTCGCGGAAGTATAATACAGATACTTCCTGAATTCATTCTCATTCCGGTCAAGCAGGCCCCTCGCTTCGCGGTCGGATATCTCCCCGATCCCCCTTAACCGGTCTTCGATCTGACGCTTCTGGCGCCCCTGCAGGTCAACCTGAAACGTAAGCTGGCTGTTAGAAGACAGCAGGCATTCCAGCGCCTCCTTCTGTTCGTTAAGGCTTAACACCTCCTCATAATTCTTAAGCAATTCGGACAATCTCTTTGTCCGCGCGATCTTCTCGTCACGGTTCTTATCAAGAGTCGAATCATAGATAGGGATTCCCTTCACTTCCTCATACAACGCTTTCATATTCCGCAGCGATTTCTTCACTTCATCCCGGTTCCCAAGACGCAGCATCGGAAACGGAATCACACGGTTCTGATACGTAATATTCTTAAGTTCCTCACAGACACCGTCGATAGGATGATTATTATAAGACGAAAATAAGACTGTCCTCTCGTTAAAAAAGGCAGTCACGATCGTGTTGATAATGGTACTCGTCTTTCCTGTTCCCGGCGGCCCCTGCACATATGCCAGGGGATACTTCATTCCCTCATAGATTGCCAGAAGCTGGTCCATATTAATCCTGTGATCCAGAAGGGCGATAGGGTAATTCTTCTTACGAACCGGACGGCTCACCATCTCCCCGAAGAATGCCCTGACCGGATATGTCGTCTCTCCCTGCTGATACATCCTGGTAACCGCTTCATACTCCTTCCGAAGATCCACGAGCACATCTCTTCCCAGGGCTATCACATAGGGCAGGTCGTCCACCTTATATACCCTTTTATTTCCCCGGATAATCCTGTCTTTGATTAATTCCAGATGACTCTCCACATCATCAAGCAATGCATAGTCGTCCGCATCCAGGAACTTTCGGACACTCTGCTTCACTCCTCCAATCGTATATTCTGTACATATGCTTATGTCTTCCGCTTCCTTAAGTACGCGTCCTCTGACATCAAGCCACAGTTTCCGATATGCCAGAACATATAATCCCTTCGGCGTATGGATACTCAGGACATTCATGCAGATATCCTTCATCCTCAGCCGGCCGCCCGGAGAAGAACTTCCTCGCTGGAAATCCCTCACAATCTCCCGGAACTGTTCTTCCGTCAGCGCATACTCTCCGTTCTGGAAACGGTCTCCGTCCAGTTTCCTTATCAGCGCGTATTCGCACTGATAAGGAACCACATCTGCTTTATTACACTCTTCCAGATAGTTCAGAATCTTTAGATTCACTACATTCGTAAATATACTCTGGTATTTATATGGGTGCAGCTTCAGATCTTCGATCAGTTTTTCATTGGTCTGACAGTATGATCCTTCTATTATCCTTGCCTCCGTGATGCTGTCCAGATATATGGTCAGCTCCATCACTGTCATCAGCTCCAGATGAAGCCCTTCTACCATCAAAGTCCGCCGCTGCACATTGATATCTTTGATCGCGATCCAGTACCTGGTCTGCTCGCCGTTCTGATTGTTATACTCTATACTCAGCCATTTTCCCTCGTGAACCGCCCGGAAAATGTCCCTGCAAATACTCATTTGCAACGCTTTCGTCCTCGCTTACCCACTTCGTTATTCTCTAATCTTCATTCTACACGAATATAGAGAAATTAGCCACACTTTCTGCATGAATATGGAGAAATCAGCCATACTTTCTGCATGAATATAGAGAAATCAGCCATACCTCCTACATAAATATAGAGAAATCAGCTAATTCGCCTGTCTCTTCTTCTGGTAGCAGTCAAAACCTACCGCGAGTACCAGTACGATACCCAATACAATGTTCTGGATCCAACTGTTCAGATTAATCAATACCATACCGTTATTCAGCGCGCTGATGATAAATGTTCCCGCTATAACTCCGGACATCCTTCCTGAACCTCCGGCTACAGACACGCCGCCTAATACGACACAGGTGATCACCTTGAACTCATATCCAAGCCCGGCATTCCCCATACCGGAGTTAACGCGTGATAACAGCACCAGGCCCGCCAGACCTGCGAAGAATCCGGATAACGCGAACACCAGATACTTTACTCTTCCCGTACGGATACCTGAGAGCCTTGCAGCCTCGATATTACCGCCTACCGCATAAAAATAACGTCCGAAATAAGTCTTATTTAAGATAAACGCCCCAAGCGCGAAGCAAAGAATCATGATAATGACTGGAACCGGCACAGGGCCGATCTTACCCTGTCCAAACACTTTAAACGCCTCTGTAAATCCGTTGATAGGCTGGCCGTCGCAGATGATCAGCGCTATACCGGAAAATGCGGTCTGCGTGGCAAACGTCGCGATCAGCGCCGGGATTCCGATGGTGGATACCATGAAACCATTCAGAAGGCCGATCAGTGTAGACGCCGCAAGCGTGATGATGATCGCCGCCGCCATAGGCACGCCCATATTGACCATCAGATAAGAACACAATACGTTCACGAATGTGATCACAGACCCCGTCGACAGATCAATATCCCCCAGCAGGATAACGAATGTCATACCTACGGACGCGATCCCCCATACAGCCACCTGACGAAGCATGATCAATAAGTTGGTCGCTGTAATGAATCTTGGATTTGCTATCGTAAATCCGATACAAAGCACGATAAATACTACCCATATTCCCTGGCTCCTGATTATATTTCCTATTTTATTCTCCTTCATTGGTCACCCTCCTATTCTTTGGACGCTGTAGACGCATACGTCATGATCGTCTCCTGGCTGAACTCTTCCTTTTGAAGCTCGCCCGTCATATTTCCCTCAGCCAATACAAGAATTCTGTCTGACATGCCCATCAGCTCCTCCATCTCGGAGGAGATCATCAGGACAGACTTTCCTTCCTTTTCCACCAGATCGTTCATCAACTTATATATCTCGTATTTCGCACCGATGTCAATCCCCCTGGTAGGCTCGTCAAAGATGATCAGCTCTGAATCCGCCGCCATCCATCTGCCGAGGATAACTTTCTGCTGGTTACCGCCGCTTAAGTTCTTGATAAGCTGGTTCAGGTTCGGCGTCTTGATCACCATGTTCTTACGATATTTCTCCGCAGTTTCCTGCTCATTCTTCTCATCTATCACACTCATGTGTGAATTTCTCTCATAGATCGGCATATTGATATTATTTTTTATAGATACTCCAAGCATGGCGCCATGGCGTTTCCTGTCCTCCGGCACCAGGGCAATTCCCAGGTCGATCGCTTCCCTCGGACTCTTCGGGTCGATCTCTTTACCCTTATAGATCATCTGCCCGGACTTCTTCGGCACAGACCCGAAGATCATCTCCGCCAGCTCCGTACGCCCTGCTCCTACCAGGCCTCCAAGTCCCAGGATCTCTCCCTTATAAAGCTTCAGGCTGATATTCTTATCGCCGTTTCCGGTCACGTCTTTGAGTTCAAGGATAACTTCGTTCTTGTCAATACAGTCTCCTCTCGGCGGATAAGTCTCCGTCAGCTCACGACCCACCATAAGCTGAATCAATTCCTCTACCTGGCTCTCTTTCGTAATCAAGGTCTTCACATATTCGCCGTCGCGGATAACCACAATGCGGTCTGACAATCGGTATATCTCCTCCAGCCTGTGGGAAATATAGATAATAGAGACTCCCTTCTTCCGCAATAACTCCACCACTTCGAACATGCTCTCTACCTCTGCGCTGGTCAGAGGCGCGGACGGCTCGTCCATGATCAGTATCTTCGCACTCTGCTGGATCGCCTTGGCGATCTCCACCATCTGCTGGTAACCTACCGTCAAATCCTTCATCATCGCTTTCGGGTCGATCTTAATATGTAATTGGTCGAATGCTTTCGCCGCCGCTTCCTCCATCGCCTTCTTATCCACGATGATACCCTTCCGGATCGGGCGTCCCAGGAACAGATTCTCTGCAGCCGACAGTTCCTTTACATTATTAAATTCCTGATAAATAATCGCGATTCCGTTCTCCGCCGCAAGCTGGGGCGTCATACTGGAAAACTCTTTTCCGTTTACAATGATCTTACCGGAAGTCGGGATTACTGCCCCTGAACAACATTTGATTAACGTAGATTTACCGGCGCCATTTTCTCCGATCAGCGCGAGGATCTCCCCCGGCTTTAATTCCAGTGTCACATCCTTAAGCGCAACGACGCCCGGGTATTCTTTTCTTATATGCTGTAACTGTAATACATACTCTTCACTCATAACCTACATTCCTTTCTGGATCTCTTCGACATTCTCCAGTGTGATCGGCGCAATCTCACGGTATACATTCCGGTCTGACGTGAAATCTTCACCGGACAAAATCCTTTCAAACATCTTTGCACAGGCCTTCGCCGTGTCTTCGTTGGAACCTTCGAAACCTACGATTGCCCTGACCGCCTCGTTTCCTGCCTCCAGGGAATCCAACTGCTGCTGCGTTACATCCGTCGTAATCACGCCGTAATTGTCCGGGATATTCCCTTTGCCGAACTCTGCAAGGAGCGCTTCGTTAGAACCGATCATAGCCCCCGCGCAGACGCCTACGAATACATTGGCATCCGGGTGGGCAGACATAACCGTCTCCACATTCGTCTGTGCTTCCGGCGCTTCCAGCCCGTCCACCTCGGCGATAATCTCATAATTATCCTCACAGCTTTCTTCAAGCCCTTCCTTGATTCCGTCGGCCCTCTCTAACAGAACCTTCGTAGACGGATAACCGATTACCGTCACCTGTGCTTTCTCATCCTCCGTGTAATGCCCGTTGATGAATTCCGCTGCCGTCTTCCCGATCTCTCTTCCAAGATCCGTGTTGTCAAGAACCCAGTTGGCCGTCGTATTCTCCATCGGATCGTCCCAGCACATTACCTTGATACCCGCCTCCATAGCTTCGCCGCAGATTCCTTCCAGAGACTCTGCATCCGCCGGATGAACCATGATCAGGTCGCATCCTGAGATGATGAAGTTCTCAACCTGACCTACCTGCGTCCCGGCATTGTTCTCACAGCCGACAATCGTATAATCCCAGCCCTTTGCCTCCATCTGCTCCTCAAGCTTTCCCATAACTCCCGCCCAGTAAGCATTGGACAGCGACTGGATTGAGATGCCTACCTTGACGGTACCATCGCCGCGCGTATCCGCGCATCCTGTCAGCATGAGACCGGTTACCGACAAGACAAGAACTGCTGCCAGAATCCTTTTCTTCATACCTCTTCCTCCTTTTTTGATATAATATATTTTTATATAGCTTCGCTATGAGCTATTTTATATACTTTATTAAATCTTTTATTTAAGTCTTTTTTAAATTGGTTAAATAATAACACATTTACCTACCTTTTTCAACTACTTTTTACATATTTCGGAAAAATATCTGCATGGTTGGCGATTCATTTCAGAGGACGGCAGTTCGGAACGTCCCTTCCCCAGGCAGACTGGGCAGCGCTCCGGCGAACTAACCTCTAACTACGACTAAGGAGTTCAGGAGAACCTTCACTCCTAAATCTCCGTAAGAGGTGGATTTCGCCTCCGCTAAGAACGCCCTCTAATGTCTGCCTGGGGAAGGGACGTTCCGAACCGCCTGTGCACTGAAGCGGAAAATTCATGCAAAATTTCATGTCGCCTTCTGCGCGGCGTGTAATCTGGATTTGATGCTGATATCATGGAAAAAAGATCAGGCCGGACAGATATGTCCTCTTAGAATCATATCTGTCCGGCCTGATCTTTAGACCTACATTAAAAGTGTTTCCATACACATCGCAGCTCCACAGGCAGCTTCTTCCTGATACTTAGGAATCTCCGCCTTAAGCCCGAATATTTCTTCTGCCAGCTCCTGCATCAGAGGGTTTTGCCGAAAGCCGTTGCCCGAACCTACCAGCCGGCCTGCTCTCCTTCCGGTCAGTTCGCACATCTTCACGTATTGTTGGTGTAATTCCTCCAGGATTCCTCTGATCACTCCTGCCGTCAAAGCTCCCGGATGGAAATTCTCCCCGCTGATCCCCTCGATTCTTCCTCTTTCCTCGGGGTTATCCCTGGTTCCAGAGAATGTGGTCGTCACTTTCCATGCGGCGTCCGCGCCATACCTGCCGACGAACTCCCGCGCCTGCCGGTACATGGTCTCATAAAAACTTTCCTCTGTACCTGATACTTCTCTGTAAAATTGTTCCAGCATAGCATAGGCTCTTCCGCCGCACAGCGGCGAACCCACCAGAAGATATCTGTCTTCCATATACGGGCGGGATTCCAATATCCCCTCGCAGGGACAGTACGTCTCAGATAGAAAAGATATCTGACTTCCGGTTCCTATATTGATAAGCGCCGTATCTTCCTGACTCGCTGCAAAAGCAGCCGTCTTCTTCATATCGGCAGATTCTCTGCATACAGAACCGGCCGCCCCCATAAAGCTTGCCTGGTTATCTCCCATCGCAGCCATGACGGGAACTCCTTCTTCCGTCTTCCCGACGACACAATATCCCTTTCTTACATCCGGCAGGAAAGACGTATCCACGCCAACGTTCTCCAAAGCTTCATATAAGAATCTCTTCTTTTCCAAATCAAAACATCCAAAGCTCGCAGCCATGTCCGCACTGATCACCGGAGATCTGTGACCGCACAGCTTCATCGCGATATAATCGCTGATCGTCGTCATCTTCCTGGCCTTCGCAGGTATCCTTCCTTTTCTCTGCAGATAATAATGTGTCGTCAATCCATATCCGGCCGCCGCTGCCCCCACACGCTCTTTCAGGATGTCCGCGCTGCTCTTCTTGTCATGCAGCGGCAAATTCCCGCTGCCGTCCTGCCAGGTATACAGAGGACTCACCGCATTTCCCTCTTCGTCGGTATAAAGCATTCCGTGCATCTGGCCGGTAAGCCCGATACCGTCCGGCATTCCATACATCCGGATCAGATCCTCCATCTTCTCCTTCGTAATCCGCCAGATTCCTTCCGGATCCTGTATCTTCTCTTCCGGATATTCGCCATTAAGAAATGATTGATGGTTTACCGTCGTACGCGCCTTAAGCAGCTTGCCCGCCGTATCCATAAGTATGATACTGATCGTCGTCGTTCCGATATCTATCCCCATAATCAGCATATTGTCTGTCCTCCTACCGCCAACAACAGAACCCTTCTGTCAGGAAATCAGGTCTTTGCCGCAGACTTATTTCGCTATCTTCACGACTGCTTTCACGATCTCTGCCTTCTCGTTTACACTTCTGTCCATTGCCGTCTGAATATCATCAAAATCGAAGATATGCGTTGCGATCCCTTTTAAGTTTACCTTCCCCTGCTCTACCGCTTCGATTGCCATCGGATAGATATGACGATAACGGAACACCGTCTTGAACGTAAGCTCTTTATCAAGCGCCAGGCTCATCATCATATTCATCATACCGGTCTTGCCATAACCTACCAGCACGATGGTCGAGCCCTTGCGGACAACCTGAATCGCCTGATTCGTCGTAATCTCCGTACCTGCCGTCTCAATCGCCAGGTCAAAGCCTTCTCCTCCGGTCAGTTCCTTTGCCTTTTCCAACACATCCACTTCTTTTCCGTTGATCACGCCGTCTGCTCCAAGCTCCAACGCTTTCTCAAGACGCTTCTCCATGATATCCACCACATAGACCCTGGATACGCCGCAGGCCTTGAGCGCCATCATAGAAACAAGACCGATACAGCCCGCTCCGAAGACAACCGCCGTCTGTCCCGCCTGAGCGCCTCCCTGCTTTGCAGCGTGGAAACCTACCGCCAAAGGCTCGATCAAAGCTCCCTCTAGTGTACTTACACCATCCGGCAATTTGAAACAAAGATTCGCCTCATGAGCCACATACTCCTGGAACACTCCGTCCACCGGAGGAGTCGCGAAGAAAACAACGTTCGGGCACAGATTATACTGCCCTTCCCGGCAGAACTTACATTTCCCGCAGGTCTTTCCAGGCTCTAACGCGACGCGATCCCCCACCTTCAAGTGGGTCACGTCCTTACCGACCTCCACCACAATGCCTCCCGGCTCATGACCAAGCACGAACGGCGGCTCTACCACGTAATCTCCGATCCTGCCTGTCTCATAATAATGCATATCACTTCCGCAGATCCCCACGTACTCAAGCTTCACCAGCACCTCATTGTCCTGCGGAACAGGAATTGGCCTCTCTGTATATCCCATCTTACCGATCCCATTCATTACCGCTACTTTCATTGTTCCTTCCATCTTTACTGTTCCTCCTTATAAATGTTAAATATATGAATCATGAATCTCTATATCCCTGATATATACTTTTCGATCTGATATAATGCCGCCCCATACGCGGACGCTTCGTCACGGCACCAGCAAGACCTGACGTATTCCCCGCTGCCGCCGAAGATATCCTTCGCCGCTACCCTTTCCCGAAGCTGCCCGATATACGGCTCCATATAGTTCCCCACATATCCGCCGAGCACAACCTCACAGTCAAAACACATGCGGAGATTATCCACCGCTATAGCAAGGTTATCCAGGTATTCCTCCCATATCCTCCGGTAATTTTCATTCCCCAGCTCCATCTTTTCAAAAAATGCTTTCAGATTCCCCTCTTCCAAATCCGCAAGAACCAGGGCAGAACAATAGGCGTCAAGACATCCCTTCTTACTGCAATAGCATATCTTCCCCTCCGGGTGAAGCACGAGATGTCCAAATTCGCCGCTTCGCCAGTTATTTCCCATATACATGGCTATACCCTCAAAATCACTCCGTATCCCGTCGTTGCTCTTCATCTCGTCTGCAAAGACCACGGCGCCCCCCACTGAATTGCTGAGCGACAAATACACCATATTGCTTTCCGGCCTCTTACAGCACTCATCCTCGGTGATTGCCGCCGCGTTGGCGTCGTTCAGAAGTTCACACGGATATGGTATATAGCTCGTCCACTTATCCCTGGATATATTCTCTATCTTCAATATATGAGACCGTGTAAGGACATTCTCCCGCCTGTCCACGATCCCCGGAAGCGATATCCCCACACCTTCGATCTTCTCCCGCGGAATCCCATTCTCATCTATAAACTGCTCCAGAATCTTTGCTGTCTCCTGAAAATACGCTTCCGTACAGGAAAATCTCTTGCGGAACCGCTTATGGTCCAGCACTTTCCGCTCCAGGTTCGTGTATACCAGACTCACATGATTCGCGGTAATATCCATTCCGATCGCATACCGGGCGTCTTTGACCGCAGAGATCGCTTTCGCTTTCCGCCCGCCGGTTGATTGAAGCTCTCCCACTTCTTCCACAATTCCGTCCTGCTTCAGTTCCTTCACAATCGTCAGGACAGTAGGCCCGCTGATATCCAACGCCGCGGAGATATCCGGCATACTCGTCTCGCTCCGGCTGTTTACATAGCGGAATACTCTGTTCCGGTTCAGCTTCTTCACTTCTAAACTATTGGTACCTTTTCTCATTCTCTTTTATCTATCCTCCTTTCTTTATTAAAAAGTTTAATTAAGTGGTTTATTAATTGAATTCATAGTACCACATCTCCTAAAAAACTTCAATAGGTTTTTTTATTTTTTCATACCCGCGCAATCGTACTATACTAACTACGAACGGAATCTAAGACGTTTGGAAGCTCGTCAAAAGAATGGATCGTTATATAATCTCCTTCTACCTCCCCAAACCCGTAGGCCGCGTAAATCATCGGAATACCTGCCTTGCGGCATGCGTCGGCGTCTCCCTGGGTATCCCCCACATATACCGCTTTACTGATTCCGTTTCTCTCCATGACGATCCTGATATTATCTCCTTTTAGCTGTCCGGTATCTCCCGGACAGGTAAAATCTGTAATACAATCTCCAAGCCCCGTATTCTTGAGAAATGCTTCTATATATCCGGACTGGCAGTTGCTGACGATAAACAGCCGATATTTCATGCTCAAAGCCCGTATCGTCTCCGGCACTTTATCGTATACGATACATGGCGCACTCTCTACCCAACAGTTCTCATACCGGTACATGTGGAACGACAGGTCATCCTTCTCCTGCCGACTAAGGGCAGGAAACAAATCGTCCATAATCTCATCCAGCGGTTTGCCGAATTCCTTCTTAAGTTCACTGCCCGTCAACGTCCGTTCAAGCTTCGTCTGTTCCCTGATCGCCTGATTCCAGGAGACCGCCACCTCGTCTGTAGAATCCCACAGCGTTCCGTCTATATCAAATATAATTGCTTCCATATCTTTCCCTACTCCTTATCTTCAATCGCCATGATCATATCTACTCTCTCCTGGTGCCTTCCGCCTTCAAACTCGGCGTCAAGCCATGCCTTTACGATCTCTTTTGCCGTCTCTATTCCGATAATCCTAGCGCCAAACGCAAGGATATTCGCATTATTATGCTGTCTGACCAGCCTTGCCGTACACGATTCGGAACAAACAGCCGCACGGATCCCCTTTACCTTATTCGCCGCCAGTGATATCCCGACGCCGGTGCCGCAGATCAAAATTCCCAGATCTACTTCTTTTGCCGCGACTGCCCTTGCAACCTTCTCCCCATATACCGCATAACTGCAGCTTGCATCGCTGTCCGTCCCGTAATTTACAACCTCGTATCCTAACTCTTTCAGATAATCTGATATCTCATTCTTCATTGCAACCGCCGCATGGTCATTTCCTATTCCAATCTTCATCTGTCTTTCCTCTCTTTCTGCATTGCCGTCCCTTATGAACGCTATACTTTTCAAAATCTCAGGCTGTATCGGCTTTTCGGACCGGCAGCCTTACTGATTCTTATATTATAATCTCCCGGCACATAATTCGCAATGCATAATTCTGATATCACCGGCATTGTTAAATACTTGACTTTCAAACTTTCACATTATATAATTCTAAAGGCATATTTTCTTAAGAAACTCTGAATAAACTCTGAATAATCACGGCACACGCCTACATTCTCTTTACAAAATCAAGAAAATGTGGCATATTAAAACCTGATACATAGTAAGATTCCATAATTAAACAGTACTCAGCAAAAAGGATTTTCATTATGAAGAATATAATATTATTTTTCCTGAAACCACTTTCTTTCCTGCCTGCATTGATCATGATGTATGCCATCTACAGTTTCTCCGCGCAGACAGGAGAAGAATCCGGAAACTTAAGCTATACCATAAGTTATAAGATTGTAGAGATCGGAAACGATGCTTTTGACGTAGGACTCTCAGAAGAACGGCTTGACTACTTTGCTGGCCGTATCCAGTACCCTGTACGGAAACTCGCCCACATGACCGAATATTTTTTACTGGCCGTAGCCGTTTCTTTTCCGTTCTATGTATACGGACTGCGCGGATTCCCCCTCATGCTGGTGGTCGGACTGATCTGTGTCGGTTTTGCAGCCGGGGATGAATACCACCAGTCTTTCGTAGACGGGCGCGGACCTTCCAAAAAGGATGTGATGATCGACAGCATCGGCGCTTTCGGAGGAATTATCACCGTACGGATTATCTGCTGGACTTTTCTGGCGCCTTTCCGTGTCGCAAAACGGATGGAAGAACGATCCGAAAGAAGAGAGATGGAACGTCGCTGGGATGAAGAACGGGAAATCGAACGGGAACGTGAACGGGCCCGCCGCAAGGCCATGGCACGGCGCAGAAAAGAAGTGCTGGAATATGAATACGAGTATATACCGGAAAAACCAAAGAAAAAAAAATCTGCTCAACAGACTGCCGAAAGGACGACTCCGCGCTCTTCACGTGAACGTTCGGAATATCCTCCTTCAAGACGAAGGCCGGCACAATCCAGACAGAATACACATAGATAAGTTAATACGTCAATCGATAAACACAAAATCAGGAACTGTATGCGAAAACTTTTTCCATACAGTTCCTTCATAAATCAAATTGCCCTGCCGGCATCTCAAGATCTACAATACTCCAAACATTCCGATGATCTCTTCTTCATCCATCATCCGGCTGCTTCTGTTTCCTGCATGAGCAAGCATAGCCTCCACCCTGTTTGCAAGGGTCACATCAACAAATCTTTCCACCTCAATTCCTCTGAGTTCAAAGAACAACCGGGGATTCTCGTCCAGACGGGCTCCCACTCCATAAAGCGCTGCCGCCACATGCTTGCATAAGAGCGCCCAATCCGGGCAGCTGCAGCTAAAACTGATCTCCTGCGGAGCAGGGAACAACCCGTCTTTGCTTTGGAATAATTCCTGCATCTCTTCGGGAAAATCACCCGCAAGAAGCGCCTCCAGATTTTCAAGTTTCCTGCCGCACCGTTCGATAATGGCCTGACATTTCTCTTCTGACAGCGGACTGATCCTGATCTCTACTTTATACGGGGTCTTGCGAGTTCCCTGTACCCGCGCCAGTATCTTCCCTTTCTGTATCTGAAGGTCGATCACCGCGCCTGTACGGACATATCGTTTGCCGCGGTCCAGGCGGCTTTCGTAATCCGCGTACTTTTCCAGATTATCACACCATGCTTTTCCCCACCATTTGCTGACGATGGCTCTTCCGTTTATAATAACAGGCTTCAGTACCTTGCCCTTTGCCTTCTCTTTCTTCTTGCTCGCCGCCGACTTCTTCTTAAGCTCTGCCGCGTTCGGCTGGCTATATTGCGGAAAATCACCCCAATATCTGCTCATTTCTATATTCTCCTTGATCTACGTTCTCCAGTTTCTAGCCAAGCCTCAGCAATGACATCAGCTCGTCATTTCCAAGCTCTGTAATCCAGCTCTCGCCGCCGGAACCTATCACATTCTCTGCAAGTTCCTTCTTCGACTCGATAACCATGTCTATCTTCTCTTCGATCGTCTTCTGACACACCAGCTTGTGCACCATCACGTTTTTCTTCTGCCCGATACGGAAAGCCCTGTCCGTCGCCTGATTCTCTACCGCCGGATTCCACCAGCGGTCAAAATGAATCACATGGTTTGCTTTCGTCAGATTCAGCCCTGTTCCTCCTGCTTTCACGGACAACACAATAAACGGGACGTACGTCTCTCCCTGAAAAGCTTCCACGATCTTCCCTCTGCTTGCGACCGGCGTACCCCCATGAAGTACATACCCGTCCGCATGGAAGATTTCCCTGAGAAATCCTGCCAATTGATCGATAATCTCCCGGAACTGTGTAAATACCAGCACCCGCTCCCTCTTCTCATAGATCGTTTCACAGATCTCCCGAAGCATCGCAAATTTACCGCTGTCTTCTTCCGCAAATGTCTGCTGCCCCAGATATTGATCCGGGTGGTTACAGATCTGCTTGAGTTTCACGATTGTAGAAAGCACGATCCCGCATCTCTCTATCCCGTCGGCTTCCGCCACGCGTTCTTCCATATCATCCACGACTTTCCGGTACAGTACCACCTGCTTCTTCGAAAGACCCGCATAGTCAATCGTCTCAATCTTCTCCGGCAGATCCTTGATGATCCGCTTATCCGTCTTCAACCTCCTTAACATAAATGGAGCCACCATGGATTTAAGCTTCGCGTAATTCTCCGGATTATCTTTCAACTGCTTACAAAAACTACGGAATTCCATAGACGTCCCCATAAGCCCTTTGTTCAGGAAATCGAACAACGACCACAGGTTCGTAAGGTCATTTTCTATAGGGGTACCGGTCATGGCAATACGCATCCTCCCGGACAGCCGCTTGATCTCTTTGGTCTGTTTCGTACCGGGATTCTTAATCGCCTGCGCCTCATCTAATATAATACACGACCACTCCGTCTCCCGCAGTTCCTTGATCCTCGACACCATTCCATAAGTCGTAATATTCAAAAAAACCGGATTCTCTTTCACCCTTCTTCCCAACGCAGCGGCTCCGCCCCCATGAAGAACAGCCAGATCCATATCCGGTACAAATTTCTCCGCTTCTTTCTGCCAGTTTCCAAGCAGGGACGCCGGCACTACCAGCAGGACTCTCGCATTCCCGTCCTTTTTTCTTAACTTCTCCAGGTAAGTCAGCACCTGAAGAGTCTTCCCAAGCCCCATGTCATCCGCCAGACATGCGCCGAATCCCAATTGATCCATATAGCTAAGCCATGCATACCCGTTCTTCTGGTAAGGACGAAGCGTCGCCTGTACCGTTCCCGGAACCGCCGTCTTTCGGATCTTCTCCGGTTTACGCAGATTCGCAAGAAGCGAAGACAGCCATTTCCCATTGGTAACCAGCGGCCCTACGTCCACGGCTTTCGAGTCTGCATCCGCTCCTGTCCCCATCTCCATCCGCAGGGCTTCCATCAGTGTCACATCTCTTGTCTGCCCTTCCATGTCCTCTAATAACTGCTTCAGTCGGGCATGATCTACTTCAATCCATTTCCCTTTAAGAAAAGCAAGCCCCTCCGTCTGTGCAAGAAGCAGACGGACATCCTCCTCCGTCAGTTCCATGCCATCCACCATCAGTTTCGGCTTCATAGATATCAGCGCGTCAAATCCGAGCATAGACGGCTTCTCGTCTCCTAAACTTACCGCCATAGACACAGAAGCGGCATCCCTCTTCCACCAATTCGGAATCCGGCACAGGATTCCCGTATTCTCAATATCTTCTATCTGTTTCAGGAATGTATAAGCCTCCTGCGACGTAATCTTAAGCGGATGGAACAATTCACCGCTGTCCATGAATCCGCCGATCAGCTCAGACACCTCCGCCGCCCGGTTCAGACAGGCAAGAAGCGTCAATAACTTACTCCGCTCATTCTGATACTCTGTCAAAGCATATTTCAGAGGGACATGCCGGATCTTACCATTCTCGCCCTTCGTGGCATAGGTCGCCAGAAACGCGAAGGGATAATCCGGATCTTTTTTATTCTCTACCAGATGAAAAAACACCCTCTCCGGCACACGAAGCTTCTGATTCTTCTCCGTCAGATACATCTCCACCGTACCGTCATAGTCTGTAATCTCCTCCGAAAAGATCGCCTGCAGCTTCCGGAATACCTGGCGAAGCCATTTCTTCGTGATATGCTCTGCGCCGATCACGAAAGGAACCGTCCATAGAAGCTCTTCTACGACCTCATCCGATAATATTACCTTCACCCGGCTCCTTGCCAGCTCAAGCTCCGGAAGATCCGTAAGCTGTTTAAAAAAAGTATCCGCCACATAATAGAGGAAACTTTCCGAAGGGTCCGCCTCCTTCGGTCTTCCTTCCAGCCCCATCTGATAGAGAGCCGGATAACCTCCGCCCCTCATCCATCTTGCTGCTTCCCGCTGTTCTTCTTCCGTATCCAGAGACGATACGTCTGGAGTGAACCCCTCCGGAGTGAACAGAAACTTGATTGCTGTTCTTGTGTTTTCTTTTACCGGCATCTTCTGTACTTCTCTTTCTGTTTTATTTTTCTGAAAATATCTGTTTTGTCCAGTATAAATGATATAGATGCGAAATACAATCCTATTATACTATCGTTTTGCCTTGCGATATCCCGCATTCATCGCTTCCTGTTCCGAATGGAAGACGACCAGATTCTTAGAGTCCGCCATCTCTTCATATGCCGCCTGACCGGGACAGTGATAGATCTTGGATCTGGAATTTCCCCTGATCTCCTCCTGAGCGTTTTCTGCATTAGAGGCTTTGCCGCTCCCCTGTCTGCTGGTTCCGGTTGCATAATCAATATCAATCCCGGGCTGCACATTATAGACGAATACATTGAAGCAAACACCTTCTCCTTCATCCTCTACAGAATACGCCTCCATCTGCACCCCTTTTGCCAGCATATCATCACCTTCAAAGATTGGATCTACCCGATAAAGAACATGTGATCCCGTTTCTTTCACATAATCGGCAACCAGATTCTCAAAAGGCAGCATCCCTTCTACATTCATATACCGCGTTCCGGTTATCAGGTTCTTCTCGTTCGCATTCTCAGCCGTTAACTGATAGCCGATCAGATGACAGCGGTTATAAAGGTATTTTCCCTCCACCGAATCATACTTCACAGTCTGCCATCCTGTGGGTTTCACATGTCCGATGTTACCCCTTTCCTCTGTGGGCATAAGATCCTGTCCTATATTCGCGTATGCTGTCCGGCACCTTCCCAAAGTATCCAACTCACTGTATATCTCAAAGGATTCTGACGTCATATCCTCCTGTGAAAAATCAGGCTCATTTTCATCAAGTATGACATATGGTTCTCCGTCATATTCCGGTATGTCTGTAAGCGTGAAGGATGAACTCTCCAGATCAGTCTTTGAACGATCCTCCGTCCTCTGCTCCGACTGCCCGAATGATTCACAGGCTGTAATCGGCAGACAGCAGATACAAACCACATATAAGAACAGAATATATTTTTTCATAATTCTATCTAAAACTCCTTCTTTTGTATATAAACTTCTTCCGTAATCTTCTCATGGGAAGTTCCGGGAAATTCCCGCGTTTCTTCCCGCCTCCATCCTGCCAGACACAGATCCAGACGGACATCTGCAGGATACCTTCGATTCCAGCGAAACGCGATGATCTTCTCTATCTTTGTCTCTATATGAGCCAGACGCTCCGCCTCCACCAGGCACAGTTCTCCCTGTCCCGCTCTGTCCAGGAAATCTTCTGCTTCCACGGTCTTTGTTCCATCCATGTCTCCGTACAGTTTATAAGAATACGGACTCATCCACAGCTTCTTTCCCAGAGCTATCTGCCGTATCCGCTCTGTGACAGCCTGATCCCTGCTCTGTCTCCTATGGTTGAACGCCATTCCTTCATTATCGTCCAGAAATATAATCACAATCATCGAACCACCCCTTCATTTTCAAGAAAAATATCCCTGTATCACCGAATTCATTACAACGCCTGTCTCTTAATGGTCTCCAGCGCCTTCGTTACAGGCGGCAGGGACAGAATCATCAACGTAATGATTCCCTCCGCTCCCAGATAACTCCCCTGATACAAAGAAGAGTATACCCATGGGTTCATTCCCTCCGGTGCATAAGCTCCAAAGAAAACTACCCCCGACAAAGTAGAGAAGACGAATCTTCCCAATACACCGACAACATACCCTATCTGGAGTCCGTATTTCCTGTTATGCAGGAGTCCTGATAATCCCAACGCGCCGAAAGCCAGCGGATAATCCAGTAACACCTGAGGAAGCGATACCATATATGGATCCATAACAAACTGAAGGATACCAAATCCGGCTCCGGCAAGGATACCATATCTTGCTCCGAACCAGTAACCGATCAGACAGATAAATAACATGGATAATAGTGTGACGGAACCGCCCATCGGCATCTCCAACACCTTGATGTAGGAGGTAACCATCGCCAATGCAATCCCCATAGCAGAAAAAACAAGCTTCTTGACAGCAGAAGACGCACTTCTGCCTGTGACAACATTCATTTGTGACATTATAAAATTCTCCTTTCCTTACGCCGGCATTACCCGGATCAAGTTATTAGGGTCTGTACATATACATACATCTCAGCCATTTCAGGCACCCCTTGGTACTCATTCATATTAAATCCATATTTTCCGGCTGTCAAGTGAGAAATCAATCGAATACAACTACAAAAACTGGTATATAATAATTTCACGTTCCATTGACTGCATAACAAAATTTGTGTATAATTTTGTTATCAAACAAAGAAGGAGTCATTATGCCAACAATCAAATCAAGTGCTGATTTAAGGAATAACTACAACGAAATCTCAACGTTTTGCCACACTTATCCCGAACCAGTTTTTATTACGAAGAATGGAAAAGGCGACCTTGCTGTTATGAGCATTGAAGCCTACGAAGAATTGACCAGCCGCTTTGAATTATATAGCCAAATTAAAGAAGGTATGGATGATATTGCCTCCGGCAACACCCGGCCTCTTGCTGAAGCAATGGCTGATATTCGGAGCAAACGCCGCAGATGAGCTATAACATTTACATCACAGCTACCGCAGAATGACTCAAAATCGTTGTTTCTTCCGGTGCCTAGATATAAGAAGATAAAGTAAAAACCAACCCGCACAATGAACCACAAGGATCACCATATCCTTGCCTGCGGTTGCCATACCGCCATTCGCCAGATCCATAACGCCCTCAAATGTAGCGCTGGACGGAATCACATAGCAGACAGCGGAGAGAACCTTATTTCCTGCCATTGCCAGATACTTAAGAAGGGGAACCGCCATAAACACGATCATAACGATTTTGATATAAACTACGCCTACCATCATCCCCTCCGAAATACGGCCGACAAACAGGCCCACCAGAGCGGCTACAAAGGCCGACAGTACCGTCAGCACAAGCATGACCGCTGTCCCCGCAGGGGAAAGTCTGAAACAGACCGCCGCCGTGAAGGCAGCGGACAGACATCCAAACACAAATCCTATAAAGATTTTCTGGATTACATATTGTCTGGACGTCATAGGCAGTATTTCATTAATCAGCGCAACTCCGTCTTCCTTTTCAGAAATAATATTCATTGCATTAAAGGTACAGCCCATGAACATAGCAACGATCAGCGTCATTGCCATAAAAATATATTGAAATCCTGCCAGTACGTCAGGCTGTTCCAAAGTCTGTATACTGATTCCAGCCGCCGTCTCCCGCTGCTCATAGAGATCCGGAAGCGTACCTGCCATCTGCTGCCATATAGTTAATTCATCACCGGACAAAAAGGTTTTGATACCTTCCCCGTCCATTTCCACGCCGATTACATTCGTAGACGGCTCCCTGATTACCGAAAGCCACTCTTCCCTTGTCTGGCAGACTGTAACATCGCCGTATCCCATAAGCCATTCTCTCGTTTCATCAGCGACCTCACCATCAACCACACAAAAGTAATATTCGCCTAAAGAAGAAAGGTCAATGGAACCGGCAATATTCAGTGCGACAGCTACCACAACAGGCAGGAGAAACGACATGATACAAAACTTATCTTTCCTGACACTCTTCAGTTGATAGATTAACCCCTTCATAATCAGCCCTCCTTTCCCATCTCTTTGCGAAATGCCGCGGCGTCAATACCAAAGAGTAAAATAATGACACATACTGCACTAATATAATAAACCGGATTTGTAACGGGCATACCGAAAAAAGCATTTTTCAGACCCATATATACGTGATAAAACGGATGGTAATCAATCCAGTCCATTTTGATTGCTGTGTTGGCAGACAGAAAAACCGGTGCAGCAGTAAAAAGCGCAATCACCGGATAGGCCAGTGAAAACTGTTTGAAATCTTTCAGCAGCATCGTACAGCCGAAACCTGTGAGAGACATAATCAAGGACAAAATCCCTGTCTGTATCAATACGGCAGGCAAAACTCCTCCTGCTTCTTTTATCCCCACATTAACCAGAGTCATTAAAGCTGCAAAAGCTAGATCCGTGAGTAGAAATAGAAAGACTTTGGAAAATACAAACAGGCTCTTAGAAAGCGGCATAATGGCATGGACACGTATCACTCCCATCTGTTTTTCTTTAAACAGTACCGACGCAATCCCCAAAAACCCTACGGCAACAATCTCAATGAACAGCAGTTCACAGGTGATCTCCCTGCGCTGTTTCATTTCCGGGGTATTGTCCCCCACTGTTTCCGGCTGATAACCGCTGCCGGAATGCAGAAGCGAGAGTGCATAATCCGCCCTATGCCGGTCAACTTTTTCTGTCCCTGCATAAAGTACGATATCGGGTTTCCCTTTTCTTATGCGGATTCCGACGCCGCCGCTTGTATCTTTGGCAAGCGCCTCGTCCAGTTCTTTTGCAGAAGCCACCGAATGGATCAGCGGCGATGTCTGTGTATAAGTTCCTGCCGGATCATAGAGATATACATTGTAGATATTGGCATTATTCACCATGAAATTCAGATATCCAAAGTGAATGAACAACGTATAAAGTAAAAATGACACAAACGCTACCAGAAAGAATTTTCCTGATACCATCATCCGGCAGTCTTTTTTGAATAAAGAAGAAAGGATTTTCAAGACAGCCTCCTTCCTGCATACTGGATAAAGATATCCTCCAGTGTCGGCTCCTGAGAGTGAATGGCAAGCAGCTCGTCATACGGAAAAGGAATACCTGATTTCAGCGACCGCGCTTCCATCGTTTGTTCTTCCCTTCTGCCTTGATACAGATAATCGACAGCAATGCTGTGATTGCTATTCTGTTCCTTCAGATTTCTCGGCATATCAAGTGCAACAATGTTCCCATTAGAGATAAAAGCGACTCTGTCACATAGCAGATCGGCATCCAGCATATTGTGGGTTGTTACGAATACAGTTGTTCCTTTCCGGCGCTCTTTCTCTATGATCCTGCGGAAGAGAACCGCCCCGGTAGGGTCAAGGCCGCTGGTCGGCTCATCCAGAAACAAAAGTTTCGGATTGCTGATCAAAACCCTCGCCATACTGACACGCTGACGCATCCCCTTGGAATAAGAGGACACCGGTTTCTTTAAAAAATCCTTCTTGAACTCCAGTTCCTCAAGTACTTCTTTAGCATCCCGAAGTTGTTCTTTGGGATAGAAAGAGGAAAAATAACGCAGGTTATCAAGGGCGCTTAAATTGGCGTACAGATAGGGGAACTCAAACAAGACGCCAATTTTCTGAAAAAACTCCTTCGTATGTACTTCCTTTATGTCTTTCCCAAACAGGGATACCATACCGCCATGTCCCTTTAGGATACCGGTCAATATTTTCTGAGTGGTAGACTTCCCGGAGCCGTTTGGCCCCAGGAATCCAAAAATTTCACCATCCTCCACGGTGAAGTTCAGGCCGTGTAATGCCTGTTTGTCTTTCCCATAGGAAAAAGTCAGATTCCTTACTTCAATCATTCTTCATCCCCCCATTTCCCAGACGTTCCCTTTTTCTTGCTCTGTTCCCGTTTACTCCACCATTTCATAAACTTTACCTTGAACGGGACAGAGAGAATAAGCACCGCCGCAATCACAATCCACCAATACCATTCCAAACCTAAAAACATAATCGTTACCTCCCTTTTTTAAGGAAAATTTCTTTCCTCTTGATGGGGTAAGAATAAAAAAGTGCGTTGAAGTCCATGTGAAATCGGTGTGAAGTTGGTGTGAAATCTTTTCTAAATCGAGGAAAAAGCCTCTATTTCTTTTTAGAAACAGAAGCCTTTTTTCGTAAGCGATGAATAATCTAGCGTTTTTACAAGTCCCGAAATCTGTGCGATAATCTCTTTAACTGGAGAAGCATCTCCCCATTTCCCGGTTTTTGTATTCAGGGCATGTTGACTATCAAATCATTCGATTGCTCTATGCACGCTTACTCCAAATAGATTAGGAAGAGGTGAGCTTTCATGGCTCAGAAACGTATCAAACGTACAGATCAGGAATGGTTTGATCTGATCAAGGATTGTAAGACTAGCAGCTTGAAAGTCAAAATCTGGTGTGAACAGCATGGGATAACAGCAAAGGCTATTGACTACCATACACGTCGTCTCCGCCAGAAGGGCTATACGATCCCGCAAAGAATCCCACAGACATTCCCCTGTGAAAAGCAGGAAATTGTCTGCCTGGATATTTCCAAAAGTTTATTCACCGGCCAGGAGGAGATCACATCATCGGATCCCTGGGCCGCCAATGCGGCTGTGCTCCATCTTGATTTCCAGGGGACACCTATTGGGATTTCTAATCATGCAGCGAAGGAAACCATCGAAAATACCCTTCTTGCGCTGCGCAGCCTGTGTTAGGCGATATTTCCGGAGTATCAAAGCTCTGCCTTATAACAGGGCGTACAGATATGAGGCTTTCCATCAATGGCCTCCTGGCGATAATCCGGGATATTTACCAGATGGACCCTTACGCAAACACACTGTATCTTTTCTGCGGCAGGAAGACAGACCGGCTCAAAGCACTGTATCATGATAAAAACGGTTTTGTTCTGCTTTATATGAGGCTGGATTCCGGGCGTTTTCAATGGCCGCGCTGCGCATCCGAAGCAAGGATGCTTACCAGACAGGAATACCGTTGGCTCATGGAAGGGCTCTCGATCGACCAGCCCAGGGCCTTGCGTCCATCAGGAAAACGGGATTTCTAAGCCGCATTTGTGAAAAAGAGAGAATTTAAAAATCTTTTCCAGGCCCTTCAGAGCCGGAAAAAGAAGCGCTGTCCACAGGACCGCAGATTTTCCGGAAACTTATCAACAAACAGTCGCCTGCTGGAGGTTTTCTGTGGATAACGATCCTGGCAGATGGTGGATAAGTCTGCATTTTGGGAAGTTATCCACACATCAGGAGTTCGTCAAAATGCCGACAGACGTATGCGGGCCTGTTTGCGGATTGCCATGTTTTCCTCTATAATAAAAGGAACGAGAACAGAGAGGCGGAACAGGCTGTGGCGGAATATAAAGACGATTTGATCGAACTCCTGCATAAAACAATTGAAGAAAAGGACGCACAGATCCAGGAACTGCAAAAAACCATTCAGGAACTGAACGCTACGGTTGCGAACCTGAATGAAACTCTTGAGGAATTCCGCAGGAAATTTTTCGGTACTTCCAGAGAACGGGCCGCTGGCAGGGTCCCGGAGGAGGCGGAGAATGAAGAGGAGGCGGGGAAATCCACTGTCCGCAGCCATGCCCGCCGTAAACCGAAAGCCAAACGGGAAGAACTCTATAAAAATCTGCCGGTCAGGGAAGTGCGCTGCGCGCTGCCGGAAGACCAGAGGCTTTGTCCGGATTGTGATACTGTGATGGAAACAATCGCGTGGCAGTTTGTGCGAGAAGAACTACGGATCACCCCCGCAAAGGTAGAACGGATCCAATACATGTGTGAAGTCCTTGCATGTCCGGTCTGCCGTGAGGAAGATACAGGCACGATCGTCAAAGCGCCGGTACCGACTGCTTTGCTGGCGCACAGCCCGGCTTCACCATCTATGGCTGCTTTTGTAATGTATCAGAAGTTCCTGAATTCGGTTCCCTTCTACCGCCAGGAAATGGACTGGCTCCAAATGGGAGCCCCGCTTGCCAGGGAAACGACTTCTAACTGGTGTATCAAATGCGCGCTGACATATTTTGAGCCTGTTTATGACCGGCTCCATGAATATCTTGTCAAGCGTGACCTCCTCCATGCGGATGAAACTGTCTGTCAGGTTCTCCATGAGGAGGGGCGGACGGCGACTTCCACCTCATATATGTGGATCTATCTCACAGGAAATGATGGCCTCCCGCCCATCATCCTTTATGATTATCAGCCCGGGAGAGCAGGGAATTATGCGAAAAACTTTCTGGAAGGGTTCTGCGGACTGCTGGAATGCGATGGCTATACCGGATACAACAGTGTAGAGAATGTGATCCTGGTATGCTGTCTTGCGCATTGCCGGAGGTATTTTTTCGAAGCAGTTCCGGCAGCCCGCCGAAAAAAAATAAAACTGCTGGACATCAACTCACCGGAAGAAATCCCGGAAGATGCGGCTGACCCGGAAAAGGCAAAGGAGGACAAGAGGATTCCGGCAGAGATCGGACTTTGCTATTGCAACAAACTTTTTCGTATAGAACGGACACTAAAAGCCATGTCTCCGGAAGAACGTAAGAACAAACGCCTGGAATTGGAAGTCCCTGTCTGGGACAGTTTCTGGTCCTGGCTTGCAACGGTAGAGCCGCTGGGCGGAAGCCTGTTGGAAAAAGCGGTAAACTATGCGGCTAACCATAAGGAGCTTCTGGGCAACTACCTGCTGGATGGGAGATGTGAGATCTCTAATAACCGGGCGGAACGATGCGCAAAATCCTATGCGACCGGGAGAAAGAACTTCCTTTTCCACGATACCGTGAATGGAGCGAGATCGAGCGCCATCATCTACAGCCTGGTAGAAACGGCAAAAGCGAACAACCTAAACGTGTTCCAATACCTTTACACACTGTTGCTTTACATGCCGGACTATAGACAGGAGCCCGCAGGTGTGGAAGCAATGATGCCGTGGAACGACTTTATAAAGGAACGATGTTCCAAGGTGATGGACACGGAAACAGAAACACCGGAGAACCGGGGGCAGATACCGTTCTGATAGCTGCCCCTTATTTGTGATGAAAAAATAATCACTGATAAAAAGCTATATTCGTTTATAGTTCCAGGATTCTATGGAGCCTTTCCAGTTTTGAACTTATAATTCTTATATACTTCGTTTCATTAAGAACTTGATTATAAACAAATCTTGAATCACATCATTCACTTGTCAGTCAAAAAGATTATCCCACAGATTTTAGAATATGTAAAACCGGTAGGTTATTCATCGCTTAC
>CAJTAL010000021.1 GCA_910574285.1 Lachnospiraceae bacterium | reverse complement strand
TTTTGTCAATAGTAAATCTGCTGATTTTTCGACGAAAAATTTGTGCAATATTTTAATTGAGATAGTGGTCTTGAATGAAGAAAGGCACAGGGAACCCCGTGCCAATTAAAAGTAAAAACACAATATGTTGTAGTTGCTTGAGTTAGGTTGTTAACATTGATTTAACAATCAATAAATCTCGGCTTTTAATCTTTCTCTTATTCAACATATTATCAATACTTTATACAACATATTTCAAAAAAACCGGAGTAATTGCAAATACCTTTTCTGATCAACTTCTGATTCTCTTTCACCAAATATCTTAAAGCGGTTACATTCACTTTGATAAAAATCAAGAACTTTTTCCACGTCTTCACAGTCTAAATACACAACACCTCCGCCAACACAATATTGAACATGCTTCAGCAACTCAAATGTTAAATCCATCAATTCATTCCCAGTAATTGAATATTTTTCTGGTACTGCATTATTTTTTCCAAACTGTGCAATTAGAAATGCAGAAATATTGTATTTATTGGTATCCTTGTCCAAAGTTGCATATCTCAACAGTTTCTTACGAGTTGTATTGCTAATATTGGAATTCGTAATCTCGATAGCTTTATGAGATAACGTATAAATCCCTACAAGAATATTTTTCGCCTCACTCGTTCTCTTCATAACAAGATATGTAATGGAAAGTTTCCTCTGTGCAAAATCAATAGATTTATTTCGTACAAAATCTTCCACTTCCCTATTTAATGGACACGAAAAATCGGAGAGAAGTCTTAACAATTCCTCCTCTCCGATTGCTTTAAGCATATCCTGAATATTTACTGCTATACAATCATTCATTTTCTCTATTCTCCATTCCCATAAACTTACGTATTTCTCCTATATTAGTAACTAATGGAATAATTGGTTTAGAGGATCGCCTTTCCGGTTCATGCGCCGAAATATCCAATGCTTCTGCAAAATCTTCCGCCTTTTGGGGATCTGTAATTTTTATATTAGTAAGTATGCTTGATGTTGCCATATCAACACCTCCTCACGAATTAAAACCTATTCTTATTTCTTATATTATATGCAAAAAATAAGTAAATTGCAATATTTTTTGTAGACAGTCTCTGCTCATAACTCCATCGATATCTTTTTAAATATTAGCATAGGAAATGTATAAAACCCCTGCGAATAGTGCATACACGCCATTCACAAGGGTTTCTTCATTCAAAATAACCAGGCAAACTTTGCCTTATGCGTTCATCTGTTTTGCGAACTTTCCCTTTTTTATGTCCCGGACACACATCCCCGGAACTATGTATTTTACTGGCTTTGCAGTGATTTTTGACTGTTCTAAGACAGCGGCTTTTCAACCGTATCCCCCAAATTTTATTTTGGGGGAAAATTCATTTTGCTTTCTAAAATTTCCGATTTCTCATTTTTCAAATTTGGGGGATAACCATTTTCCATTTGGGGGAATTTGGGGATAAGGTTCTTCCCCCAAATTTATAAACTTCAACATATCCTTATCCATTATTTTGTTTTATAGCTCTTATCTGGAGAAATTCCAAATCTTCTGACTTACATCTGATGCACCAACAACCAATGTAAAATATCTTCGTATTGCTTTCTGTCCGCTGCTACATCTAATATTAAATCTGATAGTTCTTTCTGCGCATATTTCATCTCATAACCATTTAACGCCAAAAAAGACTAACATAACATGGCACCCCAGTCTTTTATTGCCATCTATCATTGCATGATTTTTAACCAGCCCATAACAAAGTCTCGCCGCCTTTGCCTGTATGCTTGGATATAATTCTTCCCCACCATAAGATTGGAAAGGACTTTCTAATGCAGATTCAAGCAGACCTATATCTCTAATCCCATCACTTCCTCCGGTAGACTCTATTAACTGAGTATGAAGTAATAGAATCTGTTCTTTTGTCAGCTTTATCATTTTGCAAGCACCTCATAAGATTCCTTATTTTTCTCAATCAATCTCTGGGATATACTCAACACATCTTCATTTGATGCAACAGCATCATGTTCTGCTTTACTGAAATCTATGACAAGGTATCTTGGTACATTATTTTTTAATATAACAGCTGTTCCATGTTCATCCACTAATCTTGCCACTTTTGAAAAATTCTGATTTGCTTCCGTAATAGAAACCATTGTATTTGTGTTTATTGTCATCGTTCATTCCTCCTGATAGTTCTATTATATCCTATTTATAGGACGAATTCAACCTATTCCAAGACCCTACAGCTTTGACGCTTAAATTTATGTTTACTTTCTTAGAGCACATTGGATTCCATTTTCTCACATCCTTTTATCGTAACATCCGATTTGAGCCATAAAATCCCTACGCCCTGTTTCCGTACGTTTTTTCTTTATCGTCTATCCTTCCATCACCACCTCTCCCTAATGCTTTCTATATAAACCGTATTTGTATCTTCTGATTTATCTCTTCCTTATATTTCTCTAGCAGCAGTTCCTTCATGGATTCCATCATCCGCTTATGCTTTTGCTCCAAACTTTGCTTTACTTTCTTCCATATTCGCTCCCATGCCTCCAGAAACTGTCCGATCATATGTCCAATCTGAATCAGGTAATAATGGTTTTTCAACGCCTGGTAATTCCTGCTGTACAGATGCTCCAGATAGTATCCATGCTTCTTCTGTGCATTGAACCCCTCATTTTCAATCTTCCAGCGCATCCTTCCTCTCCCCGTCAGATCAGCTACATTTTTTCGGGTGACAGGCAGATCCGTCAGAAACCAGAATTCTTTTTGAATGATTTCTGCTCTTCCTTTTTTCTTCCCCTTTTTACTAAGTCGTTCTTGATATTCCCCGTATTCTGCCAGATTCACCTTATACCCTTTATAATCTATCTCTGTTACGTAATCATGCCATTCCTTCCCCGTCTCTCTTTTGCGCTCCTGATAATTCTTTTCTATTCCCTTCAATTTCCGGTATTCCGTTCCGATCGTTGGGATACTCCCTTCCTTATAACGCAGAATATATTTCCAGTTTTTTCTCTTGCATCTCTTAAAAAAACCTTCACAGGCATACAGGCTGTCTCCGCACAGGCAGATTGGCAACCTTGGAAATGCCTTTTTCAGCTTCTCCATCAAACGCCAGCACGCTTTCCTTTCACAATCCTGCTTCTCTATCTCCTTCCCATCTTCATTGTCTACGAATTCTGTCTGGATACTGATGAGGATTTTCGGGTGTAATACCAGTTTCGCCTCCAACACATAATAATAATTCTCCTGGTACTCCTTTTCCGTCCCTTTGTTATGAATCCGGTGCAGACTCTTCCCGTCCAATTCCCCACGGCTACTGCAAAGCTGCGTCCCGTCTATGATTACCTGCCAGTATTTTCCCCTGATACGCATATCTTCAAATACCCGGCTGCGTAGCAATCTGCGGCATAGACAATTGATCACATCCTGCAGATTTTCCGCCTCCAGTTTTTCCAGATACCGGTTGATGGTTTCCCAATAAGGCAATTCATCCACTACGGCTTCTTCTTTGCACAATGTCCAGACATTTTTTATCATGATCTCCGAATTGAATTCTTCACTTGTTTTCCGCATACTACTGATGTAAAATAGAAAAGAAAGAATACGGGTCATAAGAAGTATCACACCCGGATAGGTAATATAACTCTGATTCCGGGGATCTGGTAATTGTTTTAACAATGACAAAAGATCTGGAAAATAATGTCGGATCAGCTTGGCTAATTCGCAGGCAAGGTGAAACTGTTCCAGGTGTTCCCTGGCCTCTTTTCTTGTGATTTTTATTCTCGCTTCATGGTAAAACCTCCTCTCTTTTATGGGTACTGCGAAAAAATAGTTTGTCGTTAATTCTATTATCTCGTATTTCCCCGTAAAATGGGAGGTTTTTTTATGAAAATTTTTTAAGCGTCAAAGCTGAAGACCCTAATTCCCTACTTACACATAGTGCACCATAGTTATAATGAATATCCTAAATTTTTCATTTTCAATAATACAATGCAAAATGAAATTTATCATCTTTATTACCAATAAACATACATCTATACATTCCATTATATTTCGTGGATATGGGAGTAACAAACTGTTCCTTATACGCCATATTATAATTGATTTTTAAGTCTTTTGTATATGTTGGTAGCCTGTCTGTTCCTAAGAATGGAAAATACTCCTTTTTTCTCTCATCGACTAATGGATATGCACCATTACCCTTTCCCAGCTGAATTAATTGTGAAAATGAACCTACACAGTTAAACCAGCCAATTACAAAAGCAACTTTTCCATAATTATCAGCATCTATCTCATCCATCAGCCAGTCAAAATCTTGTTGAAATACTGACCAGCTTTTGCTTGCTGCCCTTGTATTTGCTGAACTAATCCAGTTTTTTAAATATTTGACCTCTATCTTAAAATCCCTTTGGCTTATGTATAAATCATGGTTTACTTTTTGTAATTTTTTTACTCTGTTACTTTCTCCTACTGTATAATGAGCATTTTGTTTAAATGGATATCCCAATCTCACTATTATATCCATTTCATTAAAATTTTCATCTGCCTCCTTTTTTAGTTTTTGTTTATCCCATTCTCCATACAAAATGTTGAACTCATCAATAATATATAAGCAATTTGCTACTAGATATTGATCAATTGATGGATTCCCCATTTTATTGCTCCCTCCTATTCCTTGAATTATATATTTCATAAACTACTGTTATTTTATTCACTCTATAACGATTTATGTCCAAAAATATCCCCTTCCATAAATAAAATCCCCTGCAAATGGCGCATACACGCCATCTACAAGGGTTCTCATTCCTATCTCTATTCGCCTTATTTCTACAAATTTCTACTGATTCATCTGTGCCGCAACCTCAGCCGCAAAATCTTCATTCTTCTTTTCAAGACCTTCACCTGTCTCAAAACGAATAAATCTCTTCAAAGTAACTTCAGAGCCTACTTCCTTAGAAACTGCCTCCAGATACTTCGCAACAGTCTCTTTATTCTCAGCCTTTACATACTCCTGCTCTAACAGACATACTTCCTTCAGCTCTTTGCTCAGACGTCCGGCGATCATCTTCTCAATGATATTCTCAGGCTTGTTCGCATTCTTCGGATCATTCTTAGCCTGTGCCATAAGGATCTCTTTCTCATGCTCCTTGTAATCCTCAGGAACCTCATCCGTAGATACATACTTCGGATTCAGCGCCGCAATCTGCATAGCAACATTCTTAAGAGCCTCTTTTACGGCATCTGAATTATTATCTGTCTTAGCCTCAACAAGTACGCCGATCTTACCGCCCGCATGTATATAAGATACAACAACTCCATCATCGGATACGATCTTCTCGAACCTTCTGATGTTCATGTTCTCACCGATCTTAGCAATCATTGCAGCCAACTTCTCTGCAACAGTTACAGAAGTATCAAGCGCCCATGGCTCTGCCTTAAAAGCCTCGATATCAGCAGCCTCTGTATCGGCAGCCTGCTCTACTACTTCCTTCACGTATGTTCTGAACACTTCATTCTTAGCTACAAAATCTGTCTCTGCATTCACTTCTACGATTGCAGCTACTTTATCTCCATCCTTAATCGTTGTTGATACGATACCTTCTGCAGCGATTCTACCTGCTTTCTTCTGTGCAGTTGCAAGACCCTTCTCACGCAGGAACTCAATCGCCTTCTCGAAATCACCGTCTGTCTCAGTCAGCGCTTTCTTACAATCCATCATACCAGCACCGGTCTGCTCTCTTAACTCTTTTACCATACTAGCTGTAATTGCCATGTCTATCTCCTCCTAAATTCTGATTCTCTCATAAGGAACCATCACGAAATAACTTGTACAAAAAATATGATCCTACGCATATTCGCTATGATCTATTCTTCTGATTCATATACCTCTTCCGCTGCTTCTTCATAAAGTCCGTCGTCCCCTGTCATTCCCTGGTTCGCCTCAATCACAGCGTCAGCCATCTTAGATACGATCAACTTTACTGCACGGATTGCATCGTCATTTCCCGGGATAACATAATCCAACTCTTCCGGATCACAGTTCGTATCAGCAATACCGATCAAAGGAATACCCAATGTATGTGCCTCCTGTACACAGATCCTTTCTTTCTTAGGATCAACTACAAAGATTGCGTCCGGAAGCTGCTTCATTTCCTTGATTCCGCCTAAGTTTCTCTCTAACTTCTCCCATTCCTTCTTCAGTTGGATAACTTCTTTCTTCGGCAATACATCAAAAGTTCCGTCTTCTGACATTCTTTCGATCTCTTTCAAACGCGCAACTCTGCTCTTGATCGTCTTGAAGTTAGTCAGCATACCTCCAAGCCATCTCTCATTCACATAGAACATACCGCAGCGTTCAGCCTCTGTCCGGATCGCATCCTGCGCCTGCTTCTTGGTTCCGACAAACAATATCGTACCGCCGTCAGCCGCAATATCAGATACTGCCTGATATGCCTCGTCCACCATACCAACGGACTTCTGCAAATCAATGATATAGATGCCGTTCCTCTCTGTGTAAATGTAAGGAGCCATCTTAGGATTCCATCTTCTTGTCTGATGTCCGAAGTGAACACCTGCTTCTAAAAGTTGCTTCATTGAAATAACGCTCATGTTTCTTTCCTCCATCTTGGTTTTTTACTTCCGCATGTGTGTAAGTCCTCGAAACCAACTGAATTTTCAGTTCCGGCACCCTCTCGGACAAACAGATGCGTGATTTTTGCGACTTTTTCATGATAGCACAAAAGCCTTGCAAATGCAAGGCTTTTTCCATAATCTGATATAATATGACATAACTTATGTTACTATCTGTAACTGATATCACACTACATAATTAACAGTGAATTCTGTAATGCGGTACCAGTTATTACCTACCAATATCTGGCATATCCCTGTGCTCTCACAGCGCTGACCATAATATTCGTTCCCGTCTGCTGAGCTTCGATCATCTGTCCATTTCCAATATAAATTCCTACATGTCCTGGTTTCCAGCAGATATCCCCCGGCTGCGGTGTAGTTACTTTCTTACCGCCCGCATACTGTGATTCAGAATAATGCGGTAAGGAAATTCCCGCAACTGCATGACAGTACTGTACAAGTCCGGAACAATCCAATCCTTTTCCCGGTGAAGAACCGCCCCATACATACGGAACTCCCAGTTGGCTGTATGCAGCACTTACAATCTTCTGCGCGACAGATGTATTGCCGCCTGATGATCCTGACGTATCCGTACCTGAAACACTTGTTGAACCGGAGGTTGTCGGAGTTGTGGCTGCCGCACCTGGATTCGTAGCTGTCGGTGCAGACGAAGTACCGGACGTTGGTCTGTTCGTTGTCCCCTGATTTCCAGTTCCGCCTGTGGTCTGTTGTGTCCGCGCCGCTGCCGCCCGCCGCTCTTCTTCGGCTTTCTTACGGGCCGCTTCTTCGCGCTTTCTCTGCTCTTCGGCCGCTTTTTGCACAGCTATCTGAATCTGTTCATCTAAGTTAGATATCTCATCTTTCTTATTCTCTATCGTGGTATCCAACGTATCCTTCTGTTCCTCAAACTCGACCTGCAGAGCTTCCAGATTACTCATCTCTGTCTCTAACGTCGCTTTCAGATCCTGAACCTGCTTCTTCGTCTCAATATATTCATTAAGTTTGTCCCTGTCATACGCGTGAACATTCTGTACGTATTCCGCCTTATTGACCAGATCTGAAAAATTCTCCGCAGACATCAACGTCTCAATAAAACTCGAATCACCTTCTTCATACATAAACTTAATACGAAGCTTCATGTCATCATACTGCTCTTCTTCTTTCGCCTGAGCGTCTTTCAGATCTTCCTCTGCCTGTGTAATCTCCTGCCCTTTCGCAATCAGATCACCCTCAAGCTTACTAATCTTCGACATTAAATCCGTCAGCTCTTCCTGCAGAGAATTTACTTCACTCTGCGCAGCCTCTTTATTTTTTTTCAAAGAATCAATGGACGGCTCTGCGAAAACCGGTGTTACAACCAATCCGCACGTCAACATCGTAACTAATAAAGCATTTCCTAATCTTCTCATGAGTTCTCCTGTTAATCTCCATTATTCATAAAGTCTGTCCTTACCAGTACCGTCTATACCATGGAGAGCCGTACACACTTGCTACTTTTACTACCTCTCCCGTGCGGGGTGCATGGATCATCTGGCCGCCTCCTATATAGATACCCACATGGCTTCCGTAACAAACCACATCTCCCGGCTGCGGATTGCTTACTGCTTTTCCTCCGCCTCCCTGTACCTGTGATGTACGTCCCAGACTATATCCTGCAACGGAATGACAATACTGAACAAGTCCGGAACAATCCAGTCCCTGTCCCGGTGTCGAACCGCCCCATACATACGGAACTCCTAACTGTCCGTATGCAGCACTTACAATTGCCTGTGCCGCAGCCGTATTCCCGGTCGTTGTTGTTGTACTGCTATTCGATGCTGAAGTATCGGTACTGCCTGCACTGCCGGTATTACTTACAGATGTATCCGCATTCCCGGTATTGTCAGCAGTATTATTCGTATTCGTACTACCTGTACTATTCGCGGTATTATTCGTGTTATTGGTGTTCGCGGTATTATTATTTGCGGTATTATTATTCGTGCTATTATCGGCAGCCGGAGCATTCGGTGCATTACCTGTACTGTTAGTATTACCCGCAGTATTATTTGTGTTATTATCAGCAGTCGTATTATTGGCAGCATTACCAGTACTGTTGGTACTGTTACTTGTATTGCCATTATTTCTATTGCTATTGCTGCTGTTACTATTCGTATTGCCAGATGCTGCCTGTGCCCGGCGCGCCTCTTCTTCCTGGCGTCTCCGCGCTTCCGCTTCTCTTGCCGCCGCTTCTGCCGCCGCCTGAATCTGCACATCCAGATCCGCAACTTCCGCCCTCTTTGTCTCGATCGTCGTATTTAATTCTGTCTCTTTATCTTCATATTCAGTCTGCAGGGACTCCATCGTCTTTTGATCTTCCTCAAGCGACGTCTTCAAATCCGAAATCTCCTGCTTAGTCTCAACATATTCCGCCAACTGTTCTCTGTCATATTTATGTACGCTTTGAACATACTCAGCCTTATTCACCAAATCGGAAAAATTCGTCACGCCGGCCAAAGCCTCGAACGCACTCAAATTCCCTCCTTCGTACATATACTTAATACGAAGTTTCATTGCTTCATACTGCTCTTTTTCCTTCTCTTCCGCTACTACCAGATCATCTTCCGCCTGACTGATCTCCTCCCCTTTTTTGATCAATCCTTCTTCCAAATCGCCCAGTTTCAGCATAATGTCTGTCAATTCCTGCTGCAATGATTTTACTTCATTCTGCTTTGCCGCTTTGTTCTCTTTTAATTTATTAACTGATGGCGCCGCCATAACAGGCGTCACAATCAAAGAACTTGCAACAAAAGCCGTCAAAAACCTTGTTCCTATCTTTCTCTTATCTAAGATCATTTTGTACCATCCATCCTTTTTAGTTTGTTTATACCCTTTTTCCCTCGTATAGACATGGAAGATTTACATATCACTCTCACATCTAGGAACAATTATAACTCAAAATTCCAAACTTTGCAACAATTTTTAATAATTATGTAACAAATTAACACGGCCTATTGTATATTCATATTCGTATAACCCATCAGACTGATATCTACCTCCTGAGCGGCTTCTCTGCCTTCCCGGATCGCCCATACTACCAAAGACTGCCCTCTGTGCATATCTCCCGCGGTGAAAACTCGTTCTACATTCGTCTGATATGCCCCCGGAAGTGTATCTACATTCGTCCGTTCATTGACCCTGACTTTGAACTCTCTGGTTACATAGCTTTCGCTTCCCAGGAATCCGGCGGCGATCAGCACCAGATCCGTATCAACCATATACTCGCTTCCGGCAACCTCCGCCATCGTAATACGTCCGGTCTTCTCGTCTTTCTTAGATTCCAGCTTTACAAGAACTGCCTTGCAGACATTTCCCTCTTTATCTTTCTTGAATTCCCTGACGGTTGTCTGGTATACCCTTGGATCTTTTCCAAACACTGCCGCGGCTTCTACCTGACCATAATCTGTCTTGCAGACTCTCGGCCATTCCGGCCAGGGATTTGTCTCGCCGCGCTCATCCGGCGCTTTCGGCAGCATCTCGAGCTGAAGCACGGACTTCGCACCATGCCGTATAGATGTTCCCACACAGTCATTTCCTGTGTCGCCGCCTCCGATCACCATGACATTCTTACCCTTCGCCGAGATATATGTTCCGTCTTTGAGCCGCATCTCATTCGCCCATAGCGCTTTCGTCGTTGATTTGAGAAAATCCACCGCGAAATATATCCCTCCCGCGTCTCGTCCCGGGACCTTGATATCCCTTGGATTCGACGCGCCGCAGCAGAGTATCACACGGTCAAACTCTCCCAACAGTTCGGAAGCTTTCTTATCTTTACCGATATTACATCCTGTAACGAATGTAATCCCTTCTTCCTCCATGATCGCAAGCTTGCGGTCAATAATCTGTTTCTCCAGCTTCATATTAGGGATACCGTACCGGAGCAGCCCGCCAATTCTGTCCTCCCGTTCAAAAACCGTGACGCTGTGTCCCCGCCGATTCAGCATATCCGCCGCCGCAAGGCCGGAAGGACCGGAACCTACGACCGCGACACGTTTTCCGGTACGGACTTTTACAGGCTTTGCTTTCGCGTATCCCTTCTCGTACGCATTCTCGATAATGCCGTATTCATTCGCTTTGGCAGAAACCGCGTCACCATTCAGGGTACATGTACACGCAGCTTCACACAATGCAGGACACACCCTGGATGTAAATTCCGGAAAATTATTCGTCTTCTTAAGCCTGTAATAAGCCTCTTCCCAATTCCCATGGTAGATCAGATCATTCCACTCCGGAACCAGATTATGAAGCGGACAGCCGCTTGCCATCCCCATGATCATCTTACCTGCCTGACAGAAGGGAACACCGCATGCCATACATCTGGCGCCCTGACGCTCCTGCTCCTCTTTCGACAGGGGCGTGTGAAACTCACGATAATGTCTGATTCTTACCTTCGGATCTTCCGCAAGCTTATCCTGTCTCTCATATTCCATAAAACCTGTTGCTTTTCCCACTTTTTTACGCCTCCTATTTTCCGCCTTTGATCGCATAAAATGCTTCGACCTTCGCCTGTTCACTACTCATACCCTGTTCTTCCATCTGAAGAATCGTCGTCAACATCTTCTCATAATCAATCGGAATGATTTTCTTAAACTTCGGCAGATAATCCGTAAAGCGCTCAAGTATCTTCTTCCCTATCACAGAATTTGTACAAGAAACGTGTTCTTCGATCATATTCTTTAATTCATTGACATCGAACTTAGAGGTAATATGTTCAATATGAACCATCTGCTTGTTCACATTCTGGTACAGATCACTGTCAAGATCTAATACATAAGCTACGCCGCCGCTCATTCCCGCCGCAAAATTCTTACCGGTTTTTCCAAGGACTGCCACGCGTCCTCCGGTCATATATTCACAGCCGTGATCACCGACTCCTTCTACGACTGCCACGGCGCCGGAATTACGCACCGCAAATCTCTCTCCCGCCACACCGTTAATAAATGCCTTGCCGCTGGTCGCCCCATAAAGCGCGACATTTCCTATTATAATGTTCTCTTCATGGCGGTATTTTACACCCCGCGGCGGATAGACGATCAGCTTTCCGCCTGACAGGCCTTTCCCAAAATAATCATTACTGTCCCCCACAAGCTCTAAGGTAAGCCCTCTCGGAATAAATGCTCCGTAGGACTGTCCCCCTGCTCCGGTACATTTCACCACATAACTGTCTTCCGGCATTCCCTCCGGATATCTCCTCGTAATCTCAGAACCAAAAATTGTACCGAATGTCCGGTCCGTATTCCCTACCTCTACTTCAATACTTCTTTTCTGGCCTTTCTTCAATGCCGGGAGTAATTCCTTTACCAATATCCTCTCATCCAATGTCTTTCCAAGCTCAAAATCAAATACCTTCTTCGGATTAAAGATAACCGGCGTCTTCGTTCCCTCGTATGGATTATAAAGTATCTGTTCCAGATTAAGGGTTTCCGCACGGCTTGACGCGGCAGGTTTCTTCACTTTCAGAAGATCTGTCCGGCCCACCAGTTCATCGACGGAACGCACTCCAAGTTTCGCCATATATTCCCGCAGATTCTCTGCCATAAACCGCATAAAATTAATCACATATTCCGGTTTCCCGGTGAACCTCTTCCTGAGCTTCGGATTCTGCGTCGCAACACCTACCGGACAGGTATCCAGGTTACAGACCCGCATCATCACGCAGCCCATCGTCACCAGCGGCGCTGTCGCAAATCCAAACTCCTCCGCGCCTAAGATCGCCGCAATCGCGACATCACGCCCGCTCATAAGCTTACCGTCTGTCTCAATGCGCACACGTTCTCTCAGTCCGTTTTGAATCAACGTCTGGTGCGTCTCTGCAAGTCCCAGCTCCCATGGAAGTCCTGCATTGTGAATGGAACTTTTCGGAGCCTCGCCCGTACCTCCGTCATATCCGGAGATCAGAATCAGTCCTGCCCCCGCCTTGGCTACTCCTGCCGCAACCGTACCGACACCGGCTTCCGACACCAGTTTCACGGAGATCCTGGCATCTTTATTGGCATTCTTACAATCATAGATCAACTGCGCCAGATCCTCGATAGAATAGATATCATGATGCGGCGGCGGAGATATCAGGCTTACCCCCGGCGTCGAATGGCGTGTATTGGCAATCCAAGGATATACTTTATTCCCCGGAAGATGTCCGCCCTCCCCCGGCTTTGCTCCCTGTGCCATCTTAATCTGAATCTCCCTGGCGCTGACCAGATATCTGCTGGTCACGCCGAATCGTCCGGAAGCCACCTGCTTGATAGCCGAACACTTGTTACTGTCCAGACGTTCGATCTCCTCACCGCCTTCTCCGCTGTTGGATTTACCATGAAGACGATTCATCGCGATAGCCAGCGTCTCATGCGCCTCTTTGGAAATAGATCCGTAAGACATAGCTCCGGTCTTAAATCTGGTCACGATAGAATCCACACTTTCTACCTCCTCGATCGGAACCCCCTTCTTCGGATAATTAAATTCTAACTGCCCGCGGAGATTTATCTGTTCTCCCTCTGAATTCACCAATTCCGTATATTTACGGAACATCTCATAATCTCCCCGTCTAGTGGATTGCTGGAGCATGTGGATCGTCTGCGGATTATACAGATGCTTCTCCCCGCCGCTTTTCGACTTGTGCTGGCCGATGCTGTTCAGCGTCAGATCTACTTCCAGCCCTAACGGGTCGAATGCCTGGGAATGACGCGCCACATAATCTTCCGAGATCTCTTCAATCCCGATTCCTCCTACACGGCTGACTGTATCCGTAAAATACCGCTGTATAAATTCTTCTTTTAACCCAATCGCCTCGAATATCTTCGCGCCCTGATAAGACTGAATTGTAGAAATCCCCATCTTCGACGCAATCTTTACAATACCATTCAGAATCGCATTGTTATAATCACTCACCGCGGCATAGTAATCCTTTTGAAGCATATCCGTCTCAATCAGTAGTTTAATTGACTCATGGGCGAGATACGGATTAACCGCACAGGCTCCGTAGCCAAGCAACGTTGCGAAATGATGCACCTCCCGAGGCTCACCCGTTTCCAGGATGATCGCTACAGATGTCCGCTTCTTCGTTCTTACCAGATGCTGCTGAAGACCTGACAAAGCCAGAAGAGACGGCATGGCGACATGGTATTCATCCACCCCTCTGTCTGTAAGGATCAATATATTTGCTCCCTCCCGGATCGCTCGGTCTACCTCAATGAATAAATAGTCGATCGCTTTCTCTAATTCCTGATTCTTGTAATACACGATCGGAATCTCTGCCACCCGGAATCCATTTTCTTTCATATTCTTGATCTTCAGAAGATCCGTATTGGTAAGAATGGGATGTTCTACTTTAAGCATTTTACAGTTTTCTTCCTTTTCTTCCAGAAGATTTCCGTCCGCGCCGATATAAACCGTCGTAGACGTAACGACTTCTTCACGGATCGCGTCAATAGGAGGATTCGTAACCTGCGCGAACAATTGTTTAAAATATCCGAACAGATCCTGATGCTTATCCGAGAGCACGGCCAAAGGCGCGTCGATTCCCATCGCCGCTGTTCCTTCCGAACCGTTCATTGCCATCGCTAAGATCGAACTTTTCACTTCCTCATAGGAATATCCAAACGCTTTCTGAAGCCTTCTGCATTCTTCTGCCGTATAAGACGGAACTTTCTGATTCGGTATCTTTAAGTCCGTAAGTTCTATCAGATTACTGTCCAGCCACTCTCCATAAGGCTGCCTGCCGGCATAGTACTCCTTCAATTCATCATCATTGATGACTTTACCCTGAACCGTATCTACAAGAAGCATTTTCCCCGGATGCAGACGTTCCTTGATCAGGATCTTCCCCGGATCAATATCAAGGACTCCCACCTCTGACGAAAGAATCAGCGTATCTTCATCCGTAATATAATATCTGGAAGGACGAAGCCCGTTTCTGTCAAGAACAGCGCCCATACAATCTCCATCGCTGAAAAGGATCGATGCAGGACCGTCCCACGGCTCCATCATCGTCGCATAATATTGATAGAAGTCCCTCTTCTTCTGGGATATACTCTTCGTATTCGCCCATGGCTCAGGAATCGCAATCATGACTGCCAACGGCAGTTCCATCCCGCTCATAACCATGAATTCGATCGCATTATCAAGCATTGCCGAATCCGATCCGGAACTGTTGATCGCCGGAAGAACCTTATGCAGTTCACCCTGCAGATACCCGGATTCCATATTTTCTTCTCTGGCACGCATCTTGTCCGCATTTCCCCGGATTGTATTGATCTCACCGTTATGTACGATAAAGCGATTCGGATGTGCCCGTTCCCAACTCGGATTCGTATTCGTACTGAACCGGGAATGAACCAGCGCAATGGCTGATTCATAATCCTTATCCTGCAGATCTTCAAAAAAGGAACGAAGCTGTCCAACCAGGAACATCCCTTTATAGGCAATCGTCCTGCTGGATAAGGATGCCACATAAGTATCGTTGCTGCTCTGCTCGAATACACGGCGTATTACATAGAGCCGCCTGTCAAAATCAATCCCCCGCTCTGTCTTCTTCGGACGTTCAATGAATCCCTGGGTAATACAGGGCATACATGCCACCGCACGGCTTCCCAGCACCTCTGGTTTCACCGGCACATCCCTCCAGCCCAGGAACTTCATTCCTTCCTTCTTCACGATCACTTCAAATATCTTCTTTGCCTGATTTCTCTTCAGCTCATCTTGCGGAAAGAAGAACATGCCGACTCCATAATCTCTCTCAGAACCTAAAAAGATGTCGAGAGGCTTACAAACTCTGGAGAAAAACTTATGCGAAATCTGCAGTAAGATTCCAACTCCGTCGCCTGTCTCACCCTCGGCATCCTTGCCGGCTCTATGTTCCAAATTTTCTACAATCTTTAAAGCATCCGCCACCGTACTGTGGCTCTTCCGTCCTTTAATATTAACGACCGCACCGATACCACAGTTATCATGTTCGAACTGCGGACGATACAATCCTGTCTGATTGCTTATCATCTGTTCGCTCATATATCTGATCCTTTCTTTCGGAACCGTATGGAAATACCCATACATTATCAATTCCTTATTTTTTCCTACTATACTACTTTTTTCTATGTTTGTAAATATAAACTTTTTCTATAATTATCAGATTATTCGATAATTTACCTATACTAAATGATATTAACTGATAATTCAAATACAGCCGCCTTGCGGCATACTTCTGCTCCTCGCGAGTGCGCATCCCACCGGAGGGTTTTTAAGATATGGGGAACGAAGTTTCCGTTATCTTAAAAAGGCTGCCGCATTACACGACAACCTCTTTGTTTTCCTCGGACGCTCCTGCTGCGTCCGGCTTTTCTTCAATTCTCTGAACCAGTACAAACATCGTAGACGCAACGAAAGCACATCCTATCGTTATAAGACCGATCCGCATATTACTTTCCATCATCCAGTCCGCCAGATTATATTCTGTCGCCAGCACAGACAACAGATTCATAACAATATGGGCTGCTATCGGCGCTATAACCGAGCCATATTTCTCGCAGAGATAGCTCAGCATCATTCCCAGGGTAAATCCATAAAGTATCTGAATTAGATTCCCATGCATTACCCCGAATACCACCGAGGAATACAACGCTGCCTGTATGTACGTCCCTCTTTCCCGCAGACGTTTGAAAAGCAGACCGCGGAATACTAATTCCTCACTGACAGGAACCAACACTGCCAGCGATATAATCTGTACCATAAGCGGCGCTGAATAAAGAATATCCATCGTTGCTTCATAAGACTCGCTCATCACAGACAAGTTCCCTATGATGATCAGATTATTAAGCCCCAGGCTCAATGCCGCCGCCATAAGAAGCCCTGCCGCATATTTCCAGAAAGCTGCTTTCTTGTTCGGAATGATTCCCATCTGTCTCTCTTTTACACGATCTCTGTGAAAAAGATACCACATGACCGGAATCGTTATAACTGCGCCTACCGCTTCTATCATCGCGGCAGAACTAAAATATTTCTCCATAATCCTGCCGTATAGTTCCATCATCTGTTCTTCACTCTGTACGGCAGCCATGGCTGCATCCTGATCTGCCATCACATACATCATCGTCAGTACTCCCATGGCGATCATGCTGACGCCGATTCCTATAATCCACTTTATTACAATCGGCCCCCATATATGCCACACACGTTTACCATAACTCTCCGGCGGCACCATTGGCGGGACCTGCCTGTTCTGCTGTTCCATATCCGTCTTCACCTTTCTCTATCCATTCCTCTGTTGTAAGATAGTTCTAGATTATTCTACTTCTCATCTATGAAACATGCAATAAAAAAAGTATTAAATTTCACAGCGTTGATTCTTGAGAAAAGACTATAACTTTACCTTCACCACGTCTACATCCAGATCCCACAAGAACTTATCCAGATCCTTGAAAGACAAGAATACGGTCGCCGTATTCTCCAGCGGATGAACTCCAAGGCTTTTACATCTGCTCAGATCTTTGTCAATAAAAAACTCTACTGCATGATCCGTATCGTTCATCAGGCCGAAAGGAGACACGCTTCCCTGCTTAAGGCCGAGGTATTTCTCCAGACGGTCTTCGGAAGCAAAACTTAAATTTCCTCCCCCGAGCTGTCTGCCCAGGGATTTCAGATCGACCTTCTTACTCTCTTCACAGGTTACCAGAAAGTGCCGTTTTCCTTTTGAATCTCTCAGGAACAGATTCTTACAGAGCGTTCCCTTTTCAGGCAGGCCAAGCCTGTCCATATCTTCCATCGTATGTACAGGTTCGTGCTCTACAACCTCATATTTGATCTTCAGCTTATCCAATGCGTCATATACTCGTTGTTTCTGATTTTCCATATTCTTTTTACTCCTCTGTCTTCATATAAAATTTTTTCTATTATATTGCAAATTCAAGGATCTGTAAAGACGGAATGTTATCTCCGCCTTTTCAATTTCCTTCCGCCGAACACTGCCAGGAGCGCCGCGGACGCACCGACTGCCGCCCACACCCAGACTGGTACATCGTGTATATTATAACACCGCACATTAATCCACATCTGATTGATCGCCTGATTCTGTTCATCGTCAAAGCACACCATAAGCGACGACCGGGAGATAGCTTCCTGGGACGGGTACTGCGCGAATAGCTGCCGGTATATCTGATCCGAAGGAGCAGAGATAACATACCTGCTTTCCTCATCTTCTGCATCATTTCCGGAAAAGAAGTATCCAAGATCATATCCCGTCACGTCCTCTTCATCCTCTTCAGCTCCGTAACACCAGTCCGCATATTCAAAGATCCGCCTGTCTTCGCCTCCGGAAATGACGGAAGTATAACCGATATAGTACATATTCCGGATCGCATTATCTGCCCTGGAAGTAAAGTTCATGAATGCTTCCGCCGCATGCTGTTTTGCCGCATCGGCTCTGATTCCGCTCTTTAACATGACCCACCCGTCAAAATATATATTGGTGGACTCCCTCGGAACCGCAAACGCAAGCGGAAAATCATCCTCGTCCGCCTGATCCATAGTATAGACCGCATCTCCGGACCATTGATAATTCGCCGCTACCTTCCCGGTAACCATATCTGCTTTTCCGGAATCTGTCTCAAAGGAATAGGCGTTATCCTTCACATCCTGCAGATATTCCTGAACCTTGGCAATAGTCTCTTTTGAAGTATCATTCATCTCATTTTCCAGGCGTTCCGGATAATCCGGCGCCTCAAGGAACTCTTCCGAAGTCAGAAGATCTGACTTGATCGCCCCCACCGCCGCAAAGTAAGAATCCCTCACATTATCCTTGATTGTGATCTGCCTGCAGTATGCCGGATTATTCAGAATCCGCCAGCTAGACGCATCCTTTTCCTCCACTAACTCAGGGTTGTATACAATTCCAGTGATCCCCCACATATATCCGGCAGCATAATCGCTCCACGGCCTGCCCTGTATCTTATTATTCTCAAAAATAGAACGAATATAGGGGGATACCCCATTGATATAATAGTTGTTCTCATCTTCAGCATCGAAGAAATCCTCCGACAGCGGCACCAACTGATCTTCCGTCATCAGTTTCATAATCATGTACTCTGAGGGGCATACCAGATCATAAGTGTCTCCAAGTGTAAGCATGTTGTACAGATCCTCATTGGTCCCATAGGTAGAATACTCTACCCTCACCCGAACCCCGTAATTCTCGTAATACCATTCCTCAAAATCCCGGATCATCGACTGCTCCCCGAAGATATCTCCGCTATCCAGATCAATAGTGTCTTCCTCGTCCCATCCTCCCAGGTCTATATATTCTTCCCAGTTACTGACCCGCAGTACAATCTCTTCTTCCTGTCCGGCAGTATCCGAAGCATACACCGTCCCGGCCGTCATAAACGCGCCGGATACACACAGTCCGGCTATACCTCCCAGCAACAATCCTGCTCCTCTGCAAAATGCACCCGGCTTCCTATGCTTCACCATCACACGCCGCTCCTTTCCTGATTGTCCCTTTCTGCCCGAAGATTCATCACCACGGTAAATAAAACAACCAGCAGAAAGATCACTGTTGATAACGCCCACAGTGCAGTCTTGATCGTCGTCTGGGCTCCTTTGGTCGCATTTACCACATAAGTACTGATCGTGTCAAAAGTTGCCGGCTTTGTATAAGTCGCCACAAAATAATCATCAAGCGACAATGTAACCGCAAGCGCGAAACCTGAGACGATTCCCGGAAATATCTGGGGAATTACGATCCGGATCAACGCGGTAAACGGCGTCGCGCCTAAATCAAGCGCTGCTTCATAGATACTGGAATCCATCTGTTTCAGCTTCGGAATTACAGACAGAAACACAAAAGGCGCACACAGCGTTACATGCCCTATAACCAGCGGAATAAACGTATCCTTGCTGACGCCGAATACCACAACCAACAAAATACAGATCGAAAACCCGGTCACCACATCTGCATTGACCACCGGCACCTGATTCATCGTCGTAACCGCCGACGCTATCGTTTTCTTAGAATAAAATGCACCGATTGCCCCCAGAGTTCCAAGAATCGTTGCAAGAAGGGCCGATGCCAACGCAAGAATCACCGTTCCCAGAATCATCTGTACCAGCTCAGGCGTCGTAAAAAGCGTCACATAATTATGCAGGGAGAACCCCCGTATCGCACCGATATTCGCCGCGTCCGTGAAGCTGTACACCATCAGCACAAGAATCGGCAGATACAGAAACAAAAGGACGAAGATGACAAGCAGGCTCTTCCAGACTTTCTTTATCATAACAACATCCCTCCCCGTGTATTCTCTTCCTCAATTCCCCGGGTAAGCAGCGTAAACAGACAGACAATTCCCAGAAGAATCAACGCGATCATGGAGCCGCCATGCCAGTTGTATGCCGCAAAGTAACTTCCGATCAGACTTCCCATGATATAAGTACTGTTATACAGCATATCCAGTACGACATAATTCGTCATAGCCGGTAAAAATACCATCGACACTCCGCTTAAGATTCCCGGCATCGACAAAGGCAGTGTAATCTTCAAAAAAGCCTGCACATTTCCCGCTCCCAGGTCTCTGGCGGCTTCCAGAAGGGCTCCGTCCAACTTGGAGATCGTCGTATAGATCGGCAGGATCATGAAAGGCAGAAAATCATAACTCATACCCAGCACCGTATTCAAGAACGGATGATAAGCCAGACTGCCCTCAATCCAGGTCAGAATCTCCTTCAGCGCAGTAATGCGGAGAGAAAAATTAATCCACATCGGCATGACAAACAGCATCAGTATAACTGATTTTGCCCTCAGCTTGCTTGTCGCCAGAATGTACGCCACCGGATAAGCCATAAGCAGACATACTATAGTAGTAACCGATGCAATCCCAAAGCTATAAAAAAGAGTTCCCAGCGTATTCGGATCTGAGAAGAATCCCGTCAGATTCAACATGGTAAATTCTCCTTCTCCATTCGTAAACGCATAATAGAACAACACAAACAGAGGCGCCATCACAAAGAGCGCCAGAAAAAGCATGTATGGAATTCCCAGATTCTTTCTGGAAAAAAGATGTCTGTACATGTATCCTCCCCCTATTTCTTCACCGAGAAGATCATCTTCTCCACTGGCATCAGTAAGCCTACCTGATCCTCCATATTCCAGAGATATTCGTCGTTAACCACAAAATCCTGTTCCAAATCCGTATGTATGACATAACTATAGTGATCGCCCTTATAGATCAGATTACTGATATACCCCTGCACCAGTCCTTCTTCCTGCTCGTCTGTCAGTTCGATATCCTGCGGTTTAATAGAAATCTTGACTCTGAGCTTTCCGGTATCTATCTCCGAACCATTGGCATCCAGAATCGTTCCGTCCTCCAACTGCCTGCTTCCTTTTATAATAGCGGTCAACGCCACATCCAGGATATTTCCGTTATATTCCAGTTCGTTGTTCTTATTGATCTCTGCCCGGAAGATATTCGTATGATCTTCCGCAATCATAATGTGGATATTATCCGGGTCCACACAGACGCCGACAAGATCCCCCATCTTCGCAGAATATACGGACTGGGCTACAATCTCATTCTTTCCCGACTCCACCGTAATCTCATAGTGTATTCCTTTGAAGATCACGGATGTTACAATTCCCCTGATCTGTCCCTTTGCCGGTTCTGTCAGGATCACATCCTCCGGCCTAACTACCGCCGTAATATGCGTCCCCTCTTCTACGTCATCCACGCAGACAAATTCCCCTCCGCAGAAGCGAGCTTTAAGCTTTCCTGTCATAATCCCGTTGAATATATTGCTGTCTCCGATGAAATCCGCCACAAACGCATTGATCGGCTCATTGTAGATATCCTCCGGGGTTCCGATCTGCTGCATCTTCCCCTCCGCCATAACCACGATCTTATCCGACATCGTAAGCGCTTCCTCCTGATCATGGGTGACATAGATAAATGTAATTCCAAGTTCCCGATGCATCTCCTTAAGCTCAAGCTGCATCTCCTTTCTCATCTTCAGATCCAGCGCGCCCAGCGGCTCATCCAGAAGCAGAATCTGGGGTTCATTGACCACCGCCCTCGCGATGGCAACCCTCTGCTGCTGCCCTCCGGAAAGAGTATCAATACTCCTCTTCTCGAATCCCTCCAAGTCTACCAGCTCAAGAGCCTTGCGCACCTTCTTCGCAATCACATTCTCCGGCGTCTTTTTCTGCCGAAGCCCAAACGCTATATTCTCATAGATATTCATATGCGGAAACAGCGCGTATCTCTGGAACACCGTATTGATAGGCCGCTCATTCGGCGGCAGTTCCGTAATCGGCTTACCATTAAGAAGTATCTCTCCTTCTGTCGGCAGGTCAAATCCCGCAATCATCCGAAGCGTCGTCGTCTTTCCGCATCCGGACGGACCAAGAAACGTAATGAATTCCCCTTTTTTCACTTCCAGATTAAAATCCGACACCGCAGTAAATCCATCCTTGTATATCTTTGTAATATGCTTTAATTCGATAATATTCTGTTCCATAACCTCTCCCCGTCGCCACTTTTCAAGATTTATTTTCTTTCATACTGCTATACTAAAATGTCGGCGGCGTGCTGACCCATACAAACCTGGCCGGCCTGCTGCCGGGATTCTCAATCCGATGTCTCCGATTCGCCGGATAATAGAAACTCTCACCGGACTTCACCTGGTAGACTTTATCTCCAAGATAAAGCCTGAGCTTTCCTGATATCAGATAACCAAATTCCTCTCCGTCATGCGGCTTATCCTCTTCCAGGCTCTGATGCGGCTTAAGCAGAACCAGCAGCGGTTCCATCTGATATTTCTGCGCCGCCGGGACGATCCACTGAATACTGTTTCCCGCCTCATCAACCTTTTCAAAGAACCCCTCTTCTGAAAAAACGATATGTTCTTCCTCTGCCTCTTTGAAAAATTCCGAGGCAGTCGTCCCCAGACACTCGATCAGATCCAATAGCGTCACAATCGACGGCGACACCTGGCCGCGCTCCAACTGAGAGATGAATCCCTTGGTGAGTTCTGTCCTGTCCGCCAGTTCCTGCTGCGTCAGACCGTTCCTGTTGCGCAGATCCTTAATCTTTCTGCCTATATGTTCGTTCACATACTCCAGTTCCATGTGGATGTCCACTCCTTTTCGCGCTCTCTTTTGCGCCCTTCTTCACTCACTATATTCCTAAACCTAAAATAATCTTTTACTAAACTTATACACTGAATTTATTATACTCTTATTAAACTTTTTGTCAATTGTTAATGTTATTTTTAGTCTTATATTTTTAATGATGAATCAGTATTCTCATTCATTCCCCCTTCATGAGTTATCAGACATCAAAAAGAGGCGCTGTAATATACAACACCTCTTTTTATGGAAAGTTTTTGTCAATTTAAAACATTATTTCTTTACAAAAGCTTTTGCCGTACTACCAGGCGCCTGTCCGCCTTTCTTGACCAACTTGATCTCGATTGCCTCCATCTGCTTTCCATATCCTTCACTTCCGGCGCTTTCACCGTTCTTAGCCCAGCCTAACCAGCCGAAGTCACTGGAATGTGCACGATAGTAGACATCAAATTTATTATTCATCTCTCCCGTCAGCTTTATGGCAATCGCTTCCATATGCTTGTTCTTTCCTACCGTACCGGAAACACTGTCTGCGCTCACATAATTCTGCCAGCCGATATCTTCCACATGCGCCCTATACTGTAAACTGCCTTCGACATTAGAATTCGCCAGTTTAATCCTGATAGCTTCTAACTGTTTATTCCTTCCTGTCGTTCCCGCCAGCTTTCCGTTCGCTACATAACCCTGCCAGCCGATATCCTGTACATGGGCTCTATACTGTATTTCCGCAGAAGCTTCGGGCTGACTTCCTTCGTTTCCCTGATTTCCGCCAATTTCTTTTTTCACAAAAGGCTTGGCCGTAGCTCCGGGAGCCTGTCCGCCTTTCTTGACAAGTTTAATCTCCAAAGCCTCTACCTGCTTACCATATCCTTCACTTCCGGCTTGTCCGCCGTTCTTTGCCCAGTCGAACCATCCGAAATCACTGGAATGTACGCGGTAATAGATATCGTATTGCTTCTCCATCTCTCCCGTCAACTGTATCTCGATAGCCTCGACGTGTTTATTCCTTCCTTCCGTTCCGGAAATCTTGTCCGTCTCTACAAAATCCTGCCAGCCAATGTCCTCCACATGGGCTCTATACTTCACGCCTCCGCTGGTAACATTTGTCAGCTTGATCTTCAAAGCTTCTACCTGCTTATTCCTTCCAGTCGTTCCCGCCAACTGTCCGTTTGATACATACCTCTGCCAGCCGATATCCTGCACATGTGCAGAATAACTTATTCCTGCATTCTGGTTGGGAGTGTCAGGATTACTTGGATTACTTGGATTACTTGGATTACTTGGGTTACTCGAAGTATTGGTCTGGAAAGAATTATCCGTGCTTCCCGGAGCTTTGCCTCCCTTTTCCACCAACTGAATCTGTATAGCTTCCACTTTCTTTCCCAGGCCTTCAGTTCCTGCCTTTTCACCGTTCTTAGTCCAACCCTGCCAGCCGATGTCGCTGGAATGAACACGGTAATAGACGTCATACTGTTCAGCTACATCACCCTTCAGCCGAATGGAAAATGCTTCAACTTTTTTATTTTTACCTTCTGTACCTGACACCTTCCCGTCCGATACATAAGCCTGCCAGCCGGTTCCTTCCACATAAGCACTATACTCTACACTGCCTTTGTAATTTTGTCCGGCCAATTTTACCTTCAACGCTTCGACTTTCTTATTCTGACCCGTTGTTCCTGCGGAAGCGCCGTTTCCGACTGCCCCCTGCCAGCCAATATCCTGCACATGAGCCTCATACTGAATTCCTGATGATATTGTTCCGGCAGCTCCATGATCCTTAGGATAACCGATCAGGAAATTCATGTCGACACCACCGTCTATGCCCGGAACGCTTCCGGCAGAACTATACTGCCACATAGCATAATCTCCCTGGTACCAACACGAGGTGTTGTACTGAGCAACCCATCTATGCCATTTGGAAAATCTTGAATCCGTCAGATAGTTCGTCCACCAATTGTAGTTCGCATACACTCCCACCGCATAACCTGCATTTTTAATCGCTGTGCAGAAAGTTTCGGCGATATCTCCAAACCGGGCCTTATAGGCAACCGTGCTGTTATCTTCCATGTCTAAATACACCGGATAAGATAATTTACGCCCTTGCAGCAGCCTAAGCACATGCTTGGCTTCACTTGACGCGCTGAGTTTATCTTTTGCATAAGAGTATAAATATACGCCGTAGGGAATCCCCAGACGTTCACATTCGCTTACATTACGCCTAAAATATTCATCATCTTGACTCGCATAGTCTTGTCCGAATCCACACCGGATAATCGCAAATTCCACGCCGGATTCCTTAACCTTAGCCCAATCAATGTTCCCTTGCCATTTAGAAACATCAATACCTTTTCGGGTAGCATTGGGATGTGACGGATTACTCTTGGCTCTGGCTCTGCTTCTGGCCATACTCACATTTCCGGCATCCGCACCGGGATCAGGCTCTCCGTCTATGTAACGCCAGCTATTGGCTCTGTCTTCCGGCTCCGGATCGCCTTCTTCTTCAACAGGATTCCCCTGCTCATCCTGAGCTGCAGGAACCCCGTTATCAACAGTACTGCTGTCATCTTGGGCCGCAGGAACTGCACTATCACCAGCACTGCCGCCGTCTGCAACTCCCTCTTCAGTCCCCTCTCCCAAATCAGGCGTTTCTTCCTGCGCCTCCGGCACTTCACCGGCATGAACCTGAATCAACGACAAGTTCATACTGGTAATAATCATTGCCAGCAAGACTATGATCGATATGTGTTTTTTCATTTTCTACTCCCCTTTCAAAACATCTCCACATTGCGACACTATTAACATTATATAATAATACTTCTTTGATTTCAATAATTTTTAATTAAACTATACGCTTCAATATCTGGATCATATACAATATATCTGCCCTCAGCACGAATCCTGCGGCATAACATCCATTCATCTAAAAAACATTCCGGGAATTTATTCCAAAGATGTGTAAAGATATCCGCCGGTATCATCATAAAATCCGTCGTTACTCCGCTTACATACTGCATAATACTGTCTCTGTGAAAATATCCATACCTGACTCTCGGCAATCCTTCAAAAGCATACTTCTGTCTCCCCTGTATGATCCCCGCATGGCGTATCGTCTCATTCCTGTTGTAGAGTTTGATTCCCACTGCCCCGACAATATCTCTCTGGCAGTTTCCAAGCATTGCTTTCATCCATCCCCGTGAAATCATCTTTATCGAACTGTTTACAAGCAAAATAAACTTTCCTTCAATATCCGAGACGTTTATTTCCGTCAGCCGGTCAGCAACTATAATATGATAATTCAAATACCCGCATGTTTTTTTTATCGAAGCGATACATTTCCCCACACGCGCGCCGGAACGATTATCATTTCCCTTCACTACTATTACCGTTATTCTGTCAAATGTTTTCAGCCCGTAGGTTATGTGATAGAACCCTAAATGCTCTGTGTATTCTACCACGCCCCTTTCTCCCCGCCTTTTTAAATGATCCTCAATCGCTTTTTTCCCGGCTTCAAAAGCATATAACTTACTTTCCGGATTACTCGCTGTCGAAGATGTATGCATTCTCCAATGATACAGCGGTTCTGCAATGTGTACGATTGAATCTGAGCGCTCTGTACATCGTAATATAAAATCATAATCCTGGGCTCCGTCATATTCCGTCCGCAGTCCTTGTACCTTCTGCAGTATAGTATTTTTTACCACAAAAAAATGACAGATATAATTATTCGAACACAGCATCTCCCTGTTAAAACCCGGCTTAAAATTAGGATCATATACTTCCTTGCCGTCCTCTGATATCTTATCCTCATCCGTGTAAATGATCTCAGGGCTGAGATTCTCTTCTATCGCACGCCTCACTTCGAATAGCGCATTCGGTGCCAATACATCGTCATGATCCAATAATCCGATATATTCTCCGCTGCACATTTTTAACGCTTCATTCGTATTCTCCGCAATTCCCCTATTTTCAGCCAGATGTTTTACTTTAATCCTTTCATCTCTCTTTGCATACTCTTGTATGATATGACAGACATCCGGATTTTCACTTCCGTCTGCTATGCACAGCTCCCAATCTGAGTAGGTTTGATCTATTACAGATTCTATCATCTTTCTCAAGAACTTCTCCGGCGTCTGATATGTTGGAACTGCTATACTGATTAATATCTTTCTGTCAAACTCATACTTCGACTGACGTTTTAGTTCGTCCTCGCCGACCGCATGTTTTTCCCGCCATTTATCATAATCCGGCTCTTTCACCTGATAAGGGAAAAAAAGTCTGAGCAGCAAAAGCTTCAATCCATGTCTGCGATAATAACTCCACACTTTTTTTATCTTTTTAAACATTCTAATCCTCATACATGGCTACAATATCTTCTCTGATTACATCCCAATCTCTTGATTCGGCTGTCTTTACTCCGCCTTCATATAATTTCTCTCTCAGCTCTTCGTCATTACATATACGTTCAATAGCCTCTACAGCCTTATCGATTTTTCCGCAGGGATAAAGCAGACAGTTCTCTCCGTCAACAAGATATTCTTTATTTCCGTCATTCGGCACCACAACGGCATATCCGCCGGTCGCCATCATCTCCAGGGGCGGGTATGAGAAACTCTCCAGAAAACTGGTCTTCAGCAGTATGTGACACTGGCGGTATACCTGCGGGACTTTATCATACGGCACCTGATGTAAGAACCGGTCTACGCGGTACTTACTCTTCGGTTTCGCGTTATAGGACATATACCATATCTCAAACTTTTCAGGATCCAGTTTATCCACAATCCGAAAGCTTTCATCTACATTCTTATAATAAACACTGCAGTCCCCCTCTATTAAGATACGAATCTTCCCGGAAAAATCCCGCTTATAATGTCTGAACTTCTTCTTAACGATTCCATTCGGCGCATATCTGACACTGTATCCGTAGGCTGTCTCCAGCCATTTTTCACACCATCTCGATATCGTCAGACATTGTATATCAACTCGCGGGAAATAACTTTGATTCGCCTTAATCCTCAAGTGATTGCCCGGCTCATAAAAATCCGGTTCAAAATTCTGCACCAGATAAAATCTTTTCCCAATATTATTGTAATCCTCCAAAAAGGCCACGGTAGTCCACATGGTTGCGACAGCCCTGTCAAATCTGCCTGATAATAACTTTCTATTTTGTCCAAGCACAGGAATCTGATGATTCTCGTAGTTACACCATGGAATCTTATTGTCCATATCAAGCAGCAACACATCTGCTCCTGCATCCTGCAGAATTATGGCATGTTTTAAAGCCACCATAATTCCGCCGCTGATATTCATAGAAGGCAGTACAAAAGCTATATTCGGCGTTGTATACTTCTCTATAAATCTTTTAAGAGGAATCCCTGTATACATAGTTACACATTTTTTCGTGCAATATTGATAAGCATTCTCCGCTGCTCTCATTCTCACTTTTCTGTTTTCTATCAGTAATGACAATGTTTTTTCCCAATCATCTGCAGACGAACATAAGAACCCCGTCACTCCGTCCTCGATCATCTTATCAAAAGCACCTACTTTACTGGCCACAGTCGGGACTTTCACCAACGCCGCCTCAACCCACTTGTTCTCAGACTTTGCCTCATTAAATATACTCTGTTCCAACGGAGCAAGATTAATATCCACTTCAGCAATCAATCCCGGAAGTTTTTTCCAATTCGTAAACGGATGACAGACTACCCTGTCTTTAAATCGCATCAACTGATCCGGCAGGTCCAATTCTCCCACGACATGCAGATAAACCTGGGTATACTTTTCCATCACTTTTTCCAACGCCGGCAAAATCAGCAAAAAGTCATCATTATGCGTCAGACTTCCGCTAAAGTAACCAAGTCCAAGCTTTGTCTTATCATGCTTTTTATGTGTTAATGCATTCACAGACAGTTCATACATCTCTTCTGACGCCGTATTACGATTAATAAACACTTCCGGAACATATTTATTCAATTCCTCCGCCAAACGTTCTGTCGTAGTAATCGCGGCGTCGCATAGCTTTAAAGTCTTCCCCATCCGCATAACACCATCATCATATAACGCACGTTCTTCCTTCGACATAGAATCCAGATATTTTATTGTATCCGTATATTCCGTATCAATCACCAAATCATCAATATCGAATAAGACTTTCTTATTTAGCTTTCTGGCCAGCTTAATAAATTCCCCTACCATATCCGTATAAGGACATCTAAAAAAAACAAACGTTCTGTAAAAACGCACCTGATCCAATTGCAAGTTAACATAATACACCTGATTCGTTGACACATTGTTTGCTTCCAGTTGCTCTCTCTGATGCGACACCCTATATCTGGCCGGATGGGGCACGCTTTCATCACATCCGTTAATAAACAGAACATCCCTGTATATTTTATTCTTTGCGTCTTTCCCCGCCATAACTGACATTTGAACAAGATTTTTCGCTTTTTTTGCTACTGCCGTAATCCCGTCTTCTCTGAACGTCGTTATAGTCTTCTCAGTCAATTCCTTAATATCCGCCATATTTCCTCCTATAAATTATACTAACTTCAGTTCTTTCCACTGCACATGATAAAAAGGATCTCCCTGCTTAAGTTCACTCTTCCATACTTTCGCAAACTTTTTCGCATCTCTTCTGACATTATCATCGATACTGTCCTTAATCAACTGAACCGAAGCAAAACAGGTCCATACATTCCAATATCCCCGCCTTACAGCCTTCAGTGACAGATCAATCTCTTCGTAACCTTGCAAATCTTCTCTAAATCCCTTCAATTTTCTTAATTTGCTTCGTTCAATCATGAAACATGTCCGGCAAACAGCCGTCGTATTTCTTACATATCTCAGTATCGCTTCATATCCCTGCTCTGTATCCGGCATTCCCTGGCACAGATACCTGATCTTATCTTCCCTGTCTTTGTCCAGCGCCGCCCCGGCATAAGCAATCGTATTATTTTTAAATAAAATTTTAGGCGCCACCGCCGCAACGTCCTTCCTCTGGGCATACATAAGCATCTCGTCAATCCATCCTGCATTCAGCGGAATACACGCAATATCCATAACTACAATATACTCTGCGCCGCACTGTTCCACAGCCCGATTCAACATATGCCCGAATGTCTTCTTGTCTTCTTCTACAATCGGGATAAATATCAGATTTTTATAAGACGTAATATTTCGTACCTTCTCAACAAAATCGCCGTATTCCTGCATGCTGTCCATTCCATGTATCAGCAATGCGACCCTGCTGTCTTTATCAGTAATCTGATATCGATTCCTGTAGATTGTCTGATAAGGCAGATTGCTTTCTACAATACCAATTTCCCCCGTTCGGTCTAACTGTTCCTGAACAGCCCTGACCGCGGCATCTACGGCATAATTTTTAGCGTCCAGATTCATTGAAACAGATTCCGGATGAACACGCCAGTAGTACAACACTTTAGGAATATGGACTATTTTCTCCGCTTTCTCAGTCAGACGCAGCACCATATCATGATCCTGACTTCCGTCAAACTCAGAACGGAACCCTCCTCCGGCTTTCTTTAATAATTCCCTGCTAAAAACCGTAAAATGGCAAATATAATTATGCGACCTTAACTCATCCTTCCCAAACCCTGGTTTGAAATTAAATCCTGCGGCATTTTTTACTTTTCCCGAAAACTTTGCCTCATCCGAATATAAAAAATCAGCTCCATTCTCATTGATCTGTATCATCATCTCAAATAATGCAGACTCATGCAATATGTCGTCATGATCCAATAACCCCAGATACTGACCGCCGGATAATTTTATACATGCATTCGTATTCCAGGATATTCCTTTATTTTCCTTTAATTTCTTATATATAATTCTGGGATCCTTATTGCACCATCTTAGACATATTCTTTTCACATAGGAATGCCTGCAGTCGCTTCCGTCGGCAAGGCATAATTCCCAATCAGAATACGTCTGTTTTTCTAAAGATTTTATCAGTTCAACAAGATATGCTTTGGGAGTATTATATAAGGGAGTAATAATACTGAACTTAACATTTTTCTCAAAAGTATACTGCTTCTGCCGCGCCCTCTGTCTTCTTGTAATGACGTGAATACTTCTCAATTTTCTATTTGTACGCAGCCGATCTATATAATCACTCTTTTTCGTCCATACTTTTCTTAATAATCCGCCAGTCCCTTCATCTTTCAATATATGAACAGCTTTTTTTAGTCTTATCATGATTTCTCCTAATCTACCGCTGTATCCCTGTTTCTTCTTTCTATTTTTCTTTCTTCTTTTCTTTCTCTTCTTCTCTCTTCTCATAAAGTGCCAATTCCTGCGCCAGATTCTTTATCCGTATCGACATGCGTGACATAGACATCGTCAAGCCAAATATCAGAACTAATGAGAAACAGAACCCCCAGAAAAATAACATATTGATCGGCAACTCTATCCCCATAAAGGCTGAAAGCCGTTCCATAATTCCCGGAAACAGATCCAATATTAATACGCCGATCCCAACCAGAAGCCAGGCCAGGGCATATCTTAATTCCAGCGCTTTTCTTCGAATCATATCAATAATAATGACTAATGCCAAGATAATGACTAACGCTACGATAATTTGTATCCGTGCTCCCATACTCTTCCTCCTATTTTCTAATACATTCAATCAAAATTGCTAAACTTACTTTCAGCATATAATAGACTGATTTTCGGGGCGAAATAGATGAAACGCCCCCTTCTCTCGCCTTCATAATGACAGGAATCTCATCAACCTTTTTCCCTTTTCTAAGAACCGTGACAACACTTTCCGGTTCCGGATAATCCTTTGGATAATCATACGCAAACATCTTCATAACACTGCGGTTGACCATCCTGAGTCCCGATGTAGGATCCGTGATTTTATTTCCTGTTAATATCTGAATCAAAATCGTAAAATATTTGATGCCAATACGCCTGGTGCCTGACGACTGGAATCCCTCTTTATTAATGAATCTGGAGCCGATTATCATATCGGAACCGTTGCTTTCCATATATTCCGCCATCCTGCTCAGAAAACTGGGATCATGTTGCCCGTCTCCGTCCACCTGTACGGCAATATCATATCCTTCCTCATATGCATAGCGGTATCCCGTCTGAACGGCTCCTCCAATACCAAGATTAATCGGAAGGTTGATAATATTAAACTGATTTGCTTCACAGATATCACGTGTCTCATCCGTAGAACAATCATTAATTATGACATAATCAAAATCTTCCGCGCTTCTGCGAATCGCATTTATAGTCTTAACAATATTTGCGCTCTCATTATAAGCCGGTATTATAATTATTTTTTTCATTACTTCCTCTTATCCATTTTATTTGATTTTTCACTCTCTGAATAAAGTCTCGCCATAATTCTGGCGATCCATTCAGGCCAGAACCTGCAAAACATCTCATAATCTTCCTTAGCTCTCGCATGATCACCCAGAATCGCGGTTGTCTCCGACTCTTCATGGATACGATGCCCCATCTGAATGGTCGCGTCATATATGAAATCTCCCTTTAACCTGGATAACCTCTCCCAGGCCTCCCAATCTTCATCTGACCGGAAATGTACGGTGAAAATCGGATTCGGTAAATTACGCACCGCATATGTGACGGCAGGACAACAGATACCGCTTCCCAAAGAAAGACTTCGACGGCGTATAAACTTACTCCCGCGGAACGCCGCAATCCTAAGCGGAGCCAGCAGTATCCGCTTCACCCGCAGTAATTGATTACTGATAACCTTTTTCCCGTCTCTGATTTCACAATAATCAGAAAAATAAATCAACGGTCTTTTACTCTTTTCTAACTGTGTAACCGCCCGCAGAGCATATTCTTCAAAGTAAATATCGTCCTGATGCGCGATTGTGACATACGGCGTCCGGCATTGGCCGCATCCGAAATTCCAATCCTGGACGATTCCGCCCTCATCTTCATTTATCCTCAGCGGTATATAATATTTTTCTGCCAATTCAGATATAAAACTGTTAGGCGTAGACGTAATCATTATAATATTAGAGGCCAGCTTCTGCTTTTTTAATGATAGAATACATTCTTCCAAAAAGGGACTTTCTTTATATGCACATATCACAAAAGTATGTTTTTTCCCCAGATCTTTCATCATAATCTTTCATTCCTCTTCTTCTCTTTATAAAGAAATAATAAAATCATAACCAATAAGGTAAGAAATAATACACCGGCAGATACCGTGTATGCATAACCCGCCCCTAACAAATCCCGTGATCTCACCAACGGATCTGAGACTGCATATGCCGTAATACTTGCCATTATAAATCCTGCCAGGAGCCAGATCTGTCTGCGCATTACTGTCAGTATCACCTGCTCAATGACTGCAAAAGCAAAAAAAGCACCGCCGATTAACAGGACAATCAACACATCTCTATACTGTACTAACGGTACCCCGAAAACGATCGACAATATCTGGCATCCCAAGAAACCGCCTGCCGCCACTATCACTCCGGATACGGCCAAAGCTATTATAAAAATCACAACGCACACTTTTAAAAATTTTCTATATTCCCTATGAAGCCAGAACTTTGAAAGCCTGACCAGCAAAGGCTGGAGTACAAAGCCTACGAACAGATTTGTAACAAAACAGGGCATGAACAGATATGTATAATACGCCTGTTCACTCATGGTTAAATAGCTGTCAATTGCGTATTTCGGCGCATTTCCCATATAAATCAGTAAAAACGCACTTATACATAATGGGAAGCACTCATACAATAATGCTGCTATTTTCTTCCAGTTAAATTCCGGCTTCTCAATCACAACTACCGCTCTCGTTGACGCAACTAAAAAGCATAAAACCACAGCCGATACTATAATAGCCGTCAAACATCCCGCCACCAAATTATTCGACAGAATCAAACATATGCAGAATGCAGCCACATATATGAAAATCCGCAGGCTCATCATCTTCCCGCTTATATCAAGTCTTCCCTGCTTCTGATAATATCCTCCATAGATATCATCAAAAGCGTCCGTAGCTTTAAGCAGGCATAAGAGAATTGTAATCAGAGCTTTTTCAAACGTATACCCTTCGATTCTGATAAATACCAGCACAAATACCATCATAATAGCATTCGTTACGATTCTTGACGCTAAATAGATCCGCATAGAATACTTTTCCCTGATATCTGTAACCTGGTAATTCCTCATCCCGTAATTCCCAATGGTTAGCATCATCTGGGACGTCGAAAAGCCCAGTGAAAATATCCCCGCATCCGCGACTGAGTTCACCCGGGTTACGAACCACAGCAAGATCATCGATATCACTGAATTCAGGCCGCTGGATACCATATTCCAAAAGACACTGCTTTTTTCAATATCCTTTTCTTCTATCTTCCATAATCTTTCAGGCATTTCTTAACTGCTCCAATTTATTTTGACGAATTGACAAGTACTGATTAATAGACGGCTCCTATCGCCTCTGCAACCCTGTACTGATCCCCTTCGCTGTCGACTATATAGGCATGAATACTGTATTCTCCCTGCTTATAACCAAAGATCGAAATGTCAATATCCGCGTAATAACTGCCGTCCTCCTGTATACTCATCTGTATCCATTGCATATCGCTTTGATCTTCTGCCGTCCATACAGACAACGATACCTCCGCGACGTCATTTATTATATTTTCAAAATTAGCTATCCTGACTGGTATAACCGCATTTTCAGCTCTGTATTCCTCTACTGATATAACTGCCTTGGGATACTTTCCTTTCCGTGTCAGTAATTCCTGCTTATTCTTATCCAAAGCAGCAAGTTTCTCCATCAATTCTGATTTTCTTTCAAGTTCTTTTTCTTCGGTTTCACTTCCGAATCTCTCTGTCAATGTCTGCTTGCCTGAAAAAAGATTCGTTCCAAGCCCTAACCGCTCTCCCTTAATCTTCACTCCCAACGACGCCAAAGTAGTAGGAAAGATGTCAAAGGTAGTATAATACCGTTCTTTATCTATTTCTAATTCTGCCGCCGGATTAATATAAGATGTGTATACTTTCCGCACATAGTCTTCATCTACATCTTCGCAAAAGTCGGAATCCATCGTCGGATGATCTCCGACTAATACGATCGTCGTATTCTCGTAAAAACTCTGCATTTGTATCCACTTCACAAAGTCTTCCACCTGACGGCTGGAACATGCCATTACATTCGCGTACTGATCTTCCCGAAACGTATTCCGGCAAATATCACACACATACCCATCCTCAAAATGCGTATCTACAGTCAGCAATGTGAAATTGAACGGCTCTTCTTCATTCGCAATTTCCAATATTTTTTCTTTTGCGAAGTCAAATAACTTCTGATCCTCATATCCCCACCAGACTTTATAATCCTCCGGTATCCACGCCATCTCCTTCGCATAATTATAATCATACATCTCATAATTCCCATGTTCGCTAAAATACAACCTCCTTCCGCCAAAGGTTGCATCCGAACCAATCATCAGAGATTGCCTATATCCAGCATTATCTAATATATCACCCATCGTTATGATACCCGGGAAAAAGGCATCCTGCGTATCCATATCATTATTATCTAACGCAATATTCAAAGGCAGACCCGAGGTCTGTGCAAACATTGCCCCCATAGTCCAGGTTGTCCCGGGCATAGACAGCCCGCCGTTTAACTCGCTGCTCTCCCCCGAGAAATCCTCATTCTCCTGTGCAAGCTTCGTTAATTCCGGGATTACATCCTTCCTAAACGCTCCGCCGTTCGACTGATCTGTGTAAGTTGTCTCCATAGACTCCAGAAATATGTAGATCAGATTCCGCTTTCTTTGCGGAAACTCCAGTATAACATCCGCAGGGTCCACATAGTTATCATCGATAAAAGTCGAATATGTTCCCTGGGCTTTTACATAACTTCCTGCATCCAGCTTATTCCATGCACCTTGTACGACACTGGCCGATACAGCCAATGACGCAACCATCCCCACACCCATAAACACAAAATACATTTTCTTCTTATGCCAGGTGATAAATAGGATAACCGTCAGTATCAATACCAGTACTGTCGGCGCCACGCACATGCTCAGGTATTCCTTTATCATCGACTCATTCGTTCCGTCTAACGGCGCCGTCAGATGAAACATAAGTTCATCCATCGTCAGATTGCTCCAGGTATTAAACATCCACTGTATGCTGAAATAGATAATCGTTGCCAGCGCCATCAAAAGTACTGCCAATGCCGTTCCAAGTATTGTCAAAACCTTTTTAACCACTCCAAAGACTTTTTGCATGTCAGACCATACACTCCTTATCTTCCGCATTTTACTTTATATTCGTATTTCAACCCAAATTTCTATATATTATACTATACACAAGAAAGTTTGTCTAATAAATATTCGAGATCTTGACATCGGATTCTTATATTCATAATCAGAAATTTCTTAAGATAATACTTCTGATAATTTTTGCCTTTATGTCCTGACGTTCACACAACGGTCTTACTTTCCCCAGAAGCGGCGTCTTCTTAAGCTCCATAAATTCAATAAGCTCTTTCTTTAATCTTTTATATTTATCAGACAATTTATCGTATTTTTGACTTATTTTGTCGTTTTGTTGATTTAAAAAGTAAACTGTATTCCTCAGACTCCGTTTATCATAGTAATAACGCTCCACAAAGACATCCATAAATTCCTGATCTGCCTGTTCTCCTGTATTCGACAATGCAAAAGAACAGCATACTTCCTGTTCAGCAATAAATTCACCGGTAACCTTGATAACCATATCTTCATTATCAAATACCTGAAAATGCAAAACCGGTATTCCTGAACAATATATCACTTCTGCTCCCGGTACATCTATAACAAAGTCGTACATGAGTTTTCCAAAGTATGTTCCCAGATTAATAACCATTTCATTACAGTCTATCGGTATCTCAAACCGCATTTTACACTTCTTTCCTGCCGTTTCTAACTTGCAGTCCTTATATACATCTGTATAAACGTCCTTATATTCCCCAAACATGATCCTGCAAGACTCCAACTCTTCCAGACATCTATGAGCTATCCTGCAAAACCATGGATTGTCAAATACATTCATATCAATCCACTGTACTTGCAGTCCTGTCTTTTTGATACTATAAGGAAAGGATAGCTGATCTCTCTTTGCATATTTTATCAGCAATTCAAACCATAAACGCATAGCCTTTTTAACGTCTTCTTCATTATGCCGGCGTATTAAAACCGTACATTCCGCAAGTCCGTAATGCTCAGGAAATTTTTCTTCTCTTAAAAAATCAAGCAGCGGAATAATATTTTCTTTCTGCTCCTTGCGCCCTATAATACACGCCGCCGCCTCTTCATACGCACAATCTCGCACGCTGTGCCGAAAACATGCCATGTGATGCTTATCCATCCCACAGCATTGTTCTAAGAAACTGCCCATTTCGGCCCGGACTTGTACTGCGCCGTCCATCCATATACTGATATCATAATTTTCCTCTATAAATGGATGTCCTATCATCTTGATCTGACGTGACAGCATCATATTTCCCAGACAATCCGTATCTTCGATATAAATTATTTTCCAATCATCGGATTCTAAATCTTTGTTGTTAGTAAAACAAAGATAATCGATTCCTTCTTCCTGATATACCGGCTGCAGATCATCATAATTACCGGTAATACACGTATATACACATATCCTCTCTCTACTCATTCTCTTTTCCCTCTCTACTTCTATAACTAATTTATCAGCCGAACAGATTCCAGACAAAGCATTATTCAAAGTCACGCTCGGCAGTCACCAAATGCCAAATTTATCTTTTTCCTCTTTATAAACGAATAGGCCAGTATAATTTCTACTATACTAGCCTGAATATACCACAGCACACCATATGGATAAAACAGCAAAACAACGATACAAACAGTCTTCCGCTGATAATCAGCCCTGTCTACTCTCTTATGAGAAAAGCCTGTACAGGATTTTAAAGAAAGCGACAAAATAAACAATAATTCCTAATGTTACGATAAATGTTTCTGCATCAAACCGATGTGTTATCCATCGTAAAACCAAAGTTCCCTCTGTCTTTTTTCCGTTCACTTCAAGGTTTCCTGTCTTTTTTCCTACCGGATCATAATATATCCCCAGACTTGCACCCTCGCCTAATCCCTCTGCTTTCAGAGAAATCTTATAAACATTATCCCTTGTACTCTCTACCGTCTTATCAAACATAATCTTATTGATCCGTTCGCTCTTAATCTGTTCAATGGGATATACCCCATGGTGCAGCTCCTGGCCGCTTTCATCCAACAAACGATATTGCAATTCCCCCTCTTTAGCCTCTCCGCTTAAGAGAAGCTGCAATGATATTCCATCAATACAATCTTCGGTACACCGAAACGACTGAGAGACAAACGAATCCCCCATTATATTAGCTGAAACATACGAACTGTTATCTGTAGTTATATCATAGACATTATGCACTTTGTCAATATGAGCATACAAGAAGCATACGGCAACTGCCCCGGCGCTCAATATGACATACCTTATCCATTTCTTCACTATTCTACTCCTTATGATCTCCTGTATTCGTCACAGATTACTTTTGCATCACCAAAACATTTCATATGCCCCTGCTCCAGCCAGACTATCTTACTGCAGATCTTCTGCACCTGGTCAATACTATGCGACACAAAAAGTATTGTCGTTCCATGTTCCATCATATTCTGAATACGCTGTTCACATTTTTCCTGGAATTGAAAATCTCCTACGGACAAAACTTCATCCACAATCAGAATATCCGGAATTCCTATTGTAGCTATCGCAAAGGCCAGACGGGACACCATTCCGGATGAAAAGTTTTTGACCGGAACATCCATAAAATTGTGCAATTCGGAAAAGTCTACAATATCATCATAATATGACTGCATCTCACTTCGTGTATAACCCAAAAGCGCTCCGTTTAAAAACACATTCTCTCTTGCCGTGAGGTCCATATCAAAGCCTGCTCCCAACTCTATCAGTGGCGCGATGCTTCCCGATACTGTAACAGAACCTTTGGTTGGTTTCAGGACGCCTGCAATTGTCTTAAGCATCGTACTCTTCCCGCTGCCGTTCAAACCAATCAAACCGATGGAATCTCCTTTATACACTTCAAACGAAACATCATTCAAGGCCCAAAATTCTTCAATCGAAACCTGTCCTTTTATTCTCTTAATAACGTATTCTTTAAAACTGTCAAATTTCTCAGAAGATAAATTGAACTTCATAGACACATGATCTACCTTGATTATAACTGATTTCTCCATACTTTACACCTACAAATTAAGAATAAACGTATCCTGATTGCGATAAAAAACAAATAAACCGATAAACATAGCTATACCTGCTTCCAATATTCCGATTAATAAATCTGATATTCTAAATACAGTATGATTCATCATCACATTTCTAAACATCGTCAGATAATTAGTCAATGGATTCAACTTTACAATAGTCACCATCCAGGACGGAAGGATCGACATCGGATAGATAACCGGCGTTAAATACATCAACGCCGTGACGAAAACCGAATATAAATGCATCACATCTCTAAATTTGACCACCAACGCCGACAAAAATAAGCCCACACCCAGCGAAAACGTTACTAACAACAAAATCGGCACAAATGCCAAAACAATTGTGTAATGCAGTTCTACTCTCATCGCTGTCATAACCAAAAGCAACGCTGAAAACGACGCCGCAAGGTTTATTACACTGGAACAGATCCGTGACAACACGAATAAATATTTGGGTATATATACTTTCTTAATCAGAGACGCACTCCCCAGTATCGAATTCATGGCAGTATTCGTCGAATCTGAATAAAAATTAAATATAACCTGCCCGCTTAATAAATAAATCGGAAAATTTTCCACATTAAATTTAAACAGATTCGAAAATACGATGGACAGTACGATCATCATCATTAATGGATTCAGCAAAGTCCACAACACTCCCAAAACGGAACGTCTGTATTTTATCTTAATATCTCTGGCAATCAATTCGCTAAGGAGCGGTCTGAATCGAATAAAATTTTGAATGTACGCTGGCACAATAAACCTCCTTTGCTCTCTCTGCTGAAAATCCCTATTCCATTCGGGCGTCTTCCACCATCTTTGCTTTTAATTCCTTTATAAATCCAAATGGTTCATCTGTATTAACATATTCTTCATTTACCGCCCGATGTGGTACAACCACATGATAACCGTCACAAATTTCTTTTAATTCACGAGCTATAAGCACCGGATTGACATCCTTAACTGAAATAATATTCTCACTGAATTTTGACAAATCTTTATTTCCGTAACAATTCGTAATTACTTTCACGTCAAACACAGACATCTCCAGAGGCGGATAACTTGGATGAGGAGAAACCATCAGCGATATGCCTGCATAGCTCTCCTTCAAAACTTTAGCATATTCTTCTATCGTCAATTTCCCGACAGAATTTAAGTACATCTCTTCCCCCAAATATACCGGATCATGTTCTTCTCCTGCAGATATAACCGTCCAGCTCTCAACTCCAAGCTGAATGGACACCCACTTTCTCAGCGAATCAACTACAAGCTCAAACGCATTCCTTGCCACACTTGGTCTTCCATATACCAGTATCTGTTTCCTCTTATATATCGTATGATCAAACGACTGAACCTGCTTTTTCAGATACGAATTAAGCACAGGTTCAAAACAATATACTTGTGTAAACCGGTATCCTTTTGCCATCATGTAGTCTCTTAATTCATGAGAATTAAAGATTGCAATCTGCGGAAACTCACATCTATAAGTCGATTCCGCCAATGAATATCCCGATGACCATGAGTAAAATCCCGGTTCATAATCTTGTATTAAGTAAAGAAACGGTCTGGGATGCAATCTACCGTTCCCTGCCCAGTGTCTGTATTCGTTCTGTATAATATACGCAGACCACCAGGCGGTAAACATAAACTGATCATTCTTTGATACAGGTAATGTCTTCCTTTTTCTCCTCACCATGGAAACAATCTGATGTCTTGCTGTGCTGTCTTTATCTGCCGAAACAATCTGATATTTTTTACTGTACTTCTCTCTTGCCTCCGAATCCATCTCGGCGTCAATTAAAATAATTCTGGTATCGCAGCCTAATTCTTCACCCAACGTCTCGAAACATTTCAAGGCAGTTGCAATTCCTCCAAATACATGTTCTGCATTCAAAGATGGTATGAGCAGATTCAGTCTTTGTCCTTCCTTCTCCACTTTTCTAAAATGCAGTTCATTAATAGATTTAATCCCTACCCTCAATGTCTGAATCTGTTCCGGTTCCGCTTTTTGTTCTGTTATAATCTCAGGAATACAGGTATCGGTTTTCAGATTTTTATTATAATACGGATCTCCTCCCTTCCGATATCCTGAATACATGATGTCTGAAAGTTCAAAATCCACCTGCGGAATGTAAGAATCCCTGCTTTTTGACTCATAATGATATAATTTCACCTGCGGCACATACACGTTGCGATATCCTTCATCAATTGCCCTGATACAAAGCTCTACATCACTGCCGCATATGATAAAGCTCTCATCAAATCCTCCTATTTTCTCTATCACTTTCCTGGAAACAGCCATACATGCTCCCGTACACGCCGTAACATTCCTGGCCACCATAGGTGACACAAACGGAGTACCCTGATGTACAGGCTGCATTCCCTTAAATACGTGATCTGCCCAGCCGCCCATTCCTGCCACGACGCCGGCATGCTGAATTGTATTGTCTTCATATAGAAGAAGGCCGCCAACCACTCCTGTCTCCGGCTGGACCGCACGCTCCGCCAATCTCTGCAGCCATTGCGGCTCTATTATCTTCGTGTCATTGTTCAATAAGACAAACACATCGCCTTTAGCTGTACGAATACCATGATTATTGAGTTTTGACCAGTTAAATTTATACTTTGCCTCAATTACCTGAACATTTTCGTACTCTTTCTGAATCTCAGCAAAATATTCTTTACTCTCTTCTTTTTCCGAATTATTATCTAAAATAATAATTTCAAAATTTTCATAAACCGTTTTTTCAAAAAGACTTTCTAATAAAACTCTCAGGTCATCCGCATGATCTTTTGTGGGAATAATGATGGACACAAGCGGCCATTCTCTCAAGTTATATCTGATGTCATATACAAACAGATTTTCTGTCTCTTCTGCTCTGGCCGCGCCTTCTCCTAATGTTCTGTCAAGATGCTCCTGAATCGCTCTTTGACCTGCTGTCTGTGCATAGGGTTTTGCATCTGCATTCCCAGCCGTAGACGTTGGCAGTGTCCTCCATGAATATAGTATTTCGGGCACATGCTCGACACACTCTGCATATTCAGACATTCTCAAAATCAAATCATAATCCTGTGATCCGTCAAATTCACTGCGAAAGCCTCCGCATCGCTCGAATAATTCCCGCTTAAATCCCACCAAATGTCCCAAATACATCTGTGACAGCAAAAGTTCCGGAGACCAGTCTGGTTTGTAAAGAGGTGAAGAATGATTACCTTCTTCATCGATTATATCCATATCACTATAAATAATATCCGCATTTGTCTTGGTCAGATTTTTATAAAACGAAAATAGCGCCTCAGAAGATAGTTCATCGTCATTATCCATCAAGAGCATATAATCACCCGATGCCAAAGCCGCCGCTTCATTCGATGCTCCGGAAATCCCCTGATTTTTTTCCAAATATTTGATTTTGATACGCTCATCTCGGATAGATTCCAGATATCTCCTGACACTTATATCTGTAGACGCATCATCTGCAATACATATCTCCCAATTTTGATATGTCTGGTTCTTAACCGATTGAATCGCTTTATCAAGCCACTTTATCTCCACGTTGTAAACAGGCATTACAATAGAAAATTTGATATTACAGGATAATTTATCTGCACTGATACCCCGGCCTTTATGCTGTTTTTCCCACTCTTTGCGCGCCAGTTCATCCGCGCGCCCTTTTAACCCTTCTGTCCCATAAAGAATAGTAGCCTTACCAAGCCGAAGAACATCTTTAGGATGTTTACAACAGTGCTGTAAAAACATTTTCCCCTTTTCGGAACGAGTTATAATCTCTCTTTTATCAACGCTTTTTTTCTTTTTTTCTTTCATATTCCAGTCAATTCCTTCCACTTCTGCAAAAATATCATATACAGCTCCCCACATAAATCATTGATACAATTTGTGACATTAGCATTCCACATGAGATAAGCATAACAATCAACTGATATTTTTCTTTAGAAAATGTACTGTTTATTCTTTTTGTCCTGAAACACATATATAACCAGAAAATAAACGGTATATAATATCTTCCCTGGACTCCTGCAATCCCAGTCTGTCCTACCTCTGTATATGACAGATACAATGCGGTCCATATCAATACAATCGTCATAAAAATCAACGCTAAAGAAATTATCTTTTCTTTTACTTTTAATGCAGATTGCTCTTGGTCTTTCGTTTCACAATAAGAATCTGTAAGTGCCACGCTTATGATTAACATTCCATATAATGGGGGTATCGTTCCATAACCAATGTATGCCATTCTACTCATCATATAACCTGTGGTATAATCCATAAATGTTCTATAAATATTATCCTGCAATACAATCCCATAAGAAAATGGTTTGCCGAGTACATAACGCAATTGTCTTGAAACACTTGTATCTCCCCCTCTTATATCAGCCACAACAGGAGGATTAAGTATCGTCGGCAACACAAATGAAAACATCAATGCTAAAAAGCCTAGTATAATAATACTCTTAAAAATTCGTTTATCTTTTAAAGAGCGAAATTTAGAAGACGGCATAAAAAGAGCGCATAGCAGTAACGGCGCATATACCGCTTTAGGCAAACATCCAATTATAAAGCTTACAACATATACAATTCTCCATTTATTAGAGAATATTTCTTCTTTATTTATGATTTCCCTAATCCATATACAACATCCTATAATAATGAAAACATTTACTGTAATATCATACGTATATACAGTTGAAGAAAAAATCATAATTGGCAATACAGCAATCACCGACAAAAGTCTTTTTCCGATCGGTACAATTGAAACCGCAAAAGACATCCCAATTGAATATAATAATATATTTGCAAATTTTCCCAATAACCAGATACAAAAGAACGGCAGTCTTAAAAATTTTCCTATTGTTATCAAAATCGCCTGGAATACATATCCTGTACTGCTTAACTGAAGCGTATAACTTCTCACATCAGGAATAATTTTCTGCCCCTGCTCATTCATAATCCTGACCAAATCTATACGTTCTTCTACACTGATTTTGTTATGTTCATTCAACCAGGGTGCACTATCAGCCAAATAATAAATCGCAGAAGGCGTTCCTTCTGCCTTTGAAGTGAGAGCCATATCATAACAATTTACAAAATGTATCTGCTCATCCCATCCAGAACAAAACGGAAGCTGCAATAATAATACGGTTACTCCAAAAACAAATGTACATACAAATGTAGATATCTCTGGCCTTTTCGCACTTTCTCTATAAAAAAGCAATAAATAAAGTACTATAAACGTAAAAGCACCAATCATAATCGCCAGAAAGGGATTCAATTTAAAACTATTATCTATAGTAAAATCAAATAATTCCAAATACAGATCCTCTTTCGGAAATTCAAACACAATTTTTGATACTTTATTTTTGACATTAATTACGGAACGAGCCATATATGGAAAAAAATTGTCTTCTATATCTTCTACGATGTCGTCCCCATATATATTTTCCGTGTAAACTTTAATCTCACACCCTTTTTCTGATGCTTGAGATGCTCTATACAGATATTGTAATTTATTAATATAAAGCTTTTCAGGAAAGCTAATCTCTATCTTCCCTCCATTGCCAGACACAATATACGTTTCTTTCTCTTTCTCTATATTTCTGTTTTCACGAATCCTTGTATCTTCTATCTTTATCTTCCCTTTATTTTCTCCTCCTCTTGCATAATAGAAAGCAGCGGTTCCCAGGGACACTAAAAAAGCCGCACAAACAGAACACACTACACAAAAAAGAAATTTGTGAACTATTTTTTTATTACCCCATATCTCTTTAAACCTCTTTCCCATAAAACCTCCTCAAACATACCCGCCGGCAATCTCCGGGATCATGATTCACCTTGATTTCTCCAGAATCAATTTCCTCGTAACAAAATTATAGACCATCACCACTCCAGTCACCCCGACTTTGGAAATCATATAGAAGATGTGGAACTTATCGACGCATACCCACATCAATACCTGATTAATTCCAAGTCCGATTACGCTGAGTATAATGAATACCAAAAACTCTACGATCTTATTGTTCTCCTGATTCGTCTCAAATACAAATTTAAGGCTTAAAGTATAATTCACGATTACAGATATAGAAAATGAGAGACCTGATGACACCAGATAACTGATTCCTGCAGCTTCCGTCAACAGTATCATCAAGCCATAATCGATTCCAAAGCAGATAAATCCCACGACTCCAAACTTCATAATCTGTTCGATCAGCTTCTTCATCTGTCCTCAAACAACCTCTCCGGGTAGACGCCTCTTTCTATTAAACTCCCAAGGGCGGCAACGACCGCCTCTTTATCTTCCTGATAAGTAACGCCGAACCACTGATCATGGGATCTTAACACCTTCACCTGTGCTTTTCCTTCTTCTAGGAGCTGTCCTATGATCCGCGGCAGCAGATATTCTTTCTTAGGCTCGTCCTTCTTCACAGAACTTAAGAATTCCAGGAATCCTTCTTCCAGTATAGAGAAGAACTCCGGCCTAAGCCCCCACATATTCATGGATACCGGCGACTCCAAATCAAGCCTGATCTCTTTCCCGTTCTTTACAGCCGCCGCATAACCATCCCGTCCTTCGATCTCATAAGTCTCTTCAATGGTACGAAGCATATGATTCTCATCAATCTTGCACACGCCTCTTGTTACGGTTCCGTTCTCGCTCAGCGTATTCTTAAGGCGGAAGCCTATCATACTGATATCTATAACCCCGGTATCTTCGTGTGCTTTCGTAAGCTCGGCATATGCCTCACGGTACGCTTCTTTTCCGTAGTAATCATCTGCATTGATCACCAGGAACGGCTCATGGACAATATTCTTACAGCAAAGTATCGCCTGACCGGTTCCCCAGGGTTTCGTTCTTCCTTCTAATTTATCCTTGAACTTCTCCGGAATATCTGTAAGTTCCTGATAAGCATACCCTACTTCTACTACTTTTTCAATCCGGTTCCCGATAATTTCCTTGAAGTCTTTCTCCAGGCTCTTACGTATTACAAATACCACCTTATTGAATCCTGCCTCCATGGCGTCATAGATGGAGTAATCCATGATGATCTCGCCATTTGGGCCCACAGGCGCAAGCTGCTTGATTCCGCCGCCAAACCTGCTTCCGATTCCCGCTGCCATGATAACCAACGTTATTTTCTTCATATTTCTTCTCCATAATCATCTATAATTTTCCAAACTCTTTACATTATACTATAGACTGAACGGTTTGTCTAACCTTAGAACGCACTTTTTATCTCTCTTTTATAATTCGGCTCTTGACAACTCCTTCCGCATTATATAAAATAGTTCAAAATAGAACTATTTACAGGAGGTATCCTTATGATCTCACGATTCTGGGCAAACCAGTCACATATAAAATCCCTGTACACAGATTGTATCGAACCTGTCTGTCAAAAATACCGCCTTACCCGCATGGAACTGGATATCCTTTTGTTTCTTGCCAACAATCCTCAGTTTACCACTGCAACAGAGATTATTGAGAATCGGCGCCTGACTAAATCCCACGTCTCTCTGGCGGTAAACACATTGGCAGAAAAAGGATACCTGATGAAAAATAAATCCGCTCAAAACCGCAAAACAGTACATCTAAGCCTCTGTTCTTCTGCTGATCTGATTATTCAGGACGGACAGGCCGCACAGAAGTCCTTCGCTTCAATTCTGTTCCAAGGTTTTACCCCGGAAGATTATCAACAGCTTTTACGGTTCTTTGAGAGGATTAATCAGAATGTAAAAGATTATACAGATGGAGGAATCTAAGAATGCTTACGAAATTTATTGTCTGCTTTATCGCAGGAATCGGCGCCGGTCTGGGAACCGGATTCGCCGGAATGAGTGCTGCCGCGGTGGTCAGCCCCATGCTGATCACATTTCTTCACATGCCGGCATATGAAGCCGTAGGAATCGCTCTTGCCAGTGATGTTCTTGCCAGCGCTGTCAGCGCCTATACCTATGGAAAGAATAAAAATCTTGACATCAGGAACGGAATCGTCATGATGATCTCCGTACTGTGTTTTACCCTGGCAGGAAGCTTCATCGCAAGCCTCGTACCAAACCAGGCCATGGGCGGCTTCTCGGTATTCATGACCTTTCTTTTGGGCGTCAAATTCATCGTAAAACCTGTCATGACAACCAAGGAAGCCATGGCAGAGACGAAACCGCAGAAAAGACTCATCCAATCTATTATCTGCGGCGCGGCAATAGGCTTTATCTGCGGTTTTATCGGAGCGGGCGGAGGTATGATGATGCTTCTGATCCTTACAAGCGTTCTGGGATATGAACTTAAAACTGCCGTAGGCACCAGTGTGTTCATTATGGCATTCACCGCCTTCACGGGATCTGCGAGTCATTTTGCCATCGGCGGGATGCCTGATATCTGGTGCCTTGTCTTCTGTATAGTTCCATTAGAGAACATATATAGATATATACCCTATATAAAGAATGAGTGAGAAGATTTTGACCTCTCACCCAACATTTCACAGAAAAGCAGACTAAATTGTTATAAAATCTTACGCAACTTCTTACGTAAATGAGCCACCCTCGCATAGACAGCCCCTGCCGTCAAATGCACGAGCGAGGCAATTTCTTTTGTGGAGTAACCCTGCATTTTCAACAAGACGATTTGTAATGTACGTCTGTCCACTGTGACTAAGGCAAGATACAGAGTTTCGTTTTCAATCTCATCCAGTAAATCCGTTACCGTCCTTATCTCTGCCTGTTTCTCCCCACTCTCCATTTCCTCAAGGTATTCCCCGACGTCGCTCGCCCATCGGTAAAACCGCCTGTTGGAATTAAAATCTGCCCTATCGTCTGTGCGGATTTGTTCAATGACCGTTTCATTAACGCCACACTCTCGCAAAACCTTTTCCTCAGCTTCTTTCCAGATGCGCCATTTCCTATCCTCTCGTCCGTGGTTGTATGCCATGCTTTTTCCTCCAATCGGGATTTTAGTAAATCCAAGATTGAGAGAGCTTAGGAATCGCCCCCTCATTTTCCCAAAGGAAAAAACAAGGGGGCTGAACGCCATAAAATTTAGTTCTCGATTATCGTTCTCAGCTTCGCAAGGATTTTGGCTTTGCGTTTGTTTACGACACTCTGCGTTATGCCTAACCGCAATCCGACTTCCCTCTCGGAAAGTTCTTCAAAGAAGATTGCTTGTATCAATGCCTGCTCACCATCCGACAATAAGGGCAAGGCGACTTTCAGCCTGTCCACCATCACCGCACGGACAACGGTTTCCGCAACGTCCACTGTTTCATCAATAATGAAGTCAAGCACATTCCCCTCGCTGTCTGTAAAACCCTCCAGTGACAGCAGGCTGTGATTTGTGTCCAGCTTTTTCAGATAACGCCACCGTTCTTTATCCTTGTAGAAATCGGCGTACTGTTCCCTCACAACTTCAAGTAAACAGCCTTGCACGGGGATAAACAGCTTGTCCAGATAACTCTGGTCGGATTCCCTGCGACAGCAGAAGTCCATATAGGACAGTTCCACATAGACATTGTTTTCTTTGATATATACTTTTCTTGGTGCATATTTCACCGTATTTTCCTCCAATCCGAATTTTTGAAAATGTAAAAATCCAGATTGGAAAGGCGGGGAGTGACAGCCAACAGCAGAAACAACCCTGCGGCACATTCCGATAAAAAACGACAAAAGAAAAACCGCAAAGGCTCTGTGACCTTTACGGTTATAAGTGATATAATTTCTGTTAATTAGATATTCTACTTCTGGTTTCATGGTGAGAAGTAGCGTGACATAGACGGAAACTTTTTTAACTGGCTTCCTGCTAATCCCCGATATGCTATGTATGGATAAACTCTGCGTTGCATGAGCAGATAGGTTACTGCCCGAAAAAAGGACATAAAAAAATCCCTCCAAACTTCAAAAACAAAGTTAGAGGGTAATTAAGGTACAGCAATACAGCCCATCGAACATCGTTTTTTTTATTCAATGGACGTATTTGCCTTCTCACAATCTATCTATTGATTATTTAATTTTTCCTTAACAAGTTTTTCATGGTAAAAGTAATTGACATAATTTAATCCCAGTTCATCACAATACGAGTTGAGCAAATCAGCCAACGTATTCCAATATGCACTATCTTTATTTAAATAAATTGCTTCATATTTTTCTTTTAAGTCTGGATAGTGTATATTGATATAAGAGAGGATACTGCTTTTGTATGCACCTCTAAGATTCAGATTTTCAAACCAATATTCACATACATTCTCTTTCGTACCATCAATGATGTCTTTCCATTCTGTGATATACGGGAAAATAGGAGACATAAACAAAACCGTATGGATACCCACATTATGTAATTTCTCTATCGCATGAAGCCTGTCCTTTATGGAACCGCCTTTATCCATATCCGCCCTAAAATTGTCATCTAAAGTGTTGATTGAAAATGCCACTTTGAGATTGGACATCCTTTTCAATAATTCTATATCCCGTAAAATAAGCGTTGATTTTGTTGAAATTGTAAGTTGGCAATCTGCATTCACAAGCTGTTCTAATATCTTTCTTGTGATGCCGTATTTCTCCTCATAAGAATTATAACAGTCTGTTACAGACGACATAAAAACAGATTTTCCCTTTAATCTCTTTAGGTTAATAGGTTTTTCACACTGCTTAATGTCTATAAATTTCCCCCATTCTTCCTCATGCCCTGTAAATCTTTTCATAAATCTTGCATAGCAGTATTTACAAGCATGAGTACAGCCGACATAGGGATTTATCACATAATCACTTGCTGGCAAATTTGATTTCGTTAAATAGTCCTTTGTATTTATTTTTTGTTCTATAATATCCATCTATTGAATCACGCCTCCATGAAAATAACATTCATAAATTTTTTCATCCAAATAAAAAATATCTTCGTACCCTTGAAACCAAACAAATTCACCATCTACTTTACAATGATAATGGTAATCGCCTTTTGTATACATTTGTGGTCCCCGATAAGGAAATTTTTCTGTAACCTGCAACAAAACTTCTTTCAAAAAGCCATTGTTAAAATTATCCCCTATAACCCGACCAGTATAATTCATGCACCAAATAGGATTATCATAGTACCATACCGCTTCTTCACCAGTAAATTTTTCTCCACCTAAATATGTATCATAATATTTATACTCATTTTCTGCATAACAAAAATCACTGGATTTCATTCTGGAAGATTGTACTTTATTTTCATTGACTGGATAAGTATTCTTTTTTGCCGAAACCAAAAAGGAAACAACTTTATTGAGGTCAATGTCCGCACTCTTGCATAATAAAATGTTGCACTCATCATCATCTTTCACTATTCTGTCAATGGTTACGCCATATAATTCGCTTAATAATATCAAGCCATTCAATTCTGGAATTGCCTGTCCGTTTTCCCATTTGCTTACAGTCTGCCTTGCTATCCCAATCTTATCTGCCAGTTGCTCTTGGGAGTAACCATTCTTCTTCCTTAGCATTTGCAATTTTTCTTCTAAATTCATATATATCACCTCTAAAATAACATTATATATATTTTCTTATGGAAAGCCACCACGGGAAGTAGGCAATTATGCCACCCTTAATATGCAAGAGTAAATTTTCTTCTGAATGTTGCCTTTCATTTAACCTACTTAACGTTGTTTTCCTAACATCATCTTACTAATATAATCAACGAATCTATCTGGTAGGATGTAAGACGACATAACAAGTATCTTATTGTAAATTCCTGCCACGACTATCGTTTTTCTTTTCATAACAGCTTTATAAGCTATATCAGCAACCCGTTCTGGCGACATAACAAACAATTTAAATAATAAAGTATCTTCCATGCCTGCTTTAGCGGCAAATTCTGTTTTTGTAGAACCTGGGCATAGAGTTGTGATTGTTACGCCAGTGCCTTTGAGTTCTGAACTAATTCCTTTTGACACAGATAAAATATATGATTTCGTTGCTGCATATACGGCATCATAGGGACATGATATATAAGAACCTGTTGAACCAATATTTAAAATCTTTCCCTGCTTGTTATCTACCATTGAGGGCAGGAACAATTTCATCATATCTGTTACAAAAAACATATGTAAGTACATCATATCATGCTCTTTTTCCCTGCTTGTTTTAATAAAACTTCCAAACTCATTAAAACCCGCATTATTAACAAGCACATCAATTTTCAAATCCAATTCCTGCACTCTACGGAATACATATTCAGCGGCTTCTGGCTTTTCTAGTCCATAAACAATGAAAACTGATTTTATGCGGAAAGTCTGCGACAGATGATTTGATAATTCTTTCAATTTATCCTTATTTTTTGCTACCAAAATCAAGTTGTAACCTTGCTGTGCAAATTTGACAGACAGAGCCTTTCCTATTCCGCTTGTACAGCCTGTTATCAAAGCTATTTTATTATTTTTCATATGCAATCCCTCCGAGAAGTTCTTTGAAATGTTCCCATTCCATGAGATAATCCATACACTTTTGAGATTCAGTATTTTTATCATTTAAAACTTCGTCATAAAATTCAATCTTCTTTTTTATCAGCAATAATAAATCTTGGTATGCCTTTATCTTCCCTATAATAAAAGCTTCATGCTCAACTAAAATATTTTTTCGCTCTGGTATAGAGTTTTCTCCACCATGTTTAAGTAGAGAAATATATTGTTTTATTTTGCACATCGGCATATCTGTATCCCGTAAACAACGGATTAAAAATATCCATTCAATATCCGATTCAGAATAAATCCGTCTGTTCATTTCATCCCGTTCAATTTGGGGTAACAGACCTTCCCTCTCATAATAAAATAATGTGTCTTTCGTAATCCCTAGTTTTTGCGCTACCTCATTTGTTGCATAGTTCATATGGACACCTCCTCAAATAAAAATAAACTATGGTGTACGCTCCATGTCAATATATAAGTACAAATTTATCTGTTGGAAATTTAGAAAGGCGGCATTTCAGCCGCCAACCTATTATGTATAAATGATTTCCTCGTTTACAATCTCCCTCGCACAAGCCCTTATGTTACCTAGCCGTCCTGTCCATTCTAAGGCGTTTTCTTCCTTTAGCTGTTCCGTTATGCCCTGTGCCTGTTTCATGCCCTCTATGAGCCTTTCAAAACGTTCCTGCGCCTGCCTGTCAATATCGGCAAGGTAAGCGTTGAGCCTGCCGCTTGTGAGAAGATTTGTGTATGTAACCTTACAGTACTGCTTTAGGTAGTCCAGATGCTGCCGCCCGAATAAGCCAATCGGCTGTTCTTTTTCGGGCGGTAAGGCAAGGCAGGGGATAAAGTAATCCCCCTGTCGTTCAAATTCGCCGCAAACTTTTTCAAAGATTGTTTTCTCCATTATGTGTACCTCCGCTATCATAGTTTATTTCGCCATCACTGTTTTTCGTGGGCAGTCCCTTTTTTTGCGGGGCTTCCGAATCATCTTCGTCTTGACTGTCTGCTCCCCTATGTAACCGCCGAAGCGGTAACAGATTTTGACGGTCTGCTGCATCCCGTCCTCTGTTTCCGTTCGGTCAGACACCTCAATCCGCTCTACTAAAAGATTAAGGTTCTCGGCGGTCAGTTCCGTTATCCCCACATACCCTGCCATCAGTTCTGCCCACTGCACTGCATTATTCTTGCTGTCCTTAACTTCCTGCAACGCATCTTCAAGCGTTGCTATCTGCCCCAATAGTTTCCCCTGTTCGGTCTGGTATTTGTCAATCAATCGGGTGAAATTTTCATTGGAAATACGCCCTGCAAGGGAATCTTCATACAGACGGTCAAACAATCTAGTCACTTCATCATAGCGTTTCCTCGCCTGTTTCAGTTTCGTTTCATTGTTTTTACCCCTGTTCCCCTCCACTTTGGCGTTCATCTTCACTGCCAGAGTCACCGCTTTCCCCTTATCTTCAAAAGCAAGGCGGGCATGGTACTGGATGTCGGCAAGCACGGCATTATATAAATCCTCGTAATAAATGCGGTGGTCTGTGCAGGCTTTCGTGTTGTGGGCATATGTGGTGCAGACATAGATACGGTGCCTGTCCCTGCCCCAGTACCGCAGGGCAAGGGCTTTCCCACAAGTTCCGCACTTCACTAGCCCAGAGAAAACCGACACAAAATTATTTGTAGTGTCACGCTTCCTGCTTAAAATCTTTGCATTCGCCCCGTCAAAGATTTCCTGTGAAACCAATGGCTCGTGGGTATTGTCTGTCCGTATCCAATCTTCTTCTGGCAGCTTCTTATATTTGCCGACCTTAAAAATAGTTTCCGTCTTGCACATCACGGAATGGCCGAGATACACGGGGTTGCCTATCATGTTTCGGATGATGGTGTGCGACCATTCATACTGGTTCTGGGGGTTTTTGAAGCGTTCGGGGTAATGCTTCTCCCCGCGAGTATGCTGCCACCATGAGGGGCAGGACACTTTTTCATCCCGAAAAATACTTGCTATCTTGTGCGCCCCCATGCCCGCATTTGCAAGCTCAAAAATCCGTCTGACAATCCATGCCGTTTCCCCATCGACTACCAGCTTATTGTGGTTGTCGGGCAATTTGCGGTATCCGAACGGTGCATAGGAGCAGCGGTAAAGCCCCGCTTTCGCCCTTGCCCGAATGGAAGAACGGATTTTCCGTGAATTGTCCCTGCTGTAAAATTCGTTCATCACGTTCTTCAATGCGGCAATGTCATTATTCTTGTTGGCGGTGTCCACGCAGTCATTGACGGCGATATACCTCACGTTTTTCATCGGGAAATAAATCTCCGTGAAATGCCCGACCTTCAGATGGTCACGCCCCAGACGTGACAAGTCCTTTGTGATTACTACGTCAATTTTCTCCGCTTCAATGTCATCCAGCATACGGTTGAAGTCTGGTCTGTCGAAATTCAAACCGCTCCAACCGTCATCCACATAGGTTTCAACGACTAAAAACCCATGCTCCCTAGCGTACTGTGTCAGCATCGCTTTTTGCGTTTTTATGCTTTCGCTGTCCCCTTGTGCCATGTCGTCCTTTGACAGCCTACAGTACAATGCGGTTCTTAAAATGCCCATTCATTCCGTCCCCTTTCTCTCTTTTCTGTCCCCATTGTATTCTGTATCTTTTATTATCTCAAAGGTGCGGGGAGATGTTTTTCCATTCCGTACCTCGTTTACAAACAAGGAAATAAAAACTTCCCGCATATCTCTGCCGCCCAGATAGACAGGCTGAACCTCTATTTTCGGGCGTGTAACTGTCTTTGCCATAGGCATATATCCTCCCTAAAAGATAGAAAAAGGTCATCCAAAAACGACCCTAATCCAGATAAAAACATTTATTTTTCAGTTCTTTTTTCAAACTGCAAAAAGATTTTTCATTCTCTCCACCGCAATGTTCCTGCCATATTTGCCATCCGAAAAGATAATATCAGCGGCTGTTCCCGTCCCCCCCCCTTTCTTCAAAAAAGACAGCCCCACCGCAGACGTGAGGGCGATTTTCCCCCAACCCTGCGCCACAATACATTGCGTCTGCAACTTCGTCCCAAGTTGGGACGAGGTTAATTCCATGCGGAATCCCTGCCGCCACATCGCTTCCAGTTTCATCTTGCAGGAAAAGGCACGCTCTGATGGCAGAATATCTGTTATCCATCCTTTCAGTGCTGGCAGGGGCGTTCTTTCCCGACGACATGACAGCTATGACAGGTATTTTGGGATGCCCCGCCGCTGTCATCCCTTACGGGAGAACACCCTGTAAACGCAAATGCAGGCGTGGCGTTTCCTTGCCTTTCTTCGGCTCGTAAACCCATCCCTGCGGTCAGAAAAATCCCCCGATTTTTCCGACTGCGTTTACAGGGTGTAACACACTACACTTTGCTTTGCAAAGTCGTGTGCCAGACGTTCCCTCTGGACTCCCTTATGGCAGGGCTTCGCCCTGCTTTATCCTCCTCTCTCCGCTTCGGATGGAAGATTGTCGGCATTGCCCGTGTCAGCCATGTCAGCATGAGGGGGCATCCCAAAACTGCCGTCATACCCGTCATGGCTGTCATGCTCCCCGCCGCATCTTGCAAGGATAATCTTCCTGCCGTTATATTTCCTCTGATAGTCATACTGAATGCCATTCTCATAAAGGAATGTGGAGCGGTACTCGTTGAGCCATTTTGTGATAACCGTGGACAGCTCCCCGCTTTCCCCCATGACCTCCAGAAGCTCCGTAGCCGTGCCAGACCATGCCTTTCTGTCCTGCATGAACGACACCACCCGAAAAAGGACAGGGGGAATCTCTGCCACCGCAAGCTGCTCCTGCGTCTGCCGCTTTACCAGTTCCCAACTGCAATCACGGAAACGGAGCGTGAACTCTTGGTAAGGCGTGTCCCTGCCAGTGACAAACAGCTTTGCGGTATCAGATGCACGGCTCTCCTTTTCCAGTACAAAGGTAGCGTCCGCACTCCCTGTCAAGCCTGTCGTGCCAGACACCTTGTTGAACACATCGCTGTCATTCTGCTTGCGGATATGGTGTACGACTACCACCGAGAGAGAATGCCTGTCGGCAAAATCTTTTAACAGAGATATATCCCCGTAATCGTTTGCATAGGCGTTGTCTTTGGAAGCGGTACGGATTTTTTGCAGCGTATCAATGACAATCAGCCTGCTGTTGGGATATGCTTTCAGGTAGTCCTCAAGCTGCACAATAAGACCGTCTGGTAACTTGCAGCTTGCCACGGCAAAATGGAGCCGTCCGCTTGCTTCGTCCGTCAGGCGGAACAGCCTGTCCTGTATGCGGCAGAACGTGTCCTCCAAACATAGATAAAGCACATCGCCCTCCAATGTCGGCATATCCCATAAGGGGATTTTTTGCGACACGCAAAGGCAGAGTTTCAGCATGAGCCAGCTCTTGCCGATTTTCTGTGAGCCGCAGAACAGCGACAAGCCCGTGGGGATAAGACCGTCCACCACAAAGGACGGCTTTTCAAGCGGTTCATAAAGGAGCGTGTCAGCATCCACCGTCTGTAACTGCTGCATAGAATCCCTCCCTCCGTTTTCGGTTTGTTTTTTTGCTCATAGGCGTTGCCCTCCTTGGATTTATTTACCCCTGCCATTAAAGCAAGGGTATGTAACGCAGCCATTCCATACAGTTCCACGCTTTCCAAAAGCGGCGTTCCCTCCGTCTGTGCTATGCACGGATTAAGCAGGGGGGCAGGCTTATACCGTGGCTTTGCTGTCCCCTGCGGCGGGTATCCTTCTAGCGGCTACTGTGAAGTTATCAAGGAGCAGTAATCTATGGAATCGTTTCGTGGCAATAAAATAGGGCGGGAGGATTTGACCTCTCACCCAATAGCCGCTAAGGAAGCGTGATTTTAGACATGGTATTCTAATTTTTTGAAAATAAATAAACACCCGACAAGAAATTTTCTTGTGCCAATGAATCCTTTTAACCAAAAACAAGTAGCTGCACTTGACATATTATAAGATAAATGCTATATTTAGCTTAAATAAATGTAGCTGCTATTTTTAGCAGCAGAAAGGATATTCTATGAATGTTAATAAACAGTTATTAGCCGCAGCAAATATTAATCCAACAAAAAACAGTAGTCAGGACTATATTTTTGCACTTTGCGAAAATATTGAAAAAAACGAATTAACTTTACCTTTATATCAAAGAGATTTGAGTTGGACTTTAAAAAAATGCGTTGAGCTGCTTAATTACCAACTTCTTAGTAAATCTCCAATATCAGCTATTTCAATAAATATTATCAATAACACTGACCCAGAGTATGCTGTTCCCCAAGTTTCTTTTATTGACCGAGAGTTATTGCCAAACATTTTAAGAGGACAAATGTCTGTTGTAGATGGGCAGCAACGATTAACTACTAACTATAAGGCTTATTGTAATCATCCCGATTTAAAAAATGTAGTTTTAGATTTGGGTAAAGGAGAATTTGTTATAAATACTGAAAGCGTCCGCAGAAATCAAATTCCAGTTGGAATTTTACTTAACAAGGATGAATCTGTGTTAATTGATTATACGAACCAGCACGGTGTCCTTTCGGGAGTACTTAGTTCACTCTTACAAATTCGAGGTAAAATTAAAACTTACCAGTATACTATAAATTTTGCTACAGACCTTTCAGAAGAGGAACAAATTAATTGGTTTGAGGTTTTAAACAATGCAGGAAGTCGAGTTAGTATTATTCAAATGAGATTCTCAAAATTAAAAGCTCATGGGCTAGATATATATACTCAATATATACATCCATATGGAAATAAAGTTAGTGAATATGGCTATGATTACTTTAAACCTCAAAAAACCCATGTTTCATATCCTATTGCCGCCTTAAATCCTTCATATGAACTGCTTTTTTCTGATAAACATGCTAGCAATTTTTCAACCATGTCATCAGACGCAAAAGATTCTCAACTTTGTAAATTAAAACCAGAGCAGCTTCAAGAATGTTTTAAAATGACATTAAATGCACTAGATAAAGCACTTCAATTCATTGAGGATAATGATTTAAAGAAACACAATCGTGCTGACTACATAAATTATTTAATAGGATATTTTGTTTACCATCAAGATAAATTTACTGACAAAGAAAAAGATAAGTTAATAGAATGGTACAATAACGTGAATTTCACTAATAAATCCAATACTGCAAGGAGAAAAATATATTCAGATTTACTTGAATTATAATGAAACAGACACATACTATTCCTAAAAACTTAGGATATGTATGTGTCTATTTCGTTATAACCTATAGTTTATGTTCTCAAACAGATTTATACATCTGTATATTCTCCACCCTTCTGTGGGCAAGAATTGCCGCTCTGTTCGCTAACAAAGCAAGCGCCATTGTACTGAACCGCGCCACCGGCGTCGTCCTTGTCATCCTTGGCGCCGCTATTATGATCGTGAGTTAAGGGACATTATAGCATCTTATGCGTAATGAATAAACTGTTTTTTTAATCACCAGTTTTTGAATCCAGTCTTATACAATAACACGAGAATAAAAACAGTAAGATTCCCACAGCAGATATAATCTTCCCGGCTTTCACACCGGGGGCATGATATACAATCCTTACTTCATGTTCCCCGGCGTCTGTTCTGAACCCAAGGAACGCCGTATTTACCTTCTCTCCTTCCACGCTTTTTCCGTCCACCTGAATCTCAAAATTCTCATCATAAGGAATTGTCGTAATGAAATATCCCCGCCTTTTCACATCAATGGTTCCTGCAATGCAGTTTCCTTTTGTTTGCTCCCGTATAAGCTTAAGTTCGGACTGATACAACCGATCTTCCATATCCGCTTCTTTTTCATCTTCTTCATCCTTGCTGTCTTCTCTGTTGTCTGGAAGAACCGCTGTAAAGGCTTCGACATCTGCAATCTTATATCTTCCCTTTCCGAAAATAATTCTTACGGATTCCTGCCCTTTTTCTAATGGCGCCGCATAAGTGAATTCTGTATTTCCATTATAATAGAAATGATTCTCCGCCGTCAGTTTGTTGCGTATTCCTTCTACCCAGACAGCCACATCCTTCCCAGGCTTTGGATTCTCGACCCTGAATCTTAAAAACAGAACTTCACCTTCTTTTGCCGATACCGGCAGCTCTATCTCTTCCTTTCTATTCTTCTCCGTCTTGATCATCTCCGGCAATTCTACGTCCAACTGTTCTGCGGCAGGCATATCTCTGCTGTTCCGATACCTGAAACCTTCTTCCTTCCTCCCGTCATCCGCCACTGCATTCTCATCCTTCTTCCCGTCATCCGTCACTGCATTTTCATCCTTCTTCCCGTCATCCGCCACTGCATATTCAAGCAAAGCCAATTGATTATAAGGGAATGCCAGTTCTTCATACTCTCTCTCTGTGATCACCTTGTCTGTCGCATATGCGACCGGAGCCGCCAGTTCATTTTGATAGATATTCCATCTTCCTTTACTTCCGATCAATTCATATCCAGGTACTTCTTCCTCTGATACCACGTACTTTACACTCATAAACCTCTGATACACCGGATTATGTACTGCCGGATGCATTAGGAAATTCCGGAACGGTTCTTCCAGACCGAATGTCTTCTCACGAAACTCCCTGTATCCTTCATTATAAGAAGATGAATAGACAGATGACACATATTGATCCATATCCCAGACTCGATTCAGATTCGCCGCATTCTCTTCCTCATCCCCCAATTGTTCCATTCGGCAGAATCCCTCTTCTTCCCGTACCGTCTCTGCAATCAGTTTCCTGATATCCGGATCTGTCACCTTCTCATAGAATCCCCTCTTTACAGGTCTGTCTTCCTGAATACAGCATGTATATCCGAATAACAACAGCATTCCTATCGCTGGAACCAGAATAATCCATGAATTCTTTTTTCGTTTATCCGTCTTTTCGATCCCTTCGCCGGCTGATCTGTTTCTCCTTAACTTCATATGAATTACTGCAATATAACTCACATAATATCCCAGCATGACGAAAGCATCCCCTATAATTAATTTCCAATATCTTCCTGCTTCTCCCTGTTTCCGGCACACAAAGAGCAGGGCAACTGTTATTATATAAGGAAGCACTCCCAACATCCCCGAGCTGACTGCTTTACCGCCAACTCCTGCGATCTCCCGGTTGTCTTCCGTGAGATGTTCCAGATAATATGCCAGAATATAACACAGAAGAGGCAGAAACGGAATCATCACTTTGTCCCGCACATAAAGACCGCCGTTCAGCAGATAAGCAAATAACGGAACCGTCAATACAGCCATGACACTGATGGCAAGCATTCTTTCATGCAGTTTATTTCCGAATAACATAGCGATCAGAGCCGTCAGGGCAAGCGTGGTCAGCCCGATTCCATAGACAGAATAACAGAATCTTGACGCTGATATCCCCGGGATCAAAAGTTCTCCGATACTTATGTGCAAAGTATCCCTTCCTTCTCCTCCCGCCAGGGCGCACACAGTCGGCGCCAGCAGAATCCCGCTCATCAAAACTGCCGTTACAAAGGAAGCAGCGAATCTTATCCCTTCCGCCAGGAATGCCCCGAACGTAATCTTCTTATCCCTGCTTTCACAGACCATAAGATAACGGCTGACTCCATATAACACCAGTACCAGCATCCCGCCGATACTGAAGTAAAAACTGGTCATAATCATAAGGAAGATACTGACTGTCAGCATCCCGCCCCGCCTTTTGCTATTCTTTCTCTGCCGTTTTCCATCCTCTTTGGGAAAATATCTGTCAATTCCCATCAGCCCCATCAGAAGAAAGGGCATATAATTTACAAACATGATCTGATTATAGGAATGAAAAATCATCGGCCCGGACAACAAAAATATAACCGTCACACCAATACGAATCTTTTCCGTAAATCCGCTCTTCCCGAGCCATGCATACATCAGCATCACCGACACAAGCAGGCTTATCATCTGAACTGCCATCATATAATCTGACATTTTCACAAAAGGAAGCAGATAAGAGATTAACAGAACCGGATTATACAAACCATAATATGCAAAATGATAGATATTCTGTCCTCCGCCGATATTAGCTGCAAATTCAGGAAATAATTCGCCTGTGTCATAAAACTGCTGCCGAAAATAATCCGGCAGAACACTGTGCTGGCTGATCCAGTCCACCTTTGCACCAAAGACACCATAGCGCAGGCAGAACAAATAGCAGAATACCAGAGTAAGTAAGACTAAGAATCCGTATCCATATACTGCTTTACACCGAAGCCGCCTCATGCCTGTCTCCCTTCCTCTCTTCACTGGAATCCTTCAGAATAAAGATCGGTCTGCGCTTCGTCTCCAAGTAAGTCTTAGACAGATATTCTCCCACGATCCCGGTGCAGAATAATTGAATTCCGCTCACCATGAATATGATACACACCAATGACGGCCATCCGGATACCGGATCTCCCCAGATCAGTGTACGTACGATGATGATAAGAATCATAAGAAATGACAATCCGCAAAAACACACTCCCACAATCGAAGCCAGCGATAAGGGAGCAACCGAGAATCCCGTAATACCTTCCAGTGAATAGGCGAATAATTTCCTGACCGACCATTTCGTCTGTCCCGCACAGCGTCCCACATTCTGGAACTCCAGCCATTTTGTCCGAAATCCCACCCACTCGAAGATTCCTTTAGAGAAACGGTTGTATTCACTCATCTCAAGCACAGCGTCCACCATCTTCCGTTTCATCAGCCGGTAATCCCTGGCGCCGTTTACTATCTTCGTCTTAGAAATGCGATTGATGAACTTATAGAAACTCTCCGACAAGAAGGAACGGAACCTTGGCTCTCCTGCCCGCGTGGAACGCCTGGTTGCCACACTGTCATAATCCTCATCTTTAAGTATCCTGTACATCTCCGGCAGAAGCCCCGGCGGATCCTGCATATCTACATCCATTGTCGCCACGTAATCTCCTTCGGCATTCTTAAGACCTGCATAGATCGCCGCCTCTTTCCCGAAATTCCTGGAAAAAGACAGGTAGCGGCATCTCGCGTCTGTCTCATTCATTTCTTTCAATATAGGAAGGGTTCTATCTGAAGAACCGTCATCCACAAAAAGCAGCTCAAATTCTTCCTCTGACATCTCTTCCATCACGTGTCTCATCTCCCGGTAATATACCGGCAAAGCCTCTTCTTCATTAAAACATGGAATGACAATACTTATTTTGCTCATCTTGTATACCTCCCAGCTCGTATCGTGTTCCTGCAGACTCTGTCATGCTCTGCTCCAGGCAGCACCCCTGCAGAGTGCAGCCAAATAGAGGATGTTTCTATATTTTCCCCTTTCTCGACATACTTTACTCGGTATTTCTTAAGAAACAGCAAAAAATAAATCTTAAAAATTCTTAAGAACTTCTAAATACTTTCATAAAAACTGCTATACTAAAAAATAAGAAAATCACGACACAGGAGTTCTTACAAATATGGAAACAGCACGCATTTTAATCGTAGACGATAATCCGGAGATCCGGGAAATCATTCACATCCTGCTGGAAGGAGAAGGTTTTGATATAAAAGAAGCCAAAAACGGCCAAACTGCTCTTGAACTGACCAGAAAATTCACCTTCGATCTGATCATTCTCGATATCATGATGCCGGGACTTAACGGCTATCAGACCTGCGTTGAAATCCGCAAAAACAGCAACGCCCCTGTCCTGTTCTTAAGCGCGCGCACGAAAGACAGCGACAAGACCCTTGGCTTCTCAAGCGGAGGCGACGATTATCTGGCAAAACCATTTTCCTATAATGAGCTCATCAGCCGGGCCAAGGCTTTGATCCGCCGCTATCAGGTCTATCAGGGTAAAGATTCGTCCGATCTCAGCACACCTGCTCCAGGCGGCGTATCACAGAAAGAACCCCTGATCTTCCATCATCTTAAGATTGATGAATTCAAAGAAGAAGTAACTTCCGGCGATGTGCCTCTCGTATTGACGGACATCGAATATTCTATGCTGGTTCTCCTGGTAAAGCACCGTCACCAGGTCTTTTCCGCGCAGCATCTCTATGAATCTGTGTGGAACGAGCCTTACTATTATGGGGCCAACAACACGGTCATGGTTCACATCCGCAACCTGAGACGCAAGATCGAGAAAGATCCGAAGAATCCGACACTGATTAAGACAATCTGGGGAAAGGGGTACCGATGTGATTAGACGATTTAATAACTTAAAGATACGTACACAGTCTGCAATCATAATCTTGTGTACTCTCGTCATTACCTACGTTTTCTTTGAACTGTTGTGGACGTACAAATGGAAACTCTTTGAATTCGCCACACAGATGGATTTTTTCTACACGCAGATGGATGACCAGAATTTTCAGGATACTCTTGTGGAAGAGGCCCTGAGATATAATATACCGGAATCAGAAGAAGACACAGAAGCCGTCAGAGCCATACAGCCTTTCCTTAATCTTGCCGATGAATATACCGCCATCTATATCTATGGGCTGGAAGACGGATTATACCGCGCGGGAAAGCTCCCGTCAATTATGGAGAATGAAACCTTCAGCACTTTTTTTAATCTGGGATACCGCCTCACTGCGGGCGAAGGGGAATTTTTCTATGAGTTCCCGCTACAATTCGCAAACGGAATCGCCACTGTCATGGTGTATAATTACAAGAGAGTCCTGTACATATATCCATACATGGTTGTATGTCTCATCCTGTCGGTCTTCCTCTTCCTCGCTATCATTCTCATCTTTCTGAACCGCAAGATGAGGCAGATCCTTATCCTGAAGGATGAGATCCTCACTATGTCAACCGGCGACCTGACACATACATTCCCTGATTATGGCGGCAATGAGATCGGTATTCTCGCGCAGGAATTAGACCACTTAAGAGAGTCTTTGTCTGATACGATCCGCAAAGAGCAGGAAAGCCACAAGGCAAATCAGGATCTGATCACTGCCCTCTCCCATGATCTCCGGACTCCCCTTACCATCCTGACAGGATATCTGGAAGCCCTTAAGTTAAAACGCAATCCCCAGGCACAGGATATCTATCTGGACCGCTGCCTGAAAAAAGCAAAAGACATCAAAGAACTGACAGATCGTATGTTCGAATACGCGCTGGTATCAGAAGAACAGGAAACCCCGAACATCACCTGGCTCTCTACAGATTTCATCCGTCAATGCCTGAAGGAAAACTGTGATTTTATCAAACTTGCAGGATTTACTGCAGACATACAGCTTTCCGATGATTCCGGCGTACTGCAAAGCGACAGGTCTATGCTAAAGCGTATCTTCAGCAACCTTTTTTCTAATATTTTAAAATATGGTGATAAGAAAATGCCGGTTGTGACAGCCGGGCAAATGCAGGAAACAGAATATATTATTTATATTACAAATACCATAAAAAGTGAAAATTCTCATATAGACAGCAATAATATCGGCCTGAAAAACGTTGACAAGATGATGCGTCTGTTGGAGAGCAGGATGTATGTGCATCAAATAGAAGAACAATTTGAAGTCGAGCTTCGGTTTCCACTGCAATAGTCCGTCCGCTCCAACGTCAAAGACCTCGCGGCAGTCGCCAAGAGTGCATGCAAACATGCACTCTTGGCGACTGCCGCGGGAATAAGAGATCCTTGCTGTAAATCGGGGCATACAGATCGGGAAAATGAGCTTTCAGACAGTCTCTATGGAAATCATATCGCTTTCCCTCTCCATTTTCCTCTTCTGTAGAAAAAGCCCGTGATGATCGCCCCCAATACCCAGGAAACCAGAAGTGATATGTAGATACTCTCTTTTCGCCCTCCCGGGAACTGCTCGCTCTTCGTCAGATAGACCAGACCATAAGCGATGGGTACACGAAGGAAGATCGTCATTACGATTGATATCCACATAGGCGTTACGGTATCGCCTGCGCCGCGCATTACGCCGGACAGGCTCTGAATGACTGCCATCGCAATATAGCCCACTGCCAATATCCGCATCATATTCATGCTTAGCGTCACCAAATCTGCCGTATTTGTAAAGATTGCCATCAGATGCCTTCCCAATACCAGGATTGCCGCCGTAATCGCCGCCGAGAAACCAACAGCCATCCATGTTCCCTGCTTCGCGCCTTGCGACACGCGGTCGTAGGCCCTTGCACCCACATTCTGTCCCGCATAAGTGGTCATAGCCGTTCCGAAGGAAAAATTCGGCAGCATGGCAAATCCATCCACCCGCATCACAATAACATTAGAAGCAATGAACTGTTCTCCAAAACTGTTAGTCAGCGACTGTACCACCAGCATCGCCATGGACATGATCGCCTGGGTTACACCGGACGGGACGCCAAGCCTGATGATATTCATCCCATGCCGGTTGGTCAGCCTGAAGTAGGACTTTTTAAAATCAAACAAATCCTTCATCCGCATCAGTTTCAGAAGACACAATACCGCTGAAATCGCCTGTGCGATCACAGTCGCCAGCGCTACGCCGCTGACTCCCATGCCAAAGCGTATCACGAATATCAGATCCAGGATAATATTCAGCACACTTGACACGATCAGATACAGAAGCGCTGAAACCGAATCTCCAAGTCCCCTTAAGATCCCGCTGAGAATGTTGTAAAATGCAAGCCCTGACACTCCCAGAAACAGAATGTGAAGATACGAAGTGCACCAGTCAAGGATACTGTCCGGCGTCTTCAAAAGGACCAGAAGCGGTCTCGCAACCACCGTAGCCATCACCATAATAATAACCGAAGAGACAGCCGTCAGCACGATGCTGTTAGCAATCGCAATAGACAGATCCTCTCTCTTGCGCGCGCCGAAATACTGGGACACCATAATACTGGCTCCCACACTGATCCCGATAAAAAGAACGATCAGCAGATTCAATATCGGTCCGGCGCTTCCAACGGCAGCCAGGGCATTATCTCCCACATAATTCCCTACTACTACACTGTCCACCGTATTGTATAACTGTTGGGCGATATTTCCGATCAGCATCGGTACGGTGAACAGAAGAATATCCTCCCAGGGTTTTCCCACGGTCATATCTACCGGGGCAAATAATTTCTTCAGTGCATTCATTCTTTCCCTCCTAGTCAGCAGCTCTCCCGGAATGAAAAAAATTGCGGGAGTTTTCTAAAAATGCGTGTATACCTGTTATATCATAAAATATGTCTTTTGTCTTCATGGAATTTGTGATTTCTTCCTGATTTCTTTTTATTTCTTTTTTATATTATTCCGATCGTATTTTATTTCAAAAAATCCTTGTCATATAGTTTTAAAAACTATATAATGATTGCATTGAGGTGATAATATGACGATTGACACAAAAGATATGTTAAACAGTATTCTGAGCTACATCTCTCAGATTGATTATGTAAGACCTGAAGATATTCCGAATATTGATCTGTATATGGATCAGGTAACCACCTTCATGGAGGAACAGTTATGCTCCACCAAGCGGCATGAAGATGACAAAGTACTGACAAAAACTATGATCAATAACTATGCCAAGAATAACCTGCTTCCGCCCCCGATAAAGAAAAAATATTCCAAAGAACACCTTCTGGTTATGATATTCATCTATTATTTTAAGAATATCCTTTCCATCAAAGACATTGAAACCATGCTGAATCCTGTCACGGAGAAATATTTTAACAGCGGGAAAGATTTTAATATAACGACCATCTATGAGGAGATCTGCAAGCTGGAGAAATCCCGGATAGACGCTCTCCAGAAAGATGTCGCTAGGTCTTATCGCCATGCGATGGACTGCTTTCCCGGCGTCCCGGCGGAAGAACGGGACTATCTTCAACTTTTCTCTTTCATCTGCAGCCTGAGTTTTGATGTGTATATCAAAAAGCAGATTATTGAAAAACTATTGGACCAGGTTCCCGAAGAAGGATGCGGTAAAAAGAAGAAATAAGGCCGTTTGGTCTTATTTCTTCTTTTTGCAGTATATTTACAGTATATATGATATCTTATATATGAAATCTTATAGTATGATATCTTATATATGAAACCCTATATATAATGCATAGTCCGCGGTCATTTCTCTTCCTGACCGATTCTATCAAACACCATATCATATCCGTCATTACCATAATTCAAAGAACGGTTTACCCGGCTGATGGTCGCCGTAGAAGCCCCGGTCTTCTCCGCAATCTCAAGATATGTCTTACGCTCCCTTAGCATCTTTGCCACTTCAAATCTCTGGGATAAGGAAAGTAATTCATTTATCGTACAGATATCTTCAAAAAAAGTATAACACTCCTCTTTATCTCTCAGGCTCAATATCGCGCGAAACAGATAGTCTACTGCTTCCGTCCGGATCTTCTTACTCATAACATTATCTCCTTCGTAACAGAATTCATTACTGTTACATTTTAGCACACTAAATTTATAAAGTCTATACCTTTTTCGTGTCTTTTAAGGCTTTATTTAAGTCTTTTAAGGCTTTTAAAGCTCTTTGAAAGAAGCACGTTTTAAAGATGATTTTAATTTATCAAGCGATGTGTTCGCAACCAGTTCTTCCGGGAAATCTACTTCTTTCAGAATCTGAAAAGCATACGGATATTCCGCAATATCTACATCCACATGTGAGTCCGTTCCGAGAACCACCATTGCCCCCTGCTTTTTGCATTCTTCCAACATATCCCGGCAATTTTCCATTGAATGGAGCCGAAATCCCTCCGGACGGAGAGAAGAATTATTCACTTCCAGCAATGTACCTGTCTGCTTCGCCCCCCTGACCATCGTTTCAAAATCCACCGGAAATCTTCCGTCATCCGGATGCCCGATAATATCTACATACTCGTTCTTCATGACTTTCAGATATGCCTGAGTGACTGCTTCCTTACTGCACTCACCCTGGTAACAAGGATGATGCATACTGGCAATCGCGATATCCAACTCTGCCAGAAGCTCCTGCGGCATGTCCACCTCACCGGCTTCATTTAGAATATTCAGCTCTGTCCCCAGCAAAAGCTCGATTCCATACATCTCTCTTGGCACCACCCTGAGATTCTGGAAATAATAACTGTGGCATGTTCCAGGCATACGCATTGCATGATCGGTAATCGCCAGCCCTTTTAACCCCTTCCCTGACGCCGACGCCGCCATCTCCCGGATTGTATTATATGCATGCCCGCTGGCAAGCGTATGTGAATGTGTATCAATTTCTATATTCATAGCTGCTCTCCTTCTTTCTTTTTATAATCGGTTATTTTTTTGCGCATGGAAACATTATACAGTATATATCTGCATTTTTCTACACATTCTATACCTAAAAATTCTATGAGGAGGTTCCCGATGAAAAAAGAAGACAAAGAAAACCAGAAAATAATAGACGAATATGATTACCTGTCCAACGCTGCATCCTCTCAGGACTGCACCGGACTGATCCCGTCTGAGCCGATCTCTTCGGAGGAAATCGAAGCCTATGAAGAACTGTATCATTTCCTTCCTCCTAACGGAAGGGCTGCTTCTATCAAGCCTGATGAACACCATAGATAATCTGGCATATACTAATGAAAAATGGAGTTTTTATTATGCCATCTTTAGTTCCTGTAAATGGAGTGATTCAGAGTATCACTACATTGGATAACAATTGCTGTATGCAGCAGGTCACGATCCGCAATTCCGACGGAATCCAGAACTTCATCATCAGTCCGGATACTTATGTAATCAATGAAGTACGTCTCCGGGTCGGAATGAATGTTACTGCCTTCTTCGACGCGGATCTCCCGGTTCCTCTGATCTATCCGCCGCAGTATCAGGCGATAGTCATCGGGCGCAGGAATCCGCAGGAGACCATCTATGTCAGTGAATTCGATGATGACCTTGTATCTTTTGACGGTTCATTAAAGTTGATTATCGGGCGTTCTACCGAGATTGTGACTTCCAATGGCCAACCATTCCACTGCCCTCTTGGCGGCCAGACACTGATCGTATACTATACTGCTTCTACCAGAAGCATCCCTGCACAGACCACACCAAGAAAAATAATCGTTATCTGCTAATTTTTTCTTTCTTCCTGCTCCCATCTGTGTTATAATGAATCCACGGGGTATTAGCGCAGTTGGGAGCGCGCCACACTGGCAGTGTGGAGGTCACGGGTTCAAGTCCCGTATGCTCCATTCTGCAAGGCAGAGCCATGTGAAGTCTGTTTAAGCGGAGGTTACATGAAGATAGAATGAACCAAATTACTATGGCACATGAAAAAGGTGGTGAGCATATGCCAATTAGCCTTGAAATTGTGAAAACTGCTATTGATGATTTTGCAAAAGTACAAAGACGTATGATATTGGCCAAAAAAGAAAACGCGCCAGAAACATACGCCGATTTGAAAGAGGAATATATCTCTCTGAAAGCATTGCTCAATATCGCAGGCGTGAATCTCAATGAACTGGATAAAATCAAAGAGTAGTAACTAAATACCTGTACGTTCAACTTTACAAGGCATAGCCAAATTTTGATATTATGGCTATGCTTTTTAATTTCTTCTACGCTGAAAAATCAGATACGGGCAGTGTTCAAGTAAGAGAAAATGCGGTGTTCTAAGGATGAAGAGGTGCAAGTATACGGCTACTGTATGGCACTCTCCCACTTCATAAATCATTTAAAAGCAAGTCAGCCTATCATGAATTTTGGTATGCTGACTCTTTTTATTGCAAAAGATTGCTGTCATTTACAATGATACCTCCACTTATGGCGACAACTACGGCGACAGCGTCGTCGTCAGCTATTATGCAAGCATATTCATGCATTTCTTAAAATTCTACTTTCTATAAACATATCTTACGAAATCATTTTCTTAATGAAATGATTTTCTGTTTTTATCTGAAATTATTTCTATGTAATAATGCTTAAACACCAAGAGAATGAATAAAAAGATTAACATCGGATTTTCTGTGTACCCCCGTCCCTTATGGGAGGGGATGATGAACGGGGGTACATAGAATAAAGCTATTACTACGATTTTTCGGGAAAGGAACTACTATGAGTAAAAATTTTGAGCAGAGATTATATGAAGGCAATTACTGGGAAAATGGTAATGAATGTCTGAATTCGCATGATATTAACAAACCGCCGGATTTCTATGAGGGTACGGAAAAGGAATGGATTGAGGAACTGACTACCTATATCTCCCTTTATCCGAAAGAATGGGAAATCCTATATCAGCAATACTTATCGTTATATAAAAATGAATCCACCCTGCAATTCTACCGGAATGAGGAAGGCTATTTAAGGAAGTTTGGGGTAAATGAAATATATTTAAAAGTCTTTGGGCGCATTATGCCTCTTTCTTATAACGAATTAAACCATATAGGGAGATTGCTATCGAAACGGGGCGAAGAATTATACTGGTCATTCTTAGAATACTGCAGTATGGATGAATCCGGAAAAGACCTATGGAGAGAACGGATGGAAACCTATATCAAGGAACTGGTAAATAAAACAGATTTGTCTGTTCTGGTTACGGATACTTTGGATAATTCAGGTTTCTTAGGGAACGAGTTATATTTTGATTTATTAAATAATTACTACATCATTCTTTAAGCTAAAAAATGAAAGGAGAAAAACCTATGAAAAACTCAGTAAAAACAGAAATAGCCGTGAAAACAGAGATACTATCATCAGAGGACGGGAACAGAACATACAGCATTAAAAAAGAGATTACGGGGATTGCAGGCAGTCATGCATACTTTATCTTACTATACCCTACCAGAACGCAGGAAAATTGCTATGTGGAGGATTCCACTAATAACCATCTCTTGAACCATCTTGCTGAATTGGGGTTAAATTCATACACCGTCATTAATCTGTTTGCACAGGTGACACAGAGCCGACTTTCCTTAGCCGGATTAACCGTGGATGAGGAAAATATGAACTATATTAAGGAAACTGTCTTTTCAAACCTTACGGATGATTCCAAGGTGGTGATAGCATGGGGAAACAGTCAGCAGAACTCTCCCGTTATCTGCCAGTCAAAACAGAGAATCCTTGAACTCTGGGAGAGCGAACAGCCTTCAAGACCACTCTATCAGCTAACTGTAGACGGGATGAAGAATGATAATATCGGCGTCCATCCGCTTTTCCTGGGAATCCGTCACAGCCAGTCCTATTGGAAACTGGTGGAATATCCCAGAAAGAAAATCTTAAAGGAGTTATTAGAACGGATGAAGCCTAAGAAAAACGAAAAAGAGACAAAGAGTAAGGCACCAGAGAAAATCTCAGCTAAGGTTGCGGCGGGCAAGACCGCTAAATCCATCTTGACTTCATGCGGCGCAAGATTAGCCCCCTTTGACATTAAAGAGCTGCGGGAGCTTATGGAAACGGACGATTTGGAGCTTGACACGTTGGGGGACAGGAAAACCGCCCTCTTTGTCATTATCTCCGACACGGACGACACTTTCAACTTCATTGTCGCCATGATGTACACGCAGCTTTTCAATCTGCTTTGTGACAAGGCAGATGATGTGTACGGCGGCAGGCTTCCCGTACACGTCCGCTGCCTGCTTGATGAAGTGGCGAATATCGGGCAGATACCGAAACTGGAAAAGCTGATTGCCACAATCCGAAGCCGGGAAATATCAGCCTGCCTTATCTTGCAGGCGCAGAGCCAGTTAAAAGCCATTTACAAGGACAACGCCGACACGATCACGGGGAATTGTGACACCACTTTGTTTTTAGGCGGCAAGGAGAAAACCACGCTCAAAGAAATGTCGGAGCTTTTGGGGAAAGAAACCATAGATTTATACAACACTTCCGAGAACCGGGGAAAGGAAAAGACCTACGGGCTGAACTACCAAAAGTTGGGAAAGGAGCTTATGAGCCAAGATGAAATATCCGTCATGGACGGCGGCAAATGTATCTTGCAGGTAAGGGGCGCACGCCCTTTTTTCAGTGACAAATTTGACATTACCAAGCACCCAAGATATAAATTCCTCTCCGACTTTGACAAGAAAAACGAGTTTGACATTGAGAAGTACCTAAAACGCCGCCCGGCAGCTATCAAGCCGGAAGAACCCTTTGACCTCTACGAGATTGACGGGGACGATTTATAAGGGCGCAGGGAAAAGGGCTTTGCGTCATGGAAATGTGCATAACAGGCTATGGAATCATGGATAGCTCTGTTTACAGCACATGGAAAAGCTAAAGAGCAGCTTTCCCACGTCCTGCAAACAGAGTTACCCACAATTCCATGAGACAGCCAGTTATACACATTACCACCAATGTCGACAGCGGCGAAATCTCACCTTACACCGACCTATATTTTTTACTTAGCAACAACCAGATTAAGTTGTTGTTATTTTTATTTTGTGGATTGACTATAATAACAAGGGTGATATAATATACTTGTACATTAAGTACATTCAGAAAGCAGAGGTGGTGAATCGTGGAAATCATTATCAGTAACAATGCCAATAAACCGATTTATGAACAAATCACATCACAAATCAAGGCAATGATAATGAGCGGAGAATTACAGGCAGGTGACGCAATCCCTTCTATGCGGGCTTTGGCAAAATCAATCCATGTAAGCGTTATTACAGTCCAAAAAGCTTATGAGGATTTACAAAGAGACGGATTTATCGAAACTACGGTTGGCAGAGGAAGTTTTGTGTCGGCGCAGAACAAAGAATTTTATCAAGAGGAACAGCAGCGTATAGCCGAAGAACATTTGCAAATAGCTGCCGAAATTGGGAGAACAAGCAATATTTCTCTCGAAAAATTGACGGAAATATTAACTTTATTTTATCAAGAGGAATAGTATGGAAAATATTTTAGAAGTGCAGCAGGTTTCCAAGACATTTTCAAAATCGAAATTTTCATTGGAAAATGTGTCTTTCAACTTGCCGTATGGGGCAATTATGGGATTTGTTGGCGAAAATGGAGCAGGAAAAACTACGATGATTGGTTGCATATTAAATACAATCAAAAAGGACAGCGGAAAAATAAAATTGTTCGGAAAAGAAATGTTTGATGCTGATACAGCTATGAGGGAAAAAATTGGTGTTGTTTATGACGGAAACAATTTCCCTACCAACTGGACGGCGAGACAATTAGCAGGAATTATGGCAGGATTTTATACACAATGGGATAATGCTTTGTTCCTAAAATATATAGAAAATTTCAAATTACCCACAAATCAAAAAATCAAGCATTATTCCAGAGGAATGACAATGAAATTAGCTATCGCGGTTGCATTATCACATCATCCCCAACTATTGATTTTAGATGAAGCTACCAGTGGACTTGACCCCATTGTACGGGATGAAATGTTGGATGTATTTCTTGATTTTATACAAGAAGAAAATCACTCTGTTTTGTTATCTTCCCATATCACAAGTGATTTGGAAAAAATTGCTGATTATATTACATTTGTTCATAATGGAAAACTTATTGCTACTGTATCAAAAAATGAATTGATATACAATTATGCTATTATGCGCTGCAAGGAAAGTCAATTTCTCACATTAGATACTTCTGATATTCTTGCTTATAGAAAACGGGATTTTCAAATTGATGTGTTGGTATCTGATGTGAAGAATGCACAGAGGAAATATAAAAATGTCGTAATTGACCATGTTTCAGTTGATGAAATATTTTTAATGTTAGTAAAGGGGGAACGTATATGAAAGGGCTTTTTAGAAATAATTTCTTTGCTGTATGGATAAACGCAAAAGTTTTCTTGATTTTTATGCTTTTATTTGCAATAGTTGTGACTATTATTCCTGAGCAAACATTACAAATGTACTTTATAATGATTGGGATTGTTGGATTTTCAGTAATTGCAGCAACAGCCATTGGAAATGAGTTTTCCTTGAAATGGGGAAAGTATAAACTTACTTTGCCAGTGAAGCGGACAGATATTGTAAGAAGTTTGTTCCTAAACCAAATTTTTTGGACTATCGTTGGAACTCTTTTTACTGGTATTGTAACAGGTTTATCCTATATGATACAAGGTTTTTCTTTTGACCAGTTTTCGGGTATATTCAGCTTATTTATATTAGCAGTTAGTATCAGTTTTTTCATGGGAGCTATATTTATACCAATGATTTATTTGACAGGAGAAGATAAAATTGTAGTATTTCTTATAATCTCCTTGTTTTGTGCAGTTAGTATTTCTGCTATGCTTTTTAATATCCCTTTGTTTGGAAATGCCATTATTATTACTTGTGCCTTAATGCTTTTTGCTGTGTCTTATCCATTAACCATTTCTATTTTTAAGAGGAAAGAATTTTAAGTGAAGCAGCAAACCAAGTCGAGCCAGTCAACGGCAAGTAAATGGGTGGTGTTAGGCTACGTCCACCGTTGACAGCTCTGTCTGTCCTTGCTGGTGGGTAATCAAGGTGTGACAGCAAAAAGTGTGCCGCCCCTCTGAATTATAAAAGAGTAAGCTAATAACTGAATAACCGCCATAATGGCACACCAAGACAGGAAATCAAGAAAAGGTTTCCTGTTTTTTTGCGTTCATTGTTGGCATTTTCAAAAATCGTCAGTAAGCGATGAATAACCTACCGGTTTTACATATTCTAAAATCTGTGGGATAATCTTTTTGACTGACAAGTGAATGACGTGATTCAAGATTTGTTTATAATCAAGTTCTTAATGAACCGAAGTATATAAGAATTATAAGTTCAAAACTGGAAAGGCTCATAGAATCCTGGAGCTATAAGCGAATATAGCTTTTATCAACGATTGTATTTTCATCACAAATAAGGGGCAGCTATCAGAGCGGTATCTGCCCCCGGTTCTCCGGTGTTTCTGTTTCCGTGTCCATCACCTTGGAACATCGTTCCCTTATAAAGTCGTTCCACGGCATCATTGCTTCCACACCTGCGGGCTCCTGTTTATAGTCTGGCATGTACAACAACAGTGTATAAAGGTATTGGAACACGTTTAGGTTGTTTGCTTTTGCCGTTTCTACCAGGCTGTAGATGATGGCGCTCGATCTCGCTCCATTCACGGTATCATGGAAAAGGAAGTTCTTTCTTCCGGTCGCGTAGGATTTTGCGCATCGTTCCGCCCGGTTATTGGAGATCTCACATCTCCCATCCAGCAGGTAGTTGCCCAGAAGCTCCTTATGGTTAGCCGCATAGTTCACTGCTTTTTCCAACAGGCTTCCGCCCAGCGGTTCTACCGTTGCAAGCCAGGACCAGAAATTGTCCCAGACAGGGACTTCCAACTCCAGGCGTTTGTTC